>QCFO01000013.1 GCA_003280225.1 Prochlorococcus sp. AG-363-K07 | reverse complement strand
TAGTAGGTACTTACTTTAGTAACCCTCCTAAGGTTACTCTAAATAGTGGACAAAGCGGCTTGGAAAAGCTTTCATATATCTCATATACTTCTGCAATAAAGGAGACAACACGGTACGACCAGATTTGGCATTTTGCTACTTACGGTCAACCCGCTAAGTTTATTAGTGATTGGAAGCCTGTAGTTAAGCTCAATACCGAGGATATTATCTCACTATGTTCTAACTTAAGTCCTGATGGAAAATTTTATTATGCAAGTACCTCTGAAATTTATGGGTCAAAGGAGGAAAGCTCTGAGGATATCATTCCATCTAGTTATACGTGCACACCACGTTCAATATATGTTGACTCAAAAAGATTAGGAGAGTCAATTCTTTATTCATTATTGCCCGCTAAATCTTATAGAATATTTAGGATATGTTTGGCTTATTCACCATACTTCGATATTGGTGATAGGCGAGTACTCTATGAATTAGTAGTCAAAGGCATTCAGAAAAAGGAAATCAAACTTTTGGATGATGGCTCCGCATTACGTCAATATCTTTATATAGACGATGCCTGCGAGATGATGTTTCGACTGGCTGTCAATAATTTCAGTGACCTACACTTAGGAGATAGTCCACCAATTTTCAATATATCCAACAACTATCCAATTTCTATATTTGAACTTGCGCAGGCAATTGCAACTATTTTAAAAGTACCCGTAATCACAGGACCATCTACCAGGAATGTCCATTCAGCCTTATCTAAAGTCAGTGTCTTACCAAAACGGTTTAGCAATCTCTACCCTGAGTTTCAGTTCACCTCCCTTGAAAAAGGATTAACTCTTGTTTGTAGTGAAGCACAAAATAAGTTGAAGAATTAGAATTCAAATAATAGCTACTAAACATATTAATTTGAGCTCTTCCAATAAAATCATGACTGCTTCTTTCCCCTCTTTAGAAGAATTAAGAACTCTCCTTCATCAAAATACAGAGAAGATATTGAAAAAATCCTATGAAGTCAAAGCTGGACATATTGGCGGATCAGTTTCTATGAGTCAATTCTTGCTACCTATTATTCATTACTTAGAGGTCAGTAACTCTATTGATTACCGCTTAGTACTTGGGAAAGGTCATGCCTCACTAGGTTTATATTCCATATTAAATTTGCTTAATATCAATTCTGAACCTTTTGATAACTACTGTACCAAGCAAATACCTTCATTTCATGGACATACATGCTACAAAGCTTTCACTAAGCTCCTTGCTTCGACGGGTTCATTGGGCCATGGACTTCCAATAGCGCTTGGCTATTCTTATGCGGAAAAAATCAAACATTCCAATTTACCAACTTTATGCATACTTGGAGACGGAGAGATGCAAGAAGGAACAATATGGGAATCTCTTCTACATATTTTCAATATGGATGTTAATTTAAAGGTTTTAATAGATTATAATTACTCTATAGAATCAGCAACACTCGATATTGCACAGTCTTTAAAGTCTTCAATATCAATTACAGAGCTATCAGCATCTTCTTATTCTGATTTAACTAAATCTATTGAACTAATCTCTACTCCAGGTCCAGCAATTATAATGTTTAAGACAACTAAATTAGCAAATGTTAAATCATTTGAATCTCAACCTCAATGGCATGCTGGTATACCAAATGATGCTGAGTTAAGTAGTATGCTAAAAGCTATTTCTATATCTCTTGAGGAATGAGGAATACCCTACTTACAGCTATTTCACATAAATTAGAGAAGGATGAGAATTTAATAGTCCTTCTTGGTGATTTAGGTGTTTTTCAGATGAGAGAGGCAATGAGGAAATATCCATCAAGAGTCATAAATTTTGGCATTATGGAACAAACCATGGTTGGATTTGCAGCTGGAGTTGCCAGAAATGGTTGTTACCCAATTTTATATTCAATCACTCCTTTCATCATCGATAGAGCATTTGAGCAAGTCAAGATAGATTTACTTTATAATCAAAATCCAGCTTTGATTCTTGCAGCCGGAGGCTCATATGATTACTCTACATTAGGACCTACTCACCATTGTCAACACGATGTATCCTCTCTTTTATCTATAGGATACCCTTACATACTCCATCCATTTACTAAGGATAAAGCAGTCTCTTGTTGCTTAGATGCTATTAATCACCGTAGGCAATCTTTCCTTAGAATCTCTTCATCTGAACTAGATTTAACAAAATACTGTTTTGAGAAAGTGCATCCTCATACCAACATTGATGGCAAATTAGAACCCTTGTCGATTGAGCTTTATTCAAATAAAAAGCAAATTACATCTAAAGCTACTAAAGCAGTCGCCTTATTTGGCCCTGATTCAGTCTTATTAAATGATAGTGAGAAGTATATTTCAGAAGCTCAAAGTGTTTTTGAAATTTCTGCAATTTGTGAAGCAAGTTTGACTTCTCTTCTTAGGCAAACCAACCAATTTAGTGAACTAATCTTACTAATACCTTATGAACCTTCTGGTATTGTCATGATGCTACTAAAACTGATTAGTGAAATAAGCCAGAAACCAGTTTCACTAAAATGTATTTACCCAAAACAAGAATTTTTTGATCATTCTTACGAAAAAAATCATATTTTTAAATTAGCCAGCAAGCAAATATCCATTTTTTGATTGAATTGATCTATTAAGCATTTTTTATCTTTTTAAGGAAATGGGATATTAAATTACCCAGATATTGGTGCGAATAGTTTTTATTCGCATATTCCTTCCCACACATACCAATATATGTAGCTACCTCTGGATTTGATGCTAAATATATGAATGCTTCAGCTAAATCTTTGGAATTATTCGATTCAGGTATAAAAAATACTTCTTTTTTGTGTGAGTAAAATAAATTAAAGGGCTCAGTATTTGTTAATATAACCGGCTTATCTAGAGTGAAATATTCAGGAAGCCTTGTAGGGAATAGATGGTACGTTTCTTTGCAGGGTGGTCTCATCAGTACAAAACAATCAGCCGATCTCAGCCAAGCTTCCTTTTCTTCAATATCAATAAATCCAGTAAGAGTTATATTTTCCTCTCTGCTAATTATTTTAAATAATTTACCAAAAGATAGTTTATCGACAAAGTAGTTTGATTGTCGACCTATAATAACTAGCTCAATCTCTAAACCTCTTTTTCGCGCTATTTGGAAAGCAGTAACTAATTTTTCTGGCATCTCTCTATATGTAAGTGCTCCAATAAATACAACTCTGAAGCTATTTTTCTTTTTAGCCTTGATGGCTCCAGATTTAGCTTTTAATCCACTTGGTACAATTGATGGAAAAAGAACAGAAGGTTTTTGAATCGATGTTGCATATTTTTGCCATCTAGGTGAACAAACAATTAGTCCATCTACTAATTTTAAGCTATAGAATATGGCTCTAAATTGCATGTAATTGACTCCATTTAGCAGATTACGTAGTGTTATTGAATAGCGTTCTCCTCCATCTGTAACACAAGAAATCTTTAGCTGCTTGCATGCTAAAGCAATTGGCTCAATGAATGTTGAGAACATTGAGTAGATTATAACTATATCTATTTCTAAATCATTAATAATATCTTTGATATTTTGCTTGTAAAATAATGCCGAATTTGCATTTACTTTTAAAGCTGGTGGTAAAAACTTACGTCTTATTGGCATATTGCAAATAACATTGTTATCTACTATTTTGTATCTTTTACTTGTTGAGCCAGCCCCACTCAAATAAACTTTGCAATCAAATTGATGCAAGGCTTTTCTTAACTCTCCTAAACGATTCAAGGCAGCACAAGGAACATTCAAGTTATTTGGCGTACAAATCAAAATATTCATCTTTTATAGACTGCCTTCACTATGGAAAACTTAATGGAGCCAAGGAGATTCGAACTCCTGACCCCCTGCATGCCATGCAGGTGCTCTACCAGCTGAGCTATGGCCCCAAATCGTTCTTATCGCTGTCATATCAATCATTTTCAAGGATTCAGGAGTTTAAGCATAAATCACTTGATAGAGTTTGATAGTGGCTGATTTAGCAGTTTTGCTCACTAATGTGCGCAATGGATTACTAGTGACAGCGTGGTTTCCAGAGCTGATTGGCAATGAAATTCTGCTCAAGACCATCAAACTCGAGAACGGCGAGTGATGGTTTATCCCAGGAATAGAGATAAGAGGTGCATTTTAACTCAGGTCACTTTCAGGCATCAAGATTGACTTGGTGCGAAGAACCCAAGGGGAGCAACCTTTATTCCCTCTGACTGGAGCAGCTGAAACCAAATTAAGATTATCACCATAGCTGCAGATCTAAAAATACTTGTTTAGGAAAGCAAACTCTTTTTTGAATAAACCAGGCAAAGAGGAAACTCTTAGTCATTAGATGCTTTTAATAATTCAATAAGTAAATATCTATAATAATAAAGAATGGAAGAATCTAGATTTCGAATGATTCAAAGTGTAAGCTGAATAAGTTCTAATCAAGACTATAGGCAATATAATTATCCATTATTATATAAACAACTATCTGATATTATTGATGAGTCAATATTCAATAAATTATCAAGAATGCTTTCTATTCGATTTGTTTATTAGCAACTTATCTAAAGTATTAATCAAAAGAATTAAATATATAAATGATTCGATAATCTCAAGAGAGATTATTCGGAGTCTATATTGCCAATCCATTGCTTTACCGATTAGAAAGGATAAGCCAATATTAAGAATATAAATAGCAGAATAAATAGAATTTTTTTTCTAAAAATAAAACCTCACTTCTTCGAAATCTCAAAATGAATGCCTTCTATCTTAATCAAGAAGATCTATTGACTTCATATACTTTGGAGCGACCATTACACTTCCTGACTCCCCATGAAATAGGAGCACCAGATTTGGCTTGTTCTTGTTCCACGCAAATATTTTGATTATTTGCCCATTGAGCTACTGGCCGCAAGCTCAGTGCAATAAAGGCAAGACAAAAAACACAGAGCAACAGAGCTACTCCATTGAGGACTTGGATTAAATCAAATTTTCCCTTCTCTGTAGTTTCAGGCATTAGTAAGAAGCGGAGTCTTGATTAGCATATACTTAAAAACCTTTCAACCTCAATTCATATCAACAGATTTAGGAGAATCTTATGACTAGATGTTATGTAGGGTGGTATTAACTGAGTTATGTTTCTAGAGGGAGATTGTTCTTGCAAACCTGTTTTGTTTAGAAACCCAAAGTTTTGGCCCGTTTCAATGAGACTTCTTCATATGAGCCATTTATATCATCTTAGTGCATGATTCTGTTTATTTGGAAAAATTAAGAATTGCTTTTTAGAAGCAATAGTAGAATGTTAGTTGCTTAGCCAAGCCAACTAGGGATCAAGAGTGGTTGACACTATTAATAGATCCTTTTTAGGAGGAAGTTGTAACCCTTGAGAAATCGTTACTACTCTGATTGGTTTTATGAAAAAAACTTAGCTCCTTACCCGCCCTTTGTAGCCTGTTTAGGCGTTGCCGAAACAACATTATGATGTACTTGTAGTAATTTACTTATTTATTTCATCAAGGCTGCTTATAGGAGTTAGTAGGGAATGCTCAGATCTCAAAGGCTTTTATGAAACTAGCTCTTTAGCTGCAATTTGAAGCCTTTGGAAGAGGCCTTTGAATCTTCAGACCAATAGAAATGAAACTAACATTTTTCTAGGCAGAGCAAAACTCCATAAGATGCTGCAAGAATTTGATAGAAACAAGTTGGCTCTATCTGAGTAAGTATTCTAGATTGATGATATTATTATGCAACTATATCTATATAGCAACAAGCCTTGTGCTAATATTTTTTAAAAATAATTAATTCAGCACTAAGTCTTTAATTTCTCGTTGCATCTTATGTTAAAACCGATTCGTAGGGCTTTTTGTAAAAGAGATGCAAATAAAAAAAATACACTGAGCACAGTGCATTTCACAGCAACTGATGCATACTTTGCAAGTGTGACAATGCTATTCCTGTCATCCTTCTGTCGATCTATTTTTATTGATAGTCTAGTATTTACTTGATTATTAACTAGAAGTTGTCTTTTTTAACGCTCAAAGGAAAATATAATTCACTTGGGATCTCTTTAGTCCTTTTGTCTATATTTTCTTTGAGCGTAGATGCTGATGTTTTAAAAAGCGAAGGAGACGATCAAGATATATCCGTGGAGAGTATATCTAATCTTTCAGGAAAAGATAGAGTTTATAGCAACTATATCATTGGATCAGGAGATAGGTTGTATATTGAATTTTTTGGTCTGCCCGAATTTAGCCAAATATATGCAATTGGACCTACTGGAAGTATTTACTTGCCTGAGATTGGAGCAATTAATGTTGAGGGATTGTCTATTCAGGGTTTAAAGAGAAAATTAACTGAAGACTATGCAGAGGTTATAACCTCACCTCAATTTGATATTCAGATCGTTGGCTATAGACCAGTCAATGCTTTTGTATTAGGAGAAGTGAGAAAACCAGGTAGATATACTATTTCTGGTTCAACTGACGAAAGCTATGCCTTTACAAAGAAAGTATATCCATCAATAGTTACAGATAAGGCTGAAGCTTTTGAGCAATCTTTGAAGACAAATAGTTTTCCTACTTTGTTCGATGCTATACGCGCATCAGGTGGAATTACTGAGAAATCAGATTTAACTAATATACAGTTAACGAGAAAAAATCCACTGGATCAGGGAGGTGGCTATATAAGAACTAGCCTAAATATCTTCCCTGAATTGATTGGCGAAATGATAACTGAGTCACAAAATATCAAGATTTTAGATGGAGATATCATCAAACTATCTAGATCTAAAGAACTTATTATGCAACAAATGCGCTCTGCTATGAAAAGTAATATTAACCCATCCCAAATTCTTGTATTTATTAGTGGGCAAAGTGAAGATAGAGGTTCAAGAGTGATACCAAGTGGTAGCTCTTTAAATCAATTGATAGCAAGTTCCGGAGGTAAGAAGATATTTAGTGGTAATGTTGAATTCATTAGGTTTTCAAATGATGGGTCAGTAGAAAGGCGTGTTTTTGGCCATAAACCAAATGCTGGAGAGGGTACTTATCAAAATCCAATTTTAATTGATGGCGATATTGTTCATATTAGACGATCTCTAATTGGCTATACTAACGAAGCTATCACAACTATTTCAAAGCCTGCAATTGGACTATTGGGTTTATATAATATATATGATCTGATTGCAGATTAGCCGATATGAATCAAGCTAATTCCTCCGAAATTTCAACAATTGAAGATGATGAGATTGACTTGAAAGAAATACTTGATTCAATTTACCGAAAGAAATTTTATTTTTTAACGCTATCTTCACTTACTATCCTAGTAGGTTTTATATATGCTTTTACTCGAAAGCCTGTATGGGAAGGTCATTTCCAAATTGTCATGAGAGACAAGTCAGGAAGGGTCAGCTCTTCCTCTCAGGGCTTGGGGGACGTTATTTCTTCTTTTGGTTTGGAAGCTGGGGGCATTAAAAATGATTTAAAAACCGAAGTTAAGATCTTAGAGAGTCCTTCAATTCTAAAACCCATTTATGATTTTGTTAAATCAAGCAAACTAGAGTCTGGATTAGATGTATCAAAGTGGACATTTTATCGTTGGACTAAGAATTTAAAGGTTGATTTAGAAAAAGGAACTAGTGTTCTTAATCTTGAATACCGAGATACTGATAAGTCTTTAATTATTCCAGTTTTAAAGAAAATATCTAATACATATCAAGCATATTCGGAATCTGATCGAGAAAAAGAGATCAGTCAAGGAATTGCATTCCTTGAAAAACAAATAGAAATAATGAAAGTCCAGTCAACAGATTCATTGACTAAGTTTCAGAACTTTTCACTTGAAAATGGACTAGGCAATCGGGATGGTTTGCCCATGCCTCTAAATTCGCAGGAAATGAGAGTACCTGGGGTTGGAGAAATGCCGCGGCTTGGTGGCTTTAGTAATCAAATTATTAACACGGATCAGCTTACTGGCAATATCCCTTTTTCATATCAATTGAATGATCAGAATCTACAGAAGAATAATAATAGATATGATGTTCAATACGCTAAGCTTTCAGAATTAGAATCCGATCTTATTGAAAAATCAACAAAGTTGAAGCCCAATTCTAAGTATATTATTTCATTAAAGGAAAGGATTGAAGCCTTAAAGACGTCTTTAAGTAGAACTCCTGAGATTTTACTAAAATATCGTCAATTAAGATATGAGGCAAAGAGAGATGAAAATCTATTAGATCAGCTCCAAAGCAGTTATTCCACTCTTCAATTAAAAGAAGCTCAGCAAACTGATCCTTGGAGGGTAATTACTGAACCAACTCTTATAGACTCCCCTGTAGCTCCTAGAAAGAAACGGATAGTTGGTCTCTATCTTTTGGCTGGTGTGTTTCTTGGATCTGCTTTGTCTCTTCTACTTGATAGAAGATCAGGACGAATTTATAATATTAATTTTTTCAAGGAAATAATAAAATACCCTCTATTAAAAACACTTTCTATATCCTCAAATAATTGGTCTAGCTCTATAGCATTACTTACTAATAGACTTAAAGAAAATGGAATAGAATCAATAGCAGTAGTTCCTGTAGGAGAATCATTTAACGAAGAACATTTCTCCTTATTTACGAAGGCACTACATAACGAAATGCCTCAAATCAGCATAACTGTTTCGAATGATCTGATTAAGACTTCTACTTGCTCAAATCAATTACTTGTCCTGGCTCCAGGTTCTTGTACAAGAGACCACTTGAATCAAGTTCAGGAAGACTTGTCAATTCAAAAAGGAACCATTGCAGGTTGGATATATCTTTGTCCTTAAATCATTCAATCATCATCAATCCCTAAATCAACGAATTTATATGCTTAAATTTAACTTGAATTAACACTTTCTCGCTCTTCCATCTTTAACTTTTAATTTTCTTCATTATCTGTTTGATAACCATGACAAATAAAGACTCATTAATTGAAATTGGATCCCAAGTCAGTGTTGACATTAATCTTATTCGAGACAAAACCTCCTCTGAGCTAATTGACCTAATTAAACTTAACGCTGTTGGAACTATTATCGATTACAAACTTACTGATGGTGGCGAGATTGGCTTTGTTTTAAAATTCAATGACGGATCTATAGTTTGGTTTTTTAGAAATGAAATTATTTCTAATGATTCATCCCAGAGCCATGTGGATCCAAGCTTTTTTGTAGGGAGACCAACAGATCAAAAATATTTGAATAAAACTTTTACTTTCCCTTCAAAGAATAATAGAATTCCTGCAATACTAAATCCTTTTCTTTTCTTTGACTGGCTATTCTACTCATTAAAAGATTTGTTTTAGGTTGTTAAACTATAAATTCACTAATTATATGTCAACATTAGAATGAATTGAAGGTGGTGAATATTTTTTAATTTTATACTATTACTTTATTAATCTTAATATTTTTTATCTGCTCTTTTCGCTGGTAAGTATTTGTTGTTTGGCCTATGCATGGGTTTCTTAAGTCAGGATAGTCTAACTTTTGTTTAATTCTTTTCAGAAATTATTTACTCCCTATGCTCATGAGCTCTAGGGACCTGAAAACAGCCAACGCTCCCTGCAAGATTCGAACTTGCGACAAACTGCTTAGAAGGCAGTTGCTCTATCCAGCTGAGCTAAGGGAGCATGCATATATTTTGCCACTAAAAGTGAACCTCACCATCTAAGGTTGGTGTGTATCAAGTGACATTAGCTGTGGTAAGGAGGCTCAAGGATAGTCAGAAAGCAGAGCTCTTAAAGGGTTTTCGTTCTGGACAATCCACTTCGGAACTTGCTGAGAATTTTGGATGTAGTCAAAATACCGTCACAAGAATTGTAAAGAGCTTGCTCACTGTTGATGAATATAACGAATTAAAAGCCAAGAGGTTTTCCTCCAAAGCCAAAAAATTATCTAACGGAGATCTTAGCGGTGACGTAAATCACACACAACTTTTAGACGATCAAGAATTTCCTTTAATAGAAGCAACTTCTACAGACTCCCCTCTCGATCTCAAAATTGATCAAATTACCGTTGCAGATGAGTCCTTTGAACTTTTTCACGAAGTTATTCCACTTGCACCTGATTTTGAAGTTGAGACTCAACAGGAAATTCGCTGCTTACCATTAGATGAAGGAACTTTGCCTTCTACTGTTTATATTTTGGTAGATAGGTCTATTGAGTTGGATGCAAGGCCCTTGAGTGATTATCCCGAGCTTGGATTTATGTCAGATCAGGATTTAAAAAGAAAAGCTCTTTATTTATTTTCTAATCAGAGATCTGCAAAAAGAAATTGCGGAAGAAATCAAAGGGTGATACAAGTACCAGACTCTAAAGTTTTTGCTTTATCAACTCCTTTTTTGCTTGCCCAAGGTATTACAAGATTGGTTTTAGAAGGTTCTTTGATAGCTTTAGATTAAGAAGGGTCCTCTGGCAGAAGTAATACAGTTGCGCTTCCTCCACTCAACACTCCTAGGACGGTTGATATACCGATTAAAAAGCCTGAAGGTAAGGGGGCTGTAGTCGCAAAACCTAAGTTGAGTTCCTCTCTAACATTGAGGTTTTGAGACCCCAAGCAAAGCATCACAAGAAGCATGCATCCATTTACGTAACTCAGGGCTATCGATCTCAGTTTCAAAAGCATTGAGGATCTCTAATTTAGAAACTAGCCCTTTACTACCCTTGTGCTCTAATCATTATTGCTAATAGGTGGATTGTGTAGCAATGAATAAAGAATCCGCTTGGCTAGCCCAGAGCTTTTTGCGATTTCTCGAGCTGCTTCATTTGCACTTGCGCCAGCCTTCATTAGAACTTTCATTTGTTCTAGTAAGTCCTCGCTTGATGGGGGAATTACTGCTTCCTTTGTTGCTCCAGCAAGAACAATGGTAAATTCTCCAATTGGTTTGTTGACAGAGAAATATTCTCTAACTTCTTTGATTGTGGATCCAATTTGTTGTTCATGGAGTTTTGTTAGTTCTTTCGCAATTTGTATGGACCTCTCCTCGCCACAAAGTCCTTCTAGTTCATCAAGCAGCCTAATTAACCTGTGTGGGGCTTCATAGATGATTGTTGTTCTGTTTTCCTTGCTAACTCTTAAAAGAATTTCTTCTCTGCTCTTTCCCTTAGATGGAAGAAATCCTTCAAAACAAAATTGATTGCAAGGTAGGCCACTGCTTACAAGGGCTGTTATTGCTGCACAAGGGCCCGGAATACAAATAACATCATGCCCTGCTTGTTTGGTTGCTGCGACAAGACTTTCTCCTGGATCACTAATTCCAGGTAGCCCAGCATCACTAATTAGTGCAAGACTTTCTCCGTTTTTTAATAAATCAAGTAGTTGTGGTGTCCTATTGGTTGCGTTGTGTTTGTGGAAACTGAAAAGGGGAGCATTCGCACCTAGGGTCTTTAATAAATAACCACTGTGACGAGTGTCTTCACACGCAATTGCAGATACATTTTGAAGTAAGAACTTTGCTCTTGGCGATAAGTCACCAAGATTTCCAATTGGTGTACCTACTACGTAGAGCACTCCAGGAGCTGGTTCGAGGCGTTTACTCAAAATTTCTTTTTTAGAAAATCATGATGACCAATATTGAACCCTGCCTGCCAAAAGAAGTGTCTTTGGAGGACCTTTTAAGGCAATTAAGAAAATTAGCTTGGGGTTCTGCAGATATCTTGATGGCTTATGCAAGAGGCATGCAACCTCCATATGGGTTTTCAAAACCTTTAAATGTTCAAGATTCTGATGATGGGCCTGTTTCTGCAGCAGATTTAGCAGTAAACAGTTGGTTGTTAAATGGATTTAAATCTGAATTTCCTTTGATTTCGTGGGACTTGCTAAGTGAAGAAACTGCTAAGGCTGAAATTGCTTCTGGTTCCCCTCTAAATTCTGAATGGTTGTGGATCCTTGATCCACTTGATGGAACCAAGGATTTTCTTAATGGGACAGGAGAATATGCAGTCCATTTGGCTTTGATACGCAAGAACAGGCCTGTTTTAGGTGTAGTGGTTATTCCTGAAGTTGAAGAACTTTGGTTTGGTGTATTGGGGATTGGTGCTTGGTGTGAGAATCGCAAAAAGCAACAAAAACAATTTGGATTTAGTGATCGCTTGGCTACTGATGATTTAATTCTTGTAGCAAGTAGAAATCATCGTGATGAACGGCTAGAGAAACTTATTGACAACTTGGGCTTTGGTGGTGAAAAGGCTGTAGGCAGTGTTGGCTGTAAAATTGCAACAATCCTGCGTGGGGAAACGGATCTCTATATATCTCTCTCTGGTAAGACGGCTCCAAAGGATTGGGATATGGCAGCTCCAGAAGCTTTACTTTGCTCAGCAGGGGGTGCGTTTACTCATGCAGACGGAAAAGCCCTGAGGTACAACACAGGTTGTTTAAATCAAAAAGGATGTCTTATTGCAAGTAAAGGGAAAAATCATGCCCTGCTTTGTGAGCAGACATTGAAGCAATTGCAAAAGATTGATCCAGGCTTTGATGTTTAGGTTTATTAGTGTTTATAAATTCAGTTTAGTGGTGCTACTGGTGTAGGAGTGGGTTCATGATGTGCTATTGCTCCGTTCTGTGGAACTCCCCTAAGTGTGAGATTTATTCGACCTCTATTGTCAATTTCTCTTACGCGAACAGTCACAACATCACCGACTTTTACAACATCATCTACTTTCTCTACCCGCGCTTCTGAGAGCTGGGAAATGTGGATCATTCCTTCTTTTCCAGGAAGAATCTCAACAAATGCGCCTATAGGAATAATCCTGGTAATCGCTCCAGTAAAAATTTCTCCCTCGTGTACTTTTCTTGTAAGGCCTTCTATGATCCGTTGAGCTTCTTCAGCAGCAGTCCCGTCATGAGAGGCAATTGTTACGATGCCTCCGTCTTCTATATCAATTTTGGTATTTGTGCGTTCTGTTATTCCCTTAATCGTGCGTCCTCCAGGACCGATTACAGTCCCTATTAGTTCAGGATCTATGCGGAAACTTAGTAATCTAGGAGCATGAGGCGAAAGGGTTTCTCTTGGCTCAGAGATTGCTTCCAACATTTTTTCTAGAATATGAATTCTAGCTGGGCGAGCCTGATTGATTGCTTCAGCAATAGTCTTTACTTCTAGACCGGTGATTTTCATATCCATTTGAAGTGCAGTAATACCTTTTTCAGTACCTGCGACTTTGAAGTCCATATCACCAAGGAAATCTTCTATCCCTTGAATATCAGTCAGAATCTTGACATCTTTTCCTTCTTTAATTAGTCCCATAGCGGCTCCACTTACGGGTGCTTTAAGAGGGACTCCTGCATCCATAAGCGCAAGGGTGCTCCCACACACTGAGCCCATAGATGTTGAGCCATTCGAGCTTAGAACTTCACTTACTACCCTAAGGACATAAGGGAAAGTATCCTTAGTGGGTAAAACAGGCATTATTGCCCGTTCTGCAAGGGCACCATGACCAATTTCTCTTCGTCCTGGAGTACGCATTGGACGAGTTTCACCTACAGAGTAGGGAGGGAAATTGTAGTGATGAATATAAGTTTTTTCAGTATTTGGATTTAGATCGTCCATTTCTTGAGCATCACTTGGAGTCCCAAGAGTTGCTGTTGAAAGAACTTGTGTTAGACCACGCTGGAAAAGCCCAGATCCATGAACCCGTTTCGGTAATACACCAGCTGCAGATTCAATCTTCCTCACTTCATCAAGAAGTCTTCCATCTACCCGTTTGCCTTCTTTGATGATTTGTTCACGCATTAACTTTTTAGTTAAACTCTTAAAGCTATTGCTAAGTAATTTGCTATTTGAAGAAGTTGCTTTACGAACAGAGTTATCTTCTTTTAGAGATTCAATACTTTCAGCCACCTCAGACTTGATTTCATCAAGCTTTGTATCTCTCTGTTCTTTTGTTTGATCAAATTGTTTGAGCACTTCTCCTATTTTTTTGCTGCAATTTTTTTCTAAATAGACGGGAACTGTCTGGTCGGTTTCAGGTTCTTCTATTTTTATTTGCTTTATTCCAGCTTCTTTAAGAACAACTTCTTGAGCTTTAATAAGTTCGCAGACTGCCTCATAACCAAAATCGATTGCTTCTATTACGTCTTGCTCAGTAAGTTGGTTGGCTCCAGCTTCAACCATCACAACACCATCGGGAGTTCCAGCAACAACTAGATCAAGATCTCCTCTCTCAATTTCTCGGAAGCTTGGGTTGAGTACAAAGTCATCACCTAATAGGCCAACTCTTACAGCTGCCATTGGCCCATGGAAAGGTATCTCAGCTAGCAAAGTTGCCATTGATGCACCTGTGACTGCAAGCACGTCAGCAGGGACTCTTTCGTCTAAAGAAAGACAGCTGGCAACAATTTGAATATCTTCTCTCATCCAATGAGGGAAGAGAGGTCGCATAGGGCGATCTATCAGCCTAGAGATAAGAGTGGCTCTTTCAGGAGGACGACCTTCTCGCCTCATAAAGCTTCCTGGAATGCGACCGGCTGCATAAAGCCTTTCCTCGTAATCGCATATCAATGGGAGGAAGTCGATACCTTCGCGACCTGGGGCAGTGGTTGCTGTAACAAGAACAGCAGTGTCTCCACATTCGACCATTACTGAGCCACCGGCCTGGGGCGCAAATCGCCCTGTAGTCAGTCGTATCTCCCGACCATCAAAGGAGATCGACTTTGTCTGACCTTGCACTTTTGCTTATGTCCTTTTGTCTTCTTCTATTGTTGCACTTAATAGGGACTCTTGAGAAACAAAATAGAGTTTGATCTTGATTAATAAAAAAAGGACAGGTAGTTAATACCTGTCCTTTTATGCAAAAAGTAATCTCAAAAAAATGTTTTGGTCTTTTTGGGGTTCTTATTACCAGCTTGACTTGACAACTCCTGGAAGTTCTCCTTTGTGGGCCCTTGCTCTTAACTGGTTCCGGCATAACCCAAAATCTCTATAAACGCCTCTCGGCTTTCCAGTAGCCCAGCATCTATTCCTAATTCGACTTGGAGCACTATTACGAGGTAATGCCTGGATTTTACGATGTATCTGAAGTCTTTCCATAGGGTCCTTAGCCGAGTGGAAAGCTTTTAGTAGAGCTATGCGCTTGACCGCATATCTTTCAACAAGCTTCTTGCGCTTCACATCGCGCGCTATCATTGACTTTTTGGCCATTCTCCGGATTTGAAAGCATAATCCAAATTGATTTTAACTCGTCATCCGACTAAAATTAGGAATTCAATAGATGACCTTTTCTTAAAGACTTTCAGGTTTGCCTTTTGATTGGATGGTTGTTTTCTGAAGATGCTTGCTTTGTTGTCTTTGTCCTATTTGTTAAATAAATGTTGTACGACTGAAAGTTGAGTTGTGTCTTTGATTATTAGAACAATACTTAGACCAACTAAAAGTAGAAATCCTGATTGTAGGAAAATCATCTGCAATTTCTCTGGTACAGGCTTTCCTCGAATACCTTCTATAATTAGTAGGGCCATTTGGCCGCCATCAAGTAGTGGTAATGGTAATGAATTTAGAACTGCTAAATTTATAGAAACTAACGCTGCAAAAAGAACAAGGCCAGCACTACCTTTTTCAGATAGTTCTGCTCCTATTTCTACAATTTTTACCGGTCCACTTAATTGCTTCGCGCTTGCTGAAAAGTTTGTAATTAGTCCTTTGTATCCACTAATAGTTCTCGTCAGTAGATCCAAAAACTCACCATTACTATAATTAAAAACCTCATTTAGGCTTTTTGCTGGCCTTACAATGTCATTGGTATTAGGTTGTAGCTGAGCTCCTATTTTGCCAATACCAAGGTTGTCTTTAGGAGTAATGGTTATAATTTTATCTCTGTTATTTCTTATTCTTTCTAATTCGATTTCTTTGCCAGCAGAACTTTGGATTTGTCTGACCAAAAGTTGAACTGCTTCCTCACCTCTGCCTAGTTTTTGTCCACTAATGCTGAGAATTTTGTCACCGGCTATAAGTCCAGAAGACTCTGCTACCTCTCCAGTTTGAACTGATATTATTTGTACTCCTGGGTCTGGTTGATTAGGTAATCCGACGAATGAACCCTGACCGAAAAGAACTAACCAAGCTAGAAGAAGATTGGCAAGAACTCCTGCGGAAATGACAAATGCTCTTTGAATTATTGGCCTGTTTCGAAGTAAATCGGGATCATCTTTGGGGATAGAACTGTCTTTTTCGTCATCAGGGAAGGATACAAATCCTCCAAGTGGAAGGGCCCTAAGAGAGTAGGTAACTCCTGAAATCTGTTTCTGTATGAGAGCAGGACCAAAACCTATAGAGAATCCATTTACACGGATGCCTTGCATGCTTGCTGCAAGAAAGTGGCCGGCTTCATGAAAAAAGATCAATAAACCTAGGACTAATAATGATGCAAGGACGTTCATCAATTGGAGATTAGTATCTGAAGTCTGGCTGTAGAAGATCTGAACCAAAATAAGGCACTAGGGCCTCGGGAAGTTTGACCGTTCCATCTTGTTGTTGCCCATTCTCTAATAAAGCTGCCATTGTCCTCCCGATGGCTAAACCACTCCCGTTAAGTGTGTGAATCAATCGCGTTGTTTTACCTTCTTTAGTCCGAATAGAAGACCGTCTGGCTTGGAAGTCAGTGCAAACACTGCAACTGGAGATTTCTCTATATGCTTGTGCACCAGGGAGCCACACTTCTAGATCAAAGGTGCGTGACGCAGAGAAACCAAGGTCTCCAGTGCAAAGCTCAATTACTCGATAAGGAAGCTCAAGCGCTTGGAGTACGGCCTCCGCATCATTTGTTATCTGGGCATGTGCTTCTTTTGACTTTTCAGGGTGTGCAAACCAATAAAGCTCAACTTTGTTGAACTGATGAAGTCGAATTAGGCCTTTAGTATCTTTGCCGTAGCTGCCCGCTTCTCTTCGAAAACATGGGCTATAAGCTACATATTTAAGAGGAAGTTTATTGGCTGCAAGGATTTCTTCTCTGTGGAGTGAGGTTAGAGGTACCTCAGCTGTTGGTGTTAGCCATAAGTCGTCATCTATGCAACGAAAGCTTTCGTCTGCAAATTTGGGTAGTTGGCCTGATCCTTTAAGACTTGCTGTATTAACTAGGACTGGTGGGAAAACCTCTTGATAACCTTTTGAAGTATGTAAATCGAGCATAAAGTTAATTAGGGCACGCTCTAGTCGCGCCCCTTGTCCAAGGAGTGTTACGAAGCGACTTTGGGAGATCTTTGCTGTTCGTTCTGTGTCAAAGAGCTTAATTCTGTTTGCAATTTCCCAGTGCTCCTCAAGATTTGCTTCTTGACGAGGAGCACCCCATCTATATTTCTCTTGATTGTCCTTCTCGTCCTTCCCATCCGGACATTCAGGGGAGGGCAGATTGGGTAAAGATAAAAGTTTTTCTTTTAGGACTGCTGAAATTGTTTTTTCTTTTTCTTCAATCAACGCGACTTCTTGTTTGATTTGGTTGCCTTGATCACGTAGTTCACGTATCTCAGGAGCCTTTGGATCGAACCCTTGTCGAATTTTTTCCCCCACTTCTTTTCCAATGAGGTTCCCTCTAGATTGAAGCTTGCTTCTCTGCTCTTCTAGATCTCTTTGCTGTTGGGCAATTTGCTGGAGAGAATTTAGATCCAATTTGATGCCCCGTCGCTCAAGTTCATGAGCAATCAGATTGGGTCTCTCACGCACTAGGCGCTGATCAAGCACGAGGTTAATCAAGTCACTTCAGTAGCCTAAGCCTTGTTGCTCTAATCTTTGATCTTTTATTTGATTTGTCAGGGTCTTATTCTTTTTTGATTTTCAGATCATTAGCTACTCAGTTACTCCGATAAGCCTTAATCAATCATGTGGTTCTTCAAAAGTTAGTTAATTGTTCTATTTATAATTAAAGACGCAGGTCTTGCTCTTCCTGTAGAAGCCCATTCCTTGAGTGAGTTGATTTGTTCCTTGGCAGTTCGTGAAAGAGGTACTAATTGACTTGCAGCAAGAATTAGATCAGTCTCTTCGAGTTCTCTTCGCTCTGCAAATGCTAAATGCATCGCTTCTATAACGGTCTGTTCAAGCTCCGCACCTGAAAAGCCATTGGTGCGATCAACGACTGCTGACAAAGGAAGGTCTAAATACTTGCGCCGTTGGTTGATATGTAGTTTTAGTATGCTGAACCTTTCTGGCTCTGTTGGTAGATCAAGTAAGAAGATTTCATCAAACCGACCTTTCCTTAATAGCTCTCCTGGCAACTTCTCTGCACCATTAGCGGTGGCAACAACAAACACAGCTGATTGTTTTTCTGACATCCATGTGAGGACGTTGGCAAGGACGCGTTGGCTGGTGCCTCCATCACTTCTTCCATCTCCTCCAAAACCTTTGTCGATTTCATCAATCCAAAGGACGCATGGTGCCATTGCTTCTGCTCTTTGAATGGTTTCCCTAGTTCTGGCTTCACTTGCTCCGACCAGCCCCGCAAAAAGTCGCCCTACATCTAATCGCAATAAAGGCATTGACCAGCTATGGGCTATAGCTTTTGCCGTTAAAGATTTCCCTGTCCCTTGTGGACCTACTAATAGCACTCCACGGGGTAGGGGTAATCCAAACTCTCTTGCCTCATCAGAAAAAGCTTGGTGACGCTGGTCTAACCAAGCTTTAAGAGCATCTAAGCCACCTATATCTGAAGGATTCGCTTGTGTTTGGCAATATTCCAGGACCTCACTTCGGGCAATAGTTTGTCTTTTCTCTTCTAAAACTTCATCGAGATCTTCTAGGCCCATTTTGCCTCGTTGTGCTAGGGCACGAGCAGCGACTTGTCGCACTCGGACTTCCGTTAATCCGCTGCAAGCGTGAGTTAACTCTTCTAAAACATTGTTTTCTAGAGGTTGTCCAGTGGCTTTGGAGATATTGCTGAGCAAGTGTCTTATTTCAGGTTCCTCAGGTAGGGGTAGGTCGAGGATAGTTAATGATTCGTCTAGATCATTTGGAGGGCTCCAAGGACCTGAGCAAAGAACAATTGTGTGAGGTTTTTCTTTTAGTTGTTCTGAGAGATTTCGCAGCATTCGCGCTATGCCTGGATCCTCACAGAAACGATGGAAATCTTTTAGCAAAAGAATGGTGGGATTATTTTTGTCTAGTGTTTTAAGCCATTGAAGAACGGCCATAGGCTGCTTGGCACCTAGCCCCTCTGAATTAATTGCTCCACAAAGACCTTCTATATAGTCCCAAGATATTAATCGTCGAGGCTTTAGCCTTTGAGCTGCATTTTTCAACAGAACTTCTACACGTTCTTCTTCATTACTCCGAATCCAGATAAGAGGAGTTCTGGCTCTAATTAAAAGATCTAAATGATAGTCCCAAGTTTTCATGATCAAAGTAATTTCTTAAGATCAGCCCAACGAGGATCTCCGAACTCTTGGGAATCGTTATTAGTTGTTTTTGAAAAAATATATTTTTGGTTATTGAGATCAATAGGAGCAGTGCAATCACTTCCACAAATATTTAGCAATGGCATTTGAAGACTGAATTGTTCAAATATCCATCTTTCAGGATTGAAAGTGCTATTAGGATCTAAATAATCAGCAAAATAATCTTCTTGTATTATTTCCATATATGGTCTATTGCCTTTAATACATATTAATTCCTCTATATCAAATTTAAGATTGTGCTTGAAAGTCTGAAGGCACCTATCGCAGATTAAATCTAAAATAGTCTGTAAATTTCCTTTGACTTTAAGTGCTTGACCTTCTGTCCAAGCACTTAAAGAACCTGAAATCGGACTTGCTGTTTTTATTGAATCAATATAACCGTAAATTTCCCATAATTTTGGAGATGAAAGAGATATTAAATCCTTTATATAAATTGGCTTTAGAGAAGCTTTCATTTGCCACTCTTGGGCTCAAATGGCAATCTTTCACTAATTATAGGTGAACTAGTTATTACTGCCTCTGATGCTGGATTATTTAATTGTTCATCTAGTATTTTTTGAAGATTATCTGGGAGAGATTCTCTACTAAGAAGGAATGTTTGGAGTGCTTGGAAAATGTTTGCAATCACCATATAAAGCAATACTCCAGCAGGGAGTGGGAAGAAAAGGAACATCCCAGTAATCATTATTGGAGTGATTTTGTTGGCAGTGGATTGTTGAGGATTTGCAGGCATTCCTCTACCTGAGAGAGCTTGAGAAATAACAAGCGTGAGGCCAAACCCTGCTACAAGTATTGCTATATCCCAGTTAATAGCCCCATCGACATAGAAGCCGACTTGACCAAGGGCTTTAATGAAGAGGAACCCACTTTTGGCTGCTAAGCCAGGAATCCTTCCTTCTATCGTGGCATCTCCAGGAGACAACGCTTTAACGCTTCCTTCAGTATTAACTTCGACAAATTCAGAACCCTTCATCACTTTCCATTGAGGGGTGAATCTAGAACTATTGTCGAATCGAGATAAGACCTTGCTAAAGGGTTCCCCTCTTAGTGTTTGTAGTTTGATTTGGACATTTTCTCCTGCTCCGACTTTTGTACCTCCAGGAAGGGAAGCAACAATTGGGAAATGATCCTTCTCAGTGACGAAAATTGAATGCCTTGGACTTGTAAAAGGCTTAGGTTCAATGACTGCAACTTGGTCAGTTGGAAGAACCTTCAGGTTTACTAAGTAGGGAACATCTGCAAATGGTGACCCCCTTAATGTTGCGAAAAGAGCAAAAAGTATTGGCATTTGAACTAGCAGGGGTAAGCACCCTGCTAGAGGGCTACCAAATTCATTCATCAGCTTTCCAAGTTCCTCTTGTTGTTTCTGAGGATTATTGGCATAACGACTCTTGATTTCAGCTTGACGCTTCTGCATGACGGGTTGGGCTATCCGCATGCGCCGGGCACTTCTTATAGAGCCAGCGCTTAACGGAAATAGAGCGAGCCTTATAACAATTGTGAGTGCGACGATTGCAAGTCCATAGCTGGGTACTAATCCATAGAAGAAGTCCAGTATTGGTATAAGGAGGTTGTCAGAGAGGTACCCGATCACGGCTTTCTGTTTAGGGTGGAAGGAAATGTCATGCCAGTTTGCAATACCAGAGGTTCTATTGTCTCAACCTTTGGATGCATTTATTAAGCAGCAAAGCCTTGGGCATCTTGTTGAGTGGGCTTAGAACTTCTGATATTAATTTGTTCCATTATGTACTTTTCAGCGTCTCGAAAGTTAGGGAAAGAGCGCATTTCAATTTTGGATCCATCTTTCAACACCAAAACCATATCCCCATAAGACCCAAAACCTCTTGGAACAGAACGGATCTCATTGATTTGGCTATAGGTGACCTGTGACTGGTTTTTTCCAAACCAACCTCCATCAACGGCAATTCGTCTATTGGTGATTTTGAAGCGAAGCCATAATGCACGGACGATTGCACCAAAAGTGAATGGGATGCCTACCAGTGTAAAAGCAGCGAGGAGGTTAATAATTAGGTCCGCTTTAGCTGGACCACCTTCGTAAAATGTTTTCTCCACGGTTGTAATCATTTTAATAGTCCAGCTTGTATTAGTAATTGGTCACATTCTTTTAAGACCTGAGAGGGATTCAGAGTTGCTGATTGTGGTTTTAGGCTAAAAAGCGCCCAATAGCCCATATTGTATTGGGTTTTCGATAGCCTTTTAGTGAGATGTATATGTAATTTACGTCTGATCTGATTTCTTATAACTGCTTTCTTACTGACTTTGCTACTGATTGCAACTGCGCATTTAAAAGCCTTCTCTTGGGACTTTGAAAAATGATATTTCTGAAGCGAAGGCTGAGATTTGACTACTCTTAACAATATTGACGCTGCATGATACCTAAGGCCTTTTTTGTAAAGGTAATCGAAGCATCTATGACCTTTCAGTCGCATTGATTTGGGCAAAACCATTTTGCGCTGTATTTAAGTCGATACATCTTGAATTGAATGATAATCAAACAGCAAGACGAGCTCGGCCTCTTTTGCGACGGCTACGAATAACTCGTCTGCCTGTGTGGGTTCTCATTCTGACTCTGAAACCTGAGACCCGCTTTCTTTTGCGGCTAGTCCCTCCGAGCGTTCTTTTCGTCATTGAATGTTTGGTATTTGCCTGGATTCGTAAGCCAATTTATCAGTTCAACGAATGTCTATAGTCCAACTGCCGATATATGACGAGATTGGCAAATCACCTGGCGATTGACCAATAGCATCAAATTGGTACATACCTGCTCTAGTGGGGTTGAAGACTTTCATTACAAGTGCATAACCTGATTTGTCATCTGGAATTGGTTGGTTTGGGAATACCTCAATAGTAGTTTTTTTGTTTTTATCTCGAGTTACCTCGAAAACAGCAGGGATTTTTTCTTTGCATTTGGTCTTCTCAAGCATTCCACCAACATTGATGCGACACAAAGTCAATTTCTTGGGTTTGATTTTGGAATTAAAGTGCTTCGGAACATTGATCTTCAGTTTTAAGAGACCTGTTTTACGGTCTTTTGGCTTCATGACTAGGTAATAAGTTGAACGATCCCTTCTCTCGTTTGATGTTTGATGGTAATAGAGCCTTCTGTAATTTGGATCTTGGTCCCATCTAAATTCAATTCCAGCTCCAGCCTTTAGGCTGGTTGTTCCTTCTAGAGCCGCACAAACAAGTAGTGATCCAACAGATAAACTTGTCCCAGTAAGACTTCTTAGAATTAAAGTGGATAGATTTGATTTCATCTGTTGGGGAGAAACAGTTGAGCTGTTCTTTCAAAAAGTAAATTAATTCTCCTTCGATCTTTTAGTTCTTGGCATAAATTTATGCCGGCGCATTAGGTGTCAGGGATTCCTTGACCTATCCGGCCTTAGCGAAATTGCTTCTCTAAGATAGGTGTGTTGAGGTTTTTGATTGGTTGCAAGCCAAACGTGAGCAAGAATTCTGATACAACGTTTTAGATCACTTTTGACGTGCATTTGTTGACAATCAATCAAAGCAACGTTTTGCCAGCCTTCTTGCTGCCTTGCAATTGAAGCTGGAAAACATGCATCTAAATCTTTAGTTGCCGAGAAGGTTATTGAAACAATTTGCTTTGGTTCAAGTTTGTTCCTTTTAACCAATTCATTTACTAGCTCTTTTACTGAAGCTTCTATCGCTTCAGTTGAATTACAGTCAGTTGTAGTTGCTCCTCTTAAGGCTTGCAATTGAAGGCTTTCTTTAGATAACACCATGGCTTAGGGCTTGTAAAGCCAAAGGACATGGCCGCTGTTAGAAAATTCCCAGGTAATTGATTCTAAGAAGCTCGAGAGAATAGAGCCTCCTGGTAATAGCCCTAGTAATTTCTTGGGTGGATTTCCAAGGGTGACTGTTCTGGCTTTATCTTCATCTAAACCAGCTAATTTTGCTGCAAGTCGTCTGGCGGAGTCTTCATCTCCAATCTCATCTACTAAACCAAGTTCTTTTGCTTGTTCACCAGTAAAGACCCTTCCATCAGCAAATTCATAAACTTTCTCTTGAGATAATTGCCGCCCTTTGGCTACTGCATTTACGAATTGAGAATAACTGCTGTCAATTAAAGATTGAAGTAGGTTTCTTTCTTCGGCTGTGAGTGCTCTATCGGGTGAGAGGATATCTTTGAATACCCCACTTTTGACAGTTTCAAAACGTATACCTATACGCTCTAACAATTTCGAAAGGTTGTTTCCGCGCAGAATTACCCCTATAGAACCAGTAATCGTGCCTGGGTTGGCAACAATCTTGTCGGCTGCGACACCTACATAAACTCCTCCAGAGGCAGAAATGTTGCCAAAACTAGCAACGACATGACAACCTTTCTCCCTCAGTCGAAGTAGGGCCTCATGAATCTCTTGGCTATCGCCCACTGTGCCTCCAGGACTATCTATGCGAAGTAGAAGAGCGGGAAATTCCCGTTCTTCAATTTGCCTTAAAGCCTTTAGCACAATCTTTCGCGTAGCCCCATTGATTGGACCGTCAATAATGATGCGTGCCATCCTTTTGCGGGATTTGCGGCGCAAGGGCCAGATCATTCCAGTTATGCGTTATTCATTCGATCTTAAAAAGGAGCAAGCTTTCTGACCTTATGTTTTCAATTCGGCATTGGTTGCTGATGGTTTTGCCATTTGCCCTTTGGGGGACAGCAATGGCAGCTATGGCACCGCTTGTTAGCTCTGCAGGACCTAGCTTGGTAGCATCGTTGCGCTTATTTCCTGCTGGGCTGGCAATCTTGGTAGCAGTGCCTTTTTTAGGCCGAAAATGGACCATCGCTAGAAGTGATTTTGGTTGGTTTTTGATATTTACGTTTGTTGATGCAACTGTTTTTCAATTTTGCCTAGCCAAAGGACTTGCAGAAACTGGAGCTGGACTGGGCTCTGTACTAATTGATTCACAGCCGTTAATGGTTGCTCTATTGGCCCGCAGCTTGTTTGGTGATGCAATAAATCCCATTGGTTGGATTGGATTGGTTTTAGGGCTTTTGGGGATTATTTGCTTGGGAGCTCCTCCAGAACTTTTAAAGCAGTGGTTCTTAATGGGGCAGCAGCAGGTGTCAATCCAAAATCTTTGGAGTAATGGCGAAGCTTGGATGTTGGCGGCTGCAGTTGCAATGGCGCTTGGAACAGTGCTTATAAGATTTGCCTGTAAGGAAAGTGATCCAGTAGCAGTTACTGGTTGGCACATGGCTTTGGGTAGCTCTCCTCTACTTATTTGGCATTTATTTGATCAAAGCCTGCCCTTTTGGCCTAATTGGTCCCCCTTTGAATGGGGTTTAATGGCCTATTCAAGTCTTTTTGGAAGCGCATTGGCATATGGATTGTTTTTTTGGTTTGCTAACAAGGAAGAATTAACTAGTTTCAGCACACTTGCCTTTTTGACACCTGTGTTTGCTCTTGCTAGTGGAGGCATATGGCTTGGAGAAAGATTGCATATATTTCAGTGGATTGGGGTTCTCTTAGTGTTGGTTTCTGTTTTATTCGTTAGCCAACGGAAACGTTTTTGGGAACCAAAGCATTCAGCTGAATCAAGTTTTGTAGCTAAAGGTACTGAAGGATGAGTAGCAGTTCGATGGAGCTTGTTCTTGTTAGTACTCCTATTGGTTATTTAGGTAGCGGAAGAGGTGGTGGAGTGGAGTTGACTATGCGCTCTTTGATTAAGGGGTTGTTGGGTTTAGGACATAAGATTATTTTGTTGGCTCCAGAAGGTTCTGAACTTCCATCTGACTGCGCAAAAGCGGAGATTAGGCATGTAGCTGGAATAGATCAGCCAAGTTGGCAGCATCAAGAAGCTAGTGCTCCAATGGTGATTCCTCCAGATGGAGTCTTGTTGGCTCTTTGGGAACAAGCTCTGGATTTGGGGAAATCATGTGACGCTGTTTTGAATTTTAGTTATGACTGGCTTCCTATCTGGCTTACTTCTCGGGTAGATGCCGAGTTGTTTCATCTGATCAGTATGGGTGCTGTTTCCGAAGTTATGAAAACCCTGATAGGTGATTTGTCGCGATCTGATCCAACTCGTTTGGCTTTTCATACTTTTCGTCAAGCTTCCGATTATCAGCTTTCTTTATCGCCGGAAGTAGTTGGTAACGGATTTATTCTTGAAAATTATGCCTTTCAACCCGAAGGGAAAGGTTCGCTTGGGTGGGCAGGTCGAGTTGCTCCTGAGAAGGGTCTAGAGGATGCCGTTGCGGTTGCTGCTGCTCTGGGAGACCAATTAATTGTTTGGGGGGTAATTGAAGACCTTTCTTATGCTGCAGAAGTGGAGGAGGCCTTCCCATCTGGAACAATTGATTGGCGAGGTTTTTTGCCGACAATTGAACTGCAGAAAGAAATGCGTAACTGTAGAGCTCTTTTGAATACTCCTAAATGGAACGAGGCTTATGGCAATGTTGTTGTTGAAGCAATGGCTTGTGGAGTCCCAGTGGTGGCATATGACCGCGGTGGTCCTGGTGAATTGATTCAATCTGGACATACAGGATGGTTGGTACCTCCTGACGATGTTGATGCCATGATTGCCGCAACTTCACGAGTGGGGGAACTAAATAGGAGAGAATGTAGAAATTGGGTTGAGGAAAAAGCTTCTCATGAGCAATTCGCCAGGCGTATTGAATCTTGGATCATAAAAGGTATAAATGCTAAGAAATCTCTAGAGCTTGATTGATTTGGGGAGAACAGAAGTGAAAGTTTCATTGTCACGAAGTAGGCGCTTAAGAGGTCTTGCAGTCATCCTTTTGCTTGGCTTGATCATTTGTTTTTGGCAACTTGGTTCTACAGGCTTAGTTGACGAAACGCCTCCCAAATTTGCAGCAGCAGGTCGAACAATGAGTTCGACTGGAGATTGGCTGACTCCAATGGCAAATGGCATTCCACGTTTTGATAAGCCACCAATGACCTATTGGTTAATGGGTCTTATTTATCTTTTGCCAGGGCAGGAAATATGGGACCCTTTGGGTTCTTGGTCAGCTCGTTTCCCCTCGGCCTTTGCATCAGTGATATTGATGATTTTCCTGGGTGATACTGTCATGCGCTGGCCCCAAAAGAATATAACTTTTCCACGCCTATCTGGAGTAATTACTGCACTTGCTTTTGGACTCTCTCCTTTGGTTTTGATTTGGAGTCGAATTGCCGTTAGTGATGCTCTGCTTTGCAGCACTTTGGGGGTTAGTCTTCTTTTGCAGTGGCGCTCTTATGTAAACCCTTCGCGTTTTTCATGGGTTTTCGCTTGGATTGTTCTTGCACTTGCTGTACTAACCAAAGGCCCAGTAGCGATAGTTTTGATGATAATGATTCTTACTTTGTTTGCATTTGTTCAGCGAGACTTGGTTATTTTATGTAAGCGTATACGCCCTATTTTTGGATTTTTGCTGACAATTATTTTAAGTCTTCCTTGGTATTTAATAGAGTTAATTAGAGAAGGGAGGCCCTTTTGGGATAGTTTTTTTGGTTATCATAATTTCCAGCGTTTTACAACGGTTGTTAATTCACATCAGGAGCCATGGTGGTTTTTCTTGATGGTTTTTGTTATTGCTTCTTTACCATTTACGCCTTTATTAATTCTAAGCCTATCAAAGTTTTTCGTTTCGGTGATTCAGAGTATTCCCTCTGCGAAGAATGAACGTTCTGAATCTCTTTTGGTTTTTGCTTCGTGTTGGTTGATTTGTGTTTTTATTCTTTTTACTTGTGCAGGAACTAAGTTGCCAAGCTATTGGTTGCCTGCAATACCAGCGGCAGCAATATTAATAGGGATATCAGAAAGTGCCTTTCTGATTAGAAATCAGCGTAAATTCTTTTTATGGGCTTGGGGTATATCAATTTTGCTTATTGCGGCGATTTCACTAGTGATGTGGTCTTCAGTATTTTGGACTCAACTTGGTCTTGTTGATTACATAAAAGATCCTGAGATACCAAATTTTGGGAATGAATTAATCTCTAGCGGTATAATTTTAAGGGGAGCATTTTGCTTTACTATTAGTGCATTATTTGGACTAATCTTGTTTTTTAGATTTAAGCCTGGAGGCTTGCTATCACTACAGTTACCAATAGTGATGTTTCAATTGTTAGTTATAATTCCAATGTTTAATCTTGTTGACAAGTTAAGGCAGTTGCCTTTGAGAAATGCTTCGGAATTAATGCTCTCGAGTCAGTTTGAAGGTGAGAGCTTTGCGATGGTCGGTGTGTCTAAGCCTTCGGTCCATTTTTACACGGGTAAAGTAGTCCTTTATGAAGGAAATACTTCTAGAAACTTAGTTAATCTTTCCGAGAGATTATCTTTAGAGGTTAGGCAAGGCTGGAAAGGTAAACCAGTTAATAGATTAAGTTCATCTCAAACTGTTTTGCTTATAATTGATGAACAAACAAGTCATCTCTCTCATTGGGATGGATTAAGACCTGATGTCCTTGGGAAATTTGGTATATATTTTGTTTGGAGGATCGATAGAAACCTCTTAAATGAAAGAGCTTCTGATTTGATTAATAGTGAAGGGATTCGTCCTAATTGGCAAATGCCAAAGCCAGAACGTTTTTAAGAAAAAACAACTCTTTAAACTGAATAGAAATTAATTTTTCTTTGATGATTAATTAGTTTTTATAAGTAACCTCATTAGATAGTAATTTCCTTCGGCAAAAACCACACATGCCCCATAACTTTATTTCTCCTGATGGGGCTGGGGCGTTACATTCATTGCACGTTGTGATTCCATGAATATCTACTCTGCTTGGATGTTTTTCCCAGATTTGCAGATCAGTTTCTTTGTTTCTTATGGTTTTTAGAGGGTGATATTGCTGAATACGAAGTTCTTTGATCCTATTCCCCTCGGCACGAAGTCTCGCAATTAGTTGGGGTCTGCTGTATTGAAGAGCTTGCAGCCATTGAGGATGGCTGGCTCCAACTGTTAATACTCCTCTCCTAAGACTTAAAGGTTTGCAATGTAAAGAAAGTGGATCACCGGCAAGCTTAGGCCAATCATTCCAAATTCCTGCAATTGTGTTTGGCTGTTTTTTCCATGCAATTTTTATCTGATCAAGACAACTGGAAATAGTAGAAGCTTGATCAGGAGAGGCTTCTTGGAGTATCTCGCCATTCCCTAGCTTCTTTCTTCGTTGTTTTTTGTCTAACACCATCTCATCATTCTAGGTGAACAATTTTGCTGGGCTAGCTAGCCTCCTAATGGTTTCGCGAGATGTCTTAATGGGATTTTTTGACAGGCTGAGCAGATTGCTGCGTGCCAATCTCAATGATCTTGTGAATAAGGCTGAGGACCCACTCAAGATTCTTGATCAGTCTGTAGCTGATATGCAATCTGATTTGGTAAAGCTTCGTCAAGCAGTGGCTTTGGCAATTGCCAGTCAAAAAAGGCTTAGAAGTCAGGCCGATCAAGCAGAAAAACAAACTCAAAGTTGGTACGAGCGTGCTCAGCTTGCATTGCAGAAAGGTGAAGAAGGCTTGGCTAGGGAAGCTTTAGTTCGGAGAAAGGCTTTTCAAGAGTCATTTGATGGCCTTGATAAACAACTGAAAGCACAAGAAGGTCAAGTTGAAATGTTAAAGCGCAGTCTTGTCAAGTTAGAGGGAAAGATAGCTGAGGCTAAGACTAAGAAAGATATGCTCAAAGCTAGGGCTCAAGCTGCTAAGGCTCAACAGCAACTTCAAAGTGCTGTTGGCGATATGGGTTCTAGTTCAGCCATGGCAGCCTTTGAAAGAATGGAAGATAAGGTTGAGGCTCTTGAAGCAACTGGTTTGGCAGCAGCTGAACTTGCTGGAGCAGGATTAGAAAGTCAGTTTGCGGCCCTTGAGGATGGAGATGATTTGGACGCAGAATTGAACCTTCTGCGTGAAAGGCTTCAAGGGGGAGCTCAGGCTGTAGCCCTTCCTTCGGCAGAGAACGCATCTGCTGAATCAAAGGGACAAAGTACAAATGATCAAATAGAGCAAGTTAAGGTTTCTGAAATTGACGAGGATCTTGAGAAACTTAAGAATTTAATGGATAACTCTTAAGGATTCACTTTTGTAAGTCTTTTAACTTTAAGTTGATTGAAGAATATTTCCCTTGGATTTTTAAATTTACAATTGTTAGTGTTGATGATGAACCTTTATTTTGATGTGTTTAATTTATGTCAGTTTCAAGACGCATAAATCGCCTTGGCTTGGGCGTCTTTGAAAGAAATGATATTCGCAAGCAAACATATCAAGTTTGCAAATCTAATAATGATTTGCCTTCATTATTAGATTTATCTTTGGGTTCAACAGATATCAAGCCACCAGATACTGTTTTGCATGCCATTAAGAATTCTTTGGCTCAATCTAAGAGTTCTGCTTATTGTCTCCATGCGGCCACAGAGCCGTTCAGAGAATCTGTAGCTATTTGGGTTAGTAAACGCTTTGGCGTCAATGTAGATCCTTATGAAGAGGTCTTGTTATTGATTGGATCTCAGGAAGGGACGGCTCATCTTCCTTTGGCAGTATTGAATTCAGGGGACACTGGATTAATTCTTGATCCTTCTTATCCATCTCATAGAGGTGGGTTGATTTTGGCTGATGCCCATATAGAAAAATTAGTTCTTAAGGCAGAGGAGGACTGGAAGCCAAATTTTCATTCACTTACAAATGCACAGCTAGATCAGTTGAAAATGATTATTTTTGGCTTTCCCCATAATCCAACGGCTCAGGTTGGAGACCAGACTTGGCTAGATGAAGCAATGAAATGTGGAGTTAAACATGAAGTGGTTATTGCCCATGACAATCCGTATGTAGATCTTTGTTTTGAATACAACGCACCTTCTTTATTAAATTGCCCTGGGTGGAGGGAATGGGGTATTGAGTTCTTTTCTCTTTCAAAGGGTTGGTGCCTGGGTGGTTTCAGATTGGGCTTTGCAATAGGGGCTAAGCCTTTGATAAATGCTTTGCGCAGAGTGAAAAGTGTTGTGGATTTCAATCAATCTCTTGCTTTGCAGGAAGGTGCAATTGAGGCTCTATTGAATAGTTCCTCCTGGCCAAAGCAAGTTTTAGAAACTTATAAGCAACGAAGGGATACGGCTATGAAGGCATTAAGTCAATTGGGGTGGAAAGTACCTGTTCCCTCAATGGCAATGTACCTCTGGATGCCTTTGCCATATTGGGCTAAAAAAAGTGGCTTTAATGATGAGACTTTTGCAGCAGACTTGTTGAAGAAAACTGGAGTAGCTTTAACTCCAGGTTCAGGCTTTGGTCAAGGAGGTAGTGATTGGCTTCGGCTAGCTTTGGTGCTTCCTAAAGATCAATTAGAAGAGGCTTTTATGCGTATGGAATCTTGGTGGCATGTCAATAGTTAATAGATTTACTGGTTGCGCTCCTGTAATGCGTCAATGGAGAGAAAGCTCTTTAGGAAGCAACTCTTGGGAGTTGAGATGGAAGCCTGTTTGTTCAAGTACTGAATTAGAACTATCAAATTGGCTAAGTGAGAAGCCATTAAGAGGAGATTTGTCGAGAGCTTTCATAGCTTCTCGACAAAATCAAGGCCGAGGGCAACAGGGGAAAATATGGCATTCTCCATTGGGAGGAGTCTGGATAAGTGCTGCGTTTCAAATAAAAGAGAAAACTAGCTCCCCTGGATTAATTGGTTTAGCGGTAGCAGTTGCTTTGGCTAAGAGGTTGGATAAATCAAATGTAGAAGTCAGAATTAAGTGGCCGAATGATCTACTTGTAGGGGAGAAAAAATTGGCTGGATTTCTTCCTAGGCTTATTCATCGTGGCTCAATCGTAAGATTTGGACGAGTAGGCATTGGATTAAATGTTTGTAATAATGTTCCTATAGGAGGGATTTCACTAGCGCAGATACTTAGTCCTTATAGCTGTAATCCAATCTGGTGGACTTCAGAGGTACTTTTAGCCTTAGAAAATGCCTTTGATTTGATTTCTACACCAGAATATGTTTGCTCTGAAGTAGAACGAATTCTTTGGGCCAGAGAAGTTTTTGATGTAAAAACAACTTTAAAATATGAGATAGAAGGATTATCTCCTGACGGGGCATTAAAAGTAAAGCAAGGATCTTATAGAGCAGTTTGGAGACGATGGTAAATAAGCTTCAATTTCTTCTATTTAAACTGAACTATTTTGAACTATTTTAACCACCTTGCCATCTTTGAACTTGGCCACTGTTTTAGCTCTTGAAGCAACATCATCTTCATGAGTAACTAGGACAATAGTGATACCTTGATCATGCAGCTCATCAAAAAGATTTAGCACATCTCTGGTCGTTGTTGAATCAAGAGCCCCTGTGGGCTCATCAGCAAGAAGAAGAGCTGGTTGATTGATGATTGCCCTTGCTATTGCAACACGTTGTTGTTGCCCACCAGATAGTTGATTTGGTCGGTTTGCCATTCTGTCTTTCAACCCGACTTTGATTAAAGCTTCTTCAGCACGTTCTTTTCTTATAGTTGATGGATGACCGGCATAAATCATTGGCAGCATTACATTCTCTAGAGCTGTTGCTTCAGGTAATAGATGAAATTGTTGGAATACAAACCCGAGTTCTTGATTTCTAAGATCTGCAAGGGCATCGTCATTAAGAGCTTCAACTGCAACACCATTTAGCTCGTAACTACCAAGAGTGGGTCTATCAAGACATCCAAGAATATTCATTGCTGTGCTTTTCCCAGAGCCACTTGCTCCCATTACGGCTAAATAGTCACCTTGGAGAACTTGCAAGCTAAGGTCATCTAGTGCTTTTACTAGTAGTTGACCATGCCCATACAGCTTGCTTACCGATTTTAGCTTTGCGACTGTCTTTGAAGAGACAATTTGTTTGTTAGCCAATTGATCTTTCCCCTGCTAATGCAATTACCTGTTGGAGTAGCGGAGTTCCTGCGACAGCACTATTTGCCCATTGAAAAAGAGGATTAGATAAAATTCCTCCTACTGCAGTAACAACAACACAAGTTACTAATGCAATTCTTAAAGGAGGCAATCCAATTGTTTTCCATTGGATTAAAGGATAAGAGTTGACTACTTCAGAAGCCTCTTGAGGTTCTTTGACTACCATCATTTTGATAACAGATATGTAATAGTAAATTGAGATAACTGAAGTAATTAGGCCTACAACAACAAGAAGATATTGTTTGTCGGCCCAACCGGCAAAAAAGAGATATATCTTGCCAAAGAAACCAATCATAGGAGGTATTCCACCAAGTGATAGAAGGCAAAGACTTAATCCAAGAGTGATTAAAGGATCTTTTTGATAAAGCCCTGCATAATCAGAAATTCTGTCGCTACCAGTTCTAATTGAAAATAGGATTATGCATGCAAAAGCACCTAGATTCATAAAGAGATAAGCAGCCATATAGAGAATCATGGAAGCAAAACCATCTTCAGTACCACAAACAAGACCTATCATTACGAACCCTGCCTGCCCAATAGAGCTATAAGCAAGCATCCTTTTCATGGATGTTTGAGCTAAAGCAACTACATTCCCAAGGGTCATGCTTAGTACCGCGAGAACTGTAAAAAGGAGTTTCCATTGAGTATCGAAGGCGTCAAAACAACCAATTAAAATTCTTACCGCAAGTGCAAAACCTGCGGCTTTTGATCCAACTGATAGGAAAGCGACAACAGGAGTTGGAGAACCTTCATAGACATCTGGTGTCCACTGATGAAAAGGAACAGCTGCGATTTTGAAAGCTACTGTTGCAAGAACAAACACCAGTGCTAAAGCCGCTAAAGGTGTTGGGCTATCTATCAATGCAATACCTATAGCTTCGAGGTTGGTGGTTCCACTGATTCCATAAAGAAGAGAAGCGCCGTAAAGAAATACTGCAGCTGCCGCAGATCCCACTAGCAGATATTTCAGTGCCGCTTCAGAGCTCCTTGCATCACGTTTCATGTAGCCAGAAAGTAAGTAACTGGCTACTGAGAGGGTTTCAAGGGATACAAATACGCTTACAAGATCAGTTGAACCACAAAGAAGCATTGCTCCGAGGGTTGCTGCAAGAAGTATGGCTGCATATTCTCCTACGGGGCTTCCGCTTTGTTCTGCATACCGCCAGCTAATCAGTAGAGATATCAGCGTTGATAAAGCTATAACTGCCCTAAATGCAATGGCGAGATTGTCAGCAAGAAATGATCCTAGGAAGGATGGCTCTAGAGGCCCATTCCATTGAAATCCAAGGAGGATCAGGGCTGTTCCTAGTCCAAGATAACTAATAGGCGGGGACCATTTCGCTGCTGCTTTTTCGCCAGCCAGGTCAACTATTAGCGTTCCTAGCATGGCTAAAAGAACGACCCCTTCTGGTGCCACTGCTGCAGCATTCAAAGAAAGGTTGATTAAATTTTCAGGAGCAGCCATGGGGAGATCCATGAGCTGGGTCGATATGAGAAGTGCACCCAGCTTGGGCATTTTTATCTAGTGCAGGCCATAGGTATTACTCTAGCGACGTTACTAATTTGCCACTAGATGTGAGGTGGGCCTATGCAGCTCGCTGGATGGTGCGATAAAGATGAATAACGGTCGCATGTATAAGCTCGTCGCCTATGGCGCACACACTCGTAATCGTTGAGAGTCCTACAAAGGCAAGGACCATTAAAGGTTTTTTGCCAAAGGGCTTTGAAGTTCAAGCTTCAATGGGGCATGTTAGGGATCTCCCTAACAATGCCAGTGAGATACCCGCTGCTCAGAAGGGGCAAAAATGGGCAAATCTTGGAGTGAACACAACATCTGACTTTGAACCCTTATATGTTGTTCCAAAAGATAAGAAGAAGGTTGTTAGAGAATTGAAAGCTGCTTTAAAGGGAGCTAGTCAGTTACTGCTGGCTACTGATGAAGATCGAGAAGGTGAGAGTATTAGTTGGCATTTGTTGAAATTATTAGACCCTAAAATCCCTGTGAAAAGGATGGTCTTTCATGAGATAACTAAGGAGGCAATTGCTAAAGCCCTTGATCAAACTAGAGATCTTGATTTGGAATTGGTCCATGCTCAGGAAACAAGAAGAATTCTTGATCGACTTGTGGGATATACACTGTCGCCACTTTTATGGAAGAAAGTTGCTTGGGGGTTGTCAGCTGGGAGAGTTCAATCTGTTGCAGTTAGATTATTAGTTCAACGGGAGCGAGCCCGAAGAGCCTTTAGAAGTGGAACATATTGGGATTTAAAGGCCAAGCTGGAGCAAAGTGAAAGTCTTGGTTTGTTTGAAGCAAAGCTAATCAAGTTGTCTGGTAGAAAGATTGCTAACGGAAGTGATTTTGATGAGGCAACAGGAGAATTAAAAAAAGATAGCAAAGTTTCTTTGATTAGTGAAAATGAGGCGAAAACCCTTGTTGCCACTTTCTCTTCGGCAACTTGGACTGTTGATAGAGTTGAAGAAAAGCCAACTATTCGTAAGCCCGTACCCCCTTTTACAACAAGTACTCTTCAGCAGGAAGCAAATCGCAAGTTAAGACTTTCAGCTCGTGAAACTATGCGATGCGCGCAAGGTTTGTATGAAAGAGGGTTTATTACTTACATGCGGACCGATTCAGTCCATTTGTCAGAGCAAGCTGTTCAAGCTTCTCGAAAGTGTGTCCAATCAAGATATGGCTCTAATTATTTAAGTAAAACCCCTCGTCAATTTAGTACGAAGTCTCGCAATGCTCAGGAAGCTCATGAGGCAATCAGGCCATCTGGTGAGATATTCAAAGCACCTAATGAAACAGGCTTGGATGGCCGTGACTTGTCGCTTTATGAGTTGATCTGGAAAAGGACAGTTGCCAGTCAGATGGCAGAGGCTCGATTGACAATGCTTTCTGTAGATCTCAAGGTTGGAGAGGGTTTGTTCCGTGCTAACGGCAAGAGAATCGATTTCCCAGGATTTTTTCGGGCCTATGTAGAGGGTAGTGATGATCCTGAAGCAGCCTTGGAAGGTCAGGAGGTTTTATTGCCTTCTTTGGCGGTTGGTGATTCTCCTAAACCTAAGGATATTGAAGCCTTAGGTCATCAAACACAGCCACCTGCACGGTATAGCGAGGCTTCTTTGGTCAAGATGCTTGAGAAAGAAGGTATTGGTCGTCCTTCTACATATGCCAGCATTATTGGGACAATTATTGACCGTGGTTACTCTTCCCTGCAAGCAAACGCATTAATTCCAAGCTTTACAGCTTTTGCAGTTACTGCCTTATTAGAGGAACATTTTCCTGATTTGGTTGATACAGGCTTTACGGCAAGGATGGAATCGACTTTGGACGAAATTTCTACTGGTAAAGTTGAGTGGTTACCATACCTTGAGAGTTTTTATAAGGGCGATAAAGGTTTAGAAAATTTGGTTCAGAAGCGAGAAGGAGACATTGATCCTGGTCAATCAAGAACAATTGATCTAGAGGGATTGCCCTGCGTAGTGCGCATTGGAAGATTTGGTGCTTATCTTGAATCCAATCGTCTTAAGGATGATGGAGAAGAAGAGTTAATTAAGGCGACGCTTCCTCAGGAGATCACTCCAGGGGATTTGGATGAAGAAAAAGTCGAATTGATTCTTAAACAAAAAACAGAAGGACCTGAAGCACTTGGATCAGATCCTGATACTGGAGAAGAAATATATTTGCTGTTTGGTCAATATGGACCTTATGTGCAGCGAGGGCAAGTTAGTGAAGAGATACCAAAACCTAAACGTGCTTCTTTACCAAAAGGAGTAAAGCCAGAAGACCTTAGCCTTGAAGATGCATTGGGGCTCTTGCGCCTTCCTCGGTTATTAGGCGAACACGCAGATGGTGGAAAAATCCAGGCTGGGCTAGGCCGTTTTGGACCTTATATTGTTTGGAATAAAGGGAAAGGGGAAAAGGATTATCGATCTCTAAAGGGGGATGATGATGTTTTGGAGGTCGACTTAACGAGGGCTCTGGAATTGTTGGCCATGCCAAAGCGCGGCAGGGGCGGACGAATTGCCTTGAAAGAATTAGGGGTTCCTGAGGGGAGCGATCAAAAGGTTCAAGTCTTTGATGGCCCGTATGGGCTTTATGTGAAGCAAGGCAAAGTGAATGCCTCGTTGCCAGAAGGTAAGGGGGCTGAAGATATTTCTTTAGAAGAAGCTGTTGCGTTATTAGATGCAAAGGCATCTTCAAAAAAGACAAGTCGAAGAACTAGCAAATCGCTGAGTTCTAGCAAAAAAGTTGCCAAAGCAAAAACAACTAAAGCAAAAACAACTAAAGCAAAAACAACTAAAGCAAAAACAACCAAAACCATATCTCAAACTGATAAATCTAAAGTCACTCAGCAACGTAGAACTACTAAATCGGGTAGGTTACGAGCTAGTGCAGTAAAGGTTATTAAGCCTGGTAAAGGTTGATGTCTTTTATCAAATTAAAGTATTTTTATGATATAAGAATATTCTCTTTTTCCTTTTTGCTCATCATTATTCAGGCTTGTTCCAACTCTCCAGTTGGAATTGGCCTTTCCAGGAGCTTTGACTTGCCTGAAAATCAAAAGGGAGAAGAAAAGAAATTGGCGAAAAAAGCAAATTTACAGGAATCTGAAATTATCATTAGTCCCTCTGAAAAAAAAGTGAACATACAGATGAGAAAAGTTCGCCAAGTAAGGGAAAAGGAAAGGAAAAGGTTGGAAGAAAAAAAACAAGTTTTTAAACCTCAGCCATATCGAATAATAATTAAGCTTTCAGCTGCAAATCCATCTGCACCAGCTGAAACAGTTACTAAGGCATTAAGAACTGCTGGCGTTGAATTTGAAGTGGAGATGATTGAACTGATAGATAATAAAAAACTAAAAATGGAGTCAAGTAGGGAGAGGGTAAAACGTTGAAACCCTTCTTTCGGCTAAGTAAATGGAAAACTTCTGAACCATTACGCTCAATTGGTCGAAAAAAAGCAATAAGCATTATGGAAGCTTCTTATCTTTCTGCTGCTTCCGCATTGATATGGATAGCGCTGTATTACTTGCCAATTGGAGGAGCACTTTTTCGACTTGCATTGCCATTACCCTTGGCTCTTCTTCAGCTTAGACGGGGCTCTTATATAGGGTTTGAAGGAGTTGTTCTAGCAGTTTTACTTCTGGCAGCTCTTATGGGACCAGTGAGAGGTCCATTATTTCTTTTCCCATATGGATTGCTTGCTTTTTGGCTTGGATGGGCTTGGAAACTTGGATTTAATTGGTGGTTAAGCTGGAGTGGTGGAGTAGTGATAGGAACCTTTGGCTTTTTTGTAAGGGTTTTAGTGCTATCACTTTTGGTGGGAGAAAATCTTTGGGTATTGATTACTAGAGCAGGAGCAGGTTTACTAGAACGTTTTGTTGAGTTATTCAACCTTCACCTAGTTCCTGATCTCACCCAAGTGCAGTTAGCTGCAATCCTTCTAGTAATTCTCCAGGAGGCAATTTATGTCATGACTTTGCATGCATTGGCTTTTTGGATATTTCCGAAGCTCGATGCATCAATGCCTGAACCGCCCAACTCTCTAAATAGTCTTGTAGCTCTTGATCCCCTCCTTTGAATTGGTACAACTTTTAGATTCTTGTGAGAGTTCTTCCTAACGGCTGCAATATATTTGGTGCTGGTGCATCTTCATTGGATATTCCTAATTGGATTGAGCAATGGGAACAGGATTTTTGGAATATTGATGCATTGGTTGTACTTTCTGCTACACGTAGTGCTGAGTTGAAAGGAATTTCTGCAGCTGGTTCATCAGCTTGTTCTCGCCGATATACGGCATTGGCTGATGCCGAACTTCTTTTAAATGGTCCTTCGGGTTCGAAACGGTGGCCGCTCCCTCATTTAGTGAGAGGTGTCTCCCCTGCATTAATTAGTTTTGCAGCAACAAGTTTGATGGATTTAGATCCTGTATTTTTGGGAGTTGGTTTATATGAATTCCCATCATTTCCTCACTTACGGTTTGATTTGCAATCTGATGGACCGGCTTCTTGCTTGAGTACAGGTAAAGCAATGTCTTTAGGACGTGTTGGAAATTTATGGCATAAGGCTTTTGCTATGGGAAGAAAAATGAAAAAACCACTTTTACTTGCTGAATGTGTTCCTGGCGGGACTACAACAGCTCAGGCCGTGCTGACTGGATTGGGGCTGTCAGTTTCATCCCTTATAAGTGGTAGTGCCTTGCATCCTCCACGAGCACAAAAGATAGAGATAGTAGAAAAGGGACTAAAAGCAGCAAATTTGGGTCTAAATCCTTCCTCTAAGATGTTGATATCAGCAGTTGGAGACCCCTTTCAGGCTGTGGCTGTAGGACTTTTGATCGGAGCGAGAGAAGCAGGTCAGAAAGTCTTATTGGGTGGTGGGAGTCAAATGGTAGCTGTACTGGCTTTAGCCCTTGCAGAACTGCCAATCTCTGATAGGCAGACATTTGTAGAGGGAATACTTTTAGGTACCACTAAATGGCTTGCAGGTGAGAATGGGTTTAGAGATCAAACGAAAAGTTCTTTGGTTAGTTTGATAGACGTCGTTGGTGAGTTTTTTAGTGTGGAGCTCTTAGGCATATCTAGTAGCCTGAGTTTTGAGGGGAGTAGATTTTCGCTTTTAAGAGATTATGAAGATGGTTATGTCAAGGAAGGAGTTGGCGCTGGAGCATTTGCTTTATTAGCACAAATGCGCGGAATTAATTGCAATGAATTGCTTGCTGGTTGCGAAGAAGCACTTGCATGTTTGCAAAGCAGCTCTTGTTAATCCTTTAGTTGTCTTGTAATGCTTTTCGAATGAATAATTCAATTCTTAGAAGAAGAGAGTTCCTTCAACTAATTGGACTAACTGGTTCTGTTGCTTTGGCAGGTTGTGCCTTAGGAAGTGCTCGGTTGATTCTTAGGGCTGATTCTCAATCGATACCTAAGGAATGGTTGAGGATTTTGCCTAAAGAATGGATTTTCAAGTCCCTTGAGCCTTCAGAGAACTTAGAGGTTTTAGGAAGTTGGCTGAGTCGTAATACAGACCTACTGGCTCTAGGCGATGGGTGGATTTCTGAATTGGATTCGGCATTAATTAAGCCAGTAATCAAAGAAGACCTTTTTTCTAAACTGGACCTGAAAGCTCAAGAGTTTCTGGGAGGGCTGGGGACAGAATTATCCTTAAAGGTTTTCCCAATTGGCGTGAGCCCTTGGGTTATGGTTTTTAGAAATGGAGAAGATTTAAGACAAATAGCCAACACAACTTGGGGCGCCCTCTTAGAGAAATCATTGAAGGGGCAAATAATTTTCCCTAAGAGCCCTAGGATTGTTATATCTATAGCTGATCAAATAAAAGAACCTGATGCATTACGGAAATTAAGGGCTCAGGCATTCACTTTTGACGATCGCAATAGCTTTAATTGGTTACTGTCAGGTCAGGCACGTGTGGCAATTTTGCCTCTTGACCGTTGTTTGCGACAAGTAACTATTGACCCGCGACTCAGCGTTGCACTTCCTCGCAGTGGCGCTCCTTTGAATTGGACGGTTTTGCTCTTCCCTGTCCAGGCTAGAGGCCAATTCCCTATGGAGTGGATAAAAAACTCATGGCGAAGACCTCTATTATCGATTTTGCTAGCAAGAGGATGGACCCCCCCCATTCCCAGAGCTCAGCTTTATGAAGCTAGAAATTTAATTTCAGATTCATATAAAGAATATGTTTTGCCCCCTCAGGAGGTTTGGGATAATTGTTGGTCTTTTAAAAGGCTTAGTGCTTTTGATAGGAAGCGCTTACAAGAATTTTGGGAAGCCTCAACTCCATAGTCTTCTTCTAGGCTTATCTGCTAAACGCTTATGGATGCTTTCTAGGATGGATGGAATTGGTAGTTCTTTTGGACAACGAGGGAGACAGTCCTCACATTTTTGACACGCATTTGCATTAACTGCTTCCCACCAATGCCCTGCACGGCCTATTAGGTTGTATCTCTCTTTTGTGTAGGCCTCTAGGTCATGCCCTATTAGCAGATTATTTAGTCGAAGCAGTTCTGGAATAGGAACATTGTTTGGACATGGAAGACAAGCCTGGCATTGCCCACATAAGTTGGTGCCTAGGCGGATTTGCTGAGCTTCTTTAAGCTTTTCAAGAGATTGTTGCTCAAGTTCATTCAAAGGACCATGTTCATTGGCAAGTTTTTTGGGGAATATCAGATCTTTTGGTTTTAAAGCACCAACCGTGAGTGTGCTTATCCCAATAGACAATAGATATCTATAAGCAAGCTCTAATGGATGAATAGGAGAACAATCTTTGATAAGCATTTCGCTTGGATCCTGCAAGCGTCCACCTTTATCTGCAGGCGAGATTGCCATGACTCCCATCCCTTTCTCTAAAGCGACTTTTGCTAGAGGAATTCTTTTGGGATCTAGAAGATGTAAATGCAAACTACAGAATTTAAAGATACCGCTGTCGATTGCTTTTTGAATTAGAGGATTAGAACCATGTGAACTAAAACCAACTTGCTCGACAAGACTCTCTTCTAGTGCCCATCGCAAGAGATCTGCGCCTTCTCCTTGCAGCGCCCAAATGAGGTGTTCTTCAAGATTTAATCCATGAATTGCGAGATTCTCAATTTTTTTACGTCGTAGTCTTTTTAACATTTGGCGCAACTGCTGTTGCCCTTCTTTTAAAGATGCACCTGGCAAAAGTTTGCTGGTAATAATCCATCCTCCGGCAGGTTCCAAATCTTCGAGACTTAATTTCTCAAGGGCTTTCCCAAGAAAGCTTTCGGCAGGTCCATAGGCTGGTGCAGTCTCAATATGGTTGATGCCCGCAATTCTTGCTTCTTTGATGACTTCGTACATTTGCTCAAATGAGCCAATCGCCCTCATCGTTCCAAGCGTAAACAGACTTACTTGATGAATTTCACCAAAGGCTCTTCTGAAGGCATTATTTGGTTTTTGGGTCAGATTCATTTGAATTGGATGGATCATCATCAATTTGATCGCTGCCTGTTAAATGTCGAATCAGATCAGCTGGGCTCAAATCTTTTAAGAATTTCCTGAATTGATGTTGTTCTTCAGCATCTGCTTCTTCATTCACCGGGATTGAGGCTTCTGAAAAAACTTTTTCAAGCATCCATATGGTGCATTTGGTTCGTATTGCCAGAGAAATAGCGTCACTAGGACGGGCCTCAATTTCAATTAAATTATTTGTGATTTTATTTGGTTTTGGATTTGTTGCTTTTTGAAGTTGAATTTTCAGTAGTGCCTTAAAGGAACTTTCCTCAATTGAATGGATGATAACTCGATCTAAATGTAACCCTCCGGCGATTAACAGTGAAACCATAAGGTCATGAGAAAGTGGCGGAGCAGCCTGGGCTTGCTTGTACCCAGAAGCAATGTTGTGCGCTTGCTCATGAGTGATCCAAATAGGCACTTGACGATGACCAGAAGGATCTCGAAGCAGAACTATTGGTGAGTGAGTAGATGCATCTAATGCCAGACCAGCCACGATCACTTCGACCACTGTTCCTCCGCCACTTATTCTCTGATTATGGCTAATGAAATTAGGGAGAGGTCAACTTTTATGTTTACTGGCTTGATTGAATTGGTTGGAAAGGTCAGTCGACGGACTGAAGGACTTGCTATAGGTGATTGTCAACCTTTATTCCCTTTGAAACTTGGCGAAAGTATTGCTGTTGATGGGGTTTGCTTAACTGTTGCAAAATTGACTGGAGATGGTTTTATTGCCGACGTTAGCGAGGAGACTTTAGAGCGAACAACCCTTGCAGCCAAGGCAAATCTAGGGGGAGTGGTCAATCTTGAGCGAGCATTGCGCCTTTCTGATCGGTTAGGGGGGCATCTAGTAAGTGGTCATGTAGATGGTCTTGGTGAAGTGATTTCAATCAAGGAATCCAATAATTCTTGGGTGTTGGAATTGTGTTGGGAGGATTCTGATTTTGGGAAATATATATGCAAAAAAGGTAGTGTTACTGTTGATGGGATCAGTCTTACTGTTGGAGGTTTTTCTGAACAAGGTTGTAAGTTTTGGATTGCGATAATCCCACATACTTGGATGAATACCTCCTTGAAATACTTACAAGTAGGCTGTTTTGTTAACTTAGAAGCCGATTTGATGGCTAAATACGCTGAGTCGATTTTGAAGAAAGATGGTTCAAATTTATTTTTGAATACTTCTAAACCAGATGAACAAGTCTCTAAATCATGGCTCTCTGATCATGGCTGGATTTAGGGGGTGAATCCAGTTCAATCAAAGCTAGTCAGTGAGTATTAAGGCAATAGGAGAAATTTTTCCTAGCCAAACATTCCCTTTGAACACTGAGAGCTCAAAGAGTTGCACCTATTATTAGAGATGCTTTTTTATTCAGTTGAGAAGGAGCCAAATGCCTAGCTCTTTGATTCGATAGGCATTAGGAAGATTGCTCCAGACTCTTTTCGAATGTCGATTCGGAACTCCTGCCCAGGTTCAAGTCCTAGCTTTTTGGTATATGCGTGACCAATTAGAAGGTTCCCATTACCGTGAACTCGCGTGCGAAATTCCGCCTGCCTGCCACGGGCTGATCTGGTCCCTGGCCTGTTGGTAGTGCGGAGTTTGTACCCTTTTGCTTCTACTAAAGCTCGATAAAAGCTTTTTCGTAGAACCCTTCCACTTGGGCCTACATAACCACATCCTCTAGCAATTTCATCCTCGGGACGATTGCTTAAGGATCTGGCTTTGTCAAGAAGTTCTTTTCCGACCAGCATTTGCCAGAATTAATTAAATTAATTCTGACGAGTAAGTTCAATTGTGGCAAGGAATTGGTCGAAACTTTTTGTTCATCTTGACAGATTTGTTAGATCAAAGCAGGTAAAGGATGATAAAAAGAATGACCCAAATGCCGTCAACGAAGTGCCAGTAAAGCTCTGCTGCTTCTAATGGGAAGGTGTTTTGCTCCGTGATACGTCCATTAGGAGAACGCGCCTGCCACCAAACGATCAAAATCATTATTGCGCCAAGTGTTACATGCAGTCCGTGGAAGCCCGTGAGGGCATAGAAAGTGCTTGCAAAAACGTTATCTGTGAGACCAAATGGCAGTGTGAAATATTCCAACATTTGACTTGCTAGGAATGCGATTCCAAGACTTGCTGTTACAAGAAGCCATCTTTGGCATCGATCTGCATTGTTAGAGTGAAGGGCTTTCCCGGCTCGATGGAAGGTTGCGCTGCTAACCAACAATAAAATCGTATTTAAAGTTGGCAGAGGCAATTCAAGTTCATAAATAGCATCTGGTAGGAGTGGGTTTACAGCTTTGTATGTCAAATAGGCGGCAAAGAAGCCAGCAAAAGTCATTGCATCAGCAACTAGAAAAGTTGCCAATCCAAACATCCTGTAGTCACCATGCTCGGAGTCTTGATCATGCTTTACTTGGGATGACTGCTCATTCTGAGTAAGAGTTGTCATTTTTTGACTTCATCCTCCTCGGAGTCACTATTTGATTGGTCGGACAAAATATTTGACGTGAGATTGGGTTTCTCAGGATTTTCTCCGTATCCATATGGCTTGCTGACTAATGGCGCTTCTCCTTCCCAATTCTCTATAGGAGGTGGAGAACTAGTAAGCCATTCAGGTGTTAGAGCACTCCAAGGGTTGTCTCCTGCTAAAGGCCCTGTGAATGCACTATTGATGACGTTCCATAAGAAAGGTAAAGTACTTATAGCCATAATTAGTGCTCCAACACTGCTGATTTGGTTGAAGAAAATGAACTGCGGATCGTATTCGGCCACTCTTCTCGGCATACCATTTAGACCTAACCAGTGTTGAGGGGCAAAACATAGGTTGAACCCAATAAACGTTAAGGCGAAATGCAGCTTCCCAATGGAATCATTCAACATTCTTCCAGTGAATTTAGGGTACCAGTGATAAATTGAAGAAAATATTACAAAAACAGACCCTCCATAGACAATGTAATGAAAATGAGCAACTACAAAGTAGGTATCATGGGCATGTACATCGAATGGTACTTGGGCTAGAGCTACACCAGTTATTCCTCCTAGGACAAAATTAACAATAAAGCCACAAGAGAAAAGCACAGCCGAATTTATAGATATTTTCCCTCCCCATAGAGTGGCGACCCAATTGAAGAACTTTATTCCTGTAGGTACAGCTATAAATGATGTGGCGATTGTGAAAAAGAGGCGCATCCACGGAGGTGTTCCACTTGTGAACATGTGATGGGCCCAAACAAGAAACCCTAAAACAACAATGGCCATTATTGAGTACACCATTGTTGTGTAGCCAAATAGTGGCTTTCTAGAATGAACCGGAAGTATTTCGCTAACAAGGCCAAAAGCTGGTAAGACCATTATGTAGACAGCAGGGTGGGAGTAGAACCAGAACAAATGTTGGTAAACAACTACATTGCCACCAAGTGTTGGGTTGAAGAATCCAGTATGGGCAACTATATCGAAGCTTAAAAGAACTAGTGTCCCTGCAAGAACAGGTGTGGATAAAACTACTAAAATACTTGTTCCTAATATTGCCCAGCAATACATAGGTAATTGCATAAGGCGAAGACCAGGCCTTCGTAGTTTGAGAATAGTGGCGATGAAATTGATACCTCCAAAGATTGAACTTCCGCCTAAAAGAAGAACACTTAAAATCCAGATAAGTTGACCTGCTGCTGGTGTGGTAATACTAAGAGGTGGATATGCAGTCCAGCCTGATTGGGCTGCACCATTGATAAAATAACTACTTATTAGTAATAATCCTGCAGGGGGAATCATCCAAAAGGCAACTGCATTGAGACGAGGAAATGCCATGTCTCTGGCACCCACATAAAAGGGAATTAAATAATTGCCAAATGCACCATTTACTACAGGAACAATCCAAAGAAAAATCATTATTGTTCCATGTAGAGTCAAAACCTGATTGTATACATCTCTTGGCATGAAATCTGAAATAGGACTTACTAACTCAATGCGAATTGCACTAGCTAAGGCTCCTCCAATTAGATAAAAAATAAATCCACATACTAAATATTGAATGCCAATAACCTTGTGATCAAGACTAAAGCTAAAATAGCGAAGCCAACCTTCAGGTTGGAGCTTCTTTGATTGGTCGCTACTTGATGGTGGGATGGAAATAGTCATGAACTTGTGACACTTACTTTTGAGTTCTTTTCATGCCACGCTTGGTAGTCATTTTCATTCTCGACTACTACTGTTGACCTCATGCCTCCATGGTAAGGGCCGCAAAGCTCAGCGCAAATAATTGGGTATTTACCAGTTTTAGTGGGAGTGAAATTCAAGATGGTTGGCTGGCCAGGTATTACATCTTGCTTGATTCGGAATTCTGGTACCCAGAAAGCATGAATAACATCTTTTGATTCCATTCTCATGCTGATAGGCTTGTCTACTGGGACATGGAGTTCTCCAGAGAGAATATCTCCTTCTGGGTAATGAAACAGGAATGCAAATTGCATAGCAGTTACTTCTATAGGAATTGAATCTTTTAGGTTCTTATTTGTAGAGTCAATCGATCCCGAACCAATGCCTCCCCATATCTTCTGTATGGATTCCATCTCTTGATGGTCATGATGGGCACTGGTCTGAAGTGATTGCATGCCACCCATACGGTCATATATGTCATAGCTATATAGACCTACAAATAAAATCACAATTGTAGGAATAGCGGTCCAAAGAATTTCTAAGGGTAAGTTGTCTTCTATTGCTAGGCCATCACCTTTCTCGCCAGGCTTTCTTCGAAAACGAACCAGGCTATAAACAACCAGTCCAACCATCCCAAAAAATAGGATTGATCCAATACTAAATAAAGCTTTAAATAACTCGTCATAGACAGTGGCGTTAGTACTTGCATCCACTGGCAAAAAATTTACATTTTGACCTATCCATATCCCCAAAAGGCATAGGGTTATGATTGATCCAATTGCCAAGGCAGCCGTAGATTTCGACACAAGAAATCTTCGATTGTTTTTTTAGACTATTGAGAAGAACGTTTTTGTGTACAAAGAGATTGTTAAGTAGAAGTGAAATTAATGAACTCCTCTTCCCCTGATTAGACTTTTTCTAGTGATCTGAAGAGTCAAGCTTTACTTTTGTCAGGGATGAGAGATTTAACACCCCATTCGAATGTTGCAGTCTTCAATAGAAGGTGACTTGAACCGATTGATCGCTACCTTGCATTAATTGATCTATTTGATAGAGGTTTTTGTTGATTCTTTGAACTCTTCAACTTTCTTTTTGAAGCAACGCCGCTTAGCTCAGCTTGCTGCCCACCTTGTTGTAGCTCTTATTGCTCTTGTAGTAGTAGGGGGGGCGACAAGAGTTATGGAGGCAGGATTGGCTTGTCCTGATTGGCCGCTTTGTTTTGGTTCTTTTCTTCCTGGTCATCAAATGAACCTTAAGGTTTTCCTGGAATGGTTCCATCGTCTAGATGCATTTTTGATTGGGATTTTCTTAACCGTTCAATTTGGCGCCACATTTCTTTGGCGGCATGAGTTCCCCTCATGGGTTCCAAAGCTCTCATTCTTATTTGTTCTGTTGGTTGCTTTTCAAGGTCTTCTAGGAGCCTTAACCGTTTGGGATCTATTGCCTTCAAGTGTTGTAGTAAGTCATTTAGCGTTAGGCCTAACGTTAGTGGCATTAATGAGCGGCTTTACTCAAAGATTGCTCTCTCCCTACGGGTTTGTTGCTCCACTTTGGTGGAGAATTTTTGGCTCTGGTGCTCTTTTAGCTGTATTTGGTCAATGTCTTTTGGGTGGTCGAATGGCTACAACATGGGCGGCGAAGAGATGTTTGGCCCAAGGACAAGCCTGCCAATGGCTTTCATTGCATCATGGAACAGCAATTTTCGTAACTGGTTTTGTCCTTTTGTTTGTCTTTATATCTTTATACGTAGGTGGTTGGCCTCGTAGTCAATGGCCATTTTTGGTTTCAATCTCGGGGATTCTTATTATTCAAATATTTCTAGGTCTCTTGACCGTTCGAGTTGGTTTAGATCAACCTTTGATCACAGTTTTACATCAGCTTGCAGCAGCTCTTTTAATTGCATTTTTGTCAGCATTGATTTCTCGAAGACCCCAATACAAAGAAAGAACTTCTTCTTTACTTGTGACCCAACCTCATTTGGAGCCCTGTCATGGTTAGTGCAACCCCTCAAACAATTTCTACTCATTTAGGGAGGGAGCATTTAGTTCCTTCTCGAAAGGTTGTCAAGCTTCCAGCTTGGCTGGAGGTTGCAAAGCCGCGCCTGATACCACTACTTCTGGCAACTACTCTTGGAGGTATGGCATTAAGTGAGGGTTGGCCTTTGCCTTCACCAAGATTGGCATGCACTCTTGGTGGTGGTGCTTTAGCAGCAGCAGCAGCTGGTGCTTTGAATTGCCTTTGGGAGCAAGATTTAGATGGACGAATGAAACGGACTAGTGGTAGAGCATTGCCATCAGGTCGATTGTCTCCTGTCTTTGTTTTTGCTGGAGCAATCTCATGTACTCTTGCCGCTGCCGCTCTGTTAGTTGGCGGTGTGAACTGTTTAGCTGCTGGCTTGGCTTTGCTTGGGCTATGTAGCTATGTATTGCTTTATACGGCTTTCTTAAAACCTCGCACTTCTAAGAATATTGTTTTTGGTGGCGTAGCTGGGGCTATCCCCCCATTAGTTGGAGCGGCTGCCGCAACAGGACATGTTGGTCTTAGTGGATGGTGGCTATTTGCTTTGGTAATGGTCTGGACACCTGCTCATTTTTGGTCCTTGGCATTGCTGTTGAAAGATGACTATGCCTCGGTAGGTATCCCTATGCTGCCAGTTGTCAAAGGTCCATCTTTTACTGCCGATGCGATTGCACACTACGGTTGGGCTACGATTTTAATCAGTATTCTTGGTATTTGGGCTTTACCTGAAGGAGGCTTGTTGTATGGCCTCCTCTTGATTCCATTTAATGCTCGTTTGCTTCAAATGTTCAGGAGATTGGTAGCCTCTCCGGAAGATTTGAATAGTGCTAAGGGGCTTTTTAGGTGGTCTATTCTTTATATGTTCGGAGTATGCTTGCTTCTCGTGATAAGTCGTCAACCGATGGCTGTTCAGTTCGATCTGCAAGGTATGGCTTTGCTTACACAGATGAATAGTCCTCTAATTCTGACCTGAAGAAAATACTTAAGCCCCAAAACAATTCTCAGGAAGATAACTTTAACTATTAGATTTCCAATTATCCTTTAAGGAATTTCGTACCTTTGATGTATTTGATAGAACTTAAGGAGTTGGTGAAATCCTACGGGCCTGTGAAGGCTCTGAAAGGGTTAAGTCTGACAATACCCAAAGGATGTCTTTATGGTCTTTTAGGACCTAATGGTGCTGGTAAAAGCACCACCCTGAGAATTATTTGTACACTGTTATCACCTGACTCAGGCCAAGTCTATTTTGGTGGTTTAGACGTTCTTCGTTTTCCTGGCCTTACAAGGAAAAAGTTGGGATATGTAGCTCAAGAAGTTTCTATCGATAAGATTCTGACAGGTCGTGAATTGTTGCGTCTTCAAGGAGATCTTTATCATTTGGTACCTGGAAAGAGAGAGAAAAGAATTGCTGAACTGATTGAAAGGTTAGATATGGGTGAGTGGATTGACCGACGTTGTGGAACTTTTTCTGGTGGTATGCGTAGAAGACTTGATCTGGCATCAGGTTTATTACATCAACCTGAACTCTTAATTTTAGATGAACCAACTGTAGGGTTGGATATCGAGAGTCGAAGTGTTATTTGGGCTTTGCTACGTGAACTTCAGGCCCAAGGTACAACAATCCTTTTGAGTAGTCACTATTTGGAAGAAGTAGAAGCTCTGGCAAATCAGATGGCAATTATTGATGATGGTCGTGTTATTGCTGAAGGTATACCTAGCGACTTGAAACAGCAGTTAGGGGGAGATCGTGTCACATTAAGAGTTCGGGAATTTTCTGATGAGAATGAATCAGAGAAGGTCAGACAACTACTTGAAGGACTTGAAGGAGTGCGGGAAGTATTGGTTAATAGAGCTCAAGGGTTTTGCTTGAATTTTGTTGTTGATAATGAGAATGTTTTACCTCGTCTAAGAGATGAGTTGAAAAGTGCTCAATTTAATGTTTTTGCTCTTGCTCATAGCCAACCTAGTTTGGATGATGTTTATCTACAAGCAACTGGGCGGACTCTTATGGATGCGGAGCTTGAGGTCGCTGGTATTCGAGACGTAAAGCTTGAAACTAAGAGAGCCATGAGGTAACTAGTTTCTAAAAGATGTGTTTTTTCTATTCTCTTTAATCTATCCCTTGAACTAATGACAAGTCCTATTACTGCTTCCCAGCAAAGTTCTGATCAATTAAATCGAAATTCCGAGAGGATTCAAGAAATATTGGCAATGACAAAAAGACTATTTATACAATTATTTAGGAGACCTTCCACCTTGATAGCTGGGATTCTTCAACCATTAATTTGGTTGGTCTTGTTCGGAGCTTTGTTCTCTAATGCTCCTGCAGGACTTCTTCCGGGCGGGATGAGCTATGGAAGATTCTTAGGAGCAGGCTTGATTGTATTTACTGCTTTTAGTGGTGCTTTGAATGCAGGTTTGCCTGTAATGTTTGATAGGGAGTTTGGCTTCTTAAATCGTTTATTAGTAGCTCCTTTAGTTAGTAGAAGTTCAATTGTTTTTGCCTCAGTTATTTATATTACATCTATAAGTCTTGTTCAGAGCATAGCCATAATGATGATGGCTTTCTTGCTTGGTTACGGATGGCCTGGCTTGATTGGAATGCTGCTGGTTTTGTTAACTCTACTGTTATTAGTATTTGCAGTGACTGCTTTGAGTCTTGGAATGGCATTTGCTCTACCTGGGCATATAGAACTAATAGCTGTCATATTTGTAGCGAATCTTCCTCTCTTGTTTGCAAGTACTGCTTTGGCTCCTATTTCATTTATGCCTGGCTGGTTGGGCTGGCTTGCAGCCATAAATCCCCTTACCTTTGCAATAGAACCTATTCGTGCAGCCTATGCAGGCCCTCTTAATCTGAATTCAGTAGTGCTTCATGCCCCTTATGGGGAAGTGACAGGTATCCAATGCCTTTTGATTTTGACAGCACTTTCTATTGCATTATTTGTTTTAATTAGACCACTTTTAAACCGAAAACTGGCTTGAATCCCGTGAACCAATCTTTCTCTGAATCCAATAGCTCCTCCCGAAAAAATCAGCTTCGTCGTCAAATTGTTGAAGCCTTTCAACTTAATTTGATGAAGGATGTTTCCTTATTAAAAGGACTGTGGGTTCATAGGTATGGGCTTGATTCATTCCCATTCCAGGATCTTCAACATAAAGCCACCTACAAATTTGATCCAGGTAGAATATCTCCAATAAAAGAAGCAGTTGAGAAGGATAATGTTGATAAAATCAGCGGCTTACTTTCTGCAAAACCAGTCTCCAAAGGTCAAAATGTTCTCCACAAGGAATCTTTTATTGAAGATATAGTTGATTCATCAAGTCAGTCAATTTTAAAAGATTCTGATAAAGATTCTTCTAGTATGTTTTCTCCTCGGTCGAAATACACCTCCCCACCACCGAGGAGGATCAGACAGAACTTACGAAGATGGCTCCCTGAACAATTTGACCATATTTCTAAGGCCTCATAGTAATTTTTGGGACTTTATAGCATCGTTTCCCTGAAATTTTGTTCAATT
>QCFO01000012.1 GCA_003280225.1 Prochlorococcus sp. AG-363-K07 | reverse complement strand
TGATGCATAGAGACAGCGCTTATCGCCTTCTCAAGGAGGTGCATGTATGAACTTCTTTGCTTGGCACCTTGTAGTAGACGCAGTATTGATTACTGGTGTTGTGGGATTCATTGTCTACAAGAACAGAAGTAAGAAGTAATGCTTGCCACCATCCGACAAGTACACGACGCGACGATTGATAGGTATAGAAGGTTGGGTCTGAATAACTCCACGATCGCTTGGTTGCTATTTGCAGAAGGAATATTTGTGGTTCTGGTAGGCAAAACAATCGAGGAGTTTGTTCGTTAGTTTTCCTCCTTAATTTTTTCCTGAATTATAAGAAGTTCTGCTTCTTCTTGCGCCGGACACTATAGACGTACCTTTTAGTGATTAATTAGTACCTTTTCAATCCTGATAAGTGTCATAATCAATATCAAATTTAGATAAGACCCTTTCTTCAGTTACGAAGATAAAGTCATCATCTATAGGAACATAATCTTGTAGTCCATAAATACCGGTAAGGAATTTAATTAACTACCTGAATGATCTAATTGCTGCTGATTATCAAAAGAAGAAATGCAAAGGAAAGTAAGTCATATCTTCGATTAACTGCTGAAGAGGTTGAGAAGTTGAATCTTTGCTGTAAATCCATCATAGGCAACTATTCAAAGGATGAGGTTGTGTCTGGGTTGATTGATGGTGGATTCGCTACTGCTCTGGAGAGTCTGTATTCAGAGGACCTAATTAGTGATCCAGAGTTCAATGAGGGACTGGATAAATTGCCTGACTACCTACAAGAGAAAGTAAGGGCAAAGTTGCAGGGGGTCAAAGTATGGGTTCTATTGACCTCCAGAGGTGACAAATCAAGCAAGAGATTCCTATATATAAAAAAAGTCCGCCAGTAGAAAATTCCCTCAGACTCTTTTTATTGGCATAGGTAAGGGAATTTTGGGACACTGGAAATGGTTACAGCTTGGGTCGATTAGTAACCGAACTCCCTTACACCTCCCTTACAGGTCTGAATGCGCAAGAGAGACCTAATAATTGAGTTCCTGCAACTGATGTTCAGGAAAGGTAAGAAGGCGGCACCCAGATTCGAACTGGGGATAAAGGATTTGCAATCCTCTGCCTTACCACTTGGCCATGCCGCCAGTAAGGAGTTTTTATCTCCATTAGCGGATCGTATCAGCGACCATGCTGAGAATTTGCTGTTTCTTTCGAATGGACACGGGGAGGACCTAATTGCTCTTCAGATTCTTGAAGTACTTCATGACTATTCTGCAACACTGTCATTGCAGATTTTGCCGTTAGTTGGAGAAGGGAAGGTATTTTCGTCTGCTGTCGAACAAGGTTGGCTGAAAAGAGTTGGACCCTCGATGCGTTTGCCAAGTGGTGGTTTTAGTAATCAAAGTTTGGGCGGTTTGTTTAGGGATTTAGCAGTAGGACTGTTGCAATTAAGTTTGAAACAACTGCATTTTGTGCGGGGAAAGGGTATGAGTGAAAGGACGGTCATTTTTGCTGTTGGTGATTTATTCCCTTTATTTTTAGCTTGGACAAGTGGTGCATCTTTTGCATTTTTAGGGACTCCAAAGAGTGATTACACATGGAGAAGTGGTCCTGGCCATTCATTCAGTGATCTTTACCATGGTTTTAAGGGATCTGAGTGGGATCCTTGGGAATATGCCTTAATGCGATCTTCACGATGCAAGTTCGTTGCAGTTCGCGATTTATTGACTGCTCGTGGTTTACGTCGGCAAGGGGTTGTAGTTAAAGCACCTGGTAATCCAATGATGGATGGGTTGCAGACATTGATCCTTCCTAATCAATTACAAGACTTTCGCCGCTTGATATTGCTGTGTGGCAGTCGTGCCCCTGAAGCGCAAGAAAACTTTGAAAGACTACTTTCTGCTGCTGAATTAGTTCAAACTAAATGTCCGATTTTGATTTTTGTGGCACTTGGTTCTGATCCTAGTGTTGATCAAATTGAACATCTTCTATTAAAAATGGGCTATGAAAAAGGTTCTTTCGGGGTTGATGAAATTCGTGCTAATTCTCTTTGGTGTAAAGGATTGTTCAATATTTTAGTTGGTAAAGGAGAGTTTAGTAGATGGGCTTCATGGGCTGAGGTAGGTCTTGCTACAGCAGGAACTGCAACTGAACAATTGGTTGGTCTTGGTATACCTGCTTTGTCACTACCAGGGCAGGGTCCGCAGTTTAAAAGGAGCTTTGCTATTCGTCAGAGCCGAATGCTCGGAGGCGCAGTTCATGTTTGTAAAAGTCCTGAAGCATTAGCCTCAAGATTGGCTTTCTTTTTGAGTCACGAAGCTATTAGACAAAATCTTGGACTGCTGGGAGCTAGAAGAATGGGCCCACCAGGAGCTAGTTATGCCTTGGCACATTTGATTATGAAATTTTTATTAGGGGATGCATAAGATTTATAGAAACTTGTGCTTTAAAGATGGATACTGAAGAGAAGCAGCACATTTGAGATGTCGCCTATTGAGGATCATGCCTATATGAAACTCTGTGCTGAGTTAGCAAGTTCTTTAAGCATTAGTATTGCCTCCGCCAGAAGACAAGTGGAATTAGCTGCTGCTAGAGATGGAGTTAAGAATTTGGATGCAAGAAAGGCAATAGCAGAGAACCTTTTGAACAAAGTGCGCTCTTCTCCTGAAAAGCAAAATGGTGCTCATCTTGATGAGCTTTTAAAGGCCTTGGCTAGTGATGAAAACTTTATGGTTGAGGATTAGGTTTTTACTTCAATGATCAAAGATTTGTGTGAAGCGCAACCTGTCGAGCTCAGCCATGACAGGAACACATTGAAAGCAACTTTCAGCAAGTCTATGTCTCTCTTCTCGTTTCAGCATCTCCTCTAGCTTTGTCTTCGCTTTGATCAAATAACGAACATCATTCGCTGCATAAGCTAATTGTTGCTCAGTCAATTGACTGACGCTACCCCAGTCACTGCTTTGAGATTGTTTGTCTAGCTCAATACCTACAAGCTCTAAAATTACTTCTTTGAGGCCATGTCTAGGACTGTATGTTCTTGCGATCTTACTTGCAATTTTTGTGCAAAAAATTGGTGAGACTTGAATATTTAGACCACTGGCTAGTGCTGCTAAATCAAAACGAGCAAAATGAAAGACTTTTGTAATTGTTTTGTTTTCCATTAATGCCTTTAATTTTGGCGCAGATTTTTGACCAATCCCAATCCTTATGCAAGCAACATTATCGTCTGGATCGCAGATTTGGACTAAGCAAAGTCGATCTCGACCATGAATGAGTCCCATGGCTTCTGTATCTATAGCTAGTGTTGGAGCAAGGCTAAATTGATTCGCGCTAGTTTCATCAAGGTCTTCATCGAAGACAGAAAAGCTTTTAGGAGCGGATGAGAATGCAGTCATTCTTTAATGCGATCAGTTTCTAACTCATCAATACCGTATATAAGCGCTTGTCGTATTCTTATTTTAAAAAAGACATTATTTCAGGATTCTGGAGAGATGAAATCTTTTATGATTGACTTTGGGTATTTGCTTTATCCAACTTTTCTCTGTTATTGCTTCAAACAATTTTGATGGACAGTAGCTCTTGCGGTCAGAAAGACCCTTTGAACAGACCGAATTAAATTATCTATCACTAGTAAAAGGCTAATGGGTTTCTTTTCAGTGCTATTGCTAACTATCCTTTTGGCAATAGGCTTGCTTTTCTTTTTGCGAGCTGCCAGTAAGGATCGAACGACAGTTGTTGATGTCCAATCTTCTAAGCCTCCGCTAGAGGTTTTGAATGGAGTCAGTAGATGGTTAGAAGAAAGAGGTTGGCGAAGTAATGGTGGCGATGCGGACAGGCAAGTATTGCGATTCCAGGGCAATGTTGCGTCTAGTTTGACGTTGGCAGTATTGCTCGCGATTTATGGTGGACTTGGATCAGCATCATTAGGACTTGTTATTCGTCAGCTTTCTCCAGATTTAGGCTGGTGGCCGCTTTTGCTTGTTCTTATTGGTGGACCTGCTGCAGGTTTTGTATATCGAAGTAGAGCTGCTCGTGTTGAATTTCTAGAGATTAGACTTATGAGTACTTCGGATCATGAAACAAGCATTTTGAGAATAAGAGCACATCGCGATGAATTAATTGCTATGGAATTAGAACTTGGGAAAAGTCTTGATTTAGCTAGTGATGGATCTTTATTATCATCGCCTATTTAAAGTAGTGAAGACTAAATTATTTTTTAGAAGAAAACTTGTAAGTTGGCCTTTGATTTTACTGGGTACTGGTTGGATTTTTTCGTCTCTAGAATTGTTAGCAAACCAATCTAATTTTAATAATCAAGATTTATTTTTAGGACCACGTGTTCAACTTAAAACAGAATGGAAGGGTCTTGATAAAGCGTCAAAACTTACCTCTTTTTTAATTCTTGCTGGACACGCAGATTCTCAAGGATTTGCTGGTGCAGGAACTGCTGGCGAGGCTGTAGATATAAAGGGCGAAATTCCAATGGACTCTTCAATCAGTGATGAGCTATTTTGGAATTTGAAAGTAAGAGATGCAATTGTTAAATCTGGGAAAGAAAGAGGTTTAATAATTGATTCTTATGATCCAGGAATTAGAAATATTGATGACGCTAATGATCCGCAAACAAATTGGTCTGTTGGTGGCGAGCTTGCTAAGAAGGGAGTATATGTAATTGAAATTCACTTTGATTCGTATGGGGAATATGGTTTTGGTTCGGGATTAATACCAGCAATCTCTACTAGTCTAAACAGTATTGATGAAAGCCTTGCTAAGAGTTTTGGTAGATATCCAATGTTTTTTCGCGGAGGACTTGGTGCTCCCAGGCGAGGAATACGAGTACTTGAAATCGCAAAACTTGAGGGTGCTTTAGAAGATGAGTTAAGAAACCCTTTAAAGAGAGATCAGCTTATTGAAAAAATATCAAATAAGGTAGTTGATGCTTTTATAGAAGGCTTAAGGGATCAGTGAGCTTTTAGTCAATAGCTTGATATGGTCTGCATTGATCATCAAGTGATTCATCATCTAGCCAGTTTTGTGGCTTAGTAAATAAATCTGTTAGTAGAGATTCGCGAGAGTTTTGCTCTGATTTGTAGCCGTATTGCCATCTTGCGAGTGGAGGCAAGGACATTAAAATTGATTCAGTTCTTCCATTTGTTTGCAGCCCGAAAATTGTTCCTCGGTCCCAAACCAGGTTGAATTCAACATAACGACCTCGTCGATATAGTTGAAAATCTCGCTCCCTTTGCCCATAAGATTGTTCTTTACGTTTTTCGATAATTGGAACATAGGCTGGTAAAAAAGCCTTTCCACATGATTTAGCTAGTTCGAAAAGTTGCTCCCAATTTTTTGGGGATTTGCCTAGTTGCTTGGAAATTTGCGCTGCTTTTCCATCTGGATTCTGACCTTTATAAATGGTTCCAGATCCATCTTGATAATCATAGAAAATACCGCCTATTCCTCTTGTCTCATTCCTATGTTTTAAGTAGAAATATTCATCACACCAAGGTTTAAAGACTTTATGAAGTTCTGGACTGACTGAATCACACGCTTCTTTGTGTACTCGATGAAAATGACGTGCATCTTCTAAATAAGGGTAGAAGGGAGTTAAGTCTGCCCCTCCTCCAAACCACCAAACTGGCCCTGCTTCAAAGTAACGATAGTTGAGATGAACGGTAGGTAGATAAGGATTTCTTGGGTGCAGCACCATTGATGTACCAGTAGCAAACCAACGATGCCCCTTGGCCTCAGGTCTTTGGTTAAGTATTGAAGGGGGTAATTCCTCTCCCTCAACTTCTGAGAAGTTCACACCGGCTTGCTCAAAAATTTTCCCTTCTTGCATCACTCTTGAACGCCCCCCTCCTCCTTCCGGTCGTTCCCATGATTCTTCCTTGAATTTCCCTTCTCCATCTACAAGCTCCAATCCCCCGCAAATTTCATCTTGTAGCCCAATAACCAATTCTCGAGCCTTCTCTCTTGAATTTGTAGGAGGTGGCGAGATGGATGAGTTTCTTGTTTCAAAAGAAGCTTTGGGTTTATTTTCTTTGAAAGAGGATTGTTTGAGATTTCTGAAGAAGGAACTAACCACTTGGGATCGATTCAATGGAAACTAACCTTTTAGGAAACGCTAAAGAGGAAAGAATTTGAGTGGCATTACAGTAATTCATAACAGTTCACTCGTAGGATTGAGTCGATTGGATTGAAATGCATGACGATTGCCGATCAGGCGGAACAGGCGCTAAAGGAAGTTACGGATTCTGGAAGTGGCCGTTCATTAATAGAACTTGGTTGGATCACAAATATCAGGATTAGTCCTCCAAAGGCCGTTTTTACTTTTAATTTGCCTAGCTTTGCTCAGAGTCAAAGAGCTCAATTCGTAGAGCAAACAAGATCAGTTTTACTTGCAATAGATGGGATTGATGAAGTTCAGATTGAAATTGGGAATGCTACTAGTGGAGCTCCTATTGGCCAGGCTGGTCATGGCCAATCTCCTGCGTTACAGCCTATTCAAGGAGTTGATAAGGTTATAGCTGTTAGTAGTGGTAAGGGTGGCGTCGGTAAAAGTACTATTTCGGTGAACCTGGCTTGTGCTCTTGCTCAGAAGGGGTTGAGAGTTGGTTTATTGGATGCTGATATTTATGGTCCCAACATTCCTACGATGCTTGGGGTGGCAGACCGCACTCCTGAAGTTATAGGTTCAGGAGCCGATCAAAGAATTATTCCAATCGAGACTTGCGGAATTGGAATGGTTTCAATGGGTTTGCTGATTGAGGAAAACCAGCCTGTGATTTGGCGAGGACCTATGTTGAATGGAATTATTAGACAATTCCTTTATCAGGCTTCTTGGGGCGAAAGAGATGTTCTAGTTGTTGATCTACCTCCAGGTACTGGAGATGCGCAACTTTCACTTGCACAAGCAGTGCCAATGGCAGGGGTTGTAATTGTGACAACACCTCAGAAGGTTTCTCTGCAGGATTCAAGAAGGGGGCTCGCGATGTTTAAACAAATGGCTGTCCCAGTACTTGGTGTGGTTGAAAATATGACTTGTTTTGTGCCTCCTGATCAACCAGATAAAACTTACCCTCTTTTTGGGACTGGTGGTGGTCAACAATTGGCGGCAGAAAATGGAGTGCCTTTGCTCGCGAAAGTGCCCATGGAGATGCCACTACAGGAAGGAGCTAATGAAGGCATTCCAATTGTGCAATCATCTTCAGAATCAATTAGTTCAAAAGTTTTTAGCAACCTTGCGAATAGTGTCCTAGAAAAGTTATCTGTAAATCCCTAGGCATGCCTAAAAGTTTTAACTTAAGGCGAAATACTTGGTTTGTATGGGGCGCGGGCCGCTTTAGAAGAAAAATTAAGAAATTCGATTTTCTCCTGTGGGGCATACCTCTTTTCTTGGTACTTATTTCAGGTATTTTGATAGCGAGTACTCAGCGTCAGGCTAACTATGCAGATTGGTATCAGCATTGGATTACTGCTTTTGTGGGAATACTTGTTGCCAGGTTATTAGTTGAAATTTCCCTGGAGAGGATTCGCCCTTTTTTGCTTAGTATTTATCTCTTCACTATTGGAACCTTATTAGCAGTCCAGGTAATAGGTACTACAGCATTAGGTGCTCAGCGATGGATCAGTATTGCTGGTTTTAATATTCAACCTTCTGAGTTTGCAAAATTAACTGCCATTATTGTTTTAGCCTCAGTACTTGAAGGACATCAAATAGAAAAACCTTTAAATTTATTGAGGCCCCTATTAGTAGTACTGCCCCCTTGGTTATTGGTATTTTTCCAGCCAGACTTAGGTACATCTTTAGTATTTGGCGCAGTCTTGATAACAATGCTTTATTGGGCAGGAATGCCTTTGGAGTGGGTATTACTTTTCCTATCTGCAATTTTTACATCTATTTTGGCAGGTGTGCTCCCATTGACTCTTTTATTTTGGATACCTTTTTTGGGATTTTTAGCTTATCGATCCTTGCCTAATAAGAAAGTCTCTGCTCTTTTGACTATGTTCTCACAAGGCTTGATTGCGATTGCTACTCCTTGGTTATGGATGCATGCGTTGCAGGATTATCAAAGAGATCGTTTGGTTTTGTTCTTAAACCCTTCTAAAGATCCATTAGGCGGCGGATATCACTTGCTGCAAAGCACAGTTGGCATTGGTTCAGGAGGAATATTTGGAAAGGGGTTGCTTCAGGGACAATTGACTAAGTTGCAGTTTATACCTGAGCAACATACAGATTTTATTTTTAGCGCATTGGGTGAGGAGATGGGCTTTTTGGGGACATCACTCGTGATGCTTGCATTTTTCTTGTTTATGTTTCGATTATTAAAGGTGGCAAAAGAGGCCCGAACAGATTTTGAGTCACTTGTGGTTATTGGCATACTCGCGATGCTTGTTTTTCAAACTATTGTAAATATCTTTATGACTATTGGTCTGGGACCTGTAACGGGAATTCCTTTACCTTTTATGAGTTATGGCCGTTCTGCATTATTAGTTAATTTTATGGCTGTGGGACTTTGCGTATCTGTGGCCCGACGTGGATATTCTGCTAGTAGAAACTGGTGAGTTCTTTTATTTCTTTAACTGCTATTCAAAAGAGAATGGCTCAAGATGTTCCAGATGGCACAGTTGATGAAACTACTGCTAGGCGCCTTTGGTGGGGTGCATTAGATACCTTGCAAAATGAGGTTTTAGGATCTACTGAATTTACTAAGGGTATTTGGCTCGCTTCCCCTTTGCCTGCCTTATATGAACCTAGGTTGTTGGATAGGTTGCAAGGGTGGGTATGGGCACCTGAGGAGTTAGGAACATTACATTCTCCTAGTGCTGCTTTATTACCACCCAGTGGGTCTGCAGGTTTAGCTCATGCCAGTAATGCTTCGGTTGGTAGATATGCTCGCTTGCCTTTGCGGGAAGAAGATGGAAATGACCCTTTATTGATTCTTGTAACACCAGAAGTTCAGGTTGCCCTTGCTTTGGATGGGCAGCCTGGAAAAAGAAATTTGATTATGCGTAGTGATCCAGAAACATTTAGGGATTTATTGAAGATGCTTGATTTAAGAATTCATCAAGAAGCCCCTAAAGAGGCGATCCAATTGAGAAAGGCATTGGCTGATCTTGGAGGATTGCAAAGTAATGATCATATTCAGAAGGTTTTTTGGCCGCTGTTATCAGCAAGATTGGCTGGTATAGCACCTACCTTGACACTGCAAACACTGCCAGAAAAGTCAAAAGAGCACACTCAGCATGAATCCCAGGGAGAGTTGACTCTCTTGGAGGCTTTGACTCATGAAGTGCGAACCCCGTTGGCAACGATTCGCACTTTAATTCGTTCACTATTGAGGCGAAAGGATCTTCCTGAAGTAGTTGTCAGTCGTTTAAGCCAAATTGATTCAGAATGCACTGAGCAAATTGATAGGTTTGGCTTGATTTTTAACGCAGCTGAGTTGCAAAGACAGCAGCCAGATGCTTCTCCTTTAGCGAGCACTGATTTAGGAAACATGCTTGAGATGCTTCAACCTGTTTGGAGTCAGCAAGTAGGACGCAGAGGAATCAAGCTTCATATGGATATAGCCCCTGACTTACCCCATGTTCTTAGTGACGCAGCAAGGCTTGAATTGATGCTTGGTGGATTAATTGACCGCAACACACGGACTTTGCAACCTGGGAGCAGCTTGACCTTGGAACTTCGACCAGCTGGGCATCGTTTAAAACTCAAAATTCTTACAAAAGCTACTAATGCTAAAAATTCATCAGATCAGATTACTCAGCCTAATTCGGACTTGGGAACTGTGCTTAGTTGGAACCCTAGTACAGGCAGTCTTCAGCTCACTCAGGCTGCAACGCAACAGTTGTTAGCCAGTTTAGGCGGCAGAATTACTCGACGAGGAGTTGGTGGAATAATCATTTTTTTCCCAATTGCAGAAGCTAAGCATTGATACTTTGAACTTCATAATGTTGACGGGTGTGAAGGTTAAATGTCCCAATTAGCAACGGACACAAAATGCGGTGCTACTTTTTACTTAACCAAGGCACGCAGACTTTTCGACCAAATCCATGACAGAAGCTCTGAAAGGCACACTTCCCCAAAGTATCGCCAGTACCGGTGGTCTTTTGAATTCCGCTGAGACTGAGGAAAAGTATGCGATTACATGGTCAAGTTCTAAGGCACAAGCCTTTGAGCTTCCCACTGGTGGCGCTGCGATGATGAATGAGGGTGAAAACCTCATGTACTTTGCACGCAAAGAACAATGTCTAGCGCTTGGAACACAACTTAGAGGTTTTAAACCAAGGATTGAGGACTACAAGATTTATCGCATTTTCCCTGGTGGCGATACAGAATTCCTGCATCCAAAGGATGGTGTGTTCCCAGAGAAAGTGAATGAGGGTCGGCCAATTGTTAATCACAACCCTCGTCGCATTGGGCAAAATCCAAACCCAGCTAGTGTTAAATTTGGTGATAAGACAACCTACGAATAAATCAAATCATTTGCATTAATAACTGGTTGACTTCTTTAATTTCATGTCTTGAGCTGCGATGATTTACTCATGCACAGCTCAGATATTGACTCATTTTTAGAAGCGGCCTCAAGGGGTGCAAATTTCATCCCAGTGCTACATAGCTGGCCGGCGGACCTTGAAACACCTTTGACAACTTGGTTGAAGGTGGGTCAAGGTCATTCCCCAGGCGTTTTACTTGAATCTGTAGAAGGTGGAGAAACTATAGGTCGATGGAGCGTTGTGGCCTCAAATCCTTTATGGACAGCTGTAGCAAGAGGTGAAAAATTAAGTCGAGAGTGGAGAGATGGAAACTGTGAGGAGTTGCAGGGTAATCCTTTTGAAGTACTACGTGATTGGATGTCTCCTTATCACCTGATAAGTACCCCTGAGCTGCCACCATTAGGACAGCTCTATGGGGTATGGGGCTATGAAATGATTCAGTGGATTGAACCAACTGTGCCGGTTCATCCGCGTAATGAGCAAGATCCTCCTGATGGAATATGGATGTTGATGGATACCATTCTGATTTTTGATCAAGTTAAGCGCCTCATTACAGCTGTGGCTTATGGTGATTTGACCAGGCAACAATCTCCAGAACAAGCTTTTGAGGATGCACTAGGAAGGATTGAGAATTTAAAAAGTCTTATGGAAGAACCTCTTCCTTCAATTAAGCCTTTGCGCTGGAATCAAGATGCTTCTCCTATCCCAAGAACGAAAAGAAATTTTCGTAAAGTTGATTTTGAGGATGTAGTTCAGAATGCAAAAGAACATATAGCTGCAGGTGATGTCTTTCAACTTGTTTTGAGTCAAAAGCTAGAGACTCATTTTCATCAACATCCTTTTGAGTTGTATCGCAGCTTGAGAATGGTGAACCCATCACCTTATATGGCTTTCTTTGATTTCAAAGATTGGTATTTAATTGGATCTAGTCCTGAGGTGATGGTTAAGGCTGAACCGACTAGTGAAGGGATTCGTGCAAGTCTTAGACCAATTGCAGGAACTCGTGCTCGAGGACGAAATGGAAAGGAAGATCTCAAACTTGAAAAAGATCTTTTAACTGATCCAAAGGAACGAGCAGAACATGTGATGCTAGTTGATCTGGGTCGAAATGATCTGGGCCGTGTCTGTAAGCCAGGAAGTGTTTCCGTTAAGGAACTCATGGTTATTGAAAGATATTCTCATGTGATGCATATCGTTAGTGAAGTAGATGGTTTATTGGCTGCAGGTAAAGATGTTTTGGATTTGTTAATGGCTTCTTTCCCTGCAGGCACAGTCAGTGGTGCGCCGAAAATACGTGCAATGCAGCTTATTAACAAGTTTGAACCTCAATCCAGAGGACCGTATTCTGGTATTTATGGATCCTTGGATTTAAATGGGGCTTTAAATACTGCGATTACTATTCGCACAATTGTGGTTAGGCCTCACTCTCAGGGAGGCTGGGTTATGGAAGTTCAAGCAGGGGCCGGAGTGGTTGCAGATTCTGTCCCTAGATTGGAGTATCAAGAGACGTTGAATAAGGCCAAAGGCATGCTTACGGCTTTGGCCTGTCTTGACCCTCATCAATCATGAGCAAAGAATTTTTGCTAAAGGGTTTCGAGGTAGAGCTTTTTACTGGTCTTGTGTCTGGCCAACATGTAGGAGTATCACCAGCAGTTTCTAAGGATCTTTGTGATTTTGTAGTCGAGCCTGATTGTCGCAATCTTGAATACATTACAGCTCCTAAGCGTAAATATGACCAATTGAAAGCTGCGCTTCTTGTTCCACGTATGCAACTTCGTAAATGGTTAGGAAATAGGCAACTTACACTTTTCCCGGGAAGTACTTTGAGTCTTGGTGATAGTAAAAGCTTTGAACGTTCTGATCCTTTGAATGCATATCATGATTTAATTGAATCAACATATGGGACCAAAGTCGTTACTACTAGTATTCATATTAATTTGGGTATAGAAGATTTACCTCGTCTTTTTTCCGCCCTTCGCTTGGTTCGTTGTGAGGCATCTCTTTTTCTTGCCTTGAGTGCCAGTTCTCCTTTTTTGGATGGGAAAGCCACTGGAGCCCATTCCCAGAGATGGTTGCAATTCCCTCTTACTCCTCAGAAAGTCCCGCTATTTCTCAATCATTTGCACTATGTGGAGTGGATTGAATCACAGCTGACTAATGGGATTATGTGGAATGAACGGCATTTATGGACATCAGTGCGTCCGAATGGACCAAATCGTCCTTATGAACTAAATCGTTTGGAATTAAGAATCTGTGATTGCATTACTGATTGTGATTTGCTGTTGGCGATCACTGCGTTAATTGAATTACGTTTACATCTTCTTTTTGAAGAACAAGGTGAGTTGGATCCCTTACAAGCTAGTTGTTTATCAGATCAAGAACTTGCTGATCTAAGTGATCAGAATGATATATCCGTCGCGAAAAAGAGCCTTTCGGCATCTTTATTGCACTGGAGGGATGGGAGGTCTATTTGTTGCAGGGAATGGATTTCCCAAATACTTGAAGAAGTAATGCCTTTGGCTATTGAACTTGATATGGTTCAGCTGCTTTCCCCAATTCATGGAGTCCTGAATCAAGGGAATCAAGCCATGAAATGGCTTCAAGCCTATTCAGAAAGTCGTTCTGTTCAAGAGGTTGTTGAACAAAGTATTGCAGAGATGGAACGAGCAGAGTCTGCTTCTATTCTTTCAGAGGCCATTTTGTGATGAATATTGCCCAATCAGATATCGCCAATATGTCTTCTAAACAGTTGACTCACGATCCAAGTCGCTTACTTCAGCAACGACTTGAACTGGTAGAAGATCTTTGGCAAACAGTTCTGCGAAGTGAGTGCCCTCCAGAACAAGCAGAACGTTTACTGAGACTTAAAGAGCTTAGTGATCCGAATGATGTTGATATTCTAAATAAATCGGCTACCACTAGTGATGCAATAGTTCTATTGATACGCGAAATGGATCTAGCTGAGGCCATAGCGGCCGCTAGAGCATTTTCGCTTTATTTTCAGCTAGTCAATATTCTTGAACAGCGTATTGAAGAGGATAGTTATCTTGCAAGTATGAGTCGATTTGAAAATCAAGAGTCCCTTGATGAATCGTTAGACCCTTTTGCACCTCCTCTCGCGAGTCAAACAGCGCCCGCCACCTTTAGAGAATTATTTCAGAGACTGCGACGATTGAATGTTCCTCCTGCGCAGTTGGAAACTTTGTTGCAAGAAATGGATATAAGACTTGTTTTTACAGCTCACCCTACTGAGATTGTTCGACATACTGTTCGTCATAAGCAACGAAGGGTTGCAAGTCTCCTACAGCAACTTCAGTCTGAATTTGTAGTCTCAGGTCCTGATCAAGAGAGCCTTAGATTGCAGTTAGAGGAGGAGATTAGACTCTGGTGGAGAACTGATGAGCTTCATCAATTCAAGCCAACGGTTTTGGATGAGGTTGATTATGCATTGCATTATTTCCAGCAAGTTTTGTTTGATGCAATGCCACAATTAAGGCGACGTATTATTTCGGCATTGTCAGATAGTTATCCAGATGTCCAAATTCCTCAAGAGGCCTTTTGTACATTTGGATCTTGGGTTGGTTCAGATCGTGATGGTAATCCATCAGTCACACCTGAGATTACTTGGAGAACCGCTTGTTATCAGCGTCAACTAATGCTTGAACGCTACGTTCATGCAGTTCAAGAGCTACGTGACCAATTAAGTATTTCTATGCAGTGGAGTCAGGTTAGTGCTCCGCTTTTGGAATCCTTAGAAATGGATCGATTAAGGTTTCCCGAGGTTTATGAGGAAAGAGCTGCTCGATATCGTCTTGAGCCATATCGACTAAAGTTGAGCTACACACTGGAGAGACTACGTCTAACTCAGCAACGTAATCAACAACTAGCCGATGGTGGTTGGCAGACGTCTCTAGAAGGGCTTAATACTACGAATATGGACGGCCCATCTAGTGATGATTTGCACTATGGCTCTGTTGCTGAATTCAGAAGTGATCTTGAGTTAATTCGAAATAGTTTGGTTAGTACAGATTTAACTTGTGAAGCTTTGGATACTTTGTTGACTCAGGTACATATTTTTGGATTTTCACTCGCCAGCTTGGACATTCGTCAGGAAAGTACTCGCCATAGTAATGCTTTAGACGAATTGACACGTTATCTCAACTTCCCTAATGCATATGGCGATATGGAAGAAGATGAGCGTGTTGAGTGGTTAATGCAGGAGTTAAAGACGCGTCGACCTTTAATACCTACTGCAGTTAATTGGTCGCCTAGCACAGCCGAGACAGTAGCTGTTTTTCGAATGCTTCATCGACTTCAAGAAGAGTTTGGTAGTCGAATTTGTAGAACTTACGTCATATCTATGAGCCACACTGTTTCGGACCTTCTGGAAGTTCTTTTGCTGGCTAAAGAGGCAGGTCTAGTTGATATCGCTACTGGTAATGCTGATCTTTTGGTTGTTCCCTTATTTGAAACAGTTGAGGATTTACAGAGAGCTCCTAGTGTTATGGCAAGTCTATTTGAAGAGAGTGTATATCGGGATCTCCTGCCACGTGTAGGTGAACAGTTACAGCCATTACAAGAGTTGATGCTTGGCTATTCAGATAGTAATAAGGACTCTGGATTCTTGTCGAGTAATTGGGAGATTCATCAAGCACAAATTGCGTTACAAGATTTGGCTAGAAGCAAAGGAGTAGCACTGCGTTTATTTCATGGTCGTGGTGGTTCAGTTGGGAGAGGGGGCGGGCCTGCATATCAAGCAATTCTTGCTCAGCCTAGTGGGACCCTTCAAGGTCGAATCAAGATTACTGAGCAAGGCGAAGTCTTGGCCTCTAAGTACAGTCTGCCTGAACTTGCACTTTATAACCTTGAAACAGTGACAACAGCAGTTCTACAAAACAGTTTGGTGACTAATCAATTGGATGCTACACCGAGTTGGAATCAACTTATGACTAGAGTCGCTGCCAAATCACGTGAACATTATCGCGCGCTGGTTCATGACAATCCAGATTTGGTGGCGTTTTTTCAGGAAGTAACACCTATTGAGGAAATTAGTAAGTTGCAGATTTCAAGTCGACCTGCTCGTCGTAAGAGTGGTGCAAAAGATTTAGGTAGCCTTCGTGCAATACCCTGGGTATTTGGATGGACGCAAAGTAGATTCCTTTTACCTAGTTGGTTTGGTGTTGGAACCGCTTTGTCTGCGGAAGTAGATGCAGACCCTGATCAATTGGATTTATTAAGACGATTGCATCAGAGGTGGCCGTTTTTTCGTATGCTTATTTCTAAAGTTGAGATGACTTTATCAAAAGTAGACTTAGAGCTTGCTCATCACTACATGACAAGCCTTGGTCGTATAGAGAATCGAGATGCCTTTTATGAGATTTTTGCAACTATAGCTAGTGAATATAGCCTAACTAAGAAGTTGATTTTGGATATCACAGGTAATAGTCGATTGCTTCACGCTGACCCTGCACTTCAGTTATCTGTAGATTTAAGAAATCGAACAATTGTGCCATTAGGGTTCTTACAAGTTGCTTTGCTTCGTAGATTGCGAGATCAAAATCGTCAACCTCCAATTAGTGAAACTTCTTTCCAAGAATCTGAGGTGGGACGTACCTATAGCCGCAGTGAACTGCTTAGGGGAGCCTTGTTAACTATTAATGGAATTGCAGCAGGTATGCGCAACACGGGTTAAGTCTTGTTCCCTTTTCGCCAAGAATTACCGCGACTTCCGTCTGGCTATGTGCTGGATGCTGAGAATGTACCGTCATCGGACGAATTAAATAGGTTACTTGCTAGATGTAATGAGGAAACTCATCCGCGTAGGAAATTGCTTTTAGCTCTTCAGCAAAGCTCGTTTCATCTAAGCATTTTTAAACAATCCACTGGGAGATTGGTTGGTTTTGTACGCGCTACAAGTGATCAAGGGTTAAATGCCAATTTATGGAATCTTGTTGCTGAACCGTCGAATGATCGAGAACAAATAGTCATCTTTTTAGTTTATCAATCCCTTTCAATTATTAAAAGGGAGATGCCTGGCTGTAGTGTTTCTGTTTCCGCGCCAGTAATGGCCATTGAAGCATTAGAGGGTCAAGGTTTTTTAGTTGACCCCAATGGGATCCGTGCAATGGGCTTACGATTACGCTGATAAGAGTTCCCTTTGAACGATTACGAGCATGGAGGGACTCGAACCCCCGACTCTCAGAACCGGAATCTGATGCTCTATCCAACTGAGCTACATGCCCAAACCATCAGCTTTGTGCTGATGTATGAGAAACATGCATATGCATGTCCATCCTCATTAGAGCTACCTTAGCCAAAAGATGCACGTAGGAAGATTCGGCTTCATCAGCTCGACCTTTATTCCTTCCGAAATTACAATCGGCTTAAGCTTCAGCTGACAGAAAAACGTTTGTTAGTTGTTGGAGCAAATGGTGTTGGGAAGTCAAATCTATTAGAAGCAGTTGAGTTATTGGGCAGCCTTCGCTCGCATCGTTCTAGTAGTGACAAAGATTTAATTTCTTGGAATAAGCAGAGTGCGTTATTGAGAGCTCAAGTTAATGATTCTGACGAGATTCAATTGGAACTAAGAAGAAAAGGTGGGAGGCAGGCTTATAGGAATCAGAAGCTTTTATTGCGTCAACTTGATCTCATAGGTCCTTTGCGTTGTGTTGGGTTTAGTGCACTTGATTTGGAATTAGTTCGTGGGGAACCACTTCTCAGGCGTAATTGGTTAGATAGATTGATTCAGCAATTGGAACCAATTTATTCCGACTTGACTTGTCGCTTTGGTAAGTTGCTTCGTCAAAGGAGTCAGGTTTGGCGACACTCTCAGAATTTCCCACAAAAAGATAGAGATGCTTTGTTAGATGCTTTTGATAGCCAAATGGCACTAGCAAGTACTCGTATACACCGGCGTAGAAAGCGTGTTTTAAGCCATTTGCAACCCTTGGCTTCCGCATGGCAGCAACGGATCAGTAATAATAAAGAAGATTTAGAACTTTGTTATCTGCCTGGAAGTCTGCTTGATGGAGCGGAGGAAGAAGAACCATGGAGACTGTCGATTGAGAAGCAATTGTTGGACCAGCGTCCTCAAGAAGAGAGGTTAGGCAGCTGCAGGGTTGGTCCACATCGGGATGAAGTTGTCTTTTCGCTAAATGGAGCTCCTGCTAGACGTTTTGGTTCGGCTGGTCAGCAGAGAACTTTGGTTCTGGCTTTGAAACTTGCTGAATTGGAATTAGTTGGGGAACTTTATGGAGAGCCCCCAATATTGCTTTTAGATGATGTTCTTGCTGAACTGGATCCTGCGAGACAACTAATGCTTCTTGATGCAGTCGGAGAAACTCATCAGTGCTTAATCAGTGCTACACATCTTGAGGCTTTTGAAGGAGGCTGGCGGAAAGGCTCACAAATTTTGGAGGCCCAGTTATTTAGTGGATTGGAAGACGTCAGCTAATGTAAGCAGCTATTTTTCAAATTCTCATGGAGCAGATTGTTTCTTGTTTGCATCCCAACCCTGGATGGGCGTCTAATGCGTCAAACGATATCTCGAAAAAAATTCCCTCCAGTCCATCAAATATGGTTGGTAAGCATTGTATTTTGGAACTTTATGAATGTGATTGTTTGAAGTTGAATGACGAGGCATTTATTAGAACAGTGATAACTATAGCTGCCAGAGATTCTGGAGCTACTTTATTGAATTTAATTACTCATAAATTTGAGCCTCAAGGAGTAACAGGTCTTGCTCTTTTGGCAGAGTCTCATATCTCAATTCACACTTGGCCTGAAAGTTGTTATGCAGCAGTTGATGTGTTTACTTGTGGAGATCACACGATGCCAGAACGAGCTTGTGAGATCTTGCGAGATGAGCTTTTCGCAAAGAATTCTTCTCTTAAGAGCTTTCAACGTGAAACTCCTGAACCATTAAGAAGAAAAGCAAGGCAGGCATAGGATTTATGGTCTCAATATTAGCAACTTGCTATAGACAAGATTGAGAGTTAATTATATTAACCTTATTAACTAGATGACAACTTTTCAAAATTGACTACTCGTACTCTGAAGTCTCAGAGAAATTTTGTTTTCGGTTTAGTTTGCCACTAATTAATCCCTCTAAATCAATGCTAACTGATGTGAATCCTATACGAAGAAAATAATCAACTATTTTTTGTCTTCCTACATCAAGAATTAGTTTTTCGATTTGATTATCGGGGACTTCAATCTTTGCTTCCAACCCTCTACTTCTAACTCTTAACTCTTCAAACCCATTCTCCCTAAGCCAATTTTCAGCTTTGTTGACTTGTTTGAGTAAATCTTCATTAATTTGTTCTCCATAAGGAAATCTTGAAGCAAGGCAGGGTTGTGCAGGCTTGTTCCACCATGGGAAGCCCAATGATCGTGAAATTTGACGCACATCGATTTTGCAAATGTTTAATTCAGCGAGTGGAGAAAGAACACCCGCATCTTTCGCCGCTTGCATTCCTGGGCGATGATCTTTTAAATCATCTTTATTAATTCCATTAATTACCTTATATCCATTGGCTGATTGTGTTATGGCGGATAGATGTTGATAAAGCTCTTTCTTGCATGCAAAACACCTGTTGATTGGATTTTTGCTATAGGCAGGGTCATTTAATTCATGAGTTATACATTCTTGGTGTCGGATTCCAAGCCACTGGGCTTGTGCTCTTGCTTCTTGTTTCAGATGAGTGGCAAGTGCAGGAGATACCCCTGTTATGGCTATTGCGTGCTGCCCGAGTTGCTCTTTAGCGATGGCAGCTACTAAAGAGCTATCAACGCCACCTGAATATGCAACGCAGACTGCTTTGAGATCTTTGATCTTTGCTCTTAAGTGTTTCAGTTGCGTGTGCTGTGATTCAGGTAGAGCCTCAAGCTGATGAAACATTTTTCTCCAGCATCTTGTTGGAAGACTATCTTGATTTAGGTATCTAGTTAAGCTTCAAGTGTTAAGAGGCACTGCATGCCGTTAAAGCCTCAAGCATCTAAACCCTCCCGTCCAACCTCTTCAACGGGGATTGGAATAGTGACTGCATCTGATAGTAAGGAACGTAGCCACGGCCAATTGCATATTTATGACGGAGAAGGAAAGGGAAAAAGTCAAGCAGCCTTAGGAGTTGTATTAAGGACCATAGGATTGGGTATTTGCGAACAAAGGCGAACTCGGGTCCTTCTTTTGAGGTTCTTGAAAGGTCCAGGTAGGTCTTATGACGAAGATTCGGCGATTGAGGCATTACAACAGGGCTTTCCTCATTTGATTGATCAAGTGCGCACAGGCAGGGCAGATTTCTTTACAGCCAAAGATGCAATCAAATTTGATCGCCTTGAAGCCAAAAGGGGTTGGGATATTGCGAAAGGAGCAATCGCTAGCGAACTCTATTCAGTGGTGGTTCTCGATGAGTTAAATCCTGTTTTAGATCTTGGTCTACTCCCTGTTGATGAGGTTGTGCAAACCCTTGATCGGCGACCAGACGGGATGGAGATCATTGTTACAGGACGAGCCGCTCCTTCTTCACTCGTGCGTGTAGCTGATTTGCACTCTGAGATGCGTGCTCATCGGCGCCCAGAAACTTCTAAGGACTTTCAGTCTGGCCTTGATTTGATTGGAGGAATTGAAATTTATACTGGTGAGGGCAAGGGAAAATCTACTAGTGCTTTAGGTAAAGCTCTTCAGGCTATTGGGAAAGGAATTAGTCAAGATAAGAGTCATAGGGTTCTTATTTTGCAGTGGTTAAAAGGTGGTACTGGTTATACAGAAGATGCTGCAATTGCAGCATTAAGAGATAGTTATCCACACTTAGTTGACCATCTACGTTCAGGCAGAGATGCGATTGTTTGGCGCGGTCAACAGCAACCTATTGATTATGTTGAGGCGGAAAGAGCCTGGGAAATTGCCCGGGCTGCAATTGCTAGTGGTTTATATAAGACTGTCATCCTTGATGAATTAAATCCGAGTGTTGATTTAGAACTGTTACCTGTAGAACCGATTGTGCAAACCTTATTAAGAAAGCCTTCTGAAACAGAGGTAATAATTACTGGTCGATGTAAAAATCATCCATCCTATTTTGATCTTGCAAGTGTACATTCTGAAATGGTTTGCCACAAGCATTATGCAGAGCAAGGAGTTGATTTGAAGAAAGGGGTTGATTATTAGTATATATTTTCAATAATGGCCTTATTCTTGAGAGTTTTCCTTTATCCATGCATCTATACCTCCACTTACATTGACTCCGGATATATTATGCTGTTGAAGTATTTTAATTGCTTTGATAGATCTTATACCGCTTTTGCAATGTACATATAGTTTGCGTCCTTTCATCATTCTTCTAATATCTTCAATAGCATTTCCATTTTCAATGTTTTCCAGAGTGACTAACGTGGAATTTTGAATTGAAATTCTTTCATGTTCATATTGGTTACGCACATCTAGAAGTAAAATCTCATCGCGATTTCTGGTTAGCATTTCTTTTAGATTATTTACAGATATACTTTCTATGGATGAATCTTTATCCAGATTGTTGACATTGTCTGCACAATATTCATCATAGTTAATTAATCTTTGGATTGGTTGTCTGTGGCTGCATTTTTTAAGAGATAATTCTTTGAACCTCATAGTTAGAGCATTGAAAACAAGTAATCTGCCGCTTAGAGTATCTCCTACCTTGGTGATAATTTTTATCACTTCTGTCGCTTGAACTAAGCCAATTAATCCTGGTAGAACTCCTAGGACTCCTCCTTCGGAACAAGTTGGCAAAAGTCCAGCTGGTGGAGGCTCAGGGACTAAGTCTCTGTAGTTTGGACTTTCAGTATTTAGATTGAAAACACTTACTTGACCTTCAAACCCTGCTATAGATCCATATATATTTGGCTTGCCTAAAATTACACATGCGTCATTGATTAGATAACGAGCAGGAAAATTATCTGTGCAGTCACAGATGATATCAAAATTATTTAATAGATCTAATGCGTTCTCTCTAGTTAGTTGAGTGTGAAACGTCTCTACTTTGCAATTTGGATTGATTTCATGTATTCGTGTACGTGCCGAATTGGTCTTGGGTTGACCAACCGAGGCGACGCTATGAATGATTTGCCTTTGGAGATTGGAATTGTCAACCAAGTCAAAATCGATTACTCCAATGCGACCTACGCCTACAGCGGCAAGATAAAGAAGCACAGGTGAACCCAGTCCGCCGCAACCAATACAAAGTACGGAACTCGCTTTTAGTTGTTTTTGACCCTTCATCCCTATTTCTGGAAGACTTAGGTGCCTGGCATAGCGATTTAACTCTTCCGGATTTAAATCTATTTCACAAACTTCATTCGTTTGCATTGGGACCTGCAATCAAATTTCTTCTATCTTCATACCTTGGCTTTAAAACTTTCACCTCTTTTGGATGCAAAGTGTGACCCCTTTCCAGCCACCAAGCTCTAATTTGTCCGAATTGATCAATGATGATCATTAACTCTGATGATGAAGCCCAGTTCAGATCCGTGGAGGAAGGTATGCCCTCTCCATTTGGATGAGAATGAGCACTTCCAAGAACTTCTAAATTTCTCTCTCTGGCCCATTTTTGTGCATGAAGTTGTTCTCGTGGGTCTATTACGAATCGAGTCCTTTTTGTCCACTGATCATTCCAAAGATCATTCAACGCATTTGAAGAGCCTACAAATTGCAAGATTGTTGGACCCCACGCATTGCAGCATGGCCAAATCATTTCTATTTTAATGTGACTATCTGGGGAGACTCCCTTCAATTGATTCTGGCTTCCAATTAGTAACGCACATCCTTCTTCGGGTGCTACAGCCAGAAGACTCCACCTGAGAATTGTCAGCCAATCGTTTGCAAATTCAATCATCCTTGGCTTTTTCATGAGTAGTTATCAAAGGTTCGGAATTCTCTATATCTAGGTTCGGAATTATCTCTATTTAGCTACTGGCATCTATTAGGTTAATTCGATACGATTTTATCAAAATGCATTCATTGTCGTGTTCATGAGTGATTCTAATCCTCAGGAGAATCAAGCTCCTGATTTCGAAACCCCGCCCATGGATAATGCTGCTGGTAAAGCAGAAGGCGCTAGTGTCTCTGATCGTTTCAGCGAGGTAATGGGAACAGTTAATGACACGCTAGGGAAGATTGATTGGAGTCAGATGGGTAAATATGGAAAAGCTCTAGGAATCATTGCAGTTGTAATCGTCGCGCAGGTAATTATTAAAGTCGTTATCGATACAATTAACTTCTTTCCCGTCATCCCAGGACTTCTTGAGCTTCTCGGTGTTGTTGTATTGGGCCAGTGGAGTTGGCAAAATTTATCTACCAGTGATAAGCGCAACGCAGTTTTTGAAAGAGTGCAGAATTTGAGAAAAGAATATTTAGGTTAATATCTAAACATAAATCTTTTTATAAGTAGAATATTTCAGTTCTAGTTAAATTATTTGAGACCTTTTAATATCGATAAGCATTGAGATTTGTAAATTCCTCCGAAAATATTTGCGTGGTTCAAGATGTGATAAAGATTATATATCTTTATCCTCTTTTCTGATGAAGTTGGTAGAGGCCAAATGCTTTCGTAACCGGAATAAAATTCCTTGCTAAAACCACCAAACAATTTTGTCATAGCCAGATCAACCTCTCTATCTGCCCACCAAGTAGCAGGATCAAAAATCACACCTTTTCCATTTGATTCTATTGCTATATTGCCGCTCCACAGATCACCATGAACAAGTGATGGTAATGGTTTGTGATCATTTAATACTTCTGTTAATGAGTTCATTAATTCTTCCCAATCATGAATATTTAATCCCCATTTTGATGCAAGTTTGATTTGTGGTATTAAGCGAAGCTTGACAAAACACTTGCCCCAAGATTTTTCCCAACCTGCTGGTTGTGGTCCATCTCCAATAAAACCATTCATATCCCAACCGAATTTTTCCGGACTTTGTTTGGCTGAAGATTGATGTAGTAAGGCAAGACCTTTCCCGAGATTTGTCTGATCTCCATGACTTTTATCAATCCAAGATAGTAATAAAGCAGAATGATTTTTGAAATTTGAAATGGTTAAAGGTTTAGGGATATTTAGTAATTTGCTATCAGCAAATTGAGCAAGGCATTTTAATCCTATGGCTTCGAACTTCAGTCTTAATGATTCTTTTTTATCAACAGTTTTGGCAAATAACTTTTGCCCATTAGAAAGTTCCAACTTCCAAGTATGATTTATTGTTGAACTGGAGATACAGTGAATCTCTTTGAGTTCTTTCTGAAATAGAGGATCTTTGCATTCCAATAGAGCTTCTTTTAGTAGATCATTCATTTATTTAACTCTTGTTTCTGCTTGTATAGCATGCTCTGATGATTAATAAACCAGTTATTGTTATAGGTGGTGGTATTGCTGGCTTAACAGCAGCATCTCTATTGGCTCATGAAGGAATTGATGTAACTCTTTTAGAGTCTCACAACCAATTGGGAGGTTGTGCTGGTACTTTTCGAAGAGGATCATATGTTTTTGATGTTGGTGCAACTCAGGTCGCGGGGTTGGAGAAAGGTGGCATTCACGAGCGCTTATTTAGACATTTAGGGGTAGGTCTTCCTGATGCTGAACTTTTGGATCCCTGTTGTTTAGTAGATCTTGGTGATGGATTGCCTCCTATAAATGTTTGGTACGATCCACAAAAATGGCAAGAAGAGCGGCTTCAACAATTCCCAGGTAGTGAATTATTTTGGTCACTATGTTCAGCTTTACATAAAAGTAACTGGGCATTTGCACAGCGAGATCCTGTAGTCCCAATAGCTAGCTATTGGGACTTACGTGAAACCATCAAGGCGTTAGAAATTGCCAATTTGCCTTCGATATTTTTTAGCAAGCTTTCAGTTGCAGATTTGCTGAGAATTTGTTCTTGCCATACTGATCTAAGGCTGAGACAGTTTCTTGATTTGCAACTTAAGTTGTATTCACAAGAACCTTGTAATCGTACTGCTGCACTTTATGGAGCCACTGTCTTGCAAATAGCTCAAGCGCCTCATGGCCTTTGGCATTTGCATGGTTCTATGCAAATGTTAAGTGAACATCTTAAAAGATCCTTATTGAAAAATGGTGCTCGTTTGCTTTTAAATCATCGCGTTGTTGGTTTAGAAAAGAAATTTGATAATCAATCGTGGAAAATTAGTATTATTGGCCCTAAGAATACTTGTTTGGAGATTAACTCTCCTGATATTGTGTGTAGCCTTACACCACAATCTCTGATTAGTTTGTTACATTCAGATATGGGTGAGATTAGGAATTATTTGCGTAAGTTAAGGATGCTTCCTAAACCAAGCGGAGCGATAGTTTTCTATGGGGCTTTAAGTCGTCTTTTTCTTGATTCAAGTTACCCACCTCATATTCAGTTGTCATCTAAAAAATTAGGATCAATCTTTATATCTGTTAGTCGAGATGGGGATGGTCGAGCTCCTCTAGGTGTAGCCACATTAATAGTTAGTATTTTTACCAAGACTCAGGACTGGTGTCATTTAGACGAAGTAGATTATCAGAAAAAGAAACAACTCTTTCTTCATTCAATAATTGATGAATTAGAGAATTGGTTCGGAATAGAAACTGAACATTGGTTGCATCAAGAACTTGCCACACCTAGAAGCTTTCAAAAATGGATAGGTAGACCTGATGGAATTGTAGGAGGACTTGGACAGCATCCTTCTGTGTTTGGTCCATTTGGTTTGTCAAGCCGAACACCAATTGGTGGTCTTTGGCTTTGTGGTGATTCAATTTATCCAGGTGAGGGAACAGCTGGTGTGACTAATTCAGCTCTTATGGCTTGTCGACAATTGATGGCGAACCGTGGATTGGGTTTAAATCTTGAGCTCTAAGTAGATAGGCTTGTGTAAGTTTTTAGTTCTAAAATTTCGATAGAAAAAGCTTTATTATTTATGAGATTGTAGTGTTACAAATAATTGATATTAAGCGAATTTATTTGCTGAGAAACTCCGGTCTTAGCAATTGGTTTGTTTTCAAGATCTTTAGAATTTCATCCCATTCTTGAGAGCGAATATTTTTTTCAAGCTGGTCGATCGAATGATGGTAGAAGTCTAGAGATTGCAGGATTGCACTGGCATTATTTTCAAACATTGCAGTTCCCAAATAGGGATTGCCGCTTCCAACTCTTGTAGTATCTTCAAATCCACTTGATGCTATAGTTTTTGCTAAATTTACTAAAGAAGAGTTTTCGACATTTACAACTGTTTGTAGTAGTGCGGCGCTAATTAAGACTGGTAAATGAGAAATTAAAGCTACAGCTTGGTCATGTAGCTGAGCATCTGTCGTAATCCAGTTGCAACCAAGATTCTTGGCCAGTGTTTGTATTGATTTCAGGGCTTTTGGATCGGAATTTTGGTCAGGAGTGCTTACCCATGGACGTTGTTTGAATAAATTCTTTTGCCCTGCATTTACACCAGCATTATTTGTGCCAGCCATGGGATGACTACCTATAAACCTTGGATGAAGCTCTCTCCAGATTTTTAAAACGGGCCCTTTGACAGAACCAACGTCTGTAATTACTGCATTTTTTGGGAGAGCGTGAATCAGTTCTGCAGAGGGCTTAAGAAGTTGCTGCAAGGGTAATGCAAGGATGATTAGATCGCAGTCGGCGAGGATAGTGGGGTTAGTGCTGACTAAATTCGCTAGTTTTCTTGACTCAGCTATTTCTGCAGTAGTCGAGCGATGAACTAATCCATATACTTCTACACCGAGAGATTGAAGATCTAGCCCTAATGATCCTCCAATGAGGCCAAGTCCCACAATGCCAATACGTTGAGAGGATTTTGTTGTTTTCTCCATTAGTGCTTTGAACTTTTCTCCATGTTGGTCTATTGGTCAAGTTTGTTGTTTTGATTGTCTAAGATTGAGGAATGCTGGAAGTAACTGCTCACAATCATCTAAAGAATTTTTTTCGAGAAGCTTCATCTTTGTGGCCTCATAACCTGACATTAAGCCGTTTTGTGGCTCGCTCATTGAGAAGACGCGACAATGCAGTTATTCAATTAGAGCTAGGTAGTCAAGATTTTTGGTGGCCTGGAGTTTTGATTCCTCTTTCTTTAGATCCTTCTAGTTCTGTTTTGGTTCTTTCGGCTAAGCAGCAGCATCGACTTTTGACCATTGAACTTCCACGCTTGAGGAAGAAAGGGTTTCACCTTGCCTGCTGGGAAGGTCCACAGCCTCCTTCTGGTGGACAAGCTTGGATCCTTAATTATTTAAGTTTAGTGGAAGCTTATAAGGCGGGTAATCTTCAAGGAAAGCAGTTATTAATTCCTGAGGCTGAACTCTTAAATCAAAGATTACGCGATGCTATGTGTTTAAGAGTGAATCGGGAAAATTGGGAAGAGTTAAGAAGAGCGCACCCATCAGCTGATACTGCTTTGTTGAATCTGTATGAGCGTATCTCTCGTCGCCTTTTCTCCCATGCTTCACGAATTGATGCGCAAGTGAGGATGGATTTAACTGAAATTATTGCTCTGAGAGATTTGATAGGTCTTTTCAGTTGTTCTCCATCCCCTTGGCCAGATGTAGTGGCGTTAGATAGTGAAAATTGGGCCAGTTGGGCAACTCTTGATCATAAAACGTTGAATTGGACTTGGTCCTTACAGTTAATTGAGCCTTTGAAGCATTTAAAAGAACTTTTTTTGGCTAATTCAGTTATTTTTCTTACAGGAAGAATAAAAAACAATTTGTTCTTTTCTCAATTGGAATCTATTCAATTTCCTGTGCAGGTTAATGTGACATTAGGAGGACCCATTCTGCAAGAGCCAATTTCTTTATTTGCACCTAAGAGACAACCATTACCAAATACGGAGGTCTATAGCCAACACCTTTTGGAACAGTCTCGGAGATTGGTGCTTGGCTTAAGTGGCTTGACAATTGTATTACTTGATGATGATCAACTTCGCTATCAATTAACTAGTGGATTGGCATCAGATTTTGGTACAAGAGTCTTACATGAAGAACTTCTCCCGGAATCAAATGGCGTTGTATCTTGTCGTTGGTCATGGTGGCTTGATCATCAGCACCAACTTCCTGTGCCTGAGCAATTAATTATTGGTTTATTGCCTTTGGCGAGTTTGGAAGACCCCTTAATTTCCGCCATGGTGGAATCCCTGAAAAAGCAGGGTCGAGATTGGTTCCGAGAATTGCTTTTGCCAGAAGCTTTAAGACTATTGTCTGGTGCTGTTGCTCCTATTCGAGGAAATCATGGACGACTTGCAATTCTTGATGGCAGGTTGCGATCTCGTAGTTGGGGAGAACAGGTTTTTAGAACTCTTGAACCATGGACTCCATTGCAGCGCCTACTTCCCAGTTAATCGTTCTAACCTAGTGGATAAGTTAATTATTTGGTGATGCCATGGGAGAAGCCCGTCGTCGAGCTAATCAGGGATTGCCTCCTCGTCAACCAAAGACTTCGCAGGGTAATTCCTCAAACTGGTTTTCGTGGTTGCCTCAAGCTGATAGTCCACGACAGCAGTTTTATGAAATCACAAAACTTGGTGCTTGGATTGGTATAGGTGTTCTAGCGGTGGTATGGCTCGTGGTCAGGTTTGTAGGACCTGCTGCTGGATGGTGGACTCCTGCGGATATTAGGTAATTCGACTTATTGAGCTAAGCAGCTTCAGAAGATGGGCGCACAGTAGTTCCTTTCCCACCTGCTGTGCGGGATGCCGCAGCTGTTAGCGGCCGCATGGAATTAGAGCTCACTTCCGAACCTTCAGTTAGCTTTTGACGCACTAATTTTTCAATTTTGTCTTTTGCATCAGTGTTTTGCTCAAGCCATGCAATCGTGTTGTCACGCCCTTGCCCAATATTGTCTCCTTCGTAGCTATACCAAGCACCCTTACGACTAACTATAGAAGTTTCTTCGGCTAGATCTAGTAAGCACCCTATGGTACTTATACCTCGCCCGAAAAGGATGTCGAATTCGGCTATTCGAAATGGTGGAGCTACCTTGTTTTTCGCAACTTTGACTTTTGCACGAATTCCAAACTCTTCTGTCCCTCTTTTGAGAGTTTGAATTCGTCGTATATCAAGTCTTACTGAGGCGTAAAATTTTAAGGCATTCCCCCCTGTTGTAGTTTCGGGGTTTCCATATGTAATACCGATTTTGAGTCTAAGTTGGTTTAAGAAAATTACCGTGCAACCAGATTTACCAATATTGCCAGTAATCTTGCGCATCGCTTGACTCATCAGCCTCGCTTGGCTCCCTACTGCTAAATCTCCCATCTCGCCTTCTATTTCTGCTCTTGGTGTTAGAGCCGCTACTGAATCAACAACAACAAGATCAACAGCTGCAGAGCGTACTAATTGGTCAACTATTTCTAGTGCCATTTCTCCTGTGTCTGGCTGGGATACAAGAAGGTTTTCAACATCAACTCCTAAAGCCGCGGCATAGACAGGATCTAGTGCATGCTCTGCATCCACGAATGCTGCCACTCCTCCACGGCGTTGAACTTCTGCAATAGCATGCAAAGTTAAAGTTGTTTTCCCGGAACTTTCGGGTCCATAGACTTCGACAACTCTTCCTTTTGGATAGCCGCCTCCTAATGCGAGATCAAGAGTGAGCGCTCCTGTGGATATCGTTTCGACACGCATTCTGGATGCATCGCCCAGACGCATGATTGAGCCTTTGCCAAAGTTGCGTTCTATTTGACCAAGAACGAGACTAAGAGCTTTATCTTTTTCACCTGACCCCGTTCCAATTTTTGGAGAGTCAGCTTTTGAATACTGATTGGATTTAGCTTCAGCAGCCATTGTTGATAGTTGGGTGTGACGATTGAAAAACTTGTATTGAGCGAACGGAGTTACGGTCCAAGCTCATTGGTTTGCGCCATTAAGGTCGCAATTGAGATAAAGAATGGGCTTTAAGAAGCCGCAGCGATGACTTTCGATTTTCCTATAGTACAGACGTACGCTAACGGACTAAGGCCAGCTCGCCAAGGGGGTCATGAAAGTTTTTGTATCTAGTAGGTGAATATTGGTAGGAAGATGCTTTGTGTCGTCTGGCTTGAGATATCCCCAGGAGGCTAAAAAATAAGTGATAGAGCTTAATTGTGAATTCTTTGATACTGTTTCAAGGGTTGCGCGACGGTCTTCAAGGAAACCTCTAATTATATGTTTTTTGGATAAATGAAGTAAAACATTGCTTTTGCTGCCTGATTCGTGACCAAAAATTAGTTTTGGCTTGAGTTGGAAGTGATCCAGTAATTCGGCGGTGAATTTTGAACCCTTAGTTGTTAATACTACTAATTCATATCCCTCGGCATTCAATTGATTGAGGCGCTTAATGATTCCTGGGAAAGCTTTATGACTCGCTAACCAATTAGCACGATTATTAGAGATTGCTTGAGAACGTACTTCTTCTAAGGCATGTTGCAACTCATTTGGATGCCAATTCCAGGAGCGAAGAGCTTCGTTGCAATATTGTTCGTAGTTTTTTGAGTAAACTCTGGCACCTAGTCTCATCAAAGGACTGTTTGGGCGACTTAGCTCTGCAGCTAAAAGAACCATTTCCCAGCCATGTTGAACCCAAGGTCGCAGATCTCTAAAGATGCTTGGAATAGATTTGGACAACAAAGTAGACGTTGATTGATTATCTAAAAGCTTTAAGCATGCCTTGCATGAACTGGACCAGTATTCGTTAATGCCATCAATAATGACCCCATCGAAATCACAAACTAAAAAGGGTTTCTCAGGCAAGATATTAGGTTGAAAACTGGGCCGCTAGGATTCGAACCTAGGAATGGCGAGACCAAAACCCGCTGCCTTACCGCTTGGCGACGGCCCAATGAGTCAGTTGTGCACCTAAGGAGATTCAGGTGTTTCACATCTGAATAATGACATACGGACGATTGAACTGGTCAATTCATCAGTAGTTCACTACTTCATGGAGGGTAAACCCTCAACCGCTGTTGATTAACGCTTCCAAAAATATCGCAACGCAGACGATATCTTTCAACAAGATCCGCTTGCATATGAAGCACCTTCATATTCCGTGGCAAAAGTTCAACAGGTTTCCCTAAAGGTAAAACCACTTTTTCTAGAGCCAGTCTGCATTCTTCAAGTGCTGCCACTTCATCATCTTTGTGGGAATGGCTGTATTGATCCTGAGGAGAGTTGCTTTCATGCCGTTTTATCAGGCGCTTTAGTGCTCTTTCTACTTGATGTAACGTGTTCGATTTGATGACTAGGATCGGAGTCTTTGATTTTTGCGCTTCGCGTCTGATGTTTTGGTTTTGGCTAAGTCCATTTTTTACGGTGAGAATTACATTTGCTTCAGTCACCGTTTCCACACGGTTTACTTGCCAATTGTGATGACGAATAATTTCTTCAAGTATTTGTGTCGAAACTCCACAATTAAGAACCTTGAGGAATGGATTGTGATCTTTGTATTTTTCAGGTAGATCATTCAAGTTAGATTCGTTAATCTTTTGTTTTTCCTTGCTATTATCTTGTGTCGAAAGAGAACAAGGATTTACAATATTAGATTGTAGTTTCTTGGATGTAATTTTTATTGGACCATTGATATGGTTGTGATTATTTAATAGCTTTACTTGACCATTATTACTTAGTGAACGTACTTCTGTGCTTGGATATTGTCCCCGAAGAAGTAGATCTACTGTAGTTGCAATATTTTTATGAATTGACCAACTATTACGGCTATTGATTTCGACTGCAATGGGAAAAGTTGGTTCTGCAGCTCTTTCAAGAACTGTTTTTTGGGTACGTCGACGCTTTGCTTCGTCGTCTCCTAGAGTTACTGATTGGATTCCACCAATTAGATCACTAAGTGTTGGGTTTTTGATGAGATTTGCAATAGAATTTCCGTGAGCTGTAGCAATGAGTTGAACACCTCTTTCTGCAATTGTTCTTGCGGCCTGAGTTTCTAGTTCGGTCCCAATCTCGTCGATTACAATTACTTCTGGCATGTGATTCTCAACAGCTTCGATCATTACTTCATGTTGGTTCTCAGGCTTGGCTACTTGCATTCTCCTTGCGCGACCAATGGCAGGATGTGGAATGTCACCATCACCAGCAATTTCGTTACTTGTATCAATTATCACCACTCTTTTTTGTATTTCATCTGCCATCACTCTGGCGATTTCTCTGAGTACAGTTGTTTTCCCGATGCCTGGACGTCCCATTAGTAAAAGAGATTGTTCGCTTTCAATTAGATCTCTTACGATTTCAACTGTTCCAAATACAGCTCTACCAACTCTACAAGTGAGTCCTATAACGGCTTTTTTTCGATTTCTGATTGCGCTTATTCTATGTAGAGTCCTTTCTATTCCTGCACGATTATCTTCTCCAAAACTACCTAATTTATTTATAACATTTTGAAGATCTTGGCTAGATAAATGTTCATTCCCTATGGTGACTGTACGATTTTGATAACGTGCTTCTGGTAGTCTTCCAAGATCTAGTACAACTTCTAGTAGATCCTCCTTACTTGGAGGAGACGATAAGGCAATTTGTACTGATGGAGGTAATACTTCCAACAGTTTCTCAATATCATCTGTTATCTGTTTGGGCTTCATTTTACTGCGCCTTTTCAATATTTTAGGGGGCATCCAGTGACTTTTGATTGGTTTCGCTGCAGAAATATTTGCTATTCAAGGGAATATGAATTGTTGAGTTGCTAGTTGTAAGGCTGTAACTGATTTTTGGCTAATTCCTTTAGCTAGGCTCTGGTGGCCCAAGATTTAATAGACTTTTGCTTGCGCATTAGGTAGGTAATCCTTCTGTTGGATATCCCTTGAGAGTGCTCTTTTGCATTTTGATTTAGTTTTTAATCGGCCGAGTGCAGATTGAATGAGCGCTTTATTAGAACCCCTTTTTAGTTGAGTTAAAGCCTTTTATGTTTTCTTCGATTTGATCAGAAACTTATTTGCTGATGAGCGATTTCATGCTTTTCCAGCTCAGGCTGCGAGCACCACCCATTTCAACGACAATCTTTAATCGTGATTCTCTTTGACAGAGATCATTGAGTGCAACTAGCTCTGAAGAAGAGAGAACCTGACCTTCTAGCAACCATAGAATTAAGGGTTGATTTTCTATCAATAATTCATTTAGTTGTGGGATTACTTGCTGAACTTCTCCTACAGCACCATTTCTGCCAATACTTTGATGGCCAAGATGCGGGGGGCGAATTCCATGTAGTTTCATAAGAAATACCTCGGGATCGCCTAATCCTCTTGCAGACATGATTTGAGTTCGATATCCCGCAGCTCTTAGCCTGCGTAGTAAACGAGTTTCGCTTCCTCCTTCTAGGGGCGCATATATAGCAATACAGCCACATGCCTCAAGTGCATTGCGAAAGTTTTTCCCAGATAGCAAAAGTGGCATGGCTTAAATGGAATTAATAAGAGTCTGGCAGTTGGAGAACCGAATGAGTTGGTCGCGTGGTGGTGTAAGGTTTTATATCGTCAAGCTTTTCTAAGCCCGCTCGCTAGCCGGGCCTCTAGAAAGTTAGACGGATTTGACGATTGCGTTGAATCCTTTGGCAAGAGCAGATAGGAAACTGTCCCTATTTGCCGGGAAACTGACTGTATTGCACATCTACAGATAAGTCCCAGCCAGCTGTTTCGCTTGCTAGCCCTTATCAAGCTTGAGTTCCGTTCTCAACGGCCAAGGTAGTTGGGTTTTCATTGCGTTCTAAAACATCAGCAAATCTACATAAAACTCCTTTATTGGAGTTTCATCGCGCTAGCGCCATTTCATCTCATGTCTATAGGAATTCTCGGAAAAAAATTGGGCATGTCCCAATTTTTCGATGATCAGGGCAGAGCTGTTCCTGTCACATTGATCGAAGCAGGTCCTTGTCGGGTCACTCAATTAAAGACTTCTGAAACTGATGGTTACTCGTCAGTTCAGATAGGTTATGGCTTTTCGCGTGAAAAGCTTTTTAATAAGCCCTCACAAGGACACCTTGCTAAGTCTGGTGATCAGTTATTGCGTCATTTGCGCGAATATCGTGTTGATGAGTTTGGTGATTTAACTCTCGGGACACAAATCACGGTTGGCACTTTTGAAGTTGGCCAAAAAGTTGATGTCAGCGGTGACACTATGGGACGAGGATTTTCTGGATATCAGAAACGACATGGTTTTAGTCGAGGTCCTATGAGCCATGGTTCAAAAAATCATCGTGAGCCTGGCTCCACAGGTGCTGGTACAACTCCAGGCCGGATTTATCCAGGCAAGAGAATGGCTGGTCGTTATGGGGGAAAAAAAATAACGACTAGAGGCCTCACTATTATTAAAGTTGATAGTGATCACAACCTTTTGGTTGTGAAAGGCTCTGTCCCTGGAAAGCCTGGCTCCCTCCTTAATATCCGACCAGCTAAGCGTGTGGGTTCTAAGTCCACTCAAGGAGGTAAATGATGACTATTTGTGCTGTAAAGGACTGGCAAGGTAAGGAGTCTGGCGAGGTTAATCTCGATTTAAAAGTTGCTAAGTCATCAGTAGCAGTTGACTTAATGCATCGTTCTGTTTTGCGCCAGCAGGCGCATACTCGCCAAGGTACGGCAAGTACTTTGACTCGTTCTGAAGTTCGTGGAGGAGGTCGTAAACCTTATAAGCAAAAGGGAACAGGTCGCGCCAGACAGGGTTCAATACGTACTCCTTTAAGACCTGGTGGTGGAATTATTTTTGGTCCTAAACCCCGTTCATACAACTTGTCTATGAACAGAAAGGAGCGTCGCTTGGCTCTCCGTACAGCCTTAATGGCAAGGCTAGAAGATGTAATTGTAGTGAAGCATTTTGGGGAGGGCCTGAAGGAACCTAAGACCCGTGAAATTACTGCTGGTCTTCTTCGACTCGGCGTTCCTGATGATGTCAAAGTTTTGATTATTCTCTCCAAGCCATCTGAAACCATTAGGAGATCAGTGCGGAATTTAGAGAAGGTCAAGTTGATTGCAGCTGATCAACTTAATGTTTTTGACTTGCTGCATGCCAATTCTCTGATCCTAGGAGAAGAGGCTCTAGTCACTATTCAGGAGGTATATGGCAATGACTGAGCGTTTTAATAACAGGCTTGCGGATGTAATTCGCCGACCATTGATTACTGAAAAGGCTACAAAGGCTCTCGAACTGAACCAATACACATTTGAAGTTGATCATCGTGCAGCCAAACCAGACATTAAGGCTGCAGTTGAGAAGATGTTTGATGTTCGAGTCATTGGTGTGAGCACAATGAATCCTCCTAGGAGGACTCGTCGTGTAGGACGCTTTTCTGGTAAGCGCGCTCAGGTCAAGAAGGCTGTAGTGCGGCTAGCAGAAGGCAATTCTATTCAATTGTTCCCGGAGTCCTAGAAGGGTTTTAAAATTATGGCTATTCGTTCTTTTCGTCCCTATACACCAGGCACCCGAACAAGGGTTGTTACTGATTTTAGTGAAGTTACTGCTAGAAAACCGGAACGTTCTCTTGTGGTCTCTAAGCATCGCAGGAAAGGTCGTAACAATCGAGGGGTAATTACTTGTCGTCATAGAGGCGGTGGTCATAAAAGGCTCTATAGGGTTGTTGATTTTCGCCGTGATAAGCACGGAATTACCGCAAAAGTAGCTGCTATCCATTACGACCCTCATCGGAACGCTCGATTGGCATTACTTTTTTATGCCGATGGAGAAAAGCGATATATCCTCGCTCCAGCAGGCATCAGTATCGGTCAGGAGATTGTTTCAGGACCTGATGTGCCTATAGAGCCAGGTAACGCAATGCCACTTTCTTCTGTTCCACTTGGATCAAGTGTTCATTGTGTTGAGTTATATGCTGGCAGAGGTGGTCAGATGGTTCGTACTGCTGGAGCAAGTGCTCAAGTTATGGCTAAAGAGGGTGACTATGTAGCTCTCAAACTCCCCTCTACTGAGGTCCGATTAGTACGTCGAGAGTGTTATGCAACATTAGGAGAAGTAGGGAACTCTGAGAACCGTAATACGAGCTTGGGCAAGGCAGGACGTAAGCGCTGGTTAGGAAGACGGCCTCAAGTACGTGGAAGTGTCATGAACCCATGTGATCACCCACATGGTGGAGGCGAGGGTAGGGCGCCTATTGGTCGTTCTGGTCCAGTCACCCCTTGGGGCAAGCCAGCTCTTGGCCTTAAGACCCGCAAGCGCAATAAACCTAGTAATAGGTATGTTTTGCGTAAACGTCGCCGTATCTCCAAACGGAGTCGCGGAGGAAGAGATTCCTGATGTTATTCACTCTTTTTCTTCTTTTCACTTAAATCCGTTATGGGACGTTCACTTAAAAAAGGACCGTTTATTGCTGACAGTCTTCTTCGAAAGATTGAAAAGCAGAATCAAGATGACGACAAGTCGGTTATTAAGACTTGGTCGCGAGCATCAACAATTTTGCCCACAATGATCGGCCATACTATTGCAGTGCATAATGGCAGGACTCACATTCCTGTATTTATTACAGAGCAAATGGTTGGTCATAAGCTAGGTGAATTTGCTCCTACACGAACCTTTAAGGGGCACATTAAAGACAAAAAAGGAGGTCGTTAGAGACTCATGACATCTTCAGTTCCTAAGACTTCAATAGCTAAGGCCCAAGGGAGGTATATAAGGGGCTCTGTCTCGAAAGTTCGTAGAGTCCTTGATCAAATACGTGGGCGTTCTTATCGCGATGCCCTCATCATTCTTGAATTCATGCCTTATCGCTCCACTGGACCAATAACTAAAGTGCTTCGCTCCGCCGTAGCGAACGCGGAGCATAATCTTGGGCTTGACCCAGCTGTTTTGGTCATTACCAGTGCGATGGCTGATATGGGCCCTTCTATGAAGCGCTACAGACCACGTGCTCAAGGTCGCGCTTTTGCGATCAAGAAGCAGACATGCCACATCAGCATTGCTGTGGCAGCTCCTACCGAATCCTGACCCTCGACCATACCGACTGATGGGACACAAAATCCATCCAACTGGCTTACGCCTGGGGATTACCCAGGAACATCGTTCTCGCTGGTATGCACCTACTAAGACTTATCCGAGCCTTCTTCAGGAAGATGACAGGATTCGTCGATTCATTACCAAAAAGTATGGATCAGCTGGTATAAGCGATGTTCTAATTGCCAGAAAAGCTGATCAACTGGAAGTTGAATTAAAGACAGCTCGTCCTGGAGTCATTGTTGGCAGACAGGGCAGTGGAATTGAAGACCTCAGATCAGGTATCCAAAAAACCATTGGAGATTCCACTAGGCAGGTTCGAATCAATGTTGTAGAAGTTGAGCGCGCCGATGCGGATGCTTTTCTCTTAGCTGAGTACATCGCACAGCAATTAGAGAAAAGAGTCGCATTTCGAAGAACCATTCGAATGGCCGTTCAGCGGGCTCAAAGGGCAGGGGTTCTTGGTTTGAAGATACAAGTAGGTGGTCGACTGAATGGAGCAGAAATTGCACGTACTGAATGGACACGGGAAGGTCGTGTCCCTTTACATACCCTTCGTGCTGAGATTGATTATGCAACTAAGGTTGCCAGTACTACTTATGGTGTCTTAGGAATTAAAGTTTGGGTTTTTAAGGGTGAGGTTCTTGCAAAAGAAGAACAACCTTTGCCAGTTGGTGCCAGCCCGAGAAGAAGGGCTAATAGAAGGCCCCAACAGTTTGAAGACCGTTCAAACGAGAGCTAATAAGGAGATCTAAATCATGCTTAGTCCAAAACGCGTCAAATTTCGTAAGCAACAACGAGGCCGCATGCGCGGGGTTGCAACCAGGGGTAACAAGATTGCTTTTGGGCAATTTGCACTACAAGCCCAAGATTGTGGATGGGTCACATCCCGTCAAATCGAGGCCAGTAGGCGAGCTATGACTCGCTATGTCAAACGTGGAGGCAAGATATGGATCAGAATATTTCCTGATAAGCCGGTGACTATGCGCCCTGCGGAAACTCGCATGGGCTCTGGTAAGGGTAATCCAGAATTTTGGGTTGCGGTAGTGAAGCCAGGAAGGATTCTTTTTGAGATGGGAGGTGAAGAAATTACCGAAGAAATAGCTAGGGAAGCAATGCGATTAGCGCAATACAAGCTTCCAGTTAAAACAAAGTTCCTGTCCTTAGATGATCAGGAGCCTGCTAGTGGGAGCTCTTTATCGTCTAGCTCTAGAGCTAAATCAAACACAGCAACTATGGAGTCCTGATTATGGTCGAACCAGCTGCTACTGAGTTGCGTAAGCTTACCGACGCAGATATCACCGAACAGATTGACGGTATTCGCCGTGAGTTGTTTGATCTGCGCTTTCAAAAAGCTACTAGTCAGTTAACCAACACCCACCGTTTCAAAAAGGCTCGCATCAAGTTGGCCCAACTTTTGACGGTCCAAAATGAGCGATCACGCTCCAACACCTCATCCTGATATCTTTAGAACCAATGGCACTTAAGGAAAGGGTCGGCACCGTCGTTAGTGACAAGATGGAAAAAACAGTGGTAGTCGCGGTTGAAAATCGCTTCCCACATCCCATCTATCAGAAGATTGTTAGCCGCACAACTCGATACAAGGCACACGATGCAGAGAATAACTGTCGGATAGGAGATAGGGTGAGGATCACGGAGACTCGCCCTATAAGTGCAACCAAGAGGTGGGCTGTTTCAGAAGTTCTGAGTCATAGTTCAAAATCTCAGGAGGTATCAAAATGATCCAGCAGGAAACGTTCCTTACTGTTGCTGATAACAGTGGAGCCAAGAAAATTCAATGCATTAGAGTTTTAGGCTCTAATCGCCGTTATGCACACGTAGGAGATGTAATAGTTGCTGCTGTTAAAGATGCAATGCCAAATATGGGAGTTAAAAAGTCTGATGTAGTTAAGGCTGTAGTCGTAAGGACAAAAATGACAATGCGCCGTGAGACAGGAAATTCGATTCGATTTGATGATAATGCTGCAGTGTTAATTAACGAAGATAAAAACCCCAGAGGAACGAGGGTTTTTGGTCCTGTTGCGCGTGAGTTGCGTGAGCGCAACTTTACGAAGATTGTTTCTCTTGCTCCGGAGGTGATCTAAATGGCCAATCTAATGCAGAAAGCTAGACCTGCTCAACGGATCAAGATGAGGATCCGTAAGGGTGACACTGTTCAAGTCATTAATGGGAAAGATAAAGGAAAAACTGGAGAAGTTTTGAAAACTCTACCAATAGAAAATCGAGTTATTGTGAAAGGTATAAACCTTCGCACCCGTCATGTTAAGCCAACTCAAGAGGGTGAAAGTGGAAGTATTGTGACTGAAGAAGCTTCACTGCATGCTTCTAACGTGATGATTTACTCCAAAGATAAGAAAGTTGCTAGCCGTATTGAATTAGTTGTTGATAAAGATGGAAATAAAAAACGACGACTTAAGAAAACAGGAGAAGTTATCGATTAATAACTCTTTCGATTCTTTCCTTTCATACCTGCTTCTGACAACGACCAGAAGCAAATATTCCTCTAAGCCATGTCATTAAAACAGCGCTATCGAGAGACAATTCAGCCCAAATTGCTGAAAGATCTAAGCCTCTCCAACATTCATCAAGTTCCTAAAGTTCAGAAAGTCACACTTAATAGAGGTTTGGGAGAAGCTGCCCAAAACGCTAAGTCTTTGGAGGCTTCTTTGGCTGAAATGGCCACTATTACTGGCCAAAAAGCTTTAGTAACAAGAGCAAAGAAGGCCATTGCTGGCTTTAAAATCCGCCAAGGCATGCCAATTGGTTGCGCTGTCACGCTAAGAGGGGAGCGTATGTATGCGTTTTTGGAACGTCTGATTAATCTTGCTTTACCTCGAATCAGGGATTTTCGAGGTGTGAGCCCTAAAAGCTTTGATGGTAGGGGAAATTACACCCTTGGAGTTAAGGAGCAACTGATCTTCCCTGAAATTTCTTTTGACAAAATCGATGCTATTCGGGGGATGGATATCACGATTGTTACCACGGCTCGAAATGATGAAGAGGGTCGAGCCCTACTTCGCGAGTTAGGAATTCCTTTCCGCAGTAATTGAGCATTCTCTTTATAGGACTATGGCTAATCACGATCCCATTTCTGACATGCTCACTCGCATACGCAATGCTAGTGAGAAACGTCATCACACCACACGCGTCCCTGCATCTCGCATGTCACGGAGTATTGCGAAGGTTCTTCAGCAGGAAGGCTTTATCTCTGAGATAAGCGAAGAGGGTGAAGGGGTGCAAACCCAACTGGTACTTGAATTGAAGTACAGCGGGAAGCATCGTAATCCAACCATTCGCTCTATGCAGAGAGTGAGCAAGCCAGGTCTTCGAATATATAAAAATACTCGAGGACTTCCAAAGGTTTTGGGAGGCTTGGGTGTTGCGATCATTTCTACATCAAAAGGTGTTATGAGTGATCGTGATGCTCGCAAACAAGGTGTTGGAGGAGAAGTCCTCTGCTACGTCTATTGAATCGGAGCTTAAATTATGTCGCGTATCGGTAAACAACCAATTCCAGTTCCTGATAAGGTTGCGGTCACTCTTGATGGCCTTGCTGTCACTGTTAAAGGACCCAAAGGAGAATTAAGTAGAGTTCTTCCTGAAGGTGTAACTGTTAGTCAGGTTGACAACAATATTGTTGTTGCCCCAACTACTGACAAAAGAAAATCTCGCGAGCGCCATGGTCTGTGTCGTTCATTACTAGCCAATATGATTGAAGGAGTTAGTAAGGGTTATTCCCGTGAATTGGAAATTGTGGGGGTTGGCTCCCGTGCACAGGTCAAAGGCAAAAACCTTGTTGTGAGTGCCGGATATAGTCATCCCGTCGAAGTAATTCCTCCATCAGGGATTACTTTTACAGTTCAGAACAACACCAATGTCACTGTTTCAGGTGCTGATAAAGAATTAGTAGGTAATGAAGCGGCCAAGATTAGAGCTATAAGGCCACCAGAGCCTTACAAAGGGAAGGGAATTAAATACCAGGGTGAGAGAATACTTAGAAAAGCTGGTAAGTCCGGCAAGAAATAAAAGGACCATCTGAATTCTTTTTTATCCAACCATGTCCTCTCTTCCCCGAAAGCAGCAAACTAATAAGCGGCATAAGCGTTTACGCCGCACTCTTGCTGGAACTCCTGATCGCCCAAGACTTGCGATCTTTCGATCTAATAACCATATATATGCACAGGTTATTGATGATCAGGCTCAAAACACTATTTGTGCTGCTTCAACTTTAGATAAGGATCTTCGCACCAGTCTCAAAGCCGGGGGTAGCAACTGTGATGCTTCTATTGCAGTTGGAGAGCTTGTTGCAAAGCGTGCTCTCGACAAAGGTATTAAAAAGGTTGTTTTCGATCGCGGCGGCAATCTTTACCACGGCCGAGTTAAGGCCCTTGCTAATGCAGCCCGTGAAGCGGGCCTTCAATTTTGATTCCTGCTTTCACTATGACTGAACAAAAAAACAAAACTAATTCTCCAGCGGCATCAACTTCAGAGGTGCCTGCTGCAGCTGACGGTCAACAACAACAGGACCAACAGCAACAACAGCAACAACGTCGAGGTCGAGGCGACCGTCGAGGTCGGCGGGGGGATCGTCGAGGACAAGAACGTGATTCCGAATGGCAGGAACGAGTTGTTCAGATTCGAAGAGTTTCTAAGACGGTTAAAGGTGGTAAAAAAATGAGTTTCAGGGCGATAGTTGTTGTTGGGAACGAACGTGGCCAAGTTGGGGTTGGAGTTGGGAAGGCAGGAGATGTGATTGGTGCTGTTAGAAAGGGCGTAGCTGATGGGAAGAAGCATATTGTGAGAGTCCCCTTGACAAGGAATAGTTCAATCCCGACCCTCTCAAACGGTCGAGATGGAGCAGCCAGTGTGCTTATTAGGCCTGCCGCACCAGGAACTGGTGTGATTGCAGGTGGTTCAATTCGCACGGTCCTTGAACTTGCTGGGATAAAAAATGTTCTAGCGAAGCGACTAGGCAGTAAAACCCCTCTTAATAATGCAAGGGCTGCGATGGTTGCATTAGCTAGCCTTCGTACTCATAAGCAAACCGCAAAAGAAAGAGGGATCTCCCTCCAGCAGATTTACTCTTAATTCTCATGACACTTCGACTTGATTCACTCACATCTAATTCAGGTGCTCGTCGCCGTAAATTACGCAAAGGACGTGGCATTGCCGCAGGCCAAGGTGCAAGTTGTGGTTTTGGGATGAGAGGCCAAAAATCCAGGTCCGGCCGTCCAACCAGGCCTGGATTTGAAGGAGGCCAAATGCCTCTATATAGACGAGTACCTAAACTTAAGCACTTCCCTATAGTTAACTCAAAATCATTCACATTGGTGAATGTTTCAGCATTAAATGAGTTAAAAGAAGGGAGCACAGTTAATCTTGATTTGTTAGTTAAACAAGGGATTGTGACCAATCCCAAGCATCCTTTGAAAGTTCTTGGTAATGGCAAAATTAATGTCAAGTTAAAAGTTCAGGCATCAGCCTTTACATCAAGTGCACGTACTAAGATCGAGGAAGCAGGAGGGAGTTGCGAAATATTGGATTGAAAATCCGATGTCTTAATTCTCTTGAATGAGCCTTGATTTGATAATCACTCTGATTATTTAAAAAGTATTGTTAACTAACCTATCTAATTAAATACATGCTTGTTGATCGAGGTCGTAATCCAAGTGCAAATGAGGTTATTTCACAGTTAGTGACTAACCGTGAGTTGCGAGGGCGAGTTCTTACAACATTAGGATTGTTGCTGCTGATACGCTTAGGAATTTATATTCCTCTTCCAGGAATTGACCGTCAGGCCTTTCAGAGCTTTATAGCTCAAGGGGGGCAATTAATAGGCTTCTTAGATATTTTTACTGGTGGAGGAATCTCGACATTAGGGATCTTTGCTTTAGGGATACTTCCATTCATCAATGCTTCTATTATTATTCAATTATTAACTGCTGCTTTACCTCAGCTTGAGGATCTTCAAAAGAATGAGGGTGAGGCAGGAAGAAGGAAAATTGCTCAAATAACAAGATATGTTGCTCTTGGATGGGGTCTAATACAAAGCCTAGTTTTCGCTTCGATTCTTCGCCCATACTCAATAGAAAGTCTGAGCCCACTCGCTTTTATAGTTCAAACAGCCTTGGCATTAGTTGCAGGTTCAATGATTGTTATGTGGCTTAGTGAGATAATTACAGAAAAGGGAATTGGTCAAGGGGCCTCGTTGGTGATTTTCTTGAATATTGTGGCAACACTTCCTAAGGCGTTGAGTTCAACAATTGAAAAAGCCCAGACTGGAGATAGAAATGATGTGGTTGGAATAATAGTTCTACTAATGGTTTTCTTAATAACAATTGTTGGAATTATTTTTGTGCAGGAAGGTGCTCGTAGATTGCCAATTGTGAGTGCTAAAAGACAAATTGGGACTGCAAGTATTTTACCTAATCGCCAAAGTTACTTGCCTTTGAAGCTTAATGCTGGCGGTGTAATGCCAATTATTTTTGCTTCCGCTTTGATTTTTTTGCCTTTGACTATTGCAAACTTTAGTAAGAGCCCTTTACTTATTAATGCTGCTAGTTTATTAAGTCCGAGTGCAGCAAATCCTTGGCCTTATGCAATTGCATTTTTTGCACTAATTCTTGGTTTTGCCTATTTCTACGCTTCACTCACTATTAATCCTATTGATATTTCTGCCAATCTGAAAAGGGGAGGTGTTGCAATACCAGGTATAAGGCCTGGTAGTGCAACTGCTAACTATCTCTCTGGTGTTCAGAATAGATTGACCTTGCTAGGGGGCTTGTTTTTGGGATCAGTGGCCATTATCCCTTCAGCAGTTGAACGTGCTACTAACGTTCAAACTTTTCAGGGATTAGGTGCAACTTCTCTATTGATTCTTGTAGGGGTTGCGATAGACACCGCTAAACAGGTGCAAACTTATGTAATCTCTCAGCGATATGAGGGACTAGTCCGCCAATAACTATTGATTATTTTTCGGACAAATCTTTTGTTACTTTTAAAGAAATGAAGCAACGTTTACTTTTTTTAGGTGCCCCAGGAGCAGGTAAAGGGACTCAGGCATCTCTTTTATGTCGTCAGCAATCGCTGCTGCATTTATCTACCGGAGATTTATTACGAGCAGAAGTGTCAGCCAAAACCTCACTTGGTCTTGAAGCAGAGGCAGTAATGAATGAGGGTGGGCTTGTTAGTGATTCATTAGTTTTGTCTATTGTCCAAAAAAAGTTGAACAATCTTCAGGGTGGTTGGATTTTAGATGGCTTTCCGCGAACGCTTGTCCAGGCACATGCTCTGGAAGATCTACTGGAAAAAATCAATCAGCCATTAGAGGCTGTTCTTCTTATTGATGTGAATGATGAATTTCTAATTCAAAGATTGCTTTCACGAGGAAGAGAAGATGATAGTGAATCTGTGATCCGTAAGCGGATAGAGGTTTTTCAGGAAAAGACTTCTCCCTTAGTTGATTACTACAGCAAACGAGGATTACTCGAAATTGTTAATGGGGAGGGGGATATAGGTGAAATTGCTAGTCGCATAGAAATTTGCCTTAGTTGATTGGTGTAGTAACATGGTTGTTTGGAATTTTGGAGAGCCACACCCTATGAAGGTGCGCGCCTCAGTCAAAAAAATGTGTGAGAAGTGCCGGGTGATTCGCCGCCACGGCCGGGTAATGGTCATTTGCACCAACCCCAAGCACAAACAACGCCAGGGTTAAATCTCTGGAATCAGTTCATAGGTGATCTCATAGGAAACAAACTTTCCCATGATTAATCCTAGAATCTCGCCTCCTTATCAAGGATGGCACCCGTCCCTTTGATTGATTGCTAAGTGGCAAGGATTGCTGGCGTCGACATACCCCGTGATAAACGGGTGGAAGTTGCCCTCACCTACATCTATGGAATTGGCCTAACAAGAGCCAAAACTATTCTTGTCAAAGCTGGAGTAAATCCAGATACAAGAGTTAAGGACTTGGAAGATGGCGATGTCCAAAAGCTAAGAACTGCTACTGAATCTTTCACAATCGAGGGTGATTTACGGCGCCAGGAAGGCATGGCCTTAAAGCGTCTTCAAGACATAGGTTGTGTTCGAGGCCGTCGGCATCGAATGAGTCTTCCTGTGCGAGGTCAAAGAACTCGTACTAATGCCCGAACTCGTCGTGGTTCAAGGAAAACGGTGGCAGGTAAGAAGAAATAAGCTAAAAACCTCTGTTTCTCAACAGAAATTACTCCTCCCAAATCTCTTTATCTAACCAAGGCCCCAGAACATGGCCACACCAGCTAAGAAAACCGGTTCCAAGAAGGCTAAACGCAACGTTCCAAATGGCGTTGTTCACATTCAAAGTACCTTCAACAACACAATCGTCTCTATAACTGATACCTCTGGGGAAGTGATTTCTTGGTCTTCTGCTGGAGCTAGTGGATTCAAAGGTGCGCGGAAAGGGACACCTTTTGCTGCTCAAACAGCCGCAGAAGCCGCAGCCAGACGTGCTTTAGAGCAAGGCATGCGACAGATAGAAGTCCTTGTTCGTGGTCCTGGCTCTGGTCGTGAAACAGCCATCAGAGCCTTGCAAGTTGCTGGCCTAGAGATCACCCTGATTAGAGATGTAACCCCATTACCCCACAATGGGTGTAGGCGGCCAAAACGCCGTCGGGTTTAGATCTCACCTTTCTTTTTATAAAAACTTTCTTCCCTTCTCTACCCGTTTTAGCCCGTGTTGCAATACCAGATCGATCGAACAGATCATCAGACTGCTGAGGATCGTTCCCAAACAGGTGTTTTTCTCATTGGCCCTCTTGAGAGAGGTCAGGCAACAACCTTAGGGAACTCTCTAAGAAGAGTATTAATGGGGGGTCTTGAGGGCAGTGCTGTTACTGCTGTGCGTATAGCTGGAGTTAATCATGAATACGCAACTATTCCTGGAGTCAGAGAAGATGTTTTAGACATCTTGCTCAACTGTAAGCAGCTTTCAGTCAATAGTCGTAGTGAAGAGTTGGAAATTGGCCGGTTGGTTGTAACTGGACCTGCAGAAGTTAAAGCACGCGATCTTCAGTTCTCATCTCAGGTTCAGGTCGTTGATGGAAACAAGCCTATAGCTACCGTCCATGAAGGACATAGTCTTGAGCTAGAGCTTCATGTAGAACGTGGTATTGGCTATAGGCCTGTTGATCGGCGTAATGAAGAGACCAGTGCAATTGATCTACTTCAGATAGATGCAGTTTTCATGCCTGTTCGAAGAGTTAATTTCACTATTGATGAAACGGCTGTAGCAGAAGGAGGTTCTACTAGAGAGCGTCTCCGCATGGAAGTGGTAACTGATGGATCTACAAGTCCTGATGATGCAATAGCTGAGGCTGCAAATCAGCTCATAGAACTTTTTCAGCCTTTGGCTACGGTCACAATGGTTGAAGAAGAGACTCCAGAGGTTGAACCAACTGCCGAGGCGCAAATTCCTTTAGAAGAGCTCAATCTGTCAGTGAGGGCTTACAACTGTTTGAAACGTGCTCAGGTTAATTCGGTCTCAGACCTTATGGGCTTTAGTTATGAGGATCTCTTGGAAATCAAGAACTTCGGTTCTAAGTCTGCTGATGAAGTGATCGAGGCTTTGGAGAGAATCGGCATATCTATTCCCCAAAGTCGAACTTCCTGACTTTTCCTTTTTCCCTGTAGAAAACTATTTGAAACAATGCGCCATCAACGTCGAGTTCCCCAGCTTGGTCGCCCAGCTGATCAGCGAAAAGCCCTTTTACGCGGTTTAACCACTCAGTTGATTCGTGAGGGAAGAGTAACTACAACCAAGGCACGAGCGAAAGCATTGAGAGATGAAGCCGAAAGGATGATCACTTTGGCTAAAGAGGGAAGTCTTGCTTCAAGACGACGTGCAATTGGATATATCTATGACAAGCAGCTAGTTCATGCATTATTTGATAAAGCACAAGATCGTTATGGTGATCGCAACGGAGGTTATACGAGAATAGTGCGAACAGTACCTCGTCGAGGAGATAACGCACAAATGGCTATTATTGAGCTTGTTTGAAAATAATCTGCTCCATTTCTGATGGATTTCACATCAGTCAATGTCAGTTGATTTTATAGATATCTCAAAGAGAGAAATAATTAATCAGAAGCGTATTGCATTGTGTCTTCAGTATAAAGGTACAGAATTTTGTGGTTGGCAGAAGCAAAACTCCGGTAGGAGTGTTCAAGGAGTCATAGAAGAGGCTATTTCCTTATTGGACCCATTGGCCTCTTTTCATATAGTTGCGGCTGGGAGGACGGATTCAGGGGTGCATGCTGCTGGACAGGTTGTTCACTTTGATTCTTGTGGGCCTATTCCCGCTTATCAATGGGCTTCTGCTCTTAATGGGCGTCTCCCAGAAACAATCAGAATTCATGAATCGGTTCTTCGCCCTAATGATTGGCATGCATGTTATTCGGCTAAGTATCGGCGATATAGATACACAATTTTGAATTCAAAGAGGCCCAATCTTTTTTTAGACCCTTTTAGCTGGCATCGGTATCAATTCCGATTGGATGTTGATTTGATGAGGCATGCATTAAACGGTTTAATAGGTTTTCATGATTTTTGTGCGTTTGAACGGTCAGGAAGTAATAGAAAAAATTCTTTCACCACAATTCAGGCTGTCCAATTAGAAAGGAATGGAGATGTGATCTCTATTGATATTCAAGCAAGCGGTTTTTTGTATGGCATGGTTCGTTTATTAGTTGGTCAACTGGTTGCTTTGGGGGAGCACAGAATTAACTTGCAAATTTTTGAAAAAAGGTGGAAGCATCGATTACGGCAAGAAGTTAAAGAGGCTGCCCCTGCAAAAGGACTTTGTTTTGTCAGGGTTGGATATGAAGATTCAATTTTTTCCAATGCCTCTTGTTATGACAGTTTTCCAAAATACACATTTTCAAAAAGTAACCCTCCAGTTGACCCGCCTTCTATATGATTTCTTTCTTTTTTGGCGCTGTTTGCAGACCTCTGCGCAAATAAATTCTTGGATTGATCTTGAAGGAAATCTCCAATTGAATAGGTGAAAGTGTAAAGTTGTAGTTTGAGTTTCTGCGGTCTAGACCATGGACCTTTGGGAAACTCTTATGCCCAACCCTGTTGCTTGCGATAGGGGCCTTTAGAACCGGCATGCCGGCGAGATGAACAAGACCTCCATTCCTTCAATCGATTCGGGTACACGCCAGTGGTATCTGGTGGATGCCGAAAATCAGACTCTTGGCAGACTTGCTACTGAGGTAGCCTCAGTGTTGCGGGGTAAGAACAAGCCCAACTTCACCCCTCACCTTGATACAGGTGATTTTGTTGTAGTTGTGAATGCTGAGAAGATTCGCGTAACAGGAAAAAAAGCTGAGCAAAAACTTTATCGCCGCCATTCTGGAAGGCCAGGTGGAATGAAAGTAGAGACTTTCCAAGCATTGCAAAATCGAATCCCAGAAAGAATTGTCGAGAAGGCTATTAAAGGGATGCTCCCTCATAATGCTCTCGGTAGACAGTTGTTTCGAAAACTAAAGGTTTACAGGGGTTCTGAGCATCCGCATTCTGCTCAACAACCTCAACCTCTTCAGCTTGATTCCTCTGCTTTAGCTCAATGACTAGCTTATCTAACAATTCTGTTGTCTATTGGGGTACTGGTCGTAGAAAAACCTCAGTTGCTCGTGTTCGTTTGGTTCCTGGAAATGGCGCAATAACAATTAATGGTCGCCCAGGAGATCATTATTTAAATTTCAATCCAGCATATTTAGTCTCTGTTAAGGCTCCTCTCCAAACATTGGGCCTGGCTGATTCCTATGACGTTCTAGTCAATGTTTATGGAGGTGGTTTGACAGGACAAGCAGATGCCATAAAGCAAGGAGCTGCAAGAGCCCTCTGTGAGCTTTCGGCGGATAATCGAAAGCCATTAAAAATTGAAGGTCATCTGAGTAGAGACCCCAGAGCTAAGGAACGTAGGAAGTATGGCCTTAAAAAGGCACGTAAGGCTCCTCAATTTTCCAAGCGTTAATTTAGAAGACATTCTTTATCCTTTTCAAAAGTACACTACACATCAATTTTTCCTATGCCTAAGCCAGATATTCATCCAACTTGGTACCCAGATGCAAAAGTTATTTGCAATGGTGAAGTTGTAATGACCACAGGTTCAACTCAGCCTGAGATTCATGTTGATGTTTGGAGCGGAAATCACCCATTTTTTACTGGTACTCAAAAGATTCTTGATACAGAAGGTCGAGTAGATAGGTTCATGCGCAAGTATGGAATGGGATCAACTGCTTCAGAGGCATCGGGTGACAAAACACCTTCAGATAAGAATTCCCAATAATTCTTTCTTGGATCTTTTCTTTCACAAGGAAATTATTATCAGAATTAGATTTCTCACTTTTCAGAGTTGATGGGTATGGACTCTTCAACCCTCAAATCAAGGCTTGAAACCGCCACGATCAGCTTCAAAAATCTAGAATTGCAGCTTGCAGATCCTGATGTTGCATCTGATCCAAAACGTCTTCAGAGTATTGCCCAGGAAAGAGCTCGACTAGAACCTTTGGTGTTGGATTATGAGTCTCTTAATTCTATTGAAAGTGAGCTATCGGAAGCTAAGTTTTTAATGCGAGAAAGCAAAAATGATAAGGATATGGAAGCCTTGATTTTTGAAGAGGTTGAACATCTTGAGGACAGAAGAGAGGCTCTATTACAAAGACTTACTGTTGCATTATTGCCTAAGGATCCTCGGGATGAAAGAAGTGTCATGCTTGAGATCCGCGCTGGTGCAGGAGGGGATGAGGCTTGCTTATGGGCAGGTGATTTAGCAAGAATGTATGAACGCTACGGACAGCGAGTTGGGTGGTCTGTTAAACCAGTTAGTGCTACTGAGGCTGATCTTGGAGGATTTCGAGAATTGATTATTTCTGTTAAAGGGGACTCTGTTTTTAGTCAACTAAAGTTTGAAGCCGGTGTTCATAGAGTTCAACGTGTACCTGCTACAGAATCGCAAGGGAGAGTTCATACTTCAACCGCTACTGTGGCTGTGATGCCTGAAGCAGATCCAGTGGAGGTTCAAATTGAACAAGGAGATTTAGAAATTAGTACCGCTCGTTCTGGCGGTGCAGGTGGACAAAATGTTAATAAGGTTGAAACAGCAGTTGATTTACTTCATAAACCAACAGGAATCAGAGTTTTTTGTACTCAGGAACGCTCTCAATTGCAAAATAGAGAGCGAGCGATGGAAATACTTAGAGCTAAGTTGTTAGAGATGGAAATTGCAGAAGCCAATGCCAAAGAGAGGTCCGAACGACTTTCACAGGTTGGAACTGGTGATAGAAGTGAAAAAATTAGAACTTACAATTATAAAGATAATCGGACAACAGATCATAGGTTAGGCTCTAATTTTTCATTAGAACCTGTTCTTGAAGGACAATTGGAGGAAGTTATAGGGGCCTGTATTGCAGAAGAACAGCGCAGACAAATGCAGCAACTTAGTCAACAGGGAGAGGAATAAGACAATAGCGGTCTTTTATCCCCAGCCAATTAAATATTTCCCCCATTCTTTATATAGCCCTGAGCTTATCTTTTTATTTGTTTGAAAAGTTATATTGCTTATTGGCCTGTTAGGAGTAGTTTTCAGTTTCATATTTGCTTCTTCGGGAGTTCGATTGCTTTTCATTACATTGCAAGATAAACATGCTGTAGTGACGTTTTCCCATTGATCTCGTCCTCCTCTACTTCGAGGGATCACATGATCTATTGAGAGTTTGTCACCTGTGTATCCACAATATTGGCAACAGTTGTTGTCGCGCAGCAAGATGTTTTTGCGAGATAGCGGCAATTCTCTATACGGGACTCGAACAAATTGCCGTAATCGAATCACAGTTGGCAGCAGTATGTCATGCCTTAATTTGTGGCATGGATCTTGCTCCAAGCTTTCTGCCTTGCCCTTAAGCATTAACACTGTGGCTCTTCGCCAAGTGGTGATGTTTAAAGGCTCGTAAGAAGCGTTTAGAACGAGAACTTGGCCCATGCCAGCTCCCTGATTACGCGGCATGCTACCTGCATTAAGAGATTGATGCACCCTTTTGTGTTTGGTTGCACTATGCAGAATTTGATGAGTAGCCAGCGTGGATTAGGCCTGTCTAATCCACGACAACGTGCGTGGATAGAAGTTAAAGCTGCTGCGATAGAGGCCAATACACGGATTTTGAAGCAGGTGATTAGAGCTGATTGCCTATTTATGGCAGTGGTTAAGGCTGATGGTTATGGACATGGTGCTGTGACTGTTGCCAAGGCTGCATTGAAGGGTGGAGCAGATTATTTAGGAGTTGCAACTTTGCAAGAAGGTATAGAACTTAGGAGGTCAGGAATAGAGTGCCCAATACTTGTGCTTGGCAATTTAACTAATAAAGAAGATCTTGTTACTTGTCATACAGCAGAACTGATGCCTACAATAAGTAGTCTTCGAGAAGCACTTGTTTGTCAAAAAATAGCAGAAGATTTAGGGGGAGAATTTTGTGTTCATATAAAGGTTGATACTGGTATGACAAGATTGGGTTTTGATTTTAAAGATGTTTGCGAGGCTATTGAAAAAATTGAGCAGTTGCCTTCTTTAATTGTTAAAGGACTTTATAGTCATTTGGCATTAGCTGATGTTGAATCAGCTAATGTAACTAATAAGCAGCAGCAAAGATTTCAAGAACTTCTTGATATTCTTGGTCATAAGAAAAAAAAAATATGCTGCCATTTAGCAAATTCCGCAGCGACTCTTCGAGGTAATTCACTTCATTATCAAATGGTAAGGGTAGGTATTGCTATGTATGGATATAGTCCAATTCAATCTTTGGATGAGGGACTAGATTTACAACCTGCTTTAGCATTACGAGCAAGAGTAACACTGGTACGTAATGTGCCTCAGGGTGTGGGGGTGAGTTATGGGCACCGCTTTATTACTCAACGACCAAGTCGTTTAGCAGTAGTTGCTATTGGTTATGCAGATGGAGTCAGTCGAAGGCTTTCTGGGCGTATTTCGGTCTTGATTAATAATGAGTTTGCACCTCAGGTTGGTGCAATTACTATGGATCAATTACTTATTGATGTTACAGATCACTCAAGCATAGAGGTTGGGAGTGTTGTTACTTTGCTTGGTTGTGAGGGTGAGAAATGTATTTCACCTCACGAATGGAGTGAAGCTATAGGGACCATCCCATGGGAAGTTCTTTGCGGGTTTAAGCATAGATTGCCACGAATAGTGATCTGATCATTTATCAAAGCAATACACCTTTTCTTGGGATAAAGCTCTTGATAAGGTATGCAAGCACCTGGAGAGGTGGCTGAGTGGTTGAAAGCGGCTCCCTGCTAAGGAGTTACAGGAGGCAACTTCTGTCGAGGGTTCGAATCCCTCCCTCTCCGTTCTTTCAAGATTGTCTAGAAATCTATAGAGCATTTTCATTAGATCTTTTTTCTTGTTGGTCAGAATCAAATCGCTATGTCTTCACTTGGAATCCGAATCAGGCTTCTTTGGAATATTGATTTTTGTTTAAGGAATAGAAGTTAATTGCCGAAGTTAATTTCAAGGAGGGGCCTTAACGATTTTTTGCTACTACCAGGGTGCTTGAATAACCTGATATTTCTCAGATCAAAAAGTGGCAGAAAGGAACGCAACTGCGGAGAAGAA
>QCFO01000011.1 GCA_003280225.1 Prochlorococcus sp. AG-363-K07 | reverse complement strand
TCCTAATGATCCTCAATGTATCGGAGAGGCGATGACAGAGAAAAGTAAAGAAGAAGAGGAGGATTCAGTCCTATCAGAATCTGACATAGAAAAAGACTCCTTACCAAATCAAAAATCTGATTTAGAGCAAGACTCCTTACCAAATGAAGAACCTGATGCTGTACCCGAATCAGAGCAATCAATTAAAGTAAGTGACCAAGATGCACAGTCTAAGCAAAATAGTGTTAATGATCCAGAGCCAGAGAACTTACCTAAGCAAAAACGAGTGCCTGATTCTGATAAAGAACCACTAGGAGAAAAAGATCCAGAACCATCACCTATCCCACCCTGGATAAGGTGATGGTTCTGGATCCAATGCTTTGCTAGATATATTCAAATCTAAATCATATATCATACTAATAAGATAGAAACTCTCTCATATATCAGCTTCTAAATAATTATATACCAGTAAAATATGCCATTCGGATGCTAGCTAAATCCAAAAAATATCCTTATAGATAAACACAATCATTCACTACTAAGAATATAACTCAAGGCAACAACGGATCGCCATCTTGCAGAATTGGCGAATAAATTCCATTCCACCAGTCTAGCCATGAGGGAAGATCTCCTTCAGTACTTTTTTCTCCTGTAACCACATTAATGCTAAGATCATAAATAGATAAGATCTGATTTTGGGTAGTCCTAGCAGCAGTTAAAATATTTCCACTAGAAGGGCTCAAGCAAAAGCCATCGTCCCCATAATTATAGAAAAGGTATCTTCTCGTACTAATAAAACCAAGTCCTATATGCTGAGGGGGCAACGAATACAAAGGATTCTCTTCTCCACTGATTAATCCCATTTGGCACTCTTTTACTGCAGCAAGCAAATATTTTTCTGCAATTAATGCCTCAGCAATTTCAATCACAGGGGTCATCAATGGAATGCTAATAGTTGCAAGAATTCCAATGCATGCCAAAACTACAACCATTTCATTTGAAGAAAACCCAATTTGCCCATTCTTTAAGACGATTTTTAATTGGCAATTGGTTGGCAACCTTAAATACATTTACACCTTAGGCAAGGTTAATTTTATTCTTAGGCTAAGAATAATCTATTAATATTCTTTCTTGAGTTTGTTGAGCAAAGTTTCAGAGCGAACTGCCAAGTCCTCAAGTCTCAGCACGCATTTAAGTAAAGATCCACTTGACGAAGGAATTCGCTCTAAACCCTTGATAGCACTGCGTAACTCATTGCTAAACCATGGCTTTAATGGAATTGAAATTTTATTGTTTGCCTTTTTGCCTAAAAATACTAGAATTAAAAAGTGCTAGTTAATTAAAAGCAGATGTCCGAGATGTTCACAAGTGCACTAAATAGCAACGCACATATAAAAAAACCTTTTTTCCTGAGTCCTAAAATTAGGCTCAACAAAATCAAGCAGCTTTCAATAACGGAACTTAAAGCCGAGAATGGATTTACGCTTGTTGAATTAATTGTTGTAGTAATGATGATTGGAATCCTATCTTCTATTGCTATACCCCAATTCATGTCTGCAGCTAATAAAGCCAAACAAAAGGAGGCCTCAACGATTGTGGCGACAATGGTCAAAGCGGCCACGGCCTATAATACAGAATATGGAGTTCTACCTGAGGCCGACGCCATTATTGAAGGGCTTGAAGAATATGCGCAATTTCAAAAGTGCGGGGAAGCGACAGCTGAATCAAGAGGTGCTGCGGTTTGCAAAGATGCAATTCCAGTAAAAGTACAAGCTGCTGATGTAAATTTTATTTCAACATCTGGGCATTATTTACTTGAATACACTATTGGAGCATCATCGGCAAATGAAGAGAACCCAATCTTCCAAGTAAGAGCCAATCCAAGTGGGGGAACATATGCTCGTGATGGTAGTGCAGTGACAGGATGCTATAACGCGGTAGAAGGAGTATCAAAGGTTACTGAATTTCCTGCACAGGATAAAGGTCCTCAGACAGATTACCCAGATTGCTGACTAGCAAAATAACTCCAAAGGCTAAATAATATAGCCTTAAGTAATAGGAATCATAATTACTAAATAATTTAATTTCAGCTGAATCATTACTTAAATGATTAACCTGTCTTAAAATGGATCTTATTCACAAAGATAAATTTTATAAGCCAGCTGAAAATAGTTCTGGATTTGCTATACCTCAAGTCCTCATTTTGGGTATAGGGATAGCCATCGGAGTGAGTGGACTTATGGCAGCGTCAATTTTAAGTCTGCTGGGATCAAGAATTAGTCGCCAGGAACTAATTGCAAAAGCATCTTCTTATTCAGGAATAACAACTATCAGATCATTGCTAAATGATAGTAGTCAAGGTAGTTTATATCATTACTTCTGGCTAGTAGATAGCTGCTCACAAAACGGAAGTGGGTGCATTGAAACAACCATTCCAAATCCTTCTACAGAGTACTGGCCAGATGATGATTGGTGCTCAGGAATTCCTAACTGCATTGGAAGGCAGAAAGCACCCATGTGCATACCCAAAGCAGAAACAAATTGGGACGAAAAGATCTATACATACAGTAAATTATTTGACAACAAACCTGATTATATTGGATTTGACTTACAAAATTCACCAAGGAACTTTAAACAAACGTTTGATATTATCTCTACAAAATATACAGGAACTGAGAATTATGGAATAAGTTCTATATTAATAGAAGGGAAAGCTATTTCACAAAAGTCTGAAGAACAAACAGCAAGTAATAAGTTAAGAGTCAATATACAAGTGACTAGTCAGACGTCCGAATCAGGATTCGGATATCTATCTGTTGGTGAAAATCAATCAGATGGTATAAATTCTCTTTTCCTCGGTAATTTAACCATTAAAAATGCTGATTCAGATAACAATCAGCTTTACCAGAATCAGAGCCTAAATCCAAAAGGGTTCATCATATGGCGTAGAAATCTGAAAGAAACTATAGATACATGCGGAGACTTTTTGACAGAGGCGAATTATACAGGCGATTCCCTTCCTGACAACGTGGACGGAGGAATTTGGGTGCAACCATTAAGACTGCCAAAACAGCCTAGACTATCAAATGTCAATGACATAGGGATATTAATCTGTACTCCAAATGAGATAGAAAAGGACAGTAATAACTGTATACTTAATAGTCAAGCTGATTCAGACAAGGTATACAGGATTCATTCGCTCTATGCCAAAGGCCCAGGCTCTAGATTTGAGATATCTACAAGAGACAATTCAAGGGTTATACTGGAAATTATGGGAGATATTGATATAAGTAATGGGGGTATCTTTTGCCATAGAAATGGATTAGAAAGATGCGGTTCAGGCAAAGCACAGAATTTAACCATTCTCTTTAAGCAAAAAACAGATCTTGAAGGCAGTCAAATTGTATGCAATAATCTTGATGATTTTAGCGGAGGGGTGAAATTCAAGGATATAGATAGCGTAAACTTTGATAATTACGAATACCCTTTAGATAATAATAAGCTGCCTGGAAGTAGCTTCTTAATAGACAATACAGGAGAAAATAATACAGATGAATTTGGAGCTTTTATATATGGTCCAAAAGTGACTTTAATCTCTGTACATCCAGAAAGTGAATGGGTTCAAATCACAAATACAGATGAAGAGGATAATAATGTAGGAATGATTGTTACTAGTAGAGCATCATACGGCTGGATTAAGAATACACAAAGTGATTTACTTGAAGATAAAATGGTAAATCTCATACTAACACCTGACTCAAAATTAATTCCTTACTTGGGTCAAAAAGAACTTTCTGGATCAAATGAGAATGAACCTACTCAGATAGAAGTTATAGGCGTGGGATATAAAGTTAAATCCTTTTCAAGTCAAATACCCCTTAATACTTCTGCAGACAAAGTATTTCTTATATTTAATAGAACCTCAGGTAATTATTATTTGCGCACATTTTATATTCAAGAGATCAATCCTGTAAAAGAAGCTAGTTCTTTGTACTCATATCCCAGGTCTTTTGCTAGAATAGATCCGTACGCTAATTCAACACATTACGACTTAGGTAGTGACCTATCAGATCTAACAGTAGAGGGAGAAGAGTTGTTAGATTCCTTTGGAATCAATTATAGAAAGCTAACTAATAATTCTGTAAGAAACTTTTCTGGAGCAGCATGGGTCAAGAATTTGTGCTTTGATGGGCAAAAAGAATGGACATGGACATTTTCTAAAAACTTTAGGGATGGACTAATAGAATGGCATGGAGAACAATTCGACTGGGGAGTAAATTATTACAGAGGTAGATCTATAATCCTTTGGGATACTCTACGAGATTTTAACAGTTAATTATTTTTGAAAATGAAATACAATTATATAAAAAATAAGAAAAAGATAAAAGATGAGAATGGCTTTAGTCTTGTTGATGCCATCGTAAGCATGAGTTTGCTAGCAGGAGTAATTACATATGGGATCTATTTTTCTTCAATCAGGTTAAGTACAGTTTATGATTCAAATATAATAAGGTCTATAAATAAAGAGATTGATAGAGATATAGAAAGACTGAAGTCTGAATTTTGGGTAATGTATTTTGACAAAATTCAGGGTAAGTATTTGCTCAGCCAAACTGACTGCATGGATTTCAGTGATGAGATATCAAAATTACAGAGTTGGAATATCGATGAGAATTCTCCCAACAGACTGATTCAATCCTGGAGGCCAAGTGAAGACCGTAGTAAAGTCTTTAAAGGGCAAAGTGTCCTTATAACAAGAGAGCTAAGGGTAGAATCAGCATATAATCTCCTAACACGAGATCAAGACAGTGATTCGCCCTATAATCAACAATACCTAGACAAAAGTGTTGCAGATATTACTTATTCGGTTCAATATGGTGAAAAAAATATTCATTGGGTTAGTATCTCTATGGGACCAGAGGCACACAGTTGGTGCGATCAAGAAATCTGACATGAAATTAGATAAAGCGCTACTAAATCATGGAAAGCCAGGATTTTCCTTAGTAGAACTTATCATAGTTATCGGAATAATTTCTACATTTTCTGGCATAATAGTAGGGAATTCTCTTAATTGGATTAGAGCAGAAAAAGTTAACTCATATACAAGGCAACTCAGGGAGTACTTAAGAATAGTTAGACTTCATGCTAGGAGATGGGGCACTAATTGCTATATCAATACCAATTCTATCGGTTATAATTCTGTTCCAAGTGATAAAGACTATTTTGGTTATTCAGTTAGCTGTGAAGAAGCATATGATCCAAATATTCCTGCAAACCAAACATCTAAAATAGGATCTATTGTACCTCCAATAAATAACTCTATTTTTCAAGTTATTAGCAAGAATTTTGAAGTCACTCCTAACGGAAGGATAAGCTCTGACAAAGCAATTGTCATTGTAATAGGTTCCGCATACCACAATTCTGGACCTAAAACATTAAAATGCCTTGTAATCAAAACACCCACAGGCCAGATTAGGAAAGGCAACTTCATAACAAGCTATTGGATATCATCAAATATGGCCGTAAGTCAGCTTCTTCCTGGTGATATTCTTGTCCCTAATAATTGTATCTCATCATAATTAGATGAACAGGCAAAATAACAACAAAAGTGGTTTTACTATTGTGGAATTAATTCTCGCAGGTGCTGTTTCTATTAGTATGCTGGCTCTTGGTTATACTATTATACAAGTAGGGTTAAAAGGAAATAAGATTGACGAAACTCAAATGGGACTAAGCGGTAAATTAAATGATACTCTAGACTTTATATTAGATGAAATAAAAGTAGGAAAAAGACTTATTGAAGATGAGTCTGAAGTAACTAGTCTAAATAGCAACTGTACATTTCCTAATGACGGCGAGTTCATATTTGGAATTAGATTACCTGATCAAGCACTTGTAGAAGGGGACTACAGTCCTGAAGGCAATCTGTTTAATTTAAGCCAAGTTGAGTGTCCAATAGTGTATACACTCAGGCCAAGCAATAGCGACGAAAAAAAACCATATACACTAGTAAGGTATGGTCCACAGTACGATAAGAAAGGATATTACATTTCACCATCCTTTCAGGACTTCAAAGAAACAGTTCTATTAGATGGGATAACAGGATCAGGAGAATATAAGAAAATAGAATGCCCGGATAGCTGGATTGATAATCTTAAGACTATAAAGGGAATAACATTTTGTATAGATGAATACAAGAAGTCAATTGAGATACAAATAGAGGCCGAAGATCCCCAGACAATTAATAATAAAGATGTAATAAAGTCGATAGCATCTACGGGAGGATTCAGCACTATTCAAGATGAAAGGCAGCTAAACCTTAGACCACCCAACTTGGGAGAAAGCTCTAATACGCTACTTTGCAATGGAGGGAACTGTTGCTGGCTTGGAGTTTGCCTAAAATCTAATAAGGTTACATATATGATTGACCGTTCTTTTGTAATGGATGAGAGATATATATTTCACCCAAATGGTTCTATTATTGATGGGGAGTGGGTACAAAATGAGGAAAATCCAGAGATTTCTCCTAGAATAAATGGACAAAGTTTATTCAAATCAGCAAAATATAGTCTTAAGCGCCATATAGAAAAGTTACCCGCATCAGATATAACGACAGGGGGCAAGAAGATATCTATCCAGGTAATAGCATTTAGTGGCGGGGATTCCAGATACCTATTTGGTAATGTAGAAGATCCGAGGCCAAGAGAACTAACATCCGATCGTAAAATTAATGCAATAGATTTCATTAATAAACTACCGATAGATAGTTCACTAAGTATTAATCCATGGCTCGACATCTGTAAAACAATTGAACAAGAATATGTTGGCCAAATAATAATTTTAAGCGCTTCTCGACCTCTTAGTTCTGAAATTACATGCTTTGGTAAAACAGGAAGTTATGATGAAATAATAAATGACTACAATATGATTACAAGAAGTAAAAGCAATATAGGATCATTGATTATAGATAGCATATCATATTTCCACAACTTCTGTGAATCATCCAAGAATTATTATCAAAATAATTGGTTAGGTTTGGTATCAAGTGGGGCAGAGTCTATGTGTGCACACATCAAATAATTTATTGGGTGATAATGTATCTTCAAGGAGCAGAGAATTACATAAGAACTATTTTAATTGTTCAATAAATTTCTTGGAATCATTGTCGCTGAATTTCAAGTCAAAACTGTCCAGATTAGATCCACTGTCTTTTACTATTCTAGGTGTAACTAACACAATAAGTTCTCTCTTTTTAAATTCATTGTTCCTTGATCGAAATAAAGAACCTAATAGAGGAAGATCTCCTAACAATGGGTATTTATAAATTTTTTCGATATCCGTATCCTGTATTACTCCTGTCAAAACAAGTGTTTCCCCATCCTTAATACGAACAGAACCAGTATCAACTCTCCGTGTATTAAGAATAGAGACTTCGCCACAACCAGTAATAGTCAAACTACTGGATATACCTGTCACTAAAGGTGACATGGTAAAAGTTATATAATTATTTTGATCAATTCCTAGGACCTTAGCCCCTAGCTTGACTCCGACTAGGCCATAGGAAAATTTACATGCACCATCACTATATGTTGCGTCAATAGCAACCTTGTCTCCAACCTCAACAAAACCTTCATTACCAAACTTTCTACCAATATCTGCTACTCCTGCAGCACCTGAGGACTCGCTGAGTAGAAGTGTTGGACTAGCTAGAACTTTAGCGGAGCCAGATTCAATGCTAGCTTCCAATAAACCAAAGAAGTTGGTTTTGCTCGGATAAGATCGACCAGGATTTTTTTCTGGCTCACCATATTGAGGAACCCAGCGACCAATAGCAGACTTTATGATTCCGCCACTTCCTACGATAAATGGAGATCCGCCTTTAAATGTAGACCCCCATGTCTGAGTAAAGCCATCCTTATCTGTTAGGTTTACATCAAGAACACGGACACTAAGTGCTACTTGTTTTTGCATCTTATCCAGTCTCTGAAGAAATACTGAAGCAAGATCAATTAGATTCTTCTCTCCGACCATAGTGACAGTTTGCAATCGTTCATCGGTAGTAGCGATTAAACCAACTAAAGGACCGATTGTGGCGCCATAAACTTTTACAGAAGTCTCAGATTGATCTGTTGTAGTAGATGAAGTCGATCCACCCTGAACTGCCTGAGATTGTGATGCTCCCTGAGTGACTGAAGTCTTAATCGTATAGGTTTTAGTAACACTAGCTCCAAGATTTGCGAGATAGTCGGCAGCTGAACTGGCACTGATTTGATTTAGTTGGTACACACCAGTGCTTCTACTTGTAAAGACCGTGTTCCTAACATTGGGGCCAATATACAATACATTGTTATATAACTTTGCCTGCAGCCCACTGGCAAGCAATAAGGCATTAAATGCTCTTTTATAGCTAACTTCTCTTAGCGTCAATGTAATCATTCTCTGCCCATCAACATCCTGTGACTCATCAGCAGTAGGATTATTCTTTACCCATACAAATCCATAATTTGCAACTTTTGCAAGATATTCAAATATTTCTTTTGCCTCTGTCTTTTTAAATATTAGAGTAACATCAGGGCCTTTAATATTTAACAAATTGGGATTAATTATAGGATATTGAGAAGAAGTATCATTTTGCTTATCTTGTAAGGAATAGATATTTTCTTGGTTCTCCTTATTAAGATCGACGGATGTCTTTTGTGGAAATGTAACATCATTCCCTACTTGACTACCGATTACTCGTTCTGCAGCCAAGGAGCCGAAGCCGACTAAGCTAGTAGCTCCTAATATGAAAATTGAAAGGGCTTGAGATTTACGCTTAGACAAAAATTGCTTTAATTAGTTATTTTCATTTTAGCAATTTAATTTTTCTTTAGCCAGCTAAAGTTAATCTATTAATAAGCCAGAAGGTACTATTGCTAAAGCGTAAAATTATAATCCCAAACCAGTAACGGGATAAGAGTTACTAGTCTTATCTGATATGGGAGGGTATTCTTAATATCAATCTAGCGATTACAAGTCCGCCAGGTCCAAATTCATTTAGTTCGTCAGTCCGACCAGGCGACTTTAAGGGCTGACCTGATTGGGATAAGGGTGTAATGATGGTGGAACTCAAATCTAACTCTGATGAATTACTACTGTTAGGAGCGATTTTTCTTGTATTTGGTCTAGCTGTTATCTCCAAACAATGGGGATTTATTGTAACATCGTAATATTGAATAGTCTTTATAAACTCAATAATATTTAAATAATCTGACTTAAGATTAATCTCATATAAATTGGATTCAAAGGGTCCTTTTTTATTCGAATTCCTTCGCTTATTTCTTTGATTGGATCTTCGTAATTTCCTCATGTTCCTTTGATTGATTTTTGCTTGATTATCCTCTTTACATAATTTCGAAGACTTAGCCACATCGATCGGCGTAAACGATACAATTTGTACATTGGACTTTATTGCTGCTTGATTGAGTAAATTACTCACAAATATAAGATCATCTTTTTTTAGAATTGAGCCATCTACGATGGATATGGCTTCCTGCAATTTCTCAATTTTTCTCTTCAAGCCTATATATTCACTTTTCCTCAATTCAAGACTGTTAGCCTCTTTCTGATATTGCCTAGATTTATTTAATTGTGAGATAAAAGATTCTAAACTCGGAAATAGAAAAATACCAAAGAGAAAAGACGCTCCCAAAAGACCTATTGATGGTTTTAGAATTGATGATTTTTTTAACTTAGAAGCAAAGCTCCTTAAATCTATATTTTTAAAATCTTTGAGCTTTATTGTTTTGAGTGACGAAATTAATTTGTTAATATCTATAGAATTAACTTTACTTAAATAAGCCACAAATGGATTTTTCTTTTTGGAATTTGCCATATGATTAGGAGCGTATGAGTTGCTGTAAAGTTCTAAACCTTAGGAGTTTTCTTAATAATCCTTCGGCCAGAGACTCCTTATAAAGCCGCTCTCGCTTGTCCAATGAAAGCTTGAGAAGATTACCTTCAAGCTCTAAAATTACTGTGGGAATATCTTTATTTGGTCCAGTATCATTAATCCGATTAATGATCAATGATTCTCTATTTACAATAGGTGATTCAATTAATAATGTAACCATATCGTTTAGAGGTTCAATGTCGTATGCGCTAGCAGATATTTCAAATCCATTATTACTAACAAAATAATTATTAAGTTGAACACCCTTAGGAATTGAGTTTTGCAGATAAAAAGCAAATAAATAAACTGGTGTTGGTTGTGTGAAGAATACAGAAAGATTCTTAAGATGCTTATTCATAATTTTAGATTTTGATTTAAGCCTAGATAATTGTTTTGCTACCTTAATATATTCCATATGCTTATCCTCCAATTTATTTATATTACTAGTTGGATAGATAATAGCAATTTGCATCAACAATGTAATAATTACAACTACGCATGAAGGATAAAACAACTCAGGATTTCCTGTAAATTTCTTGTATATATATTTAAGCTTGGTGAGGAAACTAGAATCTGAAAGAAGTAAATTCTGAGGAGCTGGCTTTTTCCATCTCTGTAATTTAGAGGTTTTAAAAGCAAAGTTATAATTTATAGGCATGATGAAGCAATATTTGCCAACGTATCAACTGTTGAAACAACAGATTTGGAATGTAATTCATGTATATCCATATTAGCAGGCGAATATGAATAATCCACTAACCCCATATCTGACACTCGTCTGAATTTCTTTGGTAAAGGTCCACCTTCTTTTACTAAGTAATCCAAACCATGGCCCATGACATATATATTGGTTGGCATTTGTTCATCATATTCTTCAATCGCTAATTTAATAGACGAAAAAACCCTTGTAAAGTAATTTTGGCTTAACTCATAAGTTGAATCTGACATATATAAACTTGCACCATATGGTAGTTTGAAGGAGTCAAGGCTAGATGATTTACTGCCAATTAGAACAGTTGTAGATTTTATATCGATATCAATTAAAATTGTAATTCTTTCTGAAATCTTTGCCGTCAGTATATCAAAAACAACTGGAGATGCAGGAGTTAAACCTATTATAGGAACATTTACAGTCTCCAACATATTAGTCCAACTCTCTATAGTATGTTTCCTTGAATAAACTGCTCTTATCAGGTTATCCTTATGAACTTTTGGGGACATCCTCAAAAATTCCACAAATGTATCCGCTGGGAGATAAGGACTCTTTGATTGAACTTTATAGTCTGTATTAGATATTATTTTTAATTCTGATGAGCTGAATGTGTGTATATTAAAGAATGAAGAAGAAAGAACAACTAATAACGGAGAATTATTAAGGTTCAATAGATTAAATAAGTCTAAGATTATATCTGCCAATTCATTACTATCTTCAACAAGATTATCTCCTATAATTTGTCCTGGGATAGGTACCTCAACTACTCCTCTGATTGCAACTTTTTTGTTAGGAGTAATGCCTATCCTAGCTAATGTTAAAAGATGATCACTGTAAAGGATAACTCCTATGATCAGAGAATTTTTAGCAAGTTTTATGCTTGGTTCATTTTGTCGTTTAATAACCGAATGGCTTGATAATCCGATTCTCTTGAATATGGTCTGGAATGAGAATGTTCGTAAAATTGAATTCTTGGCAGAGCTTGCTAAAGATTTCTTTTCAAGTAAAGATGATCTGGCCTTGCCAACTGATTGCTTTAATTCTACAAATAAGTTGATCAACTTATCCTTAAAATTAATTTCTATTTTTGAATCACTTTTATTCTTCTTAGACGATTGAGATCCATGTGTTTCAATAGCAGTAGTTACCCCAAATTTATTTTTGATCAAAAGCCTAACTGCCTTTGAAAAGCTATCTACAGTGGCCCATTTTGGAAGATTAATTTTTCTATTAATGAATGCCTTTGTTGCTTTACCATATCCTTCTAAATTGATTAGCTCTTCGATCTTAACCCTTCGACTAAATAGTGAATCTACTCTCTTACTCAAGTAATTTGCATTCAATTTGCGATTTGATATCTTATAGAGATACTCGAGTTTTTCGAAAATATGTAGGAATTTAGACCCAAACTTCTTCTTGTCCATATTAATCTTTGATTTCCTTCAATGAAAGCCTATAATTTCTCAAGCCATCTGATATATCTACAGTCACATCAATGCTTGAAATTGACGTAACAACAAAACCGTTGCCAAGAGTATCGCCAACTTCATAAGCCTCTTGTCCTTCGGTAGTCTTTATCATTGCGACGACTGAATCAACTGATTTTGCTATACCACTAAATTGAATTTGTCTATTAAGAATAGCCAAATTTGCCGCTTGAAGGCCTGAAGGCTTTTGGAATGGATTCCTAGAGCTCGCCACTTTTCTTGCCGCTAAATCCAAATTACCTACTGGCATAGGCAAGAGAGCCTCCGGAGGGAGGGGGGAATTGACTAAGATCTTCTTAACAGGCAGTTCATGCTGGCCAACAATGGTTGTTTTTACCCTAGAGCCCTGCGAAATTGCGACAGAGGCTGAAGCTCCAGCAATCATTAAAAATCCACAAATCAGAAAGATGTTTTTAATTGATAAATCTAAAAATCCCCTGTAAAAACTATTTTTCATGGGGTCCTAGAAGTCTAGGGCAACATCTTCTACTATTATAGCTAGATTGACTAGAAGAGCCAACACCTTTATGTTGTTACTAGCATTTAAAAGGAGCACCAAAGGAGTCTTCTGAAACCATGTCAGCTTTTGAGATCAAAGAAGATATGAAAAATATGAGCCAAAATGAACTTAATGCCTTTTTAACGCCTGAATTATGCGAAGACGCAGGACTTATAGCAATGAATATAGGCGAAGGATTTGTAGACTTAGGTGCCATGAATCCAGACTATATCAAGGTCAAACAAGTCGTTAAGAAAATAAAAAGAGAGTTCCAACTAGAAGTTTCCTTAAAGCAAATAACACCACTTGAGTGGGAAAATTGGTTCGAAAGTAATCACTCGGGAAATACTGAATCAATTCCAGCGAGCTCTTCGAATAAATCTAATCAGAATAATTACCAAGTAGAACCTTCCACAAAGACAAACGATATAAGAGATGACTATCAAAACTCTATACAGGATAGCTCGGGTGAATTCACTAGCCCATTTCCATCAAATCCCGACTTTACGGTTCTAGAGCCAGATGAACAACTTGATTCAATCTCTACTGCCTACGACGCAGAAGAATTAGAGGATGATGAATTTGATCTAGACCTTGTGGATGAAGAAAACGATGATGCCCTTATTCAACTAGCCGAAGCAAATATTGGTGAAGATTCTGATATTGAAAATGATAGGTTCTTTGGAGAAGAACTAACAGCATCAAAAGATCCAGTCATTGCTGGAGTTGCCTCTATCTTAAGTAAATGTTTCATATTGAAAAGTTCTGATATTCATGCAGAACCCCTAGAAGATCGTCTACGGATTCGCTATAGAGTTGATGGTGTTTTAAAAGAAGCTTTTGCATTTCCAAAGTCCCATATTAATCCAATAGTTAGTAGAATAAAAATAATGAGTAACCTAGATATATCAGAAAAAAGACTTCCACAGGATGGTAGGATTCGTTGTTTATTAAGAGGAAGAAAGTCAGATTTCAGAGTAAGTACTTTGCCTGGCAAATGGGGAGAAAAAGTAGTCCTTAGAGCTCTCGAAAGTGATAGCTCGGTTCTTAACCTATCTAAATTAATTACAGAAAAAGATGAATTATCTTTAATAAGAGGAATGGCAAAATCACCCTATGGGATAGTAATTGTTGTTGGTCCTACTGGAAGTGGAAAATCTACAACACTTTACTCCATGTTAAGTGAGTTAAATACTCCAGATGTCAATATAAGTACGGTAGAGGACCCTGTTGAATATACACTTGATGGTATTCACCAAGTTCAAGTACTTAGAGAAAAAGGGTTAGACTTTTCAAGAGCCCTAAGATCACTTATGAGGCAAGATCCTGACATAATTTTAGTGGGCGAAACGAGAGATAAGGAGACTGCACAAGCTGCAATGGAAGCAGCTTTAACTGGTCATATGGTGTTCACAACATTACATGCTAATGATACGGCTACTGCTATAACAAGGCTTGCAGAAATGGAAATACCGCCGTACCTAATAGGATCTTCAATTCTTGGGGTTGTTGCTCAAAGATTAGTTAGGAAAGTTTGCCCCTCATGCAGCACAATAAAAGATTTACAACATGGTAAGGATGACCTCGCATTGAATCTTGGCATTAAACAAGCTCGTTTTCTCAAGAAGACTGTTATTTCAGGTACAGCAAAATGCTCTATTTGCGGTGGAACTGGATATAAAGGTCGTATAGGGATCTATGAGGTAATGAAGGTCAATGACGTCATTCGGGATCTAATTATGAAACAATCAAATGCAGATTTAATAAGGGAACATGCATTTACTAAAGCAGGGAGAAGCTTACTAGTCTATGGAATGAACCTAGTCAAAAATCAGATGACTACAATTGAAGAAGTAGAACGAGTCTGCTTGTTAGACGAAACTCCAGCTGAAGAACTATGAACCTTACAGAACTTATGTCGGAATTAGTCAAGAGAAATGGCTCTGACTTACATCTAACAGGGGATAGTGTTCCTTACTTTCGGATACAGGGCCAAATACTTCCAGCATCTAGTTCACCATTCCCAAGTTCGGAGCTGAGGGAGCAACTGGAAAATATGCTTGGAGAACAAAAGCTCCAAAATTTTGACCAAGAAAAGGACTTTGATTGTAGTTATGGATTAAGCGGAATAGCAAGGTTTAGAATAAATCTCTTTTTAGATAGGGGCAAGATCTCATGTGTTATGAGAGCATTGAATACAAGTATTCCTAGCTTTTCTAAGATAGGGCTTCCCGATAGTGTTCAACAGCTTTTAAATAGACCTAGAGGACTAATACTGGTAACTGGTCCTACTGGTTCAGGAAAAACTACAACTTTAGCAAGCTCTATTGACTGGATTAATACTAATCAAGCACATCATATACTCACAATTGAGGATCCAATTGAATTTATCTATGAGAATAAAAACTGTTTAGTTCGACAAAGAGAAGTAGGAGAAGATACTAATTCTTTTTCTAAGGCTCTTCGATCAGCACTACGTGAAGATCCTGACATTATTCTAGTCGGTGAAATGAGGGATCTAGAAACGATAAGTTTAGCCATAACAGCTGCAGAAACAGGTCACCTTGTTATGGGAACTCTGCATACTGCTTCTGCAGCACAAACTATAGATAGGATTATTGATGTCTTCCCAACATCTCAACAGATGCAAATAAGAGTTCAGTTATCATCATCACTCATAGGTGTGATATCTCAAACATTATGCAAAACTACAGATAATACTAGGACCTTAGCAGCCGAAATTCTAGTGAATAATAATGCCATAGCAAATCTTGTGCGTGAGGCAAAATCATCACAGGTTTACTCACAGCTTCAAATAGGTGGAAAGTATGGCATGCAAACATTAGAGCAATCCCTTTCTCAACTTGTAGCTAAAGGCATAATAACTACAGATGAAGCTGTGTATAAATGCAATAGACCCAATGTTTTAAAGGGCTTACTAAATGATATTAACTCTACAGATAATATTTAAATGAACTTTAATATAAGATGAGTTAGTTCTGTGAGCTACAAATACATTGAAAATCCTAAGCTAAGGCGGTTGATGGAAAGAGCCCGCTATAAGAGGAAAGTATCCAATGATGGAAACAAAAAGACATCAAAAGATGAGAATAAATTAATACAGAAGAAAATGGATAGGGTGATGCCAGTGAAAAACAAGTCAATAAGAAAAAGGCAGAAAAATAAGATCTATACTCTAAAAACATACGTAGAGAGGAGGATTCAGGAAAGGAAAGAATACTTAGAAGGTGATACATCACTGCGAGCAGATCAAAAAACATTGATAGTCCGTAATTCCATGGAAGGCAGAAGGATTAAATCTCCTCCTACAAAAGATTTGGCTGTTGCTACAAAACAATTAGCATCTATGGTTAGGACAGGCTTACCCTTATTAGAAGCATTAAAAATAATTTCCGAGACATCAGAAAATACCTCAATAAAATACGTGTTTAAAGAAATAGCAGTGGGAATAAGTAAGGGTTTAACAATGTCTGAAATGCTGGACAAATATCAAGAAGTATTTAACCCAATGTATAGAGCTCTTGTAACAGCAGGAGAGACTGCTGGCCTCTTACCTGACACATTGGACCGTCAGGCAAAGTTGCTAGAGAGCCTAGCAAAAATCAAAGGTCAAATACAAAGTGCAATGGCATATCCCATCGCAATTGCTGTTCTTACAATCGTGGTAGTTTTTATAATGATGCTTTTTGTTATCCCGATATTTGTAGATATATATAAAACATCAGGGGCCGCATTACCAGGTATAACACAAATGCTAGTTGATTTTTCTAATCAACTTAGGTCAAGTCAGTTTTATTTGAAGGCTATTCCTAGTGGACTTACATTTTATTGGTTTGCAAAGTATCTATCAAACAAATCATCTGTAATGTGGTGGTATGACAAAGCTTTATTACAGCTACCGATTACTAAAGACCTTGTTACCAAATCTTGCTTGGCGAATTTCTCAAGAACATTATCTTCACTAAATTCAGCTGGTGTGCCCATTTTGGAATCATTAACAATAGCAAAAAGGACTATCTCAAACAGAGTATTTAGCAGAATAATTGATAGAATGCACAAAGACATTCAATCAGGGAACCCTATTTATAGGGTATTAGATCAAGAGCAAGTAATACCAACAATGTTCACATCCATGTTCCGTATTGGCGAAGAGACAGGCGAACTAAGTCAGATGATTACAAAGTTAGCAGATTTCTATGAAGACGAAGTCTCTGCGAGTGTTAAGGCATTGACATCAATAATGGAACCATTAATGATAGTCTTTGTAGCTGTTTTCGTTGGCATTATCTTAATAGCAATGTATTTACCAATGTTTAGCATGATGCAAACTGTTGGATAATTGGAATTATAATATTCATTATTTGTTAATTCTACTTCTAAAATTTAGATTAATGCCTTAGCAAAGAGAATCCCTTAAAACAATTTAGCCAAAAAAATAATTGATGTATATTTTCCTATATAATTACCAAGGAGAAAGCATTGTATTACCAAAATGCCATACTAATATTCCAGCTGATGCTAAGAAAGCACCAAATGGAACCTTTTGGTATCTATTAATCTTTTTTGTTATTAAGCCTAATAATACATATATACCTGCCAAGTTAAATGCCAGCCAAATCGTTAAACAAAGTCCTTGTATCCCTAGCCAGGATCCCAACATCGCTGAAAGCTTTGCATCTCCCTTACCCATTGCAGGTCGTTTAAAGAGTTGCAATCCAATCGTACTTATAAGTCGAAAGGCTATGTAACCGAAAAATGTAGCTATTATTGAATCTAATAGCAAAGTTAATCCAGTATTATCTTGTGATAATAGTGTTAAAACTGCAGAAGATCCAATTCCCGATATCAAGCCAAATCTACAACTAGAGTCCGGAATCCAAAAATATTTAATATCTAGTACTGCCACCGTAAGTAGTATTGAGATTAAAATCCATCCAAATATTATTCTCATTAGCTCTGAGCTGGTTTCAAAACTCGATGGAGAAGAGTAATTATTTAATAAGAACAAAAGAGCACAGAATAGTTCCAATGTAGGATATATAACTGATATATTTGTATTGCAATGTGTACACCTACCTTTCAAAAGGAACCAGCTGATTATAGGTATATTTTCAAACCAACGGATCTTGTAGTTACATTGTATACAATGACTTCCTGGGGAAATAACTGATTCGCCACGAGGAAGTCGATAAATTACTACATTAACAAAACTACCGAAGCAAGATCCTATTATAAAAACAAAAATAGCTTTTATAAGGGATATTTTATCCAAGACCATTGTCTTACATTAATAGATTAGATTTAGCCTAGCATTGAATTTAATTTAGATTCAAATATAGCCTATTTTACTTTCGTCTAATTAAAGCTAGAGTCTTATTAAAAGATAATACAATAGCTTTAAATATATACTTAAGATTTTAGATGCTTTACAATAATCAATAAAGCTTGACCTGCCAATGAAGAATATCCATATCAGAAGTTTGTTTTGCATAAGCCAAAGCAAGCTTTTTCCCATCTGATTTCCGAATCTTATAAGCTCTACCACCAGTTAATGACAGGTTTAGATTTGACTTTGACCTATCAGCCAAAAACGCTATATCTGAGCTTCGAAATTCAAGTAATTCTAAAATCTTGCCCCATATTTGATTCTGAGAAGCACTCTTTCCTAGTAGGAAATCGCCTACATATTTATCATTCAAATTGTACTGAACTTGATGCTCAGAATTGAATGAACCTTCCATAAGAAGCCTAGGCTTTGAATCAACATCTAAAGGAGATTGCTCCAAAAGGTCTTGAGCATTCCAATGCTCTCGAATTGATTGGGGTTCTATTGATCTTCTTATATATTCCCTGAGTTTCTGATCGGACAATCCTGCAGCAGCTATTAGCCCAAGAGGACCTAACAATAATCCAGCGAAAGCCCAAGATCCAAAACCGTGGCCTTTATCAGAAGCTACCACCCCTGATGCGATTCCCGTTAAAATCCAAAAAATAAAAATCACGATACGCATTTTTACCTCTTTATATGAGAAGACGCTTAAGGCCCAACTCTTTCTGAATACATTACGAAGACCAGACGAATTCGGTATAGCGTAACTGAAATTTTGGAATTTGTGCAGAATTAATGATGCAGATACCAGGGAGAAAAATCAGCCCAGACACTTTTAATCAGATTTCCTCGTAATTTCAAGCTGCGAACTTTTACGACTTTCAGCATGCTAATAATCCTGATTAAAATGGAAACAATCGTCCATATCCCCAGAAATCCAGCTACTAACTCCTACTAAGCCTGGAACTATTTCATCAAAGTCCTAGATGTGTTCTCCACTCCTAGAAATAACAAGAGATTTAGCCATGGGTGCAAGAACTATAAGAATTTAGCTGGTCAACAGACAAGTGATTGGGAAGATACAACCTTGCTCATAAAAAAGCACTTGACATTCAAGAGAGTAGTAGTTAACTCTTTTGTAGATAACTATTCTTAGAAATGTATCCTGAAGGTTGGCTAATAGATCCAGAAGGTAAACGGCTTTTACTTTTTGAAAAAGATCCAATGAATCCGATGCAAGAAGGATATATAGGTTGCTGGTCTATAGCGAATAACGGAGACAAAGAATTTAGATATAGAAAAAGGACATCAAAAGCTCACGCATTAGTTATATGGACTGATATGGCTAAACAGGATTGGAAAACAGTTGAAGTGGGGGAACAGGCTGCTTAGCCTTTTCATTGAGTTCCAGGTCACTTCTGACTATCCAATACGTGTGGTCAAGCAAATCTGATAGTAAGTTCAAATGTTCATGCTACTTATCCGAAGACACCGAGCAAAGATCACGAGATGGAAATCAAGATTCGGTTTAAGCGATTATCAAATATTTTGGATGGGTTTTGGGGAGGGGCTTCTTATAGGAGTTTTACTCTCTATTATGATTTCAAGGTTGTATTTAAAAAATTAAGATCCCTTTACAGAAAAGCTGAGAGCAATAAATCAGATCATGGAATTCAATGACTTATCTAGCATTTCCTTATATTGCAATAGTTGTGAGAGTATTGAGATAGAAGCTATTTCTTGTGGAAAAATTTGTTTATTTAATCTTATTAACTCTTCCCCTTCTGGCATGCTCTAAGCCTCAGCCTATTTCATCTGGCCCCTATCAGGCAGTCAAATGTGGTTTCGCTCGTCAGAATACTCAACCTAGAAAGTTTGTTTTCAATAAAATCAATGGGTCTCTTTATTATTACGACATTCTCAATAAAACATTCAAACCGCTCACCAGCAAAGTTGATGAAGGTATATATTTTAATTCAATGAAAGAGGTTTTTTCTAGCTTTGTAAAAAACAAATTGGTGATTCAGGAGATTGATTACATTGACAACAAAATTGCAAGAAAATCCATAATCACAAACACTATCAATTTGAGATCACTGGTGATGAAGAGAGTTTACAGAAATAGCAACGGCCGTCAAATTAAAGTAAAAGAAAATTGCGTCTGGATTGATCCTAAATCAAGTACATTTGATTAACTCTAAACCAAACATTATCCTTCCTGGTTGGTTGGGTCAACACAAACACATTTTAATTATGTAATCCTCTTTTGAAGACCAAGATCGATAAACCATGCGAACTAGTTAGCAATCCCTAAATGATCTGATCACAGCTCTTTACTAGTACGCTAAGACATAAGCTGATTTATTCCTATCTTCGGAAAGAAAGGCAGGCCAACGTGCCGACACCCCTTTTAAATAATGGGAAAAGAGCTGCTAACTAGCTGGAGGTATATCAGATACTTTTCTTGCTTTTCTTGCACGTTTAACAAGTCTTCAGGTATCAGCTCTAATCGCTGATTCAGGAGTGGTCTTCTTAGCAACTACTTTTTTAGCAGAAGCTTTTTAGTAGGGGACTTTTGTGTAGTTGCTCCTTTACGCGTGCGATAAGAAAGGATTAACGCACATTCTTCAGAACTGATATTGGCGTGTTTGTTACCGTGAAATTCTAAGGCCTTAGCAGCCTTCTGAATGTCCTTGATGAGGTTCTTCCAGGATGTGGCAAATGCTTATCAGATTTTGACTTTGCACCACTTTCAAGCAAAGATTCCACCACTACTTCTGTAGTGATTTTTGTACGACGTCTATTGAATATTTCCTTTTGAAGTTGAGCGATTTAGCTTCAGCCTTGGCACTCACTTTGATTGTCAATTGAAATATTAGACTGCGGATCCCTATCTCTACACCAAGCAGAAGAAGAGACTTTGGTTAGTCAATAGCTATTTAGAATAGATGTCCAAAATATCATTGGCATAATCAATACCATCCGCTTAGTAGCTTAAAACTAGAGTAAATTGCTATAGCTATCAAATCACTCATCTGAAAAGCCAAAGTAAAAATATAAAGAATAGCCCTACTCACATAAAAGCAGTGAAGAATTCGATATTACGACGATTTTTATGCATTCTCCTGGTAATCCAGAGCAATAGTTACACCTTGTCTATGTCAACCCGACAACACAAACGTATTAAGAGAAAGCTAGTTTGGGGTAGGAACGATATTATCTCACCTATTAGAGTTAATACCTGAAAGGTTTTTATTTTAAAAGGCTCTGAATTCGTTGTCGAGTATTACTCATGGAAATTTTCGGCATCAGTCAAGAGGCCTGCACAGATACGTCACAACTTTTCCTGTCGGGTATTGTCGACTTAAAAATGGATGATCAATGTCAATAGATTCTTGACTGATATAACTCCACCTCCAAAAGCGATCAGAAAAACTAAGAGCTCCATACTTGGTGATGGGAATTTTTAACTCATAATCACGCCAGTTCAATAAAACGAAAGAATCCTCGTCAAGCCGATCTAAATCCTGAACAATCTCGCGCTTGTCTAGCAGGCCGATGTAGACAGTGGCGTGTAATTCTGATCCACCACACAAATAGTCAGATGGTGGTGTGATCGTGATAAAAAACGATAGAAGCAAGCTAAAGAGAGGCACTGCTCTAACGAGTTATGCCGCAATACTTTTGTTTTGTTGTTCGTCTGCATCCCATGATGCTTGCAGCTTTTTGAAAAGTAATAGCTCAGGAACCTTATTATGGTTAGTTATTCCCACTTCTTGGTTTTGACAAGATTCCCTATCAGTCGTGATCTTGATTCCTCTATCCCGACTTCCTTTGAACCATCTTGACTGAGGCAGACAATTAGTTTCTGGCATTGATAACAAAAGAGGAACTACTTTTAGTCGTCACTTTCTACCAGAATTTGAAAATTCAAACAATTTTCTAAACCGGAAAAGTGTGAACTATTTGACTTATAGCGGAAACAACCAACACAAGAAAGCCTTATATAACGAATAATATTCATTCGCTCATTATGTGCTCCAAGACTTGCGATAAAATAGTTGTCTATTACGTGAAGTCATGCCCAAGTGCATCCCCCTTAGCAAGAGTAGCAGTCTTGCTGACATTCACGCCCATACTCTAGGCAGAAGCGACTCCTTAAAATGAAAGATATTTTCAAGTTCTAGACAAACTCATAATATGTTTGTTAAGAATAAGCAGTACAACATCTTGAAAATTTATACATATTCAAGATTAGGATGAAGTTTCATATAGTCAGAATCGTAATGGAAGAATTTAAGTGTGGGGAAATTTTTTAAGGTCATGGGAACCTCATAACAAAGATTATTGCAGATTAAACTCAACCTTAATTGGCATCAGTTCGCAGCCTAGTTAATACTAAAATCTAAAAAGAGTAGCTTAATGTTAAAACACTACAATAAGACTATTTTCTTGAGGCATCTCAAATAATATATAGGAGTAACAAATGCAATTTCAAGGTGACAGTCGACTCCATTCAAAGCCTAAAAGATCTTGAAAATCTTCGATCTGCTCCTATTCTTGAACAAAATCAAGCTGATGCGTTATTTGCTGAACTTCTTTCTTACTGCAAAAAAGCTGATTGGTTTACTGTAGGAATTATGGCACCATCAGCAGAAGAATCCATCAGTTCATTACGGCAAGTAGAGAGACGTCTTGATTGGTCCGAATTGAAAATAGTCTCATCTCCAGATCAAACTGGTCCTGTATTTCTGAAGGCGAATCAGAGCAGCGGAGACGTTCATATTCGAATTGAACATGGACTAGGAGAAGGGATATTACTTGGATGCCAACATAAAGATCCTTCCATACCGACAAAAACACTTGGTCCATTCCCATTGGATTTTTTTCGAATATAAAGATCTAGCCGAAATTTCAGGGTTGTATATTAATTCAATAAAATAAAATATTTGTGGGATTCAAGTCTTATTATTAGTAATCCACTCAAGCTCGTGCTTCTCTCGAGAGAATGAACGACTTAAGATAATTAGAGGGATAGAGACTTGAAAATTATCAATAGAAGTTTTATACCTATTTAAAAGTTGAAGATATTTCGAAAATGTCCAGTCATTATTACCTTTTTCTTGCCAGTGCCAATAGTTTCTGTAAGCTCTATAAAATTCTTCCATGCCAAATTCAAGCCAACATTCCTGAACAGCAATCAAAGGATCTTTACCATTCCTGAGAAGCTCATAATAAAAAACAAGTTCTGGGGCATCTTTAGATTTATCAGGAGGCAATCTAGCTAATAGATGCTTCAGAGGCACCTCCTCTAGCCTGAGCCAACATCGATTTAAAAGAAAAACCGGAAGGCTTAAAGACCAAACCTGTCCCTCAATTCGCTTTAAAGCGGATAAAACAAGTTCATCCTGCGAAGTCGTTAAAGAAAATTTAATCAATTCCATCAACGGGTTTAATCCTGCTCATACGAGCCCGCGGATTGATAGGTATTCGTTTGCATACTACTATTCAAAAAGGCATAAAAAAAAACACTTATGTTCAATTATAAAACAAAAACTGTCAGACAGGAAGAAGATTAGAATCTATGCTTGAAATTTATAGGCTATAGACTTATTGTTAGTTTAAAGGCCAGAAGGATAGGCCTAGTCAGAGTATAATTCTTCCTATATTAATACTAGAGTGTATTAATTAAATGAAAACCTTTTATTTTAAAATCAATTATTATGATTGATTAATTAAGTCAAGAGAGGAATTTCATCTTGGTGAATTAGCTTTGTAACCAAAGTTCAAAATTAGACCTATCAAAATCACTACCAGCAAGGGGGTTCCATGGCTAGTCATCCAGATAAGCATGATTTAGTCTCCTAATGCTTTTATTCCTACTGCAATTATGGACATATCTAAAAAGTAGCTAGTGACTTTCGAGAAATTATTGACAATCCTAAAGTTTTATTCTTTTGGGAAGGGAAATGTCAATAGGGCAAAGAAAGATACAAACATGACTACTAACAAGGCATCCCCTATCCAATGAGCCAAAGCACATTTCCATTTCTACGGCATTAATTTACTAGACCAAGTCGAAAAGGGCTGACCTTCAATTTGATTGTGATCGTTGCGCAAAACACTTGGGATACCAAGAGAAAATTCTTGCAAAAGCGGCCTGTTCCTTTGGTTCCTGATAGAAAGGGTGTTAAAAGGAGGGTATGACTTCTGCTCTAATAGAAACTTTTCTTAGTCAATAGCCAACTAGTCGTAGAGGTGGTCCTCTTGCGCAATTCCATTGCATAAAATGGTTTAAGCAGAAAAGTCATAGGCAGGCATTCCTAAAAAGACAATACTGATTGCAAATTGGGCTTTTCTTGAGGAGTAAATTTCAAGTGTTTTTTGAGTAGATCTAGGACAGGTGGCCAGCAGTTTTTCTTTTCATTCCAAAAAAATCAAAATTGCTGATTTTGCCTTATGTTCTGTCAGAACGCTCTACAAACTAAGAGGGAGTAGAAATGATGAATCACCTCTTGAATACTCTCCAGCATCCACTCGAGGGATGTGCATATCTTTTATACATTGCGTTATTTGTTAGGTGGAGATACCCAAGTCAATGGAATAAGTTTCTTAAAAGTGTTTCCGCGCCTTCCCAAGACGAGGGCTTTTTAAAATAAAACTATCACTGACTAAACCTGTAATACCAACCAATCCTATTTCTCGTGGGAGGTGATTTTGTCTCGATGATATCTAATAATTAAATCAGCAAAAAACTAAATTATTAATCAAGCTGAAATATTGACCTCACAAACAAGATAGGATCAATTAAAAATTGGCTAGTTATGCTCCTTTATTAAAAAAAGCAGCCAACTTAACAGATATCTTGGATCCCTGAAATTCAGAGAAACTAACTTAGATAGCTATATTCGACATCCCAATTGGATTAAACCACTATCAACTAGCCTACCTAGCCTTAAAGCAGTGGCTTCTTCTGTTCTAGAGAAAGCGCCCTGATGATTTGTGACCCAATCCATCTCATCAGGTGTGATTACTCCTGATGAGATGGATTCAAGAAAAAGTAAGCCAACGTTCATAGCAATGATGTAAAAGAAGCAGCTCGAAACTGCGTTTCAGATCGACTGATCCCCATCACCCGATCGTCAAAAACACTAGTCTTATAAAACAAGGATCCCTCCACTCGTAACACCATATATAGATTTGGCTTTACGAATCTTTAGATAAAACACTAAATATGCGATCTTAAAGAATCAATCTTGAAACTTTGATCTCCAAAAGGGCTCTGAATACTGATTCAAAGAAAAGGTTCCTCCAAAAATCAAACTGTTCTGATTAGAGTTGAATCAATCTAATCAATTTTTTTTCGATCTCCATTTAGCAAGTTTGCGACAAAGCCATATAGCCGGCCAAGGACAACTAACCCAAGTAAAAGCCCAAGAACAACAAGGGTTATAGAAAGTGCACTAGCTCCAGCATCATTAGGGCCATAGTTGATGGCAGGGTCAAAAATATCCATAAGAAAAATTCACTAGCCCATCAACCAATGGTTCATCTCTTGAATTTTAAATGCAATTTCTCGCTTTAGGGAAATTGATCAGGGAAAGAGGAGAAAAGTTGAGAGGTATTCCTCAGTTTACTGCTTTTCTCTATAGTAGTTGCTTAGAAGTAAAAGATTTTCTGGAGGATAAGGACCAAAAAACTATAAAAAGATCTCTATAATTACTTACATTCAAGAGGCTGAGCGTAGCAATAACTCCCACTTTTGTATATTAGCAGTTCGCGTATTTAATTCTTAACTCCTCCAAAATCAGTTATAGCAAGTGACAATTGATTCCAATCCTTATGGCTGGCTAATGTTTCTAGTTATAGGTAGGCAAAAGTGATCAAGAAGATTATCAAAACCTTCAAAATTCTCTAGATAAAATCATACCATGATCTGAAGAATTTGTATTGCTATCCCTATTCTAGCAACAGAAAATATTAATCGGGATTGGCACTTGCCAAAGAATCCTTAGCATGGTTCTTATTAATCTATTTGGCTTCAACAAATCATCTTTTACTCTAAGAACCATTATTAAACTACAGCGAAACGGAAGACATAAATTAATTCATCTAAATCATGGCTGAAAATCAATAAATCGGCAATCTGACGTAAAGAAGAGAAAACACAAGAAGAGATTTAATCAGGCCATTCTCTTAATAAAGGCATGCAGATCAATCAACTAAAGATTTTGTGATTATTGGCTACTAACAATCGTCAATTAACATTATCCTAATTGAATATGTTGATCAGCAAATTTCTCATAAGCTTCTGGATCACAAGTTAACAAAATGATTTGTAAGCCTTTATCAACTGCAGATTGGAGCATTTGTTTTACAACTTGAACCCGTTCTGGATCAGAATTTGTAAAAGCATCATCAAAAACAAGAGGAAGACATCCATCATGCTCTGACTTCAGAACATCAGCCATGGATAATCGCAATGCAGTTGTTAGTTGCTCTCTCATACCACCACTTAATTGATCAAAGTCATAGAACTCTTTACCTCGACGCATTTGAAGTCCACTAAAGCCACTAGCTTGGTCAAAGCTGAGTTGAGCTACTGGTCCACCTGAAATTAAAGGTTTAAGGAAACTGCCAATCGATTGTGCTAAAGGTTCGGTATATCGAGTTGATAAATCTGCTTGCGCATTACTAAAAAGTTCTTCCAGCAACTTATGTGAATCGGTCAGTCGCTTAAGAGTTTGATAATCAGCTTTAGCAATTTCTAATTGAACTTGTGCGTGTTCAACAGCTTCATAAGGGTTAGAAGAACTAATGTTGTCACAAGTCCTTTTGGCAGCTCCTTTATCGGCAATAAGTGTTTCTTTCTCTTTTTCAAGAGATTGAATCTCAGCTTCGATTTTTAACAGTTCATTGGAGCTGTCAACTTCTTCCAAGGATGCGAGTTGACTTTTGAGAGTCGCCAAATGACCTGCTGAATTCTGAAGTTGACTTTTTAGGGAGTTAATTTGAGTTTTTAGCAATTCATGATCGACGTGCTCCTTTTCGACGGTAGAAAGGTTTTGCCGAAGAGTACTCAACTGGCTATCCATCACCTTTGAATTGCTTTCATCATCAACTTGAGCGTTCTTAAATTGCTGCAAATTTAATTGAGTCAATTCCAATTCACTTTGAGCCTGATCAAACGCTTTAGAAGTATCAGCAAAAGTTCGTCTAATCTGCTGCTGAAGATCACCAAGACCAGCAGCACTAGTGGGCAGAGACTTTTCCTGGGCTAATTCCTCAAGGCATTGATCAAACACTACAAGCTGTTTCGCCAGATCTAAAGCTTTTAACTCACACGTCTCTAATTCTTTTTGTTTGATTTGAATATGCTCTTGTGTTGATTCTTCTAAAGTTGAAAGTTGCAGTTCAAGAGTTACTCTTTGCTCAAAATCTTTTTCAGCGGCCTGTATGGATTCCAAGCCCAGCCTAGATAGTGTTGCCGAATACTCTTTCTGCTGATTTAGATATTGACTCTGTAGATCATTGAGAGCGTCGCTCCCACCAGGTCTAATTTCGAGGGAGACATCATCTCCTACTTGCAGTTGAAATGTCTCACTCAGTTGTTTCTGCTCTCCTGGTCGCAGTTCTTCGCCATTGAGACGAATAACCTGGTTCGATCGAAGAACCTTGATGCCTGTTGCCATCGCCTCTTGTCGAATACGTACATCTCGAAGTTTCTGATTTAAGCCCTGTAACTGTTGTAATTCTGAGCGACCTATCTTTGATAAAGCCGCAATTTTCTGTTCAAGTTCTTTTCTTCTCTCTAAGTTCTTTTCTGCCTTCTCTAAGTCAAGCTTCAGGCTAGAGACCACTTCTCTTATCCGAAATTGCTCTACTAATAGTTGAAGCAGATTCCGGCGTTGATCCATGCGTTGGAGATTCCTTTTGAGATTGGTATGAACTTCCTGCTTGGTTTGTAATGCATTGACTAATACAAGTTCACTGGCTTTTTGCTCACTCTGTTTTTTTTGCAAAGTCGCTCGTGCTTCTTCCTTCGTCCTAATCTCTTCTTGAAGTTGATTAATAGTTAATAAATCCTTCTGCAGGGTGTCATAACGCAATTGAATTGGTTCCAACTCCTTTTCAGCAAGACTTATACCTCCTTCAAGTTGCTTACGCGCATCAGCACCTGATGAAATCACTCGTTTTTTCTCAAGCAGTTTTGGTAAGGCAATGTTTTGTAGGTGCTCAATCTTGTCGGTAATTTCAACCAACTCTGCACTGGACTGTTCATATTCCTGAAGTTTGGAAAGAGTCATTTCCAGCGCTAGCTCAGCATTCTCAAATTCCTCTTGACGTTGCCAGAACGCAGAATTTTTTCTTGGTCCACGGCTCGTAAAATTTTCGTCGATTGCATTTTCAATTCGTTGTACAACACGTTGATCATGAGCTGATTGTTGAATGGCGGCACCGCCTTTTTTCTCGAGTTGCACAAGTAATGAATCAAAGTCGTAGTAGCTTTTATCCCGCTTTAAAAGATCATTACCTGCAGACCCTTGCATCACCCAAAGGTGTGCCCATCGAGTTGGTAAAAGAGTGCTGACCTGACGACTACCGAGCGATTCTTTGACGCCAAGCAAACCTGCTAAACATTCTTCTGCGGCTGGTCCAGAGAGTTGCTTGCCATTGGTTTCACTCAACAGCGTGACTTGTCCAGAAGGACCAGTGAAACACTTACGCAAGATATAGCTCTCACCTTTAGCTTCAAATTTGATCTGAACAGTGGGGTGGCCTAAATGTAATTTTGATCTAAGAGCTTCAATTGGTGCTCCTGTTGCGGTTGCCTTAAGAAATAAGGTTCGATGGAGAGCTTCAATCAGGGTGCTTTTACCAGTTTCATTAGCTCCACCAATCAATGTGATCCGTGGAGAAAAATCAACGGACAGATCAGAGTGAACTCTGACATTTTCAACTTGGCAATTTATAAGACGCATCGCTATTTAGCCTTTCACCGCAAATCGGTACAACTCACAAAGAGCTACACGCGTAATCGAAGCTTGTTCAGAGTCTTGATCTTCTTCTCTGTTTAAGCGTTCTTGCAGTCGACTTGCGACCTGTGCAATTAAGGGATCTTCAATATTTCTTGTGAGTTTTTCGAGTTCGCCAGCTTCAGGTGCTTGATGACATTCTCCTTTAATACGTAGTCTCAACAACTTATTTTCAAGGTCCGCTTTTAACAGCTCATAGCGATGATGTCCTGAAAGGCTCAACCCTCCACTAATTTCAACTCTTAATAGATCTCGGGAAACACGACCAGCAGTTAGATCTTCAATCTGACGTTCAAAGCGATCAAGATCTGTATCGCTGTTAAATCTAAAACTTATGTTGTGCCATTGAATGCGTCCAGTAGGAATGCTTTTCACCTCTGGTTTTTGACTGCGAGAAACATCTATTTGCAGAACTTGCCCTCGTTGATTGTTCTCACCTTGGTCAAAACGATCAGGCTCTGGAGTACCTGCATACCAAGCTTTCTTACTGACTTGCTTAAGATTGTGCCAATCGCCTAACGCGATGTAGTCAATCTCATCAATTGGTAGCTGATTGAGATTGATTAAATTATTTGCTCCAGACTGTGCTTCATCGTCAAAGGAGTAATCCCGTCCACCAAACTCATGAACACCACCATGGGCAAGAACAATCCTTGGTTTCGTAGAAGATATAGTGCTGCAATCAAAATTTCTCAGCCAAAGCGTTGGGTCAGTATTGTCCTTATTTCGTAGTAGGGGACAAGGAAGAACAACTGCGTCTTCAATTTCAACTGGCTGACTATCTAGTAAAAGCAAAAGGTTAGGCGCCATCTGCTTTTGGTACTTGTTGAAATCATCTGTATGCCAAACAGTTCCTAAAGCTCCATGATCATGGTTCCCAGGAATAACAAGGACAGGAACATTCATTTCTCCAATCACCTCCAAAACTTCCGTAACGACAGAACTTGACGGTGTTGGTGAATCGAAAAGATCCCCTGCAATTAAGACGAATTGTGATTCTTGCATTCGAGCAACTTCTCGAATGCGACCAATGGCATTCAAGCGTTCTTGTCTCAGCTTGAATCGCTTCTGCTCATCTTTAATCTGCAGAAAAGGTTTGCCTATCTGCCAATCAGCTGTGTGGATAAAACGTGCCAATTTCAGACTTGCTCAGCTTTTATAAGCATTGACATTCATTATCCGACAAAGCTGATTTAATTGCTTGGCTCCTTCAATACATGAGCTGATTCCTGTGGCTAATTGAGGTGATCCAGCAAGAATTGAAAGTTATCTGCACGACAATAGCAAGATTCAGCCTGATGGAATCCAACACGAAGGTTAATTCTCGTGGTGCGCTATCACCATAACTTGCATTAAAAGGCAGAATTTCTTGATCTAGGATGAAGAAATTCTTTTTAAAAATCGAAAGCTTAAAAATTTCAGATGATTTAATTTTAGAAAGAGAAGGGATTAAATATTTTAGAGAGGATTAAAGATGATTTCCTTGAATCATGACCTAATTGCTTTTAACTATTCGCCTAAAATTTAGACCAATTGGGCAAAACAAAGTATTAAGATACAAACAAATAAAAATGAATACCATTAACTTCAAGGGAGTTTCATGAATTAATCATAATTTAAGCAGGCAATCTGGCTTGGATAAACAGCACACTCATTTGCCCAAAATCTGGAATTAGCTGTCTCAAGCTTTTTCTTTACTTTGGGAGATGCCAATACAATCGGAGAAAGGCCGATTGTATTGCCATAATGGGAATCAGCTCCTTGCAAAAGTGCTCGAAAAAGGGTTGAAAACATTTTTATTTGTAAAGTTTCCCAAGGGAACAACATCTACCGATCAAAAGCGATCCGTTAGATTACTCATTTTTTATTGTCTTAGAAGATACTCTTCCCTAAAAACCAGTCCTTAAAATCGCCAGCCATCTTCCCTGCTCAAATGACTTCCTAACGACTAAGGGCTTGTTTGTTTATTTTTTAAGAGATAAAACCAAAGAGAGATAGTAGGAGTAAAAAAAGATATGACTGAAAATTCTCCTCTCAAAGGCTCAGAAGACCCAAAAGCAATCACAAAGGGACTTCGTGAAGGATTAACTGCCATCCGAACTCTTTTCATTGCAACCGTAGCTCTTCTAATAACGCTTTTCGAAAAAGCAAGCAAAGTATTCATTCAATGGCGTGGCGACCTCAAAATACAAGCGGACAACCGAGCTGCCACAATTAAGGAGGAAGAACGGAACAAACGTGAAGAAGAGAGGATAGCTCAAGAAAAAGCAAAGATCGCAGAAGAACTAAGAGCAGAAGAGCGCGAAATCAGATCAGAAGAAAGAAAGCTAAGGCTTCTGAAACGAAAATCTGTAATCAAATTTATTTATCCGGTATTAGCCGCAATAAGCACCGCTTCCCTCGTAGTAGTGGCAACAAGGCTCGCTCCAATTTCTAAATGGAGTGGAAGTCAAAATGAGTGCATAGCAACAACAATTGATTTCGCTGATGCCGAAACAGACAGCATTGCCTACAAGGTAATGCGATGCAATGGTGGCCATGACTAAATATCAAACAAAAGGAGTTTATTGATAAAATAATGCTAAATACTAGAAAAAGATCAGTTTAAGACTTAAATCTGTTGTGAATAACGAGCTGAGCAAAGGCTTGATCGTCAAGTCTCAGAAAATGAAAACAAAAGAGAATTCAAATAGGCTCATCAATTGAAATCATTTTGTCCTTCAACTTTCTTGGATGGTTTAATTTCTTGAGGATCATCTGAATCTGAATGAGCAACCTGAATTTCAAATTTCACAAAAAAACCAATTGCTATGAGTACGATTCCTACAAGTGGCCATGCAGGGGAGAAAGTCAACGGCATTATTCAAAACCTTCATTCAGCTTAGTCTTTAAATGGCCTCTGGGAACAGATAGCAACCATAGAGTTCACTCAAGTTTAAAAATTAAGTAAATAAAACTTGACTCATAAAGCCATTTCTTAAGCTTTGATATTTTCTATGAAGGGTATCTGATTAGCCTTTTCCTACAGAAAAGGTCTAAGAGGCATAGCAGGGATTAGAGGATGAGATCAAAAGAGACCTTATTAAGCTGCAAACCAGCCTAAAACCCTAGTATCATTGCCAAGTATTGAGAGCCATCGAACTAAATCATTTAAAGTGATCCCTCTACGCAAGCACTTTTTTGGCAATCGCCGTGCCCCCTTATAAGGGAAGCAATAAGGCTAAATGAGAACAGAGGCAAGCTCTAAGCCACAAATTCACTTGAATTATGTATATTTGTATGCTGAATCAAATTTCCAAAGTCTTCCACTGCTTCTAATTTGATGGAAACCTCATCACCCGCTTTCTCTTTAATACTTGCAATCTTGATTGGAGTGATAGGGCTTACGAGCATAGGAGTCTATTTCTCTTTTGGTCCTCCCTCGAAAAAGCTTATAGACCCATGGGAAGCAGATGATGACTAGTGTTTACTGATAGTTCAATTATAAATTAAAAGAGAACTATACAAACTTCCTTACAAGCAAAGACAAACCCATTGCAAGTGAAAGGATCTCGAATAGATATTTCACATATGAGCTGCCCTTAGAAAGAGAAAGCTGTGCTCCTAAATAACCTCCTATAAATGACCCTATGAGTAGCATTGGTAACCAAGTCCATTCAACTTGACCATTCAACCCAAGGACTAAAGCTCCTGTACCATTCCACATTAGTCCCACAAGAATTAGTGTATAAGCTATTGCTTGAAGATATGCCAATTTAAACCATTTAACTAACCATATGGTTACTAAAAGGCCAGTACCAGATGAGAAAGAACCATTTAATAACCCAATCAGAAATAACCCTACGCCCCCAATGATCCAATCTAGATTTTTTCTCTTATGTTCTTGGATTTTTATCCCCATATTTGGGGATTTGATGGAATATATACCAATACAAAAAGTTAGGGCTCCCAGGAAAAAAGTGCCTATATCAGGAGGAATTACTAGCGCTATTTGGGCCCCAAGCCAAACCCCAGGCAATCCAAAAACGAGAACACAACACGCCAAAGAACTCTTTAGAGTTCTTTCCTGTGCATGCCTCAACCCTGCCCCTAAACCTAAAGCAACACTTGCTAATTTATGCGTGGCTAAAGCACTAGAGAATGGCAAGCCTAAAAGGACTAAGGCAGGCAATTGGACTAACCCCGCCCCACCTCCAGCACTTGCCGAAAGAAAATTAGCCCCCAAAGAAACCATCCCTAAGACAATCTGTTTGAAAACTGGTTCAAGGTCCATTCCAATCCAGGCAACTATCTCTCATATATAAAAGAAAAATGTAATCCTTATGCGAGAGAACAAAGTTCATGAATCATAATTAAAGCTTTGATGGATATTGCCTTGTCAATTGAACAACTCAAAGCATTCTTGCAAAAAATGCAGAGCGATCAACTCCTCAAGGAACAAGTACTGTCTTCCTCAACTGCTGACGATGTCGCCAAAATTGCTCAAGGTCTAGGTTTTGAAGTCTCAGGAGAAGAACTGTTACGATTTTCAGGAAAGAAAGTAGGGAAAGTCACTGTCAAGAAAAATGATATGCCAGGTGAATATAATTGAGAAATAGACTTTTAGATATTGTTTATATTCTTGTTCTTGGAGCTAACAACCTCATCAGCTGAAGATAAGATTGAAATTAGAATAGACTAAATTCTATTTACCAGAAAGTTTATTAAGACCTTTGTACTCCTTCCTTATATCACTGATTAGTTTCATTTTTTTTTGCATATTTATCTTTTTCAATTCCTGATCATATGCATTTCTATCTTCTCGACTCATCTGCATCCAACTAGACATATTCCTGGGTGACATCAGTTTAGTTTTCTTATCTGATCTAGATCTAAGAAATAGCTTGTAGGCAAGTACTATCAAGAAAACTGACGCAAGTAAAAAGAAGAAGTTATTCAAATCTCCAGGGCTCCACAACATGCAAAAACATAAGGTGATTCTTGCATAGTTGATGAGTAGAGCTTGCTCACATCAATGGGATTATGCAGAAAACGCATCTCAGGACGAGTCCCTAATAGCTGATTGCAGGGCTTTAGAGTTATCAAGAAAGGAAATTTAACAGGTAAATAAATATTAATTATAGAAAAAATAATGAAATAGCCTGATTAAATAAATGTCATTGATGCTCTCAAGAGAATCATATCTAAATAGATCAAACTAATAAATAAAAATCAAATATTTCACTTTAAGAAAGACTCATTTAATCTTCACCTTGCCCAAGTCTCCAAAGTATTAAACCTGCTTCACTAATTTGCTTGGAATCTACAACAGATCTAGTATCAAACACCCAAGCAGGAGCTCTCATAAGAGAAGCCAAAAAGGCCCAATTGAGTCGTCTATATTCCTCCCATTCGGTTAAGATCAAAACCGCATCAGCCCCCTTCAGAGCCTCTTCAACACTATCAGTAAAATGCCATGTACCTTCAGCTAACAAGTTTGAGTCTACAGTGCTAGGTTGCTGTTTTAGATCTAATTCGATTTGGGTTGGATCTACCTTTGGATCATGAATGGCTAACTGGGCACCTTCCTCAATCAAATCAAGAGAAATTCTTATAGCCGGAGATTCACGTGTGTCATTTGTATTCGCCTTAAAAGCAAATCCTAAGATTGCAATTCTTTTAGCAGTAACAGTTCCAAATAATTTCTGCACAAGCAAACGAGCTATTCGACTCTGTTGCCAAGTATTCAGATCTACTACTTTTGACCAATAGTCAGCAACCTCTGGCAAACCAAAATAGTGACATAAATAAACCAAATTGAGAATATCTTTCTTAAAACAACTACCCCCAAAACCAGGGCCAGCATTAAGAAACTTTGAACCAATTCGACTGTCAGTTCCAATGGCTAGAGCCACTTCACGAACATCTGCACCAGTCGTTTCACAAAGTGCTGCAACAGCGTTGATAGAACTGATTCTCTGGGCTAAAAAAGCATTTGCTGTGAGCTTTGAAAGTTCACTACTCCATAATTTCGTGCGAAGAATTTTATCTTCAGAAACCCAATGTTTATAAATATTGACCAAGGCCTCTACAGCCTCCTGGTTATCTCCACCAATTAAAACTCTATCAGGATTTTCAAGATCAGCTATTGCAGTTCCTTCAGCGAGGAACTCTGGATTTGAAAGGACGGAAAAGGTTGGTATCGAATCATTTGTGTGATTTTTTCTTGAAGGGATATCGAGTATGGCCTTAATTGCCACAGCAGTACGAACTGGCAAGGTACTTTTCTCTACTACAACCGTATGTCCCTTGGAACATTTAGCCACCTGTCGAGCACAAGCTTCTACCCAACGCAAATCACTAGCTTGGCCAGCACCAACCCCCTTCCTTTTTGTAGGAGTATTAACTGATATGAAAACCATGTCAGCCGAAGAAATTGCTTCGTCCACTTCACAAGAAAAAAAGAGGTTCCTTCCTCTTGCTCTTTGAACAACAGCATCGAGGCCTGGTTCATATATAGGAAGCCGACTCAAGTCAGGGTCGTTCCATGCCGCAATTCGGTCCTCATTCAAGTCAACAACATTAACCATGATCTCTGGGCAACGATCTGCGATAACTGCCATCGTTGGTCCACCAACGTAACCAGCTCCAATACAACAAATAGATTGAATCGAGTTGAGCATCATAATTTCTTATCGGGTAACTTTCTCATCAAGCAAAAAGGACATTAAGCCTTCTAAATCAGAAGATGAAAATATGTGTTCTTTGACAGTAGAAGACATTTTATTTGAGTGGAGTCTTTTAAGTCGAACCTCCCCATTAGTAACTTCATCATCTCCCAGCACTAGAGCCCACGTCGCAGAACTCCTGTCTGCTCGTTTGAATTGCTTAGAGAATGAAGCTCCAGAGCTATCAAGCTGAACACGAAGATCAAAAGCTCTTAATTTACGAGCCAAAACAAGCGCTGAAATTTCAGCCTTTATACCTCTATTAACAACATATACATCAGGTATCCAGTTGCGATGAATGGAGTCTCCCAAAAGCATTAACAAACGTTCTAAACCTATTGCCCACCCAAAACCAGAAGTTGGAGATCCTCCTAGTTCTCCGACGAGTCCGTCATAACGTCCTCCACCACAAACGGTTGCTTGCGATCCAAGATGGTGACTTGTAATTTCAAAAGCTGTGTGACTGTAATAGTCCAGTCCCCGAACCAAGCAAGGGTTGACCTTGAAAGGAATTTTGAGATGTTTAAGGATTTCCTGAAGTGCTAAAAATCTTTGAGTACTTTCCTCACACAAAAAATCTTTTAGCTGTGGTGCTTCCTGTAAAAGATCCTGTGTCTGTTTACTTTTACTATCAAGAATTCTTAAAGGATTAGTGTCTAATCGTTGTTTTGAATCGAGATCAAGCTTTTCAAAATGAACTTTAAGCCAATCAACTAATTCATCCCGATATTTTTTGCGATCTAGCGACGCGCCAAGGCTATTAATCTCCAAGACTAGTCCCTCTATCCGCAAGCAACTAAGTAAGTCCCATGCAATAGAAATAACTTCAGCATCAGATGTAGGGGAATTCATGCCAAAACACTCAACACCTAATTGATGGAATTGCCTCTGTCTCCCAGTTTGAGGACGTTCATATCTAAACATTGGTCCGCAATACCACAGTCTTTGGAAACCTTTATTCAACAAACCATGCTCTAAAACAGCCCTCACTACCGCAGCGGTACCTTCAGGGCGCAAAGTACAAGATCGGTCGCCACGGTCTATAAACGAGTACATTTCCTTGCTAACTACATCTGTTGCTTCTCCAATACTTCGAGAGAACAGATCCGTAACTTCTAAAAGAGGAGTCCGGATCTCTTTAAAACCGGCTCTACTGAGATGCTCTCTTGAAATAGACTCAACAGCTTGCCACCGTTCAGTCTCTCCAGGGAGGACATCCACCATGCCCCTTAGGCTTTGAAGCTGTTTCACGAGAAAAGTGGGTTCAAGTTAATTTCGCCTCATGTATTTGCGATAGAAAATCCATTTCTTTCTATCTGACTTTATGTGGTCCAATTGTCCTCCCGACCACAAAATCTACAACGTCTTCCATAACTCTAATATTGTCGCATTTATATTAAACATCTCTTTTCAATTTACTGCTTCACTCAGGCTGCATTGTCTAATGCAGACATAATAATCTTCAGCAGTTACTGATAAGAGGCCTTTCGCAAGAGAAATTCCACAATTATTTTCCAATGCATCAAAAGAACGACACAATCTACAGTGCTTCGACATACATCTACCTAATAGGTTTCAACCAAAGATTTACCTCAACCAACAGAGCTATTAAAAAGTTCATATCCCCTCTTGTAACAATGAAGTGGTAGCAAAATGCCAAGAGTCCTTATCACGGGAGGAGCTGGTTTCATTGGAAGTCACACAATTGCAGCTCTTCTAGAGGCTGGATATGACCTGGTAGTAATAGACTCTTTTGTAAATAGTTCAGAATTAGCTCTTCAAAGGGTTATGGAAATCGCGTCATTAGATGCGAAAAACACAAGTAATCGACTTGAAGTAACAAGGGGCGATATACGAGAAAAAAGCACCCTAGAAAAGCTATTTATAAATGCGAAAAGACAAGGCCGACCTTTAGACGCTGTAATACATTTTGCTGGGCTTAAGTCTGTCCGCGAATCTGTTCAATACCCTCTTAATTACTGGGATGTCAATGTAAATGGTACTTGTTGTCTACTTGCAATGATGCAAAAATATAACTGCAGATCTCTAATTTTTAGTAGTAGCGCAACTATCTACGGTGATGTCAGCGCAGTGCCTATATCAGAGTCTGAACTAATAAGTCCAATCAACCCCTACGGCAATACAAAAGCAGCGGTTGAACAAATACTTCTAGACTTGTCTAGAAGTGATGCCGACTGGAAAATCACATCACTTCGTTATTTTAATCCTGTGGGGGCACATCCAAGCGGTCGTATTGGCGAATGTCCTTTAGGTAGTCCTAATAACTTATTTCCATTGGTATCCGATGTAGCAAGCGGAAGAAAAAAAATTTTAAGAGTTTATGGTGGTGACTGGCCTACTCCTGATAAAACTTGCATTCGGGATTACATTCACGTAATGGACCTAGCTGAAGGCCACTTGGCCGCCCTAAATCACCTGATAGCTGAAAGAACAAACTTCTTAGTATTAAATCTTGGGAGTGGGATTGGTCATTCAGTATTAGAGGTAGTAAATGAATTTGAAAAGTCTACTAAAACAGAAATTCCATATGAAATAGTAGATAGACGCATAGGTGACACTGCTATAACCGTAGCTGATCCCCAAAAGGCAAAAAAGATTCTTGGTTGGGAAACCAAGAAATCACTTGGAAATATGTGTATAGATACTTGGAGATGGCAGAAGGAGAACCCTAATGGCTACGCAAGCGAGCACAGACAATGATCATATTAAAACATCAAGCAAAATCCCTAGGAATGATTTTAATCTCCGTCTTGGGGTTTTCAAAACCGATCAATGCCGAAGAAATATGGGATTCATTCACATTTGTATCCGAACAGAGAAAGCTGCCGAATGATTTTAAAGATTTGGATTCTAAGGGTGTAACCACCAAAAAGAAGCTACGTCCTACCTCAGAGTATTCCCTTTTTGATAGCAAAAATTTAGTTTGGAAGTTAATACCCAAGAACAATTATCAAAATGGGAATCTTCCTACTTGGCAGCGTCTATCACCATCCGAAACGAAACTTCTAATTCCTAATTCGTGGGATACAGCAAATATAGGGATTTCAAAAATCCCCTCAGACTACAAAACAGCCATAAGCATGTATAAGCAACTAGAACCAATCCGCGCAGATTACTTATGGCCAACAAGATTATCTCCTTCTTTTCCAACTGGAAATCTGCTTGAAAAAGGTGACAATCAAATCAAAGTGTTTTCCCTTTCAGCTTTCTCCGGTGGTGACGCATCAGGAACAGGGAACCAAAATTATGCATTTCGATTTGATATTGGGATGCTTGAAAACCTACAAGTCTCTGGCTTCTTTTCTGCAGCAGATGACCCCTTATACTCAACACCTAATTCACATAGTACAAATCAAACACCCAATTTCTGGGAAAGCTATGGGGCATCTCTAAAGACACCCCTATATAAACAAAATAACTGGTCAATCGCTTTAGAAAGTTCGATTGAGCTTTGGAATGTTCAAAGCGGTGCTCCAAATATTTTCAACTCATCAAATAAGCTCGTTTCTACTAAGAATTTAGTAGGGTCAATTACTTTGCCAGCAAGTTTTCAGGTAACAAAAGATCTACAAGTATCAATACTATCAGGCATAAGTTTTTTGCCTCAAAAGCAAGGGCATAATCAAGGAGGAGAAGGAACATTCTATGGAAATAATATATTTGCTGGGACTGGATTAATGTGGCGGCCAATTTCCAAAATAACTTTTTTAACCTCAGCAATACTGCCTTTAGGGCCAGGAGATAACAGTTTTAATTCAGATTTGGACTTCAAAAAGAAGCCAATTCTCAATTTTGGCATAGATTGGGATTTAAATCCCCGAATTGGACTTGAAGGTAGACTGACAAATGGGTTTGGTGCAACACCCTCAACAGGAATACTTACACTCCCCTCTGCTAATCAATTAGGATATTATGCAGGGATTAAATATACACCATCTGCTATAGATTCCCCTCAGAGAGAGTTCACTTTTAGAGAAACTTCTCTATCTAAAGGTGGACTTACTGTAGGCAGTGCTCTAATCCCTCCCGGAGGGACTACCCAAGCCTGGGGGAATTTAGATAGTTCGGGAAATGTTTTTGGATATTTAGGTCATTCAATATCAAATAATTTCCAGCTGGATATAATTAATTTAGGTAAGTTCAACGATATTCCTCCTAGAGAAGGTAACACCAAAGCAATCGTAAATGAATACCTTAGCAACAATGGAGTCAAAACAAGAGTTGGTGGAAAGATTATTCTTCTCAGTCCCAAGAGTAAGATTCCTATTTGGACTGCATTGCGTCTAAGCGCAGGTAGAAGCAGATGGTTATCAGGAGGCCAAGGCTATTTATTCTCTGAATTCATCACAACTTGGGAGCCCACTAGAAGAATCGCTATAAACATAAATCCAAAGGCTGCTTGGAATAATATCAGCACTCCAAAAGGAGTAGGATTAGGAGCTAATATTCAAGTATCAAAAAAGCTGCAATTAATTCCTGAATATAATCTGGTAGAATCCCCAAAAGACAATAATAATTACACCATTGCATTAAGATGGCTTTTAACTGAAGACTTTAATATAGATATTTACGGCAGCTCTGCTGCTGGCCTTCAAGACATTGGGCAACTGATAGGGGCAGATGAAACAAAACTAGGAACAAGATTTAATTTAACTTACTAAAGTCAAATCAACCTTAAAGGCCCTTAATGCAAACATGCCATGAGATAAGGCTGCCAATCAAGCAATTCTATGGCAAAGTCAATATATGCTTTAGCAATTTGAACAAGTGAACCAATTTTTGACGCTTCTAAATCCCTTAAATAGTACGCCCCAACCTAAAATATCAACACCATGGGGAGATCTTTCTCCAAGAGTAGATATTTTTCCAGTTATCTATTTAGCAATTATTTATGGCTTTATATACATACTTCCATTTGGTAGGGACATAATAGGTATTAGCTGGTTTGATTGGTGCAGAAGCGAGGATGGTCCCCTTGAATGGATTCAATTTATTAGTTTCCTCTGCTCTTTTATAATATGCACACTAATCCTTTGGAAACGTAGAAAACTAAGTATAAATAGACAATCCATGGCTTGGCTAGTATTAGCTATCGTCTGCTTCTTTGTAGCTGGCGAAGAAATAAGTTGGGGAGAGAGGATAACTGGTTTTGGTTTCGACTCTATTCGTTCCTTAAACATGCAGGGAGAATCAAACATACACAATATTGGCTTTATCCACCATAAATTATTAGATCCAGCCTTTGAAATCTCTTGCATATTTCTAGGGTGGCTAGGCTGGAGATTTTGGCCTCAAATCGACGCATTTCCTGCACGTAGGTTTAGTCTTTATTTCTTACTTGTAGCATTATTTTACTTATATTTTGACTTATCATATGCCTCAACCATAAAGCAAATTCGTAACGATCAAGAGATCTTCGAAGTTCTAATGTCTATAGGGATTCTATCACATTGCTGGAATATGCTTATATCAACTAGAAGTTCAATCAAGTCGAGACAAAGCTAATATTTCTTTTTAGAATCTAATACTTCCGACAATAAAACTAATTGATTTATTCTCGCTTTGGAATAAATTCAAATCAATTAGCAATCAACTCTAGCGTTGTAACCAAATGGAATCTCATGTGTTAAGAACCGAATCTCTTGGCTGGGATGAGCTTGAAAAACTTGCCCCGCAAGAACTTGATCGAATAGAAGGTCCAACCAACTCATACTCTAAACTTCGTTTATTTGGTAACCCAGAGAAAAGTGTCAGAGTAATTCTTTATAGAGACCACCATGCTTGGTGTCCTTACTGCCAAAAAGTTTGGTTATGGCTTGAATTCAAAAGAATTCCCTACAGAATCCAAAAAGTAACCATGCGTTGCTATGGAGAGAAAGAAAGTTGGTATTTAGAAAAAGTTCCAACAGGAATTCTACCCGCCTTGGAAATTGACAATCAACTCATCACAGAAAGTGATGAAATACTACTAGCCCTTGAAAACACCTTTGGGCCTTTAGGGAGATCAATAAACGACACAAATTCTATTGAACTAAGATTTCTAGAAAGGAGATTTTTTCGAGCATGGTGTATGTGGCTATGCAGACCTTCTCTCGCTATATGGAATGAGACAAAAAGACAAAATGAGTTCCAAGTGATAGCTCAAGAATTAGAGCAACAGCTTCTCAAAGAGAAAGGGCCATTTCTCGATTCAGTAGCAGACGAGTCAGGATCTCATTCACCAGGAAGTTGCGACCTGATCTTTATTCCCTACTTAGAGAGGATGAATGCTTCATTGAGCTACTACAAAGGTTTCAATCTTCGAAAGGAACATCCTGGAATAGATAGTTGGTTTACCGCTCTAGAAGCGCAGGAGGAATATCGAGGCACCCAAGGGGACTTTCATACGCATTCCCATGATTTACCACCTCAAATGGGAGGATGTTATTTCAGTACTAATTCCACACAAAAACAATTTGCGCAAGCAATTGATAACGGCTCAGGATTAGGGGAAATGGAAATGAGTTCACTAACTAAGGGACGAGACCTCTTACCCGACCCATCATCACTAGCTCTTAGAAGGGTACTGAAGCATCGAAAAACGATTATGAAAATAAATCCATTAGGAGAACCTTTATTTGACCAGCCATTAAGAGCAGCTTTAACCCTATTAATCAATGGCCAAGCTTCTCAACCAAGTAGGAATAGTGCCTTAGGCCTTAGATATTTGCGAGATAGGATTTCAGTCCCAAGAGATATGCCTTTACTTGCCGCAAGAGAGCTAAGGAAGGCTCTTGAGGCTACAGCTAAATTAGATAGTACAGCGCAGGGTCCTTCAATCAAAACCAGTAATCGACTTGACCAAAATCCACTACCTTTTCTATCAATCAAGCAAATCTAATTGAGTAGTAAAAATCCTCAAATAATAAAAAAAGCATCTTTAAATTTAAAACTAGGATTGACAAACTCACCAACTTAATAGCAATCCATCCAAGCAACTAACGTTTTCGTCTTGAATCAATTTGCAAAAGATCTTTTATTTTTTGAACTTGACTAGCCGTCTGAGGATCACTTGAAAGTTTCTTTTCAACTTGTTCTATAGCATACATAACAGTTGTGTGATCTTTACCTCCAAAAGCATCGCCTATGCGGGGCAGGCTTAAGTCAGTGCCATGTCTCATCAAATACATGCCAACCTGTCTTGCTTGGCTTACAGGGCGGCGTCGACTCGCACTACGCATTTCCTCAGCAGTAACTTCAAAAACTTCTGAGACCTTTTCAATAACTTGTTGCGGTGTAACTTCCACGCCTTGTGAATTCGGATCAAGCATTGGAGCGACTGACTCAACAGTCATAGGAAGTCCTGTAATAGAAGCAAATGCAACCGCCCTTGTAAGAGCTCCCTCAAGTTCACGAATATTTGAAGTAAAGCGGCCGGCGATAAACTGAATTAAATCTCTAGGCAATCTCATACGTTCTTGCTCAGCTTTCTTGTGAAGTATGGCCATTCTTGTTTCAAGATCTGGTGCCTGAATATCTGCAATCAATCCCATTGAGAATCTAGATATCAAACGCTCCTGTAAACGAGGAATCTGACTAGGAGGTCTATCACTGGCAATAACAATTTGCCTACCAGCTTCATGCAAAGCATTAAATGTATGAAAAAACTCTTCTTGGGTATATTCCTTACCTTCTATGAATTGAATATCATCAACAAGAATCAAATCAGCAGCCCTATATCTATCTCTAAATGCCTGCATACCATCTTTCCTAATAGCAAGAATTAGATCATTAGTAAAAGTCTCAGTCGATACATATGAAACCTTCGCACTTGGGTCTATCTCCAAGCGATAGTGACCAATAGCTTGCATAAGGTGCGTTTTACCAAGTCCAACGCCACCACATATAAAAAGAGGATTAAATTCTCGTCCTGGCGCTTCAGCGACTGCCAATGCAGCTGCGTGAGCCATCCGACTATTAGGACCTACGACAAACTTATTGAAAACGTATCGAAGGTTTAAACCCGGTAATATTTTTGTACGGTTCACATTTACGGTAGTTCTAGCCTCAGGTAAAGAAGACTTAGGGGCAATTGATGGGGTAGCACCTTCACTTACTTTTGCTTGGGTATCAGCTTTAACATCTACCCTGACAGGACTGCCACATATCTCGCCAGCGACCTCTTCAATGGTACGAGAGTAGTTTTTTCTTAACCAATCACTTGAAAAGCTATTGGGAGCTATAAGAGACAACTTTCCGTCACCATATTCCAAACACTTAACTGGCCGTATCCAAGTCTCAAACGTAGGCTTACTTAAAGTTTGCTGAAGGGCCTCCTGAACCTTGATCCATAGCTCTCTGCCCTGTGGCACTTCACTTTTCGAATAGGATGCTGAATCTAAGCATTAATAGGAAAACCTTCATTGCCAAATAAACGGGGAACAGGCAAATTCTTTGCTCTTTGACAATCTGTAAGCCCTTCCCTTGACTTGCATTAGAGCAAGTGCTCCCGAAAAGACAGGCGCAAGTTGAGGGATACAAGTCTGAAACGAAGAGTAACTTAATCGTCAAATGCCTACATGCCCTTCACAGAAGAATTCTGACCGTGAGCTTTTTAGAATCCAATTCGATGTAACCTAAAATGGTTGTTTGGAATTAAGCCTCAAGATTTTAGGGCTACAGCGAGCTGCGTTGATCAAACTCTTCTCTAAACTCTAAAGTCAGCAAAGCTTAAAATCAGAAAAAAATCTAAGAATCAAGAGAAAGACATCATCAATCAAACCAAAGAAAAAGTGAAGACATCAAAAGCAAAATTCCTATCATTTCCGAAAACCACTCTAATAATAATGACTAGATGGAATGAACCCGGAAGATGTAAAACAAGACTTGCAAGAAGTATTGGGGAACATCATGCTTACTTGATACAAGATAAATTGACAATTCATACACTTTCAGTGGCAGAAATTCTTAAAGAGAGAAATTTGATAGAAATACATTTAGCGGTCGCAGGACTCCCAGATACAAAAAGAAGACAGTATGGCTTGGACCATGGATTTAAGACTGTCGCGAATCAAAGAGATGGTGATTTAGGTAAGCGTATTATTGATCAATTAATACTTGCCGAAGAGAATTCTGAAGAAAATATAGACAAGATTAATATTATCGTAATAGGTACAGATCTTCCTACATTATCTCATCAGGATTTACTTATTGGGATTCAATTATTATCCAAATATGACATGATAATTGGCCCTTCTAGTGATGGTGGATATTGGCTAGTTGGATTCTCAGGAAATCAGTTGCAAAAAGGCATTAATTGGTCTTTTGAAGACATTACATGGGGCACCAACAAAGTATTAGAAGAGACTCTTCAAAAAGCTAATGATAGAAACATTAAATATAAACTGCTTAGAGAACAAAATGACCTTGATATAGTTGAGGATCTAAATCCATGGCAAGGCTAAACAAAAACAATCTCAGTATTGTAATTCCCTCACTTAATGAGGCAAGTAATTTACCTCTACTTTTGTCTGATCTGCAACTTTGGCCTTACGACTTAGAGATATCTGTCTGTGATTGCAATAGCAAAGATTTAACAGTATTAATAGCTAAACTCTTTGGGGCAAAGCCTTTTAAAAACTTAGAAGCCAACCGTGGGGAACAACTTCATCATGGAGCTGATCATTCAACAAGAGAATGGATCCTTTTCCTACACGCTGATTCACGCTTACCAACAAATTGGCCAGAAACAGTACTTCCAATAACAAACAATCCTCATTCAGCCAATTCTGTTTGGTATTTCGATCTAAAGATAGAAGATAGAAGATTAGATTTTAGGATATTGGAATTAGCCGTCTTTATTAGAAGCAGATTGCAAAGACTTCCTTATGGTGACCAGGGACTTCTAATAAAAAGATCTTTATACAAAAAAATGGGGGGATTTAAGCCTCTACCAATTATGGAAGATCTAGACCTAATTTTACGTCTTGATAAAATAGCACAAATAAAACCTTTGAACTTAGATATTGTTTCTAGCCCAAGACGGTGGTCAAGCATAAATGTATTTTCTCGAGCAATTAAGAATCTAAAACTAAGAAATCGGTGGCTAAAAGGAGAGAGATCTATAAACTTGTCGAAGGATTATTATCAAGAAAGCTAACCATAAGCTATAAAATTATTTTTATAAAGTTGAATTATTTACTACCTAATTAGCATACCAGAAAGCACATCTATTACCTCTTGGCTCTAATACCCAACCTTGACTCCTATAAAAATCAACAACCCCTGGATCAGCAAATAGCGTGATCCTTTTTATACCCATCTCCTGAAGAGACTTGATCAAATAAGACATAAGTTGCTTTCCAAAACCATAGCCTTGATAAACGGGGAGAATTGCAACATCCCAAACTGTTGCTTCAATAACACCATCTCCTGTACATCTAGCGAAGCCAATTAATCGAGGCAATCCTGCTTCATGTTTCCACAATCCCACCTTCAACAAGCTATAAGCTAGTGCCCGTCTTACTTTTCTAGCTGGACGGTGACTCCAACCAACTGACTGGAGCAACTGTTCCAGCTCAATTAAATCAAAAGGTCTAGATTGACTAAACACAAGCGTCATTAAGTGGTCTGATGATTGGAATTGGCACGCTCCTTTTCCGTAAACCTCATCAAGCTCATCTTTAGTTAATGAAGGTGCACTAATCACAGTTTCGATCCAAGCCTTGGTGCATATAGGTTTTTATTAATAAGACTATTTATTTTCATAGCTTTGCTAGTCCACGTTCTTGCAAATCAGCAAGCTGGGAATATAGACCCCCTAACTTGCGAAGTTCTTGATGAGTTCCTTGCTCGACAAGCTTACCCCTTCTGAGAACCAAGATCCTATCTGCTGATTCAACTGTAGCTAGACGATGAGCAATCACTAAAGCAGTTCTTTTAGCTAACAAACGATCCAAATCCCTTTGCAAAGTAGCTTCAGTAGATGGGTCCATAAATGCTGTTGCCTCATCCATTATCAAAACTCTTGGATTACGAATAGCCACTCTGGCTACCGACAAGAGTTGCCGTTCTCCTGAGGACAAATTCCCACCTCTCTCACGAAGCTCTGTATGTAAGCCATTTGGCAAGCGCCTGAGCAGTGTATGCAGCCCAAGATCTCGGCAAATCTCTATTAAACGCTCATCTGGAATGGAATTATCTAATCTAAGGTTATCTGCAACATTGCCACTAAATAAAAAAGTATCTTGTAAAACAACTCCTAATTGCTTCCTAAGATGTGCAATTGGTATATTTTTGATGTCAATCCCATCTATCAAAATCCTTCCACTTTGAGGTTCATATAGCCTACACAATAATCTAATAAGAGTCGTTTTTCCTGAACCTGTAGGACCAACAAGTGCGACATTTTCACCTGGAGCAATTCGAAAGCTAAGTTCTTTAAGTATTGGCTCATCCTCTCTATAACTGAAATTAACCCCTTCAAAAATCACTTCACCTAATTGAAGTGGCTGCACCTTATTCATTTCTGTTTTATTTCCAGCAACATATGAACTGTCTGATATCTCAACCTCCTGCTCTAGCAGTTCACCTATTCTCTCAACAGCAGTTAACCCTCCCTGAATCTGTGTGAATCTTTCAGCTAATTGACGAAGCGGTTCGAATAATCTTTGAGAGTAAAGGATGAAAGTCGTCAATGTACCTAACCCTACAATGCTTCTGATTACCATCCATCCACCAATCGCCAGAACAATCGAAATTGCAGCTAGAGAAACCCATTCAATAAAGGCGGATATGCTGCTATCAAAAAAAATAGTTCCATTGACTGCTTCCCTATAGAGTAAACCAGTTCTATTAAATTTTTCTCCATTAATAGATTCCCTTCTAAACATTTGAACAACTTCTAAACCTTGCAAATTTTCTTGAAAATCAGCATTCAGCTGAGAAAGTTCCTCTCGCACCCTATAGTTAGATCTTCGATAACGTTTCTGAAGCCATAGTATAAACATAGTTACTGGAATTTGAGTAACTAAAAGTATTATTCCTAGACGCCATTCAACAAGAATCATTGTAATTGATATTACAAATAAACTAACCACATCCGCTAAAACACCTACAGCTCCACTACCAAATACTTCTGCTAGTGCATCAACATCACTTGTGAGTCTTGTTAATAACTTACCAACTGGCATTCTTTCATGAAAACGCAATGATAAATCCATTGCATGTGAAAATAAATCTTGTCTAATTCGAGCAGTAAGCCTCTGCCCTACAGCCTGAATATTATAAGTTTGATAACCCTGAAGAAAAAGTCTCAATAAAACTGAGCACAATAAAATTCCTATCAAAAGTCTTATTGCTGATCGCATCGGCAAATCACTTAGAATAGGAAATGTAGCTTCCCCCCTCAACACGCTTATAGCTTGACCAACAAGAAGGGGCTGAATAGCTCCAGCAAAAGCGACTGGGACTAATACCAGAACGATTACTATCAATCTTTTTCTGTCTTGACGCAAATAACGCCCTAAGCGTCTTACGCGTTGAAAGTCATTCAAGGCCATTAGGACGAAAAATTATTAGGATGATCATTAGAGCGAATTGAATCAATAATGCGTTGAAGATCCCCATGGTCTAAGCGCAATGCAAGAGGATTACCAACTAAACGCGCGGTCGAATAAAAAAGTTCCTCGATTGCAACCAAGCCATTATCTCGAAGAGTTCTTCCAGTTGCGACCAGGTCAACAATCGCTTCTGCCATGCCTGTAATGGGCCCCAATTCAACTGAACCAGTCAAATGAACCAATTCCACTGGGAGGTCTAGTTGATTAAAAAAGGACCTTGCACAATGTGTAAATTTACTAGCCACACGACAATGTGGTGGAAGATCAGAAGCAGATTTATAAGCACTAGTGTCTTTAACCGCTACAGCCATACGACAGCCACCAAAGCCAAGATCCACGAGATGAGCTACAGGGAGTTGATGCTCTCTAAGAACGTCATAACCAACAACACCAAGCTGAGCCTGACCGTAAGCCACATAAACAGGAACATCTCCATTTCTTACTAGAATTGCCTTGGCACGGCCACAAGCTGAAGGAACCATCAACTGACGGTTCCCTTTGTCCAAAAGATTTGAAAAATCCAATCCCGCTTTAGCAAAACGAGATACAGAATCCTTTAGCAAAGCTCCCTTTGCTAGCGCAACTGTGATCATGTCTTAAATCTCCAATTGTGACTGTAACTAGTTCTCATCCCTAACGAGTTATGTACCAGAGAAAAAACAATTACTCAATACATGCGATACCTGTCCTCAAAGACAACATTATATGGATATGGACGGATGGTTCTGAAGCAGTGGTCATAGATCCAGCTATCAGTCAACCTGTAAAAATGTGGCTAAAGCAAAATAATTTGAAGCTAACTGCTGTTTTACAAACACATCATCACTCCGATCATATCGGAGGGACTCAAGAGCTTTTAATGGATTGGCCAGAAGCGGAAGTTGTAGCAAGCAAAGCAGATTTAAAGAGAATCCCATTCCAAACAATTTCAGTGAAAAATGGCACTGAATTTGTTTTGATGAGACAGCCTCTCATAGTTATAGACGTTCCTGGCCACACAAATGCGCATGTTGCGTATTACGTTCCTTATACAAACAGAATGAGTCCTAAGCCTTCATTATTCTGTGGAGACGCCTTATTTGGAGCAGGATGTGGTCGCCTTTTCGAAGGATCAGCTGAAACTATGTTTAAATCGCTTGGCAAACTCAAGCAACTACCTGAAAGCACTCAAATTTATTGTGCACATGAATATACAGTGGCCAATCTCCGATGGGCACATGAAATTTATCCCGATAATGAACTAATTTCGAAAAGGCTTACATCAACAATTAAGAAAAGGGCAGAAGGACTACTATCACTTCCAAGTAGTCTCGAAGAAGAAAAAAAGACCAATCTATTTATACGGGCAAAAACTATTGAAGAATTCAAAAGGCTAAGACTGCATAAAGATAACTGGTAAAGCACTTTTTGAAAATATTAATACTAGAATAAAATAAGGCCAAACAATAAAGATCTCCATAAAAAGATAAGTCTAAAGTTAATTGCAACCTCAAATATCTCGGCTATAAATATAAATACTATTTCCTAAAAGTAGAATCAAGTTCCCATGAATTCATCTCCTCATAGAGAAATTATCACCAATTCAGCTCCTTCTCCTGTAGGCCCATATAGCCAAGCCGTACTTGCCAATAACTGGCTTTACTGCTCTGGACAAATTCCGCTGGATCCAAATGATGGAAAGCTTGTTGGAGGAGGAGACATAGAGAGGGAAACTCGCCAGGTGCTTAAAAACCTTATTGCTGTACTAAACGAAGCAGGGGCGCTCCCTTCACAGGTAATAAGAACCACTATTTACCTTATTGATCTAAAGGATTTTGAAAAAGTAAATACTCTTTATGCTGAGGTCTTCAATAATGGCATCAGCCCTGCCAGAGCTTGTGTGGAGGTTTCCGCGCTCCCAAAGGGAGCGCGGATCGAAATAGACTGCATAGCTTATATCGGTTCATCTTGACCCTTTATATTCTCCTCGGTATTTAACTGAACCCTCCCTACAGAGAGCTATATGGGAATTATGGGCTCAAAATTACCCTTTAGAAAAATCAGGAAAGTCAAGAACCCAGATACAGGAAGTCTTTTCTAAGTAAATATCCTCTTTAGTGATAAAGATTTTGCCACGGGGACCGACGATTGTCTAAATTGAGATTCTAAATGCGACTAACTATGCCTGCAGCCAAGCTAACCATAGGAGAACTCGAAGCTGGCTATCCACTGTATTGCAAGGCACTGAGGCGCCTGCTACAAGAAGGTCGTAGCACCAAAGAAATTGAAAGGACAGTTTGCTGGGGACATCTAGAAACTCTAAACAGGTGCCTACCTGGCCGATACAAAGCCCCCTCATATCTTATGGTCTTAATAAAACGAGATCTTGAAAACCCTAAAGAAGAAGACAAATGAATTCCATCTCTAAAGAAAATTAGAAGAGAATTACCCTATTTTTCTTTGAATTTCCGGCCCTCTATTTCCCCATCAAATACCCTACTAGCAGAAATATCGGCAGGTTCAATAGTTATCAATTCCTCACGAGTAATAAGTTGATCTTTTCTTGAAAAAAGTCGATTGGCTTGTCGTAACCTTACACGGTCCAAAGCATTTCTAATTGAACGAGCATTAGCAAAAAAAGGAAGTTTTTTTCGGCGCTCTATGTATTCCTCAAAAACTGGAGATGCTTCTTTACTAAAACAGTAATTTTGATGAGATAAGAGGATTTTTGCTATCTCCATTAATTCTTTATTAGTGTAATCAGGAAAATCAATATGATGGGCAACTCTTGAATAAAGGCCGGGGTTTGAATGATAAAAAGTTTCCATCAAATCCTTATATCCTGCAAAGATTACTACACATCCATCTCTTAAGTCTTCCATATCTTGCAAGAGAATCTCAATAGCTTCAGATCCATAATCTCTTTCATTCCCAGGTTTATATAAATAGTAGGCCTCATCAATAAATAAAACGCCTCCTTGTGCTCGTTTAATCATTTCTTTCGTCTTTGGTGCAGTATGACCAACATATTGACCAACCAAATCATCCCTTGTCACTGTAACAACATGTCCCTTTCTTAAATAACCAAGTTTGTACAAAATCTGTGAGATTTTTTTTGCAACGGTTGTTTTTCCTGTCCCAGGCTTACCTGTAAAAGACATATGCAGAACAGGCTTAGTAGAACTTAGTTCCAGTGCTTTCCTTGCTTTATCAACTAACAACAAAGCAGCAATTTCTTTAATACGTGTTTTAACTGGGTTCAATCCAATTAACTCTTGATCTAATTGATCAAGAACTTCTGCAACACCTGAATCTAAGTACTCAGCAGAGAGGTCAATGGAAGAGCTCATCAATCTCTAATGCAAACTGCCTTTCCACATCCTGTAGTTGAGCATCAGGGGAATCGTCCTGGGGCCGCAAAGTAATATTGACGTAGGTTTTCCCAAAGCTTATATCAGGGAAAATTTTCTTTAATTCGCTCAAGTCTCCCAATTGCTCAAGAAAGTTTCTGGTTTTCTCATAATTTTCAAAGTCAAATCGACGCTCTAGTCGAACAGGTCGATTTCTCTTTTCCCATTTGCTCATCAAGATGCCTAATTGATCACTTAATCAACTTATAACAATAAGCAAAAGGCCTAAGCTTCAAACCCAAAAGACAAACATAAAATAAAACTATTAATAGCGGCGTTTAGCACCAGTAGAAACAAGAACTGGTTCAATCTCTTCGTGAGGACGAGCAATGATATGGGCAGCAATTAAGCCATCTCCTACCCTTTCGCAAGCATCTGCTCCTGCCCTGACAGATGCATTAACGGCTCCTGTTTCACCACGGACCTTAATCGTCACATATCCACCGCCTACATATTCCCTCGATACCAGAGCTACCTCAGCTGCTTTTGTCATTGCATCGGCAGCTTCTATTGCCGGCACCATTCCCCTTGTTTCAATCATTCCCAGAGCAATGCCCTGATTTGCTGAATATGAAGATAAAGAAGAAGAATTGGTAAATGAGCCACTGGAGAATCCGCCGCCGGCAGCGCTCTTATTAGTAGTTTTAGAAGAAGGTGATCCAAGTTTTATTGCTGTTTTATTAGGGCTTTTCGAAGATTGATCATCTCCTGTCTTGGAATTTTTATCGTTTGAAGAATCTTGATTCATATTTTGCACTAAAGAGACATCAACTGTTTGATTTGAAGCGCCAGATTTAGAAGGTAACTTTGAAGTAGTCATTAGAGAAAGCAAAGAGGGATGTCATAAAGGCGGATAGTTTTAACCATCTGGCATCCAGAAATCAATAATGCCTCCAATAGTCAGATCAGTTTGTGTGCTTGGATCCGGACAAGCAAAACGTGCAGCAGAGCCACTAGCAGTAAAAACCCAATTACCTTCTCTAGCTCCTACTGGATCAACAGCGACAAGCTCTTTCCCTTTGTTATTTCTTAGAATTCTAAGGTTCATATGGCCAAGTCCTTCAACTCTTTGAGTACAAACCAAACGTCCCATAACCTGCATTATCTCCATTATCCACCTGTCCCTAAGGAAGAATGAGGAGCATCTGGATCCCAATGATCAATAATGCCAACAATAGTCAAATCACTTGGATAGGACTTGCTACCAGCAGCCTCTCTAGCTGCAGAACTTCCAACACAAATCACCCAATCATCTGGCTTACATCCAACAGCATCAACCGCAACCTTTTTCGAGCTGCCATCAAGTACTACCTGAAGATGTTTATGTTCAAATCCAGGTATCCTATTTGTTGAAACAAGTGGTTTAACAACCTTGCAGATCAGCATGTCAATGTCCCTCCTGAATTGCAGGGTCAAGAGATGAGCCTACAACTTCAGCCGATGTTTTTTTATCGCGATCACGAATAGTAAGGAAGGTATGCAATAAGCCATCAGCTACCAAGTCTCGATAACGAGTACCAATAGCATCATTCACTCTTCGACAATCAGCTATTGCACGTTCTCTAGCGCCTTGAATATCACCTGAGTAATCAAAACGAACAACGACTGGTATAGGAAGATCTCTAGAAACATTGAGACCTTTAAATATTTTCACCCCCACATCCAAATCCGGAGCTCCTTGCTCAACAGTATCTAAATGAGAAAAATAAGTCAGATTCCTAAGATGAACCTCCTTAAATCCAATCCCAACACCTATAAAACGTTCAGCATGACCAGCATCAGGATAATTGCCACCATGTAATTCTCGAACATAATCAATTTGTGAAATATTATTAGCAATAAGCCTTGCAATAAAGGTTGCCATTCCTGGTTCAGTTTTATTTGGGGAATTTTCCTCAACAATCTCCAAAATTTTATTTAAAGCAACTTCAGTTGACAAAGCCTTCGTCTTTTCATAAACATCTACAGCACAAACCCACTTGGCTAAATCAATTTCCCCTTTCGAAGAAGGAACATGAACACGGATTGCATCAGTATCTGTATCTAATCCAATCAAGAGAAGGTCAACCGATGCTCCGCAGCAAAAGCTCTTTTCAACTGCTTCCCGAAAACCAAGCAATCTGTTGTAGCCTTCAGAAGCTGCTAGTGCATCATTACTCCCATGCGCTGCACAACCTTGGTGAGTTGGATTTAAAGAACTAAAATGATAGGTAACAACCTTTAAATACCTTGAACCTACCTCTACCTTGTTGGGTAGTCCTTCAAGAAAACGCCGATGTTCGGTCTTGATCCAACGGTTAACCGTTTTCTCTATATCAAAAAGAGCACCAGCGTGAGATCTTCTACGAACAGCACTAAAAGGTATGCGTAATGCATACGCAATGGTATGAGCAAGACGTCCATCAGAACAAGGGGTTATATCTAACAAATGAAAACCACATCCTTCGAGAAATGATTGAAAATCTCTAGCTTTTCTACTCTCTACTCCCCCTTGTAAAGGATCTAACTCAAAAAACTGATCACTAGTTTGTTGATGGGCTTGAAAGACACACCATGCAAAGAGCCCCCTCATATCTAATGGGCGGACCCAAGCCTTGTTAAGGATATGGTCGGGCAAGTCAAATCCAAGCTCTTTATGGGTTAATTCTTTTGCACGACTCACAAAATCATGTTCATGCTGGAGAGCAGAAACACTTTTGAGAAGAGGAACAATCTCATCAAATTTCCCTTTGATTTCAAGTTCATACTTCTGTAAATATTGATTAGTTTCAATATCAGTAAGAGGATGAATTCGCTGGTGAGGAGCTGAAAACTTATCCTCTCGCAAAGTAGAAAGTTGTTGTGCAGGATGTCGTTTCCTAGGAGCTGTAGGTCCTAGGAAACGATTACTCACCTTGGCCAAATTCCTATAGGCCATTAATTACTTAACCTCTTGCACCACCAGAGAAGGTCACTAACTGACCCTCACGAGTATTACCACTAGCACCTGTTATTAAAAAATCTGGTTTTGCTGTCTCCTCATTTCGCTTTAAATCAAATGATGGCATTGCACTAGTTCCACCCTGGCGAGACGGATTTCGTCTACGTGCAGATACTCCCTCAGTTCCAGTAACACTGTCCCCTCTAGCCCAATCATCGCCTGTGATGTTTAAACCAGCTGATTGTCCTTCGCCAGTTATTCGCGAAGTTGGGCGGGATGAACCTTCGTTATCTGCTACCTGATTAGAGCTTAAGTCTGAACTGAACTGTCGCTGTTTACGGTCAAAACGGAATTGCTCAGTTCCAGTAACTTTCTCAGGGGCCATATCAAATGGACCAGTTATTTTTAGGCCATTTTCATAACTAGTCCCTGTTACACCACTAGTCTTATCTCGTTGAACTCTTGCAGTTTGTGCTGGAGATTGAACTGTGAATCCATTCCCATAATTACTCCCTAAGGAATCATTTGGAACAGGGTTATTAAAAGAAGGATTGTCGCCGCATGCTAATGATAATTGATCACCACCAAGATATGGGGTACCTGTCAATGCTTCACAAGCACCTTTATCCGCTCCAGTCATAGGTCCTCCTACTCCTGGCTGTAGACCAGTCATGGCATGAGCAGGCGTTCCAAGTCTTTGAGGTGTACGTCCTTGGATCTCCTTAACTGAGCGAGAGTCACACCAGGTACTTGCTTGCTCCATTCCTGCATAAGGAGTACCTGTTACAGCCTTACATGTTCCAGGCTCATCTCCTGTAACAAGATTGGAGCGGCCCGTGAGGGTTCCACTTACAGCTTGGGACTTATTTGTAATACTAAGACCAACTTTAGCTGCTTCGGGATCGGGTCTTGCTCCACAAAAAGATTGATATTGCTGAGTGCCTACATACTCGTCACCAGTGACGCGTTTACAGCTACCAGGTTCATTCCCAGTAACTTGCTCAGATCGGGCTACGTTTGTACCTGTAACACCTGCACCATTAAGAGTATTAAAAGAGCCAACTTTTTGAGCAGGCCTCCCATCTGGTAGAGGATCCGATCCTAAATACTGATCACCTGTAAGTCCCCTTTCTGATCCGGCTTCATTTCCCGTGACTTTAGAGGAGCGACCTACCATGACGCCACTCACCTTTCGACCATCAAGAGTAAGGCTTTCTCCAACTTTGCGAGGAGATGGGTTAGTACCTCCACAATAGTTACTCGACTGATTTGCTGAAATATATTCAGTACCAGTAAGAACCTTACAAGTTCCAGGCTCATCTCCTGTAACCTTTTCGGAGCGGCCCACTTCATTGCCAGTAACTATATTCCCATGAGAAGTATTAGTGACTGAAACTTTCTGAGGTTGGCTAGGAGCAACCGGAGCCTGACAGAATGTTTCAAAAACTTCTGAGCCTAAATATTGTGTCCCAGTAATCGAACGACATGTACTGGCTTCATTACCTGTTGTTTTGACAGATCTATTGGCCTGAGTACCAGTGACAACTTGCCCTGAAGAAGTCTCACTAAGACCAACCTTCCAATGGGCATCTACAACAGCGGTTTGTTTAGACCCATGTCTATTTGGACCACAAGGGCGTGAAGCTGCAGAACGCTGTTTGCCTGTAGCACCACTCTTGCTACGCAATTCACGAACTCTCTGAGAAAGTTCTCTACTTGTCAAATCTGGATCTCCTTGACGAGCAACTGATGCTGCTGAGGTTGGTTGTTTTCCAGCTGTTTTACCATGTTTTGATTGAGCCTCACGCCGCGCCAAAACAATTGCACGGCTGGGATTCTGAATAGCTCGGCGTTTCTTTGGAGTACGCCTCTCAGTATTTCTGGAAATAATTTCTAGAGATTTACCTTTCTTACCAAGAGAGGGTGCTGAACTTGAAGAAGTAGATGTTCCTCCATCACAGCCACACTGTGAAGTATTTGTTCCTTTAGGGATTTGGCTCTCCTTGGAAGACGAATTCTTCTCAACGTCAATCCGAGTGCGATCCTTACTTGTATCTGCAGACTTGCCTCTTTTTGAAAGTGCTTCTCGTCTTGCAAGAACCAAATCACGACTTGGGTGACTTATAGGTTTGATACGTCTAGGACTTGCAGACGAACTGACAGTAGAAGAATCGGATACAAAAGCCTTTGGAGAGATTGGCTTCGAGGAATTATTGGTAGTCCTAACAAAGGATGTACTAGTTCTTGTAACTCGTGCATCAGAAGATGTACGAATCCTATTAGAGCTAGAACCACTAATCGATGTGGATTTCTTGCCAGATTCACTTAGAGCCTTACGACGCTCTAGTGCTAGTTCTCGACTCGATTGTTTTGCCATGTCCGCCCAAAAGAAACGTCTTGATTAGTGAAAAAGCACTTCCTTCAAATTAAGAAGGGATAGCCCCGAAAGTAATTCGAGGCTATGCACTAAAGGTAGATAATTAACGACCTTCGAAAACAACGAACGCAGTACCCTGACTTTGGGTATAAGCGTCGTAGCCAACCATACGAACATGATGATCAGGGTAAGCACGATGGCAAGCTTCGAGCTCATTAACCACAACATTCAAGTCCTTCTCGCCAAAGAAGGGTAGTTTCCAATAAGACCAGTAAGTCTGCATTGAACCACTTGGATGAACATGCTCAATGACAGGGCTCCATCCCTGAGCAATAATGTAGGCAATTTGATCGTAAATTTCGTCCTGGGTCATCGGCGGTAAGAAGCCGAAGGTTTCCAGGGTGGCGACTGTTTGATAGTCACCAACTGTGCTCTGGAAAGGCATGGTGAACCTGGGATTGTAGATGTATTAGAGCCGGTCAGATGAACTGGCGGCCAAGAAAGATTTAGGAAGAGAGGAGACATTTTAATCTCCTCAACTTCTCTATTGCTGAACGTCGAGTTTGTCGACAGTGTCGAATTCGAACTTGATCTCTTTCCAAGTCTCAAGTGCAATAGCCAACTCAGGACTGTGCTTAGCGGCTTCCATAAGGATGTCGCGACTTTCCTTCTCGATCTCACGTCCCGCGTTGCGCGCTTTAACGCAAGCTTCAAGAGCTACGCGGTTTGCAGCTGCTCCAGCAGCAGATCCCCATGGGTGACCATGAGTACCACCACCAAATTGAAGGCAAGAATCATCGCCAAAAATTGCTAGCAGTGCTGGCATGTGCCAAACATGAATACCACCTGAGGCAACAGCAAACACTCCAGGCATAGATCCCCAATCTTGGTCAAAGAAGTTTCCGCGTGAACGGTCTTCAGGGACAAAAGACTCACGAAGGTTGTCTATATAACCAAGAGTAGTCTGACGGTCACCTTCAAGTTTTCCTACTACAGTTCCAGTGTGAAGCTGATCACCACCGGAAAGACGTAAGCACTTGGCCAGAACTCGGAAGTGAATTCCATGCTTAGGGTGACGGTCAATAACAGCATGCATTGCCCTGTGAATGTGGAGCAGCATGCCATTCTTACGACACCAGTTAGCTAATCCTGTATTAGCTGTAAAACCTCCGGTGATGTAGTCATGCATGATGATCGGCATGTCGAGTTCTTTAGCGAACTCCGCACGCTCATACATTTCTTCTGGAGTAGTTGCTGTGCAATTAAGGTAATGACCTTTAACTTCTCCAGTTTCTTGCTGAGCAAGCTTGACTGCTTCAGCTACGAATTCAAAGCGCTCTCTCCAACGCTGGAAAGGTTGTGAGTTGATGTTTTCATCGTCTTTAGTGAGGTCTAATCCTCCACGTAGACATTCATAAACAACACGACCATAGTTCTTACCAGAAAGTCCAAGTTTTGGCTTAATGGTGCAACCAAGAAGTGGGCGACCATATTTATTTAAACGGTCACGCTCAACAACTATTCCGTTAGGAGGTCCTCCACAGGTCTTGATAAAGGCCATTGGGAAGCGAATGTCCTCTAGGCGTAGATGACGTAGAGCTTTAAACCCAAAAACGTTACCAACTAAAGATGTCAGAACGTTAGTTATAGATCCTTCTTCAAAAAGATCGAGAGGGTAGGCAATAAATGCATAGAAAGATTCCTTGTCTCCAGGGACATCCTCGATGCGATAACAACGACCTTTATAAAACTCTAGGTCGGTCAAAAGTTCTGACCACACTGTGGACCAGGTACCTGTTGAAGATTCCGCGGCTACAGCAGCAGCAACTTCTTCTCTTGGGACACCTTCTTGGCCAGTGCACTTAAAGCAGGCCAAAAGATCAGTGTCAAGGGGGACATAGTCGGGAGTCCAGTAGGTATCTCTGTACTCCTTGACCCCAGCATCATACTTCTTGCTCATTAGATAACTCCTTTAAGTCGAGGTAAGGGTTTGATATAGAAGGATTCTTTCAAGAAATCCGACTGAAATCTCAGTCCTTTTGACCAAGGAAGTTGCCATTGCCAAGAGCTGGCTCAACTTCGCGATGAGGACGCGCAATGATGTGAGCTGCTACTAGACCGTCTCCAACACGTTCACATGCATCTGCACCTGCACGAACAGCAGCGTTAACAGCACCTGTCTCGCCGCGAACTAATACGGTCACGTAACCACCGCCCACGAACTCACGACCTATAAGGCGCACTTCAGCAGCCTTGGTCATGGCGTCAGCAGCTTCAATTGCTGGTACGAGGCCGCGAGTCTCGATCATACCGAGAGCGATGCCCATTGTTTCGTTAGCCATTGCCTAACTCTGTAAGGGATGGAATGTTCGTTATGGACAATGCATTGAGAAGCACTGTTTAGTCAAGACATTTTGACCAAAAGAGCCATCACCGTTCTTACTACGATTGATAAGCCTGACTTATAACCCCTGGCCTGACTGTTAAAAACCACTGTGGTTAATTTGGTGAGGACTTCCAAATATTCGATACTCATCCAAATAAAAATGTCTAAAATTTTTTTGCTGAGATGGGACCCAAGGCCTTGCCAAGGGATGGAATGTTCAACCAATCCTGTCTCAATTAATCTGAATGTGAAATAGAATTGCTTCGAGATAGATGGTCAGCTCAGCTAATGATGATGACTAACCACAGCTATTAATGGGATTTTTCATCAAATGCCACTTCTAACAATTGCAAGTGGCAACCCTAGGAAAGTTGCTGAAATAGAAGCAATGCTTGGTCCTCTAGCAATAGATGTTCAAAGACAACCAAGTGATCTAAATATCCCAGAGACTGGCTCAAGTTACCTTGAGAATGCTCTTCTAAAAGCCAAGGCTGTTGCTGGGGTTGCAGGGACTTGGGCTCTTGCTGACGATTCAGGCCTAGAAGTGGACGCTTTAAATGGTGAGCCAGGCATCTACTCTGCTCGTTTCGCAAAGACTAACGAAGAAAAAATCACCAAACTGCTTGCAGCACTTGAGAATAATCCATATCGCAGTGCCAGATTTCATAGCGTAATGGTGCTCTGCGACCCTGAAGGGCACCCAATCAAAGATGCTGAGGGGATCTGTTGGGGTGAGCTACTAAATAAACCTGCATACCAAGGAGGTGAGTTCGAATCTCTCTTCTGGGTGAAAGAAGCTCACTGCACCTATGGAGAGTTAAATCTCGCACAATTGTTAAAACTTGGGAGTCGAGGCAAAGCTGCTAGAGCTATTGCCCCATCTCTAAAGAAGGAACTGGGATTAATTCCCTAAATTAATCACTATTTATTTGATCAATTGCTCTCATTGCAGCAGCAGCAGCTTCTTCAACATCTCCCTCCTTTCCAGCAAGGGTTAAACGACCAAAGGCCCCTACACCTTTAACATCTACAACAGTGATATTTGAAGCCTTCTCGGCTTCATTCGCAGCGATAAGAACATACCCAGCTGGCTCTGTTTCAAGAATAAACATGCTCATACCTGATTGAATCATCGAGCCACGACGATTCTGACGATTTATAAGAACCGCGTGATCAGGGGTAATGGCTCTTATTACCTCTGTCCAACTGACTTCACACGAACTTCTTCGATCTATGCTGCTACCAATTGCATCAAGTACAACATCCCCAGAATGTAAAACAGTACTTTGATCTCTGTGATAGAGAGCTAAAGAGCCAAAAGCCCTTTCTACAATCATCTGTCCAAGGCGGACATTGCTTGCCTTTAGAGCAATATCTGTAACTCTATGGACCGCCATACCCGGGGAGACTTCCATCCACAAGCATGCGTCCCCTGGAATAGGAAGAAAACCTTGACTAACTGTTCCCATATAAGCCGCAAGTTGGGGCTGAAGGGAATCAAGAAAAACGTAGGTTCTTAACTCAATTTGTTGAACATGGCTCGCCTGGCGTGCGACGCGCGCTGTTTCGGAATCAGTGGTTATTACGCAGCTTGCTCCAGAGGCCTGAGGATATACCTCAGTTCCTGTAACCAGCGAACTCCTAACAAGTCGCCGTTCACGATTCTCCAGATTTGTGAATCCGCTCATATCGCGGATATTACCGGACGATTTGCTTTTCTTGAAAAAAAAGAACTTGCGAGCTGAATAAGAGCCGATAACTTCAAAGCAATTATTTAAAAGAAAAATGTCGAATTCAGAAGGCAAAACCTCTAGCGCAAATACTCTTCCTGCAGAACTAAAAGCAGAACAAGCACTGGGATTGATAGGGCTTGGTCTATTGCAAAAAATGCGCCTTGAAGGTACCGAAAACTGGGATTGGTCAACAGATGGCAATACAGAAAAAGCTGATCTAATAGCTCTTCGGCAACGACTCGAACTAACTGCTCTAGCCATCGAAACTGGCGCTCCCTTGAGCACCTCTGAAGTAAGTCATCTTCTAGGCGCAAGGCCTGGATCTGCAAAGTCAGAACGAGGTGGGCTTATAGCAAGACGTCTAACTCGAAATGTATGGAAATTAAGCAAAGCAGAAAAAGACGCTTCTTATTGGCGAAACTAAGCCACAAACATCATGAGCATTTCATAACACATAACCCCAGGATAGTTATCTAATTAATTGATTTTAAAAAGTCCTAACTCAGTTTCCACCCCCCCCCCTATGCCTCATCAAATAATTCCCAATCCACCAAAAGTCCTATGCCTACTTTGATCTAAGGTGAAAAACACCTTAGATTTTTTTTTAAGCAAAAGCCAATAATCGCAACAAGAGGCGAAGTCAGATTTGATTTACAGATTAATACCCGTTACAGAACTAAGATCACCGATCCCAAAAAACAGGGTCAATCCCAAAGAGTTTCGGTTACTAATGCTCAATTGCCAAAAAAAGATGCAATTTAAATAAAGTTATGAGAGGCACGCATGGGCGGCGCCACGCTAACCAAAGAGACTGGTCCAAGAGAGGTTTTTTGCGGCCTTACTTCGATTGTTTGGCTGCACAGGCGAATGCCTGATGCATTTTTCCTTGTTGTAGGTTCAAGAACTTGTGCTCACCTTATTCAGAGTGCAGCTGGTGTCATGATCTTTGCGGAACCTCGTTTTGGAACTGCAATCCTTGAAGAAAAAGATCTGGCTGGACTTGCCGATACTCATGATGAACTTGGCAGAGTCGTCACCAACCTTTTAGAGAGACGTCCAGAAATACGTACTCTTTTTCTTGTTGGCTCTTGTCCAAGCGAAGTAATCAAAATTGATCTAGCAAGAGTGGCAGAAAAATTAAATGAACAATTAAAAGGAAATGTGAGAGTTCTGAACTATTCAGGAAGTGGAATCGAAACAACATTCACTCAAGGTGAAGATGGAGCTCTAAAAGCATTAGTCCCATTCATGCCAGACAATCAAGTCGATCAATTGCTTTTAGTAGGGACTCTTGCAAATGCAGTCGAAGATCGACTTATTAAGCTTTTTAATCGAATGGGAATTAATAATGTTGCGAGTTTCCCTCCAAGGCAATCTACCGACTTACCTCCAGTGGGTCCTAGAACTAAAGTTCTCCTTACTCAGCCTTATTTAACTGAAACCGCAAGGGTGCTTAAAGATAGAGGTGCGGAGATTTTGCATGCTCCTTTTCCTCTTGGAGTGCAAGGAAGCTATGACTGGATGAAAGCCGCAGCAAAGGCATTCAATATTGAACAATCACTATTTGATTCAGTATTGGATCCAATAGTTTTAAGAGCCGAAAAGGCCTTAAAACCCTATAAAGAGCTGCTCACAGGCAAAAAACTTTTTCTATTACCGGAATCACAACTCGAGATTCCTTTAGCACGTTTTCTAAATCGTGAGTGCGGAATGCAGATTATCGAAATTGGAACTCCTTATCTAAATCGAGAGATGATGGAAGCCGAACTTCAACTATTACCTGAAAATTCAGTTCTAGTTGAAGGACAACATGTTGAGAAACAGCTAGATCGTGTTAGACAACAACAACCTGATCTAGTTGTCTGTGGAATGGGTCTAGCAAATCCTCTAGAAGCAGAAGGCATTTCAACTAAATGGTCAATTGAGTTAGTCTTCAGCCCTATTCATGGGATCGATCAAGCCTCTGATCTTGCTGAACTTTTTGCAAGACCCTTAAATCGGAAAAACATTCTAAGCAAAAAACTTCTCACTCACGCCTAAATTATGGAACTAACCCTCTGGACTTACGAAGGTCCTCCTCATGTTGGCGCTATGCGCATCGCCGCCTCAATGGAAGGTGTTCATTACGTACTGCATGCACCGCAGGGAGATACCTACGCCGATCTATTGTTTACGATGATCGAAAGGAGAGGTAAAAGGCCGCCGGTTACCTACACAACCTTTCAGGCTAGAGATCTTGGGGGAGACACTGCTGAATTAGTTAAAGGCCATATACGTGAAGCAGTCGAGCGTTTCAAGCCACAAGCTCTTCTAGTTGGAGAAAGCTGTACAGCCGAATTAATTCAAGATCAACCAGGCTCATTAGCAGCTGGGATGGGATTAAGCATGCCCATTGTCAACCTTGAGTTACCTGCTTATAGCAAAAAAGAAAATTGGGGCGCCTCAGAAACTTTTTACCAACTCACAAGAGGTTTGCTCAATAACCAAAAACCAGTGCAGATAACTCATGACCCCCAAAAGTGGAAAACAGAGGGTAGAAGACCTTCTGTAAATCTTTTAGGTCCTTCCCTTCTTGGCTTCCGATGCCGTGATGATGTTTTAGAAATAAAAAAACTCCTAATTGAAAATGATATTGATGTAAACGTAGTTGCTCCCTTAAATGCTTCTCCGAAAGATATTCTCGAAATACCCAAAGCAGACATAAACATCCTCCTTTATCCAGAAATTGCAGAATCTAGTTGCATCTGGCTAGAGCGAAATTTTGGGATCCCTTTTACCAAAACTGTTCCAATTGGGATTGGTGCAACTCACACTTTTTTAAGTGAAGCGCACAACTTGTTAGGGCTCCCTGCTTACAACCAAAGTAAAAATGCCAATCAATCAAGATTAAAGTGGTACTCCGAATCAGTTGACTCCAACTATCTAACAGGAAAACGTGTTTTTATTTTTGGCGATGGAAGCCACGCGATAGCAGCCGCAAAAATTGCTAAAGAGGAACTTGGTTTTGAAGTGGTTGGGATTGGAACCTATAGCAGGGAAATGGCACGAGCAGTAAGGAGTGCGGCAAAGGAACTTGGCCTAGAGGCCTTAATCACTAATGACTACCTGGAGGTAGAGGCGGCTATCGCTGATGCAGTACCAGAACTTGTTCTTGGGACGCAAATGGAAAGGCACAGTGCTAAAAGGTTAGGAATACCATGTGCAGTCATAAGTACTCCCATGCATGTCCAAGACGTGCCTGCAAGATATAGTCCTCAAATGGGTTGGGAAGGGGCAAACGTTATTTTTGACAGCTGGGTCCATCCATTAATGATGGGATTGGAGGAACATTTAATAAATATGTTCCGACATGACTTTGAATTCGTCGATGGCCATCAAAGCCATTTAGGCCATTTAACTAATAGCCAAGGTGAAAACCAGGCGGAAAAGTCTCAATTATCTAATGAAGCAAAAAACAATATCTCCGACGAATCCCCTGTTTGGACATCAGAAGGGAAAGCAGAGCTTTCCAAAATTCCATTCTTTGTGAGGGGTAAAATAAGGCAGAAAACTGAAAAATATGCTCGTCAAGCAGGCTGCAGACAAATAGATAGTGAAACACTTTATGAAGCGAAGGCTCATTTCAAAGCTTAGGGCTATTCCCTAGCCAGAGATCGATTATATGCCATGAGTATTTAGGCTCATTCAGCCTAAATATGGTCATGTCTTCCAATAAAATATCAAAGGCTATCTTTCATGTTTCGAAGTTCACAAACAAACAACAAGATTACTTATTTAAGTCCTAAATATCATTAGGATTTAGTAGTAAAAGCTGACTGTTTGATGACGACCATACTTGCTCGCCCCGGAGACGGTGAAGGCAGCGTACAGGTTCAACAAGATCCTGCCGCAAACATTCAAGAAGGAACCCTAGTAATTGCTGTTTATGGAAAAGGAGGTATTGGCAAATCCACAACATCGTCAAACTTATCCGCAGCCTTTTCAAAGCTAGGGAAAAAAGTCTTACAGATTGGATGCGATCCAAAGCATGACAGTACATTTACCCTTACGCACAAGATGGTGCCTACTGTTATTGATATTCTTGAAGAAGTTGATTTTCACAGTGAAGAGCTCCGTCCAACAGACTTCATGTTTGAAGGCTTTAATGGCGTGCAATGTGTTGAGAGTGGTGGTCCACCTGCAGGTACAGGTTGTGGAGGATATGTCACTGGCCAAACCGTCAAGCTTTTAAAGGAGCATCATCTTCTTGAAGACACAGATGTAGTGATATTTGATGTCCTTGGAGATGTTGTCTGTGGAGGATTTGCAGCACCTTTGCAACATGCCAATTATTGCTTGATCGTGACAGCAAATGATTTTGATTCAATCTTTGCTATGAATCGAATTGTTGCAGCTATAAATGCTAAAGCCAAAAACTACAAAGTTCGTCTCGGAGGAGTAATTGCAAATCGTTCTGCTGAATTAGACCAAATAGAGAAATTCAACAAAAAAACAGGTCTTAAAACTATGGCTCATTTTCGAAATGTAGATGCAATTCGTCGTTCAAGACTTAAGAAATGCACTATTTTCGAAATGGATCCTGCAGAGGAAGGAGTATTAGAAGTTCAAAACGAGTATTTATCACTCGCCCAGAAACTCACCAATTCTGTAGAGCCTCTAGCAGCTGAGCCTTTGAAAGATCGAGAAATTTTTGACTTACTTGGTTTTGACTAAATCAAAAGAACTAATCAACTTATTAACTGAATTAATCAAAGACCAACTATATCCATAGTCAGATCCCAAACTTTATTAGATGTCTTAGCATCTGTAACCCTTTCAGACAATTCTTGGGCAAACTGTTGCCTGCCCTTCTTTTGACGATTTCCCCAACTCCAATGAACTCCAGAAATTCCAAACTGAGGATCTGCAACAACCTGTGCCACTCTCTCACCAGCTAATTTTTGTGTTACAAATCCACCTGTAATTAATTTCTGAAACCATGGGAAAAGCAATTGAAAAAGCTTAGGCGTGTTTCGGAAAAGCCTTGTATTAGCAACACACCCTGGGTACAATGAACTGAAAACAATTGGAGAGTCTTTATATCTACGATTTAACTCTTGTGTAGTGATCATATTACATAATTTGCTATCTTTATAAGCTTTTCCTGGTTTAAACTTCTTACCATTAGCCATACTAATTGGATCCTTAAATCCCTGTTCAAGACCTGAAAGATTTCCTAAATCTGCTGGAGCTGGAATAGGAATCTTTCCGCCAAGCTCCTTGTAGTTTGCTGTTACTGTCCCAAGCATAACCATCCTTGGAGGCTCAACCCCCCAAGACCTCCCAAGCCAAACTGGACGCTTAGACCGACTTAAATTATCTAGTAGAAGTTGAATTAATAAAAAATGGCCAAAATGATTTGTAGCCATGGAAATTTCATAGCCCTGAATAGATCGTTTAGGCTTCTTAAGTCGCGGCAAATAAACCGCTGCATTACAAACCAAAGCGTCCAATGGTTCATCAAGAGAATCTAAAAGGCTCTTCACTCCGTCACGAACACTATCTAAATCACTCAAATCCATTAGCAAATGCATTAGTTGCCTAGGCCTGCCAATAGGAAGTCCTAACTCAGAGGCTGCAGCCTCTGCTCTCAGAGGGTCCCTATTAGCAGTAATGACCCGCCAACCCCTATCTACCAAAGCTTTGGTTGCGTACAATCCGACCCCAGAAGTTGTGCCTGTGATCAATACTGTCCCTGGAGCAGCTTGTATTGAAGCCATCAATTAAAAAGCGAACAGAGAATTTAAAATCACCTGAAGGCGATTAAAAGATCACAACCTTTTTAGAAGTGAGAATTATCGCCAGATAATCCTTCTCCTATTAGGTGCTATCCATTGATCATTCTCATCCATAAAACGTCTATCTCCTCCAATAGTAAAAAAACGATCAAAACGGCTCTTTAGACCAATTAATTTACCTGACTCAACCCGTAAGACTGAAGAGAGTTCGGAATATCTGCCAATCCTCTGGTGAGAAGAAATGCCAAGCTTAATCAAGCTTGTAGTCCCTATTAATAAAAGGCCAAATTTCATGACCAGTGAAATTACTCCATATATGAGTTCTCGCTGCTGTTCTTGCAGCTGCAATTTAGAGGCCAAAGTTGCAGCATCAAGTCTTTGGGACTTTGATGCAACTCTTGGAGGTTTTTTCGAAAGAGGCTTTAATCTTTTTTTGCGAGGTCTACTTTTCCCTAAAGGTTTAGGGCTAACCTCAGCTAAAGATGAAGGCAAAGACTTTTGTCAATTACCCGCTTCTATCGCAAAGAAGCTTGCTTGCCAAGTCTTCCGTTTGGATTTATCAAGCTCTTGCAAGACTAATGCCTAGGCGAAGAGCCAGTACTGCTGCATGTATAACGACTATGAGGCAAAGACCTGCTAGATCGATTGTCGGAGTGACATCCATGAGTTGACTCGAGCTTCTAGTACATAACCATTTTCAACTGATATATGTAGAAATGGCCAGCATTTGCAAAAGGCTGTCACACGTTCACCACCAAACAACAAAAAAAGCCGTTTTTACTGCATTGATTAAAATCACCAAAGGAAAATCATTTTCTCCCTCAAGATGCTGATCAAGAACAAAGGGCCTGAAAGACTCTTTCGACTTAAGATCGACAGGGAAGTGCCAACTCTTTTCAGAAAGTTATTATATTTGCTATTGAAAATAAACACTTGATCACAGTCAAAAGAAAACCCAAAACTCCTATAAAAACGACTTGAACTACGTCAAAGTCTCAATCACGACAAAATTACAGAAATATAAATGAAACAAGGACTTATCTACCCAGAAATACTATTGAAAGGATCTGAGCAGATGGCACTTGATGTAATACTCATGGATAAATGTATCAAAGAGTCTCGACATTCACTAATCATACGTTTATATAAATCAGAAAATTTTTGGCTGTCAATTGGAAAAAATCAAACTTCCATCCCAAGTCACTGGATTCAAATAGCAAAAGATAAAAAGATAGAAATAGTCAGAAGACCCTCAGGTGGAAAGGCTGTTCTCCATGGGGCAGGTCTTACATATTCCTTGATTTGGCAATCGCCTCCAAAGAAAAAGCAACAGGCCTACAAAATAGCTAGTCAATGGCTAATAACAGCGTTCGAGAAGATGCAATTACCTTTAAAATTTGGTTCCCAAGCTTCCAATTCACTCTCTAGTAATTGTTTTGCGACCTCTACAATTGCAGATCTAACTGATATGAATAACCAAAAGCTTATAGGAAGTGCACAACTTTGGAGAAAGGGAACCCTTCTACAACATGGAGAAATTCTTCTTTTCCCACCAAAAGCACTATGGGAGGAAATATTTAAAACAAAACCACCTAAAACATTTGCATCATCTGATTTCAGAAGGCAACTAACCGAACGACTATATAAAAGCTGTATGAGCTACTGGCCAGAAGTCTCTTGGGAGAATGGGACTCTAAACGACAAAGACTTAAGTGAATTAAAAATTAAATCTTTGAACTATCTTCCACTTTTAGGGAATCAGTAAGTTCGACCAACCCCTCAGAAATCATAGCTTCAACAACATTAGGCAAGGACCAGGGCAAAGGGTAAATATTTTGTTTTCTAGAGTTTTCAAGAAAATACGGAGGGAGCTTCCACCCTAAAGTTTTCAAAATTGCATTCCCAACATCTTGCCTATCTAAAGTACCGGAAGGGAAACCAGCGGGGTTTAAGACCAGAAGCCTGCCTTCCGATAAGTTTTCCAAAGACCAGATTGCCTTCCAAAGTGGATCCCTTTCACTTATTGAAGGTAAATCCGAACAAGGTTTCAAGTGATCTCCTAAACAATGCTTATCCCAATATTGTGAACGCA
>QCFO01000010.1 GCA_003280225.1 Prochlorococcus sp. AG-363-K07 | reverse complement strand
TTCAGCATTAACATCATCACCATTTAAATCGGGATGCCATTTTCTAGCTTCTCGCCTAAATGCTCTTTTGAGTTCTTCAGGATTACTATTCGGGGATAATCCTAATAATGACCAGTAATCAACTTTATCTGTAAAGGTCATTATCCCAAGGGTCTAAATCATTGCGATCCCTATTAGTTCTACTCCCAGATCTTCTATATTGGTTATCCCAGGGATCATCATCCCAATAATCATCTGAAAAAAGCTCATCCTTCAAAGATCCAAAGGTATTTCTAATGCCTTGTAAAGGGTTTGAATCTGTACGTTTTTCAGCGGATAGTCTCCGGTTAAGACCGAATAAAGCTTCCTGAAGAGAAGCTACGGCTAATTCAAGTTGTTGTAAATCATCTTCTGCGAGCATATCTTCAACATCGCGAATTGCAATTTCTACGGATCTCTGTTGTCGTTCTGCTCCATAAGGGCCAAGCTCTAATGCAGCATCTCTTAGTCTCCTTTCAGATTGTGCAACAAGTGTTAACGCACTATTTTTTCTTTCAATGGATCCACGTCGGCGACGATCCTCTTCAGATTTAGATTCGGCTTCGGCTAGCAATCTTTTTATTTCATCCTCATTAAGATTTGAACCGCCTTGAATGTTCACTGATTGTTTTCTACCAGTAGTTCGATCAGTAGCACTTACCTCTAACAAGCCGTTCGAATCTATATCAAAAGCAACTTGTACCTGAGGTACTCCTCTTGGAGCTGGTGGTATTCCAGAAAGTCTAAATCGACCAAGGGATTTATTATCCAAAGCTAGTTGTCTTTCCCCTTGCCAAACATGTATTTCAACAGAAGATTGATTAGCTTCAGATGTACTAAATACATCTGATTGTCTCACAGGTATGGGAGTATTTCTTGGTATTAAAACCTTCATTAATCCTCCTACAGTTTCTAAACCTAGTGAAAGTGGAGTGACATCATTTAATAATAAGTCTCTTAATTCGCCAGTAAGGATTCCAGCTTGTACAGCCGCCCCAATTGCTACAACCTCGTCAGGATTGACGGATTGACAAGGAGGCTTTTCAACCAAAGTTTTAACAAGTTGTCGAACCATAGGCATTCTGGTGCTTCCTCCAACAAGTACAACTTCGTCTACATCTTCAGCAATCCAACCAGAGTCTTGCAAGACTGTTTGCACTGGGAGTAAAAGCCGATCAAGCAAATCTGTACAAAGTGATTCAAAAGTTCTGCGATCCAATGTAGTTTCGATGTGTAGAGGGCCGTCCTTCCCAGTAGCAATAAATGGGAGAGAAATTGGAGTACTCTGGACGCCAGACAATTCTTGCTTGGCTTTCTCTGCTGCCTCTGTAAGTCTCTGCAATGCTTGCCTGTCGCGACGCAAGTCAAATGAATTTTCCTTTAGAAAGGAATCTGCAAGCCAATCAACAATTCTCTGATCAAAATCGTTACCTCCTAACTGCGTATCACCTGAAGTCGCTTTAACATCAAAAACTCCATTAGATATCCTCATTAATGAAACATCAAAGGTACCTCCACCTAAATCAAAGACAAGAACACGTCGAACAGAACTTTTTTCAAAGCCATAAGCTAAAGCAGCAGCAGTTGGTTCATTAAGTATTCGCTCAACATTAATACCTGCAAGTCTTGCAGCATCTCTAGTAGCCTGCCTCTGAGAATCATTAAAGTAAGCAGGAACAGTGATTACAGCGGACTCTACTGATTCACCCAAATAGCTCTCTGCATCGTCTACTAGCTTTCTAATAATTTTAGAGACAAGCTCCTCAGGGGCATACTCCCTTTCAGTTACTGGGCAGGTTATACGAATATTATCTTGGTCATTTGCCCTAACACTGTAAGGAACACTAAGGGTATTCTCATCAAGCTCGTCCCACACGCGGCCAACAAAACGTTTGAGATTGGAGAATGTGTTCTTTGGACTTAAGACAAGCTGGCGCCTAGCAAGTTGACCTACTAGTAATTCGTTATCCTTGCTATAGCCCACAACTGAAGGAGTTGTTCTACTCCCCTCAGAATTTGCAATAACAACAGGGCGCCCAGCCTCTAACACTCCCAATACGGAGTTCGTCGTTCCTAAATCGATTCCAACAATCCGCCCCATGTTCGTGCTTATTGAATCCCCACGGTAACTGTCTTGAGCATCAGACCCAAGAAGATTTGTGTAGTTATGACCACATTATTAACTAATTCATAGTGAAAAAAACTTTTAGCCCAGTTATTTTGAGTAAAAGTTGGCAAGTAATTTGTGTCGAATGGTAATTCTGCGAAGTTTGCACTAAGGGAAAGGCCTGCCGCTGAAAGGTTTGTAGATGAAGGCTTTAGAAATGTTGCTGTAGCAATGGCTAGCATTGTGGCGGTAGTCCTACTTGGAATATTTCTAGTAATTCTTTCAGGGTCTCTCGAGTCTATGGGACGTTATGGACTGAATTTTTTATTTATTTCAGAATGGAATCCGGTAACAGATAAATATGGTGCATTTACTGCAATATACGGAACATTAGTTAGTTCTTTAGCAGCTATTATCATAGCCATTCCACTTGGGGTGGGGACAGCAATATTCATTACTGAAGACATATTTCCAAGCACTGCAAGGTACATTTTAGGCATGACAGTTGAATTATTGGCAGCTATTCCTTCTGTTGTACTAGGGCTTTGGGCAATTTTTGTAATGGAACCATTTCTCAGACCAATCCTTAATGAACTACACACAAAATTTGGCTGGATACCATTTTTCAGTACCGCTCCAATAGGTCCTGGGATGGCGCCAGCAATATTGATATTAGTAATAATGATTCTACCAATTATTACATCAATATCTAGAGACTCATTAATTCAAGTGCCCCAAAGACTTAGAGAAGCAGCCTACGGAATTGGTGCGACAAGATGGACAGCCATTCTGAAAATAATCCTACCTGCTGCAATCTCAGGAATTGCAGGTGGAGTTTTACTAGCCTTGGGCAGGGCTTTAGGTGAAACAATGGCGGTTACAATGATAATTGGCAACTCACTTAACTTTAGTTGGTCGATTTTGGCCCCAGGAAATACTATTTCAGCAATGCTTGCGAATCAATTTGGTGAAGCTGATGGAAGCCAGGTTTCTTCCTTAATGTACGCAGCATTCGTACTTATGATAATTACTCTAGGAGTTAATATTATTGCTCAATGGATAGTAAAGAAACTCAGTTTAAAGTATTGAGTTTTATTATGTACAAAAGCAAAAATACTAAAAGCCTCAAAAATATACTGTTATATGATCCCACCTCATATAGCAGTATCATTAATAAGTTATTGACACTTATAGTTACGATTTTTACCGCCACTGCAATACTCCCATTAATACTTGTTTTGTCCTATGTTGTGATAAGAGGATCAGAACAATTAAATCTTAATCTTCTTACTCAACTTCCTCAGCCACCAGGCGATGATTTGTATTCTGGCGGTATTGGAAATGCTATTTGTGGAACATTTATAGTGACAGGGATAGCAGCAACCATTGCTATTCCTATAGGCATAGGAGGAGGAATCTATTTAGCTGAATATTCAAAGCAAGGTCACTTCTCAAAATTTATTCGTTTTGGAACAAATATCCTTGCAGGAGTCCCTTCAATCATTTCCGGTGTATTTGTATACGGCACAATTGTCTCAACAAAAATAATTTTTGGAAGTAACTTTAGTGCATTGGCTGGTGGAATAGCTCTCTCTATACTTATGCTTCCAACAGTTATCAAGACGACAGATGAGGGGCTTAAATTGGTTTCTGATGATCTCAGAAAAGGATCGTTATCCGTGGGCGCCTCGAGGTTTATCACTATTACAAAAGTAACATTACCAGCTGCAATCAATCCTATATCAACAGGAATACTTCTTTCTATAGCTCGAGCCGCAGGAGAAACGGCACCCCTTATCTTTACAGCTTTGTTTTCCTTTTATTGGTCTAATAGCCCTCAATCACTTCTGGAACCAATTGCATCATTATCAGTACTAATATACAATTTTGCATTAGAACCTTACCAAGCCCAAAATGAATTGGCTTGGGCTGCTTCCTTTATTCTAGTATTTATATTGCTTCTACTAAATATTTTCGCTAGGTGGCTAGGTAGGTTATCCAGATGAACCCTATATTTAACGCCATATCGCCAGCCATGAAAGGTATTACTCATGATCCAAAATTCACAAAGCACATCAAATATGCAAAATAATACTTCGATTTGTCTAGACAATGTGACAATCAGTTATGGAAGCTTTCCAGCTATTAAAAATGTTTTTTGCAGTATTCCGAAGGGATATATTACTGCATTTATAGGCCCCTCTGGATGCGGTAAGTCTACAATCCTAAGAGCAATAAATAGAATGAATGATCTTATAGATGCATGTACTCTTACGGGTAGAGTATTGTTTGAAGGAGTCGATCTTTATAATAAGAGAATCGATCCAGTAGAAGTAAGAAGGAAAATAGGGATGGTCTTTCAACAACCTAATCCATTTCCTAAAAGTATTTATGAGAACATAGCCTTTGGTGCAAGAATAAACGGCTATCAAGGTAATATGGATGAATTAGTTGAGAACTCTCTAAAAAGAGCCGCTGTTTGGGATGAATGCAAGGATAAGCTTAATGAGAGTGGTTGCTCACTCTCGGGAGGGCAGCAACAACGACTTTGTATAGCTAGAACGATTGCAATTGAACCGGATGTAATACTCATGGACGAACCTTGTTCGGCCTTAGATCCGATATCTACATTAAAAATTGAAGAGACAATGCATGAACTAAAATCTAATTATACAGTCATAATAGTTACGCATAATATGCAACAAGCCCTTAGAGTTAGTGATTTTACTGCCTTTTTTAATGCCGAAGTTCAACCTAATTCCACTGGAGGTAAAGTTGGATATCTAGTAGAGTTCAATAACACAGAAAAAATATTTAATTCGCCAAAACAAAAGGCAACACAAGATTATGTATCAGGAAAGTTTGGTTGAAAAATTGATCTTTAACAGTCCCTTCATAGGTTAAATATATACAGATAGTTTATCAAATGAAAAACGGAGAGGGAGGGATTCGAACCCTCGATAGAGTTGCCCCTATACAGCATTTCCAGTGCTGCGCCTTCGACCGCTCGGCCACCTCTCCAAGTTTTGTCGGTGATAACTTAGCACTTGGCTGATTAGATAGTAAATTATTATCACGTTCTCAACAATTTCATGAATAATCACTAATTGTTATCATGTTAGTAAATACTGCTTCTTAACCACCTTCTCAATTGCGGTAAATGGTGGTCTAACACAAAATCTTCTTTGCTAACAACGAAGTGAAATCTCAGACATTAAGCCATTTAGGTACTTTTTTCTGTCAGATGTCAATGGCTACTCTTTATTTTGATGGTTCTTAAGCGATATATTCTTAAATAAGGCCAAAACCCACAGGTGTCAATGTAGACTACATGTAAGAAAATATTAACCAATGAGCATGGAATCAAGCAAAAAGTTACACTCCACTCAAGGTGATTCTTAATGAAAGATTTAAATTGTTTGAAAGCATCTAAAGAAGCCGGGATTGACTCACAAAGCATTCTGTTATTAAGCAATATAGCGAAGGAGGCTGCTATTAAAGGAGGAAGAAAGCTAATGGAGCACTATGGAAAACTCACATCAATAAAATCAAAAGGTAGATCTGGTGACCTGGTTACTAATGCAGATTTAGCTAGCGAGAAATTACTGATCGAGTATTTAAATAAGGAGACTCCTGATATCGACATCTTAGGGGAAGAAAGCGGACTAAATGGCTCTAAAGACTCTTTATATTGGTGCTTAGATCCCCTAGATGGGACCACTAATTTTGCTCATGGATACCCATTCTTTGCTACATCAGTTGGGTTGGTATGGAAAAACAAACCGATACTTGGAGCAATATCTGTACCTTTCCTCGATGAAATATTTTGGTGTGCCCCAGGTATAGGTTCCTTCTGCAACAATAATCCTATTCAAGTCTCATCCTGCAGCAAACTTATTGACTCACTATTAGTTTCTGGGTTTGCCTACGACAGATACACTACAGAAGACAATAATTATGCGGAATTTATCTGGTTAACTCATCGAACTAGAGGTGTAAGAAGAGGAGGTGCTGCAGCAGTTGATTTGGCATACGTGGCTGCAGGGAGACTCGACGGGTACTGGGAAAGAGGCTTGTCTCCGTGGGATTTAGCCGCGGGTATTCCTTTAGTTGAAATTGCAGGTGGAATTGTTAGTGACTATCCAATAGGTCAATTTGATCTAGAAAATGGAAGAGTACTAGCCTGCGCGAAGGGTATACACAAAGAAATTCAAGGAGAATTAAGTAAAGTAATACCCTTAGATAAAATTATTTACGGCTCAATTGCGAGCTGAATTTCAAAATTAAAGAGCGATAAGATCCTGAAATGACTCTCCAACCAGCATCAGGTGCAAAGGACTTGAATCCACAACAAGTGGAAACCAATCATTTATTAAGCAAAAGGCTTGCAGAAGTTTATCGATTGTGGGGTTATGAAGAGGTTTCTCCGCCGAGAGTCGAAAGATTGACAACGTTAATGGCCGGGGAGGGTATATCAAACAAAGACATAGTGAAGTTGGTAGCTGATGAGCCGCTTGGTCTAAGGCCAGAGATGACAGCATCAATTGCGAGAGCAGCATCTACAAGACTTTCTAAGCGGACTAGACCACTGCGCTTGTGGGCTAACGGAACAGTTTTTCAGACTCGTGAAACAGTTGAAGGAACAATGTCAATAGAAGAGAGCTTACATAGTGGAGTGGAATTATTTGGTGTAAAAGGCATCAGTGGGGAGATGGAACTTCTGACGCTAATGCTCGATGCTATGGAAAAACTTGATATCAGAAACCCTGCATCTCCAACATTACTGATAGGACATACAACTCTAATGGAGTTAATACTAACGAATATAGATGGGGACAAAACATTAAGAAACGATATTAAGAATGCACTCCTGAACTTCGACCGCCTTCAATTAGAAAATATTTCTATGGAAGAAAACCTAAAAAGAAAACTCCTGTCAATACAAGAGATAAGAGGTTTGCCGTCCTATGTACTCACACAGTTGGAAAAAGAATTGGGGAAGAGTGAAACATTAGATAATCTCAAAAGGTTATTTAAAATGATAGAACCTATAGCCGATAGTCGAAGCATAGGGCTTCAACTAGATCCTACATTTCAACCACATTTTGAACTTTATACAGGCATTGTTTTTCAACTAGTTTTCAAGGACAATTCTGCTCCTATAGTAATCGCTAGAGGAGGAAGATATGATGGATTAATAAGACATTTTGGCTCCAAAGGAGAAGATGCAGCTGGCGCTGGATTTAGTTTTGAAATTGACAAGATCAGAGAATTACTTGCCGAAGAAGTCTCTAACGATGAAAAGTATAAAAAAATGCTTGTAACCTACAATAATACTATGAACTTAGAGGACGCGATCAAAAGACAGAGTTTTTGGCACAAAAAGAATGTAGTAGCACAGGTGGAGCTAGAACCCTGCAAAACAGAGAGTGAAGCAAAGGGAGCTGCTCATAAGAGAGGATGCAGTGATTTTGAGTGGCTGCATTAGATTTTATATATTTAAAGTTATAAATTGAAAGTCATACTTGTTATATAGATGTGAGATAATTCTGCTCTATCAGAGTACCAGGTACGGGGAACACAACTTTCTCAGAAAAGCCATAGGACCTATAATTAACATATCTGAATCTCAAAAATGTCATCTCTTGAGCAAGGGCAAATCGAAATACATACAGAGAATATTTTCCCTATAATAAAAAAGGCTGTCTACTCTGACCATGAAATATTCTTACGCGAACTAGTTAGTAATGCAGTAGATGCAATTAATAAAAGAAGAATGGCATCAATGGCAGGAGACTGCGAAGCCGCAGAAAATGGGGAAATTGATATAACAGTCGATAGAGAGAAACAAACAATAACTATAAAAGACAATGGAATTGGAATGTCCTCAGATGAAGTGAAAAAATATATCAATCAAGTTGCGTTCTCCAGTGCCGAGGAATTTCTATCGAAATATAAAACAGATGATGATCAAATAATAGGTCATTTCGGTTTGGGTTTTTACTCAAGCTTTATGGTCTCTAAAAATGTTGAAATTAGGACTAAATCTGCCATATCTGATTGCCAGTCAGTGAATTGGAGCTGTGATGGCTCCCCAAACTTTACACTTCAATCATCTGAAAAGAGTGATGTTGGAACAGAAGTAATTCTATACCTCATGGAAGAAGAGTTGGAATACCTAGAGCCAGCACGACTTAAAACTTTGATCACAAAATATTGTGACTTTATGCCAGTAGAAGTGAAACTTGAGGGTGAAACTATAAACAAAAGAGATCCTGCCTGGAGAAAATCAACTAAAGACCTTCAAGATCAGGATTACATAGATCTATACAGATACTTATATCCATTTCAAGGAGATCCATTACTTTGGGTACATTTAAATACAGATTATCCATACAGCCTACAAGGTATACTTTTCTTTCCGAAAATTACGGGTAGAGCAGATTGGGAAACTGGCGAAATAAAACTTTATTGTAATCAAGTCTTTGTTAGTGACTCAATAAAAGAAATAGTACCAAGATATCTTCTTCCACTACGAGGAATTATAGACTCACCAGACATACCACTTAATGTAAGCAGAAGTGCATTACAGTCGGATAGAAGAGTTAAATCTATTGGAAGTTTTATCGCTAAGAAAATAGCCGACAAACTAATATCCATAAAAAATGAAAACCCGAAATTTTACACTGAAATATGGAATTCCATTGCTCCTTTTGTCAAAATAGGGGCTATGGAAGATGAAAAGTTTGCTGAACAAATAGAAGACATAATTGTTTTTTCGACTTCAATTGACAATACAGAACAAATCAAAGAACGGTCTGATTATATTCTCTCAGATACAGAGGTATTTACTACTATTAATGATTACAAGGAGAGGCTTCCAAAGGATTCTGCAAGAAGAATCATCTATTGCACAGATGAGATTTCTCAAGCCTCTGCTCTAAATTTATGGAAGGCTCAGAAAGTTGAGGTGATCAAAGCTGATACCGTTATAGACACTCAGTTCATTCCATGGTTGGAGCAAAGACATGAAGAGGTAACCTTCCTTCGTGTTGATTCAGAATTAGATGAAAGTCTTAAAGACGAAGAGAAAGAAATCACCGACAAAGATGGAGAGACAAAGACTGAGTCACTAAGAAAGTTAGTAAAAAAAGCTTTAAATAATGATAAGGTTACAGTTCAGATTCAATCATTGAAGAGCTCCGATGCTCCCCCAGCAATGATTCTTCTACCAGAACAAATGAGGAGGATTAATGATATAGGAGCACTTATGGAACAAAAACTTCCAGGCCTACCAGAACATCACGTCCTATTAATCAATAGCAAACATAAGCTTATTCAGGCACTTGTAAAACTCAAGTCGGGCTCAGTCCTAGTTGCTTCGGATGAGATCTCCCCAGCTGATTCCTTGGCAAATCAGCTAGTTCTTCATCTTTATGACATGGCTAAACTTGGAGTTGGCGGATTAGAATCTTCTGAAATAATTGAATTTCAGACAAAAACAGCAGCTTTAGTAGGCTGTTTAGTTGAAAAGGCAATTTGAAGCAAGGAGTTTGATAGGATCAATGAGTGGATATACCCTTGCGTGAAGACGCCTTGAGAAATGTCTAGAGTCTGCCAACTAACAGGTACCAGAGCCAATAACGGCATGGCCGTTAGCCACTCCCATATTCGCACCAAGAAGCTTCAGCAAGCCAACCTCCAAAAGCGGCGACTATGGTGGGCTGAAGGCAACAAATGGGTTAATATTAGAATCACAACTCGTGCTCTTAAAACAATTGGCAAAAAAGGACTAGGTCCATATGCTAAATCTTTAGGTATTGACCTTAATAAAGTTTAGATATAAACGAGGCTTCTTTCAAACAAAATATAATATACAAATCTTTCTAATTAAATCAAAATAAAATTTTTATATAAATAATTTAAATAGACATATCACCAAATACACCTCGAAGCTAAGTCAAATAGATTACTTTATATACATAAAAATTTACAGCTCAAACTGAGAATGATTAAGATAGGTAATTAAGCTTTAGAAAAACATTTTGTTGATAATATTAAGGTAGAGTTTGACATTAAAGAAGCATTAGTCAATAGTAGAGGGGTTGTCTAGATTGTGCAATTTCTAGACTAATTTGAATCCTATGAGGTAAACTTTGAAAAGAAGCTCAAAAAAAAATAAATTCATTATCCTTTACCATAGACCACCTTTTGATGAAGGGAAAGACGATTCTGGAAACATAATTTGGCTAGATCAAAAAAGTCCTAATGGTATTATCCCAACTCTAAGAAATCTCTTTAAAACTAGAGAAGACAGCACCTGGATAGCTTGGAGGCAGGTTAATGACGTTCAAAAAGAACAGAATGAATATTTTAATATAGAAGACCCATTTCCATTTAGTCTTGTACGTATTCCACTTTCGAAGCAAGAAGTAAATAGCTTTTATCACATAACATCAAAGGAGTGCTTTTGGCCAATTCTTCACACCTTCCCAACCTATTTTGATGTAAATAATGCAGACTGGAATATATTTGAAAATGTAAATAAGAGATTTGCTGAGGCAGCTTGTCAGGATGCAGCTGAAGGTGCAATTGTCTGGGTCCATGACTACAACTTGTGGCTTGCACCCTCATTTATAAGGAATAAAAGACCTGACTTGAAAATAGCCTTTTTTCATCACACACCTTTCCCAGGAAATGATGTATTCGCGATACTGCCATGGAGACGTCAAATAATTGAAAGTCTTCTTTGTTGTGATCTGGTTGGATTCCATATACCTAGGTACTGTGAAAACTTCGCAAGAGCAGCAAATTGTCTCGTAGGAGCTCAAAGAGGTCCTAAAAATAATGTAGATAGGAAGTTTATAGCCGTAGGAAGTGCTTTAACAGAACCAACAGATACTCCCTGGCTATCCCATGCTGGAAGAAAGGTTAAGCTAATATCCTCTCCTGTAGGAACATCACCAGATTTAATAAATCAAATTAAATCAAGTCACGAAGTTGGTGAATATGCAAGAAAAATTCGAGAAGGAACTAAGAAAGGTAGAAAATTAATAGTTTCTGCCAGCAGAGTTGATTATACTAAAGGTAACGAAGAGCTGTTACTTTCATTTGAAAGATTGCTCGAAAGAAGAAAAGATTTGCATGGGAAGGTAGTTCTAATGTTAGCTTGTGTTGCTGCTGCAACGGGAATGAAAATATATGAAAATACTCAAAGTTCAATTGAAGAAATGGCAGGAAGAATCAACGGCCGTTTTAGCTTGATAGATTGGGTACCTATTCGACTATCTACAAGAAGAATACCCTACAACGAAATGATTGCATGGTTTACAGAAGCAGATATTTGTTGGATTACACCATTACGAGACGGTCTTAATTTGGTTGCCAAAGAATATGCAGCAGCAAGATCTAATTCTGATGGAGTTCTAGTCTTATCTGAATTTACAGGTGCTTCCGTACTTCTCAATGGAGCTATTTTAACGAATCCATATTCACATAGACGAATGGATGAGGCCATTGAAGAGGCCATATCTATGAATGAGACTGAACAAAGGAAAAGAATGGAATCAATGAAAAAGGCTGTAGAATCATATACGGTAAAAGAGTGGGCAGAGGAACAAATGAATAAACTAGTGAGTGAATATTGTGAATAATATAAAAGGACTTAAAACTTTAGGCTTATTATTAGTTACATATTTATTTTTCAATCATATTGCAAAGGCAGAACGAAGCTTAAATGCCAATACAACTAACATTAATATTTTAATGCCTGCTCCATTCGCAGACTCAACCTCAGGCCTAGTTAAAGAGTTTAATACTACAAATAAAGGCAACATAAGAATAAATGTAACCAGAGGCCCATTAGAGACAGAAGCTGTTTCGGACCTTGCGATCAGTACCTTACTCCTTGGTGAAAACCAATATGATATTCTTTTGGTAGATATCACTTGGCTGGCTAAGTATGCCGCTGCAGATTGGTTAGAACCGTTAGATAAATACATTCCTGTAGGAGATTGGAAGCGACTCGCCCATGGAGCGCGGCTTGGAAACGATTACAACAATAAAATATATAGATGGCCTTTAGTATCTGATATGGGGCTGTTGTACTGGAGAAAAGATCTTATGGACAGTCCACCAAAAACTCCAGAAGAACTGTTGACTATCGCGTCAAAACTCAAAAAAGATGGAAAAGTAAAGTATGGCTATGTATGGCAAGGACGACAATATGAAGGACTAAGCTGCGTTTTCGTCGAGGTACTTGCTGGATTTGGTGGGAGTTGGCTAGATAAATCATTAAATCCAAATTTGGATAGCGATCAATCAATAGAGGCAGCAAACTGGATGCTTTCACTTATTGAAAGTGGAGCCAGTCCAAAGTCAGTAACAAACTTTGCTGAAACTGAAGTACTTCAGGTTTTCGAGGCTGGTGATGCTGCCTTTATGAGAAATTGGCCCTATGCCTGGTCAGAACTACACAAGAGTGATAGTCAAATAAAAGGTAAAGTAGGGGTTACGTCCATGGTTTCAATTCTCCCTGGGAATCAGGCATCAACCTTAGGAAGTTGGGGGTTCTCAATCCTTAAGCTATCAAGAAACACTAAAGAGGCTTATCAAGTCATTAGGTTTCTAACATCGGAGAAGGCCCAGAGAGAGTTATTCCTAAAAAATGGATATACCCCAACCTCAAGAAACTTGTTTAAAGATCAACTATTACAGCAACACTCTGAGATTCTTCCATATCTGGAAAAAGCCCTATCAATTACAAAAGGAAGGCCTCAAACACCACTTTACGCACAAATAAGCAATGTGCTTCAAACAGAATTAAGTTCATTACTGACGAAGCAAAAGTCGACCATAGAAGCGATGAAATCAGCAAATAAAAAAACCATAGATATACTATCTTCAGCTGGCAAAAAGAAATGAATATTTTTTATCTACTTCCAGCCCTAACATTAATTACCATAACATTTGGGTTACCAATAATTAGATACTTCTGGATAAGTTTCCATGCCTCATCTTTATTGACAGGATTGGAATATATTCCTAACTATGGATCTAATTGGTTAAGGATAATTGGAGATGACAGATTCTGGAGGGATACAATTCAAACTTTGCGTTTTACAGGTGTATCAGTATCAATAGAACTTATTATTGCAATCCTCATTGCCCTTCTTCTAAATCAAAAGCTTCGAGGGAGAGGAGTGATAAGAGCAATAAGCTTCCTCCCATGGGCATTACCAACTGCTGTTATGGCTTTAGGTTGGAGATGGATTTTCAACTCTCCTTATGGTCCCATTGATCAGTTGCTTAACCTATTTGGTTTCGCCAGTTTAAATATATTATCTGAACCAAGACTTAGCTGGATAGGTACTGTGCTAGCAGACGTGTGGAAAACAAGCCCATTTATTAGTCTCATTTTATTGGCAGGTCTACAAACAATTCCTAATGACTTATATGAAGCCTTCATATTAGAAGGGGGAACTAAACGACAAGCATTCTTTAGAATTACATTGCCTCTTTTAGAACCTTATATTCTTGTAAGTCTTTTATTTAGGGTTGCTCAAGCCTTTGGTGTATTCGATCTAATTCAAGTAATGACTGGAGGTGGCCCAGCAGGAAGCACAGAAAGTCTAGCTGGATATGCCTATCTAAATGCCATGAGATTTCTAGACTTCGGATATAGTGCAACGATTATTGTTTTTAGTTTCATAGTATTAATTTTAGTCTGTTTAATTGGCTGGATTACAATTTCAAATTCAAAAAGAATACTGAGCTCCTAATTCCATGAAAAGACTAAATATTTACATTCTTATATTGCTAATATGGTCTTTATTGCCATTTCTCTGGCAACTCGTTACATCATTTAGCACCACAGAAGCAATTTTAGAACCATTTTCATTTACAGGTAATCATTGGACACTAGATAATTACTCGCAACTTTTAACAGCTAATCCTCCTTTCTGGCAGTATCTAATTAACAGCACAATAGTTGGATGTTCTTCCACCTTTATCACTCTAGTATTAGCAATACCAGCTGCTTACTCACTATCGAAATCAAATACAAAAACACAGAGCTTATTCAAGATTATCTTCTTGGCAACAGCTTTATTCCCTTATGTCTTACTTTTCCTAGCATTATTAGAACTTGCACGTTATTTCGATTTAGGAAATAATCTCTTTGCTCTTGCCCTTCCTTATGCAGGTTTATCCTTACCAATAGCAATACTTCTTTTGTTATCAGCATTTAACGATCTACCTAAAGATATAGAAGAAGCAGCAAAAATCGAAGGAATGAATTTAGTTCAATTACTAAGATGGATCTTGATTCCTTTGATAGCTCCTGCTACTGCAAGCACCGCTCTTATTATTTTTATTTTTTCTTGGAATGAGTATCCAATTGCTCTAACCTGGATAAGCCAAAGTGACAAGCTTACATTACCTGTGGCAATAGCAAGAATTGCTGGGTCCTCTGTTTACTCAGTTCCTTATGGAGCTTACGCAGCAGCAACCGTTTTAGGGTCTATACCCTTGATTCTCTTGGTTTTAATTTTCCAAAAAGGAATTGTCTCAGGTCTTACCCAAGGAGCTGTTAAAGGATGACAGTTGATCTAAAACATATTGGGAAATTTATAAATGGAGATTGGGTTGTTGAAGACCTAACTTTGACTGTAAATAGTGGAGAATGTCTGGCTATCCTTGGACCCAGTGGGTGCGGTAAAAGCACAACACTACGATTAGTTGCAGGCTTAGAGCAAACCGATTCAGGCCAAATCTTTATCAATAATCGAGAAGTAACTAATGTTGCACCAGCAGATAGACGAATTGGAATGGTCTTTCAAAGCTACGCCTTATTCCCACATCTTTCAGTTTCATCAAATCTAAAATTAGGTCTAAAAATTCGAGGGAAATCAGCAAAAGAACAAGTGAAGAAAGTTTCTTATATATTATCTATTATGCAGATTGAGCATCTAGCTGAAAGATTACCGTCTGAGCTTTCAGGTGGTCAACGTCAAAGAGTAGCGCTAGCCAGAGCTTTAATTAGAGATCCAGATGTCTACTTGCTTGACGAGCCCATGAGCAATCTAGATGCTCAGTTAAGAGAAGAATTACGACCGGAACTAAAACGTCTGATTCTAGACAGAGATCAGCCAGTTTTATACGTTACTCACGATCAATATGAGGCAATGGCAATAGCAGATAGAATTGCTCTGTTAAATAAAGGAAAGCTTCAGCAAATAGGAACTCCTGAAGACTTGTACAAGAACCCCAAAACGATCTTTGCCGCAGGATTTATTGGCAGGCCTCAAATTAACTTTCTACCTGAAATAAATGGAATGATTAAAGCGATCAGGCCCGAAAATATAATTTTCAAATCAGAAGGGTTAGCCTGTAAGATACAGAGTAGAGAATGGCTTGGTACACACCAACTTCTATACTTAGAAAGCAATCTAGGAGCACTTAGAATACTGCTTAATAGTGAAACGTCTATACCTGAAAGGGCATTTATTTCTTGGAATAAAAGCGATGAGCATATATTTAGTTCGAAGGATGGACGAAGAATAATTTTTTAGAGATAAATCTTTTAGAATGTATTTTCTAATACATATAAAGTTTTGAATAGGTAAATATATTTGATTTCTAGAAATAGTTGCCAACAAATCTGATGTCTCTAGTAAAATGATTTCAAATAGGAATAGCCAAAGCATAAAGAATGCATGCTCTTTCTCTAGGAACCTGGTTTATCCACATTGCCACTCTTTGCGAATGGACTTTGGCCATCATCTTTGTTGCTCTATGGAGCAAGCAAACTAAAAACCTTGCCTTAACTTGGCTCGCAATATCTATGCTGCCGAATCTTGCCAGCGCAATGGCAGCAATTACTTGGCATATTTTTGATAACAGTCCTGAATTAAAAGGACTTGTGGTTTTACAGGCGGCCCTCACCACTTTTGGTAATTGCACATTGGCACTAGCTGCTTTGAACCTACTAAGAAAAGAACGGAACGAGGCTCCAACATGACTGATTCTTTTTCAATACTCGAACATTTAGGAAAAATCGATCCTAGTCCTTTTTTTGTTCTGTCCCTATTGCCCTACTTATTCTTCCTCCATTGGGCAAAAAAGTCCTCATTTATTCCGGGACTGTCCTTATTAGGCTTCCGTCTAACCCTTCTTTTCGTTGCTATGACAATAATCTTTGCCATAGTGGCTCTCAAAGTTTATGGTCAAGACCTTACAGACGTTGACCCTCTCCATGGTGCTGCAGAAGCCTTTTTAACCCTAAGCGATGCCTTAATAGCATTCGGTTTTTTGAAAATTCTAAAAGGAGAACATAACAAAGAGATAAAAAACTCTTAAGAGCCAATACATCTTTTTGCTTATCAGCACTTTTTAAAGGAAAATAGTTAGGTCGCTTCCGGTGTCCATGATTTCGACCTTGTTGGCAGCTGCAGACCCAGTAACTTTCCAGTGGTCCCCAAAATGTGCTGTTGTAATGATCGCGTGCAATGTTCTTGCTTACGCAATTGCAAGAGCAAATATTGCAAGACCTAATGAAGGCTTCGAACTGCCCAACTCACATTTTTATGGCGGCATGAGCCACGCTTCAGTAGTAGCAGCTAATGCCTTAGGCCATGTCCTGGGAATAGGTTCAATTCTCGGTCTTGCAGCTAGAGGCGTTCTCTAGATCCAACTTTCCGTTAGGTCTCTAATCACTTCCACCTCAAAAGGTAAGGAAGTAACCTAAGACCATAATGTGCAAACTTGTAATCAAATAGCAAAGCGCTGATATCCTCAGCGCTAGCCCTATTTGAAAGACCTTTAATGAGGGAAGATATTCGTTTGTCTCCTTCTTTTCCATCTAATCCCAACCAAGTCTTTCTTGCAATCCGATTCGAGATGAGCCAAGCCCATCCGAATCGGTTTTTTAGTTTCCTCTTATATCTATGAAGAGAACGAAATTTGCCTAAATAACCTTGCTCAGATAGAAGTGTTGCTTCTATTAAAAGAGGGGCTAGGACTTCTGCACTTGTAAATGCGTGTCGAATCCCTTCACCCCCTAATAAATTAGCCGTACTTACGCAGTCCCCAACACCAATAATTCGGCCAAATATATGTCCTTCATTTCTTCTCAAATAACTTTTAATAATTCCACCATGCCTATCAAGGACCTTAGACGTGTCCAACTGAAATTGATCTATAATTCTCTCTAGTGCTTCAATATTTTCGCTATCAAATCGGGTATTTATATTAGATGATAATAAACGACAAAAACCTATCTTAAGTTGATTAATTCCATTCGGAAAAATCCAGCCATAGCCATTCCGAATCCAATAAGAGCCTAAGAAGAAGGTAATTCTATTCTCCCACTGTTTATACATCTTATCTTCACAAGATAAGATCCATTCAATACCAGAACCTATACAAAAATCAGAATTAGCTTTTAAATCTAATATTTGATATTTGCCTATTATAGCTCGAGAACTTCCAGTTGCGTCTATTAAGAAATCTACTCTTTTAGTAATCACTTCTCCTTCAGCATTCTGAATCTCCACGTCCACATATTTATCATAAAGCTGAGCTCTTTTAACAAACGATCCAATCATCAAATTTATTCCTTTAACCTCTAAACGAGACCACATTAATTTTCTTAAAAGCGCAAAATCTAGTACGGCACCAAGTTTGTTCTTACTAGACCATGAGTACGATCCTTGATTAGGATCAACAATAGACCATGTTTTCCAATAGGAAGAAACTGCCGAAAGAGGTATACAATGTTTCGTCAAAGAATTGATAGGAACGACAGCACTTGAAAATGAGTTATTTTCTGGATTTTTTAACCTCTCAACCACTGTTACTTCAATCCCAGAGCCAGATAGTAAGTCCGCCAAGCGTGAACCAGCTGGTCCTGCCCCTGCAATTAATACTGGCAAAAGAATCTAACCTTTAATTTGTTGTTTAGAGCTGTCGCTTTTAATTGAATAATTATTTTTATCTATCTGAAAATGTGTAGCTATTCTTGATGCCATCTGCTCTGGAGTCAAACCTAAGTCCTTTTTACTTTCTTGAGGTGAAGCGTGATGAACTAATTGGTCTGGGATTCCAATTCTGTAAGTAGGGACCAATAAATTCTGATCTGAAAAAGACTCAACGATCGCGGCGCCGAAACCACCAGATAAGGTACCTTCTTCCATTGTGACCACACGGCCTATTCTTCTTGCAAGTGGGTGAATAAGAGCTTCGTCTAGTGGTCTAAGGAATCTTGCATTGACGACAGTTGATCTAATGCCAAGTTGATTCAATAATTTGGCGGTCTTTGAAGCTTCTGAAACCATTGCCCCATAAGCAACTATTAACAGATCATCCCCTTCTTCTAGGACCTCCCCTCTACCAATCTTAAGAGGCTGCCATCCTTCCTCCATCAAAGGAACTCCTTCTCCTGAACCTCTTGGTATTCGCAAAGCACATGGTCCATTATGTTGTAAACAAGTCACGAGCATTGATTGAAGCTCCGATTCATTTTTAGGAGCCATAACTGTGAAATTAGGAACAGATCTTAAATAACTAATGTCATATTGACCTTGATGCGTTGGTCCATCTGCTCCAACAATTCCAGCACGATCGAGTACAAACGTAACTGGAAGATTCTGAATGCCTACATCATGTATTAATTGATCGTAGGCACGTTGTAAAAATGTACTGTAGATAGCGCAAACGGGTTTCATTCCTTCACAACTCATCCCTGCGGCAAGAGTGACTGCATGTTGTTCCGCAATACCTACATCAATGTATTGATTAGGCAACGCCTTTTCTAAAAGATCTAAGCCTGTTCCAGTGGCCATTGCAGCAGTTATGCCAACAACCCGACTATCCTGCTCACAAAGTTTTATCAATGTTTGCCCAAAGACTTTGCTGTAACTTGGAGGCTTGGGAAATTTTGACGGTTTAGATTTTCCAGTTGTTAAATCAAATGCAGACTGAGCGTGGTATCCAACTTGATCAGCTTCTGCATATGGATATCCCTTCCCTTTAGTTGTAACTACATGAACTAAAACAGGGCCTCCAACCTTATGGGCTGCTTGAAATGTTCGTACCATCTCAGTTATATCATGTCCATCAACAGGACCCATATAAGTAAATCCGAGTTCTTCAAAAACAGCGCCTACTTTTGGCACTGCTAGACGTCTCATACTGCCGGTTAATGACTTGAATTCAACTGGCAATTCCCCTCCCATAAATGGAAGATTTTTTACACTTTCTTGAACACTATCAGAGATAAATTGCATTGGCGGACTAAGCCGCATTCGATTCAAATAACTAGAAAGTGCTCCCACAGGTGGAGATATGGACATATCATTATCATTAAGGACAACTAATAAGGGTGTATTAGGTAGATGTCCTGCATGATTAATAGCTTCTAAAGCCATTCCTCCTGTTAAGGCCCCATCACCTATAACAGCAACACACTTAAATTGCTCATTCCTCTTATCACGAGCAACAGCCATCCCTAAGGCTGCTGAAATTGATGTACTGGCGTGTCCAGCACCAAAATGGTCAAAAGTGCTTTCACTACGCTTTAAATACCCAGCGACTCCATTCTGCTGTCTAAGACTGTCAAATTCTGCAAATCTACCAGTCAGTAGTTTATGCGGATAAGCTTGATGACCAACATCCCACACCACTCGATCAACATCAAGATCTAGGGTTTGATACAAGGCAATGGTCAGCTCAACCACTCCAAGTCCTGGTCCTAGATGCCCACCACTAGTAGAAACAACTTGAAGATGACGTTCTCTAATCTGACAAGCAACATCCTCGAGCTCAGCAATAGTCAAACCATGGAGCTGATTCGGATGCGTTAAATCGCTTAAAAGCATTCCCTTCCACAGCCAACTAACTCAATCTACGGGTTTCCCCCCACAGTTAGGGGCGAATATTGACTAATAACTACTGCAATGTTGAAAAACTATTTCATCTGAGAACGTCAGAATGCCCTAATGACCGACTATTTACAAAAAATCCTGAGAGCTCGCGTTTATGACATAGCCGTCGAAACGCCATTAGATCTCGCCAAAAACTTAAGTAAAAGATACAAAAATCACGTTTGGCTAAAACGGGAGGACTTGCAGCCAGTTTTTTCTTTCAAGCTGAGGGGCGCCTACAACCGGATGTCTCTTTTAAATGAGGAGGAACTGTCTCGAGGGGTAATTGCTTCAAGCGCTGGGAATCATGCCCAAGGCGTTGCGTTAAGCGCAGCTCACCTGAAATGCAAGGCTGTAATTGTGATGCCTATTACAACACCTGAGACAAAGGTTAAAGCAGTTCACGCATTAGATGCGGAGGTGGTTTTACATGGAGAAACTTATGATGAATCTTATAAGGAAGCACTTCGAATCAGTCAAAAAGAAGGCCTAACTTTCATTCATCCTTTTGATGATCCAGAAGTAATTGCAGGGCAAGGAACAATCGCCGTTGAAATTCTACGTCAATGCGAACAACTGCCAAATGCAATATATGTCGCTGTAGGTGGAGGTGGATTAATTAGTGGCATTGCAGCTTATGTGAAAAGCCTTTGGCCTCAAATAGAAATAATTGGCGTTGAGCCTGAAGATGCTTGTGCTATGACGGATTCACTTAAATCTGGTCAACGAGTAACTCTTAACGATGTTGGGCTTTTTGCCGATGGGGTAGCTGTTAGAGAAGTAGGCAAAAACACCTTTGCTCTAGCTCAAAAATATGTGGACTCAATGGTTACAGTTAGCACTGATGAAATTTGTGCTGCCATAAAGGATGTTTTCGAAGACACAAGATCAATTCTTGAGCCAGCAGGAGCACTAGCAATAGCTGGACTCAAATCAGATATAGCAAAAAGGAAAATAGATGGAAAAAATTTAGTAGCAGTTTCTTGTGGGGCAAATATGAATTTCGACAGACTAAGATTTGTCGCCGAAAGAGCCCAACTTGGAGAAGATAAAGAAGCTATGTTTGCAATCGAAATTCCAGAAAAAGCAGGCAGTCTTAAAAGACTTTGTGAAGTGCTAGGGAATAGAAGTCTTACTGAATTTAGTTATCGAATGGCTGAAACAAAAGAAGCACAGATCTTTATGGGAGTTGAGGTGAACGGATTAAGCGACAGGCGAAATTTGGCGAAAAAGTTCGAAGAAGCTGGCATCAGCTCTCTTGACTTGAGTTCTGACGAATTGTCAAAAGTACATCTCAGGCACATGGTTGGAGGGAGACTACCCATTTCTGTTCAAGATGTTCACAGACATCAAGAACTTCTCTATCGATTTGAGTTTCCAGAAAGACCAGGAGCTCTAATGAGATTTGTAAACACAATGAGACCTGAATGGAGCATTAGCATCTTCCATTACAGAAACCATGGGGCGGATGTTGGACGAATAGTGGTAGGTGTACTTGTCCCAAGCTTGGAGTTGCAAAATTGGAAGGATTTCTTAAAGGAACTTGGCTATAAGAGTTGGAATGAAACCGATAATCCTGCTTACAAGCTTTTCCTAGGTGCACATAGTTGAACATCACGGTATTTTGATTTATCTAAACTTTTCGGCCAGATGGCCAAGCTTTCTCAGATTGACTCAAATGAGCAGGAAAGGGATATATCTCTTCCTGCTCGTCTAGAGGCAATTCTTTACCTCAAAGGGAAGCCTGTATCTCTAAGCGAGATGGCAGAACTTGCTCAAGAAACAAAATCCAAAGTTGAGCAAGCGCTTTTAGCCCTAATGGCAGGCTATGCCCAAAGGGATACTGCTCTCGACATACAAGAATTTAATGGTCTCTATAGCCTTCAGCTGCGAAAAGGTCTAGGTGAGCTTGTTCAAAATCTTTTACCAGTAGATCTATCTTTAGGAACCCTGAGAACACTTGCCACAATTGCTTTAAAAAAAAGGATCTTACAATCTGATCTCGTCGATTTACGAGGCTCAGGAGCCTACGATCATATAAAAGAGCTCCTTTCCCAAAACTTCATAGAGAGGAAACGCCAAAATGAAGGAAGATCTTATTGGATTACGCTTTCAGAAAAGTTCCATAGAACATTTTCTGTTTTGCCTGATATAAGTTCTAATGAAAGCCGTAAGGCTGCATAAGCATCTAACTCTCCGCTCTACTCATCATGGAAATCCTGGCAACCTTCTTGCAAGTCCTTACAAAAACTCTACAAATCTATTCATTTATTCTGATTATTAGAGTTCTTTTAAGTTGGTTCCCGAATCTAGATTGGAGCAATCCAATCCTCAGCAGCATTAGCTCAATTACCGACCCTTATCTAAACGCATTTCGAGGAATAATTCCAGCAATTGGAGGACTAGACCTATCTCCAATACTTGCTTTTATTGTTTTAGACTTAATGGAACGTCTTATAGGAACTGCAGCTTATTCCGCCTTTACTACAGCTATTCCCTACTGAGAAGCTAAATAGTTAATTTACATTTGAAACAAATAAAAATAGAATAAAATTAATTTTATAAGGAAATAGTTTTAGCGGTTATCTCCATCTCCAGAAATCTTGCCCCTTAAAGATCTACTAAGTAACTTTTCTAAATTCGCAGACGCGATTTCTTCCAATTCAAAACCGAGTTCAGAACTCAATTGGGCTACATACCAAAGCACATCTCCTAATTCCAGCTTTATGCTTTCCTTAGACAGAAGATCGAAAGAGCCGTTTTTGTCCCGCAAGACTTTCTTTACCTTGTCAGCCACCTCTCCTGCCTCTCCTGAAAGCCCAAGAGTTGGGTATATGGGATTTCTGCCTACGTTCGGATAAAAGGCAGTCTCACGAGCTTTGACTTGGTATTCATTTAGGTCCATGATAAGTCTTTAGAAATTAGTTGAGGTTTTAGTAGTGACAGCTAGGTGGTATTTTTCGGAATGGGAATGGTCGTTTAATGACTGAAATTGATCTAACAAGAAGGACTAAGATTGTCGCGACCATTGGACCAGCGACAGAAAGTCCTCAGCGTATTAAAGACCTTGTCAAAGCAGGAGCAACCACATTTAGGCTTAATTTCTCCCATGGCGACCACAGAGAGCATGCAAAGAGAATAGAAACTATTCGATCAGTTTCAAAAGAACTAGGGGTTCATATCGGTATTCTTCAGGATCTACAAGGTCCCAAAATTAGGTTAGGTAGATTCAAAGAAGGGCCAATTACGCTGAAACGTGGAGACAAATTTTCACTTACCTCAAGAGAAGTCATCTGCGACAAAAATATTGCAACCGTAACTTATGACAAGTTGGCAACTGAAATCAATTCTGGAAGCAGGATACTTCTTGACGATGGGCGTGTAGAAATGACAGTTGAGAATATAGACCTTGATAATAAAACACTAAATTGTTTAGTAACAGTGGGTGGAGTGCTTTCAAATAATAAAGGAGTTAACTTTCCTGACGTAGAATTATCTGTAAAGGCTCTGACTGACAAAGACAAAAAAGATCTTGAATTTGGTCTCGAGAATGATGTTGATTGGATTGCTTTAAGCTTTGTAAGGAATCCAGACGATATACACGAAATAAAACAACTTATTCAAGATAAAGGTCAAAACACACCAGTAATTGCAAAGATAGAAAAATTTGAAGCAATAGATCAAATCGAGTTAATAATTCCATTATGTGATGGGGTAATGGTTGCAAGAGGTGATTTAGGAGTCGAAATGCCAGCAGAAGAAGTACCTTTATTGCAAAAAGATCTAATAAGGAAAGCCAATAGCTTAGGAATTCCAATAATCACAGCAACACAGATGCTTGATTCAATGGCCTCTTGCCCAAGACCTACAAGAGCAGAAGTCAGTGACGTAGCTAATGCAATTCTCGACGGAACCGATGCAGTGATGCTCTCTAACGAAACAGCTGTTGGAGATTATCCAGTTGAGGCAGTAAAAACAATGGCAACAATTGCGAAAAGGATCGAAAAAGATTATCCGCAAAGGCATATAGAAAATAATCTACCGAGTACTATCCCTAATGCAATAAGTGCAGCTGTTAGCAGCATTGCAAGACAATTAAATGCTGCTGCCATAATTCCTTTAACTAAAAGTGGAGCTACAGCACACAATGTTAGTAAGTTCAGGCCTTCTACACCTATCTTGGCTATTACAAATGAAGAATCTGTCGCCAGAAGATTACAACTTGCATGGGGAGTAGTACCACTTTTAATCAAAAATCAAGAAACAACTAGTAAAACATTCATGCTCGCAAATCAGACTGCACAAGATATGAAAATACTGAAAAAAGGTGATTTAGTTGTAGAAACTGCAGGAACTCTGACTAATGTTAGTGGTTCAACTGATATAATAAAAGTTGGATATGTCTAGAAAACTATCTCTCGCCGAAACGGTGAGAATGGCTTTAATTACTCTTAAGGCAAATAAACTTAGAACTATGCTAACTATGTTAGGAATAGTTATAGGAAATTCCTCTGTAATAACACTTGTTGGAGTTGGAAAAGGTGCTCAAAATCTTGCGAAAAATCAATTAAGTAACCTTGGAGCTAACGTTCTATTTGTAGTACCAGGGAATAATGATACTCGCCGGAGAGGAGTTGCATTTCCAAGAAACTTAGTAATAGAAGACTCCGATGCGATTGCAGAGCAAGTACCAGCTGTAAAGCGAGTGGCACCACAAATAACATCAAATGAAGTTGTACAAAGTGGTTCAAGAAGTTCTACCAGTTCCGTATCTGGAATTACACCTGATTTTTTACCAGTAAGAAGTTTTGATATTTCTAAAGGACGTTTTATCAACGAACAAGATCTGAAATCAGCAAAGAATGTTGTTGTAATTGGACCAGATTTAAAAAATAAGTTATTCCCATATACAGATCCTATAGGCAAGCCTCTTCGAATTAAGGACCAGTCTTTTAAAGTAATTGGAATCATGGCACCCAAAGGCGCTGTCTTTGGAAATAATCAAGACGAAAACTCTTACATACCGCTTTCAACCATGGTAAGTCGCTTAACAGGAAGAGATCCTACTTACGGAATAAGTCTCAGTTTTATAAGTATAGAGGCAACAAGCGAGAAGAGTACTGGGGCAGCTAAATTCCAAATAACCAATTTACTTAGACAAAGACATAAGATAATCAGAGATGATGATTTTGCTGTCAGGTCACAAAAGGATGCTCTTCAAATTGTAAGTACTATTACAGGTGGATTAACACTGATGCTGGCTGCGATTGGTGGAGTTTCTCTTCTTGTAGGGGGTATAGGGATTATGAATATCATGCTAGTTTCAGTAAGTGAGCGAACTGAAGAAATAGGCCTAAGAAAAGCACTTGGTGCTAGGTCTGCAGATGTTCTTACACAATTTCTTATTGAATCTCTTATCCTTGCTAGTGCAGGAGGGATTATAGGTACAACCTTAGGAATAGGTACAGTCACATTAGTCTCTTTGATTACTCCTTTGCCTGCAACGGTTCAGATCAGTACAATAATTACAACAGTTACTTTGTCTGGTTCCATAGGTTTGATTTTTGGAGTATTACCTGCAAAACGAGCTGCAAAGCTAGATCCTATAATTGCTTTAAGAAGTCTTTAAGAAAAATTCTATTTGGAATCAATAATAATATTTTAATTTGATTAAAACGAATAAAAGGTATAGGTTCGTAATAGACAAAATCTAGAATAAATACATAAGGCAAATTTATCGATTCCAAGCTTTAATTAGACATTTAATAAGAAATAGAAGAGCATATCATCCAATATTTCAGCTGGAAGCTAGCAGTTGAGGCATAAATCCCTTTACAATCTCACAAGTTTCAATGCTCAGATGAATCAGAGGTGGCGTCTTATAGCTCTGTGGCTCCTTCCTGTAGGGATGGTAATAATCCTTTCTTGGCAGGTATTTAATAGTCCTGGCCTTAGTGGGAAGCCCAGCTCAGACGGAACAATAGTTCAGCCAGTAAACACTGCTGTTTCCAGGATGAGTTATGGCAGATTTCTTGACTACATAAATGCAGGGAGGGTGACTTCTGTAGACATATACGACGGAGGAAGAAATGCTGTTGTTGAAGCTGTAGATCCTGATTTGGATAATCGGGTTCAGAAGATAAGGGTGGATCTACCTGGACTAGCACCTGAATTAGTAAACAAATTAAAAGACGAAGGTATCAGCTTTGATATCCATCCACCAAAAACAACATCCCCTGGACTAGGGATACTAGGGAATCTTTTGTTTCCTTTACTTCTTATTGGTGGGTTAGTCCTTCTTGCTAGAAGATCAAATTCAATGCCTGGGGGGCCAGGACAGGCAATGCAATTTGGAAAAACCAAAGCAAGGTTTGCCATGGAGGCTGAAACTGGTGTCAAATTTGATGATGTTGCAGGAGTAGCGGAGGCAAAACAAGACCTTCAAGAAGTGGTTACCTTCCTGAAAACTCCTGAAAGATTCACTTCTGTTGGAGCACAAATCCCTAAAGGAGTGCTTCTTGTTGGGCCTCCTGGAACAGGAAAAACACTGCTAGCAAAGGCGATAGCAGGAGAAGCAGGGGTTCCATTCTTCTCTCTATCAGGGTCTGAGTTTGTAGAGATGTTTGTAGGAGTAGGAGCAAGTCGAGTACGAGACTTATTCAAAAGAGCCAAAGAAACCAGTCCTTGTTTAATATTTATAGATGAAATTGATGCTGTAGGTCGCCAAAGGGGAGCAGGAATTGGTGGTGGAAATGACGAAAGAGAGCAAACACTAAATCAACTCTTAACTGAAATGGATGGATTTGAAGGCAATAGTGGCATTATCATCATTGCTGCAACAAATAGACCTGATGTTCTTGATTCAGCATTAATGCGACCAGGACGATTTGATAGGCAGGTAATGGTGGATGCTCCTGATATCAAAGGTAGGCTTTCGATATTAAAAGTACATTCAAAAAATAAAAAACTATCCAATAATCTGTCTCTAGAAAATATAGCTAGGAGGACCCCAGGCTTTACTGGAGCAGATTTAGCTAACCTTCTAAATGAAGCAGCTATTCTTACTGCCCGAAGACGAAAAGAGTCAATTACACTAAGTGAAATAGATGCTGCAGTGGATCGAATAATAGCTGGTATGGAAGGACAACCTCTTACTGATGGTAGGAGTAAAAGATTAATCGCATATCATGAAGTTGGACATGCATTAATTGGGACACTAGTTAAAGACCATGATCCAGTTCAAAAGGTAACTGTTATTCCTAGAGGTCAAGCAAAAGGGCTTACCTGGTTTTCTCCCGACGATGATCAAATGTTAGTCAGCAGGGCACAACTAAAAGCCAGAATTATGGGTGCTTTAGGAGGAAGAGCCGCTGAAGATGTCATTTTCGGGCGTGAAGAAGTAACGACTGGAGCTGGAGGGGATATTCAACAAGTTGCCTCAATGGCACGTCAAATGGTTACAAAATTTGGGATGAGTGATCTGGGTCCTGTCTCTCTTGAGGGAGACAGTCAAGAAGTATTTCTTGGTAGAGATTTGATGACTAGAAATGACATTTCCGATGCAATATCAAGACAAATTGATGAAAAAGTAAGAGATATGGTTAAAAATTGTTATGAGGAAACAAGAGAATTAGTGGAAAAGAATAGAGAAGCTATGGATAATCTAGTCGAAATATTAATTGAAAAAGAAACAATTGATGGTGATGAATTTACAGAAGTACTATCAAAATATACATCTATACCTACAAAAGAAAGAACGATACCCTTACTAAATGATTGAGTCAATTTTATTCATTAGATTTATAATTTAAAAGTCCCAAAAATTCAAGAGAAATCTTCTATCTTGCTACTGGATTCACAGGCCTCTTATTTAAGACTAAGTCTATAAGTCCATATCGAACTGCCTCCTCAGGAGACATAAAGAAATCACGATCTGTGTCTTCTTCAATCCTCTCTAAAGGCTGGCCTGTTCTGCTGGACAATTCATTATTTAGTCGAGCTTTTAAGTAAAGGATTTCGTCAGCTTGAATTCTAATATCGCTAGCTTGGCCTCTTGCTCCACCCAAAGGCTGGTGAATCATGATCCTCGAGTGGGCCAGGCTACTTCTCTTCCCCTTGGTACCAGCGCATAGAAGAAAGGCTCCCATACTTGCAGCCAGTCCAACACAAACTGTGTGTACATCTGGTTTTACATGTTGCATTGTGTCAAAAATGCCTAGACCGTCGTAAACCGAACCACCTGGTGAATTGATATATAAATAGATGTCTTTTTCTGGATCTTCAGCCTCTAAAAACAAAAGCTGCGCAACTATGCGATTTGCAGAGTCGCTGGTAACTGGTTCCCCTAGAAATATTATTCTTTCCCTGAGTAGTCGAGAATAGATATCAAAGGCTCTTTCGCCGCGACCTGATTCTTCAATGACTATGGGGATCATATTTAATGTGATCGGTTTACACGATCTTAACGGGGCTAGCCCGGAGCTATGGTCAATTAAGAATTAGTTCTATTGAGCAATTGAATAATAAGAAGACCATTTCAGACAGCAAGAAAGCATTCCATAAAGCTTTCCCCTACGTCATTCCACCTTTATACAGGCGTATTACAGACGAACTCCTTGTAGAGCTTCACCTTCTAAGCCATCAGAGATCCTTCAGATCAGACTCTTTTTTTGCTGTTGGGTATACAACAGTCTTTGATGCCTTTACAGATGGATATAAGCCTTTTGAGCACTTAGGAATACTTTTCGAAGCACTTTGTAAGAGTACCGGCTTTGATGCCGCTGATCTTCGATCAAAGGCTACAAAATCTCTTGAATCTGTAAAACATTTCTCAACGGAGGATTTTCAATCATGGATAAAGGAAGAAGGGCAAAATGCTCCTGAGTTCCTTAAGAAAGATGTTCAATTCATCACCTCAGGTGATCAGCATTATTCAAGGCTTCTGACAGTTGGTCTTTTAACAATCATAAAAGGATTAAAAATAGAGGAAGAGACAAACAAACTAGTCGACGAAACTGGGCAAATTCTCATAAGGAATTGTGAAGCCTTTGGTTTCTCTATTAACAGAGTAGAAAGAGATATCAGCAATTACAAATCAGCACTTGAGAAATTATCACAGGCCCAAGAGCTATTAAAGGAAACCATAGAACAAGAGCGATCCAAAGCCAAGACAAGCAATTAAAAGCAACCTAGACGCATAATTAAATAACAAATAAGTTCTTTTCTTATTAGTGAGATTTCATTTGGTCCGTCTACGCTTGTCTCTAGAGTCTATAAAAGATAAGTATATTATCGAAACAGTAACAAATACAAGCAATGATAATGCCGTAACACTCAACAAAATATTAACAAGAGCAGGAGAAAAGTTGAACACTACAAACTAAAAATCGATTGAGCCATCCCCGTTCCTGCCCCAAACTACCATTGCGATAGAGAGGGTAAATACAGCAGCCAAAGCCGCCCATGCAAATGTGAACAACATAATTACAAATTCAAATGGGTAGCTATAGGGTAGTTCAAGGATACACGTGACTACACTCCTAAGGTATGAGTTTTGCTAATCCAACCACTGGAACTTTGCTAGATCGGTCGAAAGAGGCCCAAAAATACCCAGAAGCTCGCGTGATAGTTCTTGATGATGACGTGAACACTTTTGAGCATGTAGCAAAATGCCTTAGAAGAATAATTCCACATATGACAGAAGAACGGGCCTGGGAGCTTGCGACAAAAGTAGACAGAGAGGGATCTGCAGAGGTGTGGAGCGGTCCTCTAGAACAAGCTGAGTTGTACCATCAACAACTTGCAAGCCAAGGACTAACAATGGCACCTTTAGAGAGGTGCTAGAAAAGAGTTGGCACTTTAAAAATAAAAGGCAAAGAGAAACTATCTATAAAAAAACAAGATTCTCCAAAATGTCGTCGAAATGCGGAAGGGAAAAGATTCCCTTAATAAGGAAATAGGATTATAAATGTACCTAAAAGAAGTGGGACTAGGAAGATGGGACGCTTGGTACTAACACATAGCACTTACGTAGAAGGGTTAGTAAATTTTTTAAAAAAACTAAGCTTAGAAGATAAGATAAAGACAATAACACCTGGAGTGATCAGAAGAACAAAAGGCAGAAGCGATAGGTTACAGCTTAAAGTCACCACTAAAACAATTAGCGGATTCAAAGTGCTTGCTAAGAAGGGATCTAGCATTCAGGAAGTATTTATAAATACTAAGGTTTCAACAATTGAATTAGAAGAAATGATCAAAAAAAATCTAAAGAGAATTTAGATAGAGGATTAAAGTATTAAGTACAATCAGGGGACCTATTCTAAGCGCAGAGGGTTAGTAGTGTAATCTGATTGAACTTTTTCTAAGATAAATGATTCAGCCAAATCATTAGATAACTCTTCTTTAACTGCGTTCATGGCTTCATCTACATCCTTTAATTCGGAAAGTTTCATTACAGAGACTACTAAAAGATGTTGGGATTATATTAAGGGAGGAAGAAAATTGATCCCAAAGATATCTCTCGATACAATGTTTTAAGAATATTTTAATAATAGGCAGTTGAATAGTCCTTTCTAGAGATCTTATCTTCAGGATATGCTTTCTAACTCTATAACCCTATCCATTTTTGCTCTTGTAGTCGCATCCGAGGCTCTTGCGCATGCTGATCATATTTCAGATTATCAATGCCAAAAGGAATCAAGCTGCCGAATCGAGATGAATGCATCCTATAAGCCTCAAGAATTGCCTATGATTCCTAAACCCAAGCCAATAAAATTAAAAGTCATCAAATTCAAGCAATCTAGATGAATCACCATGAAAGATTCACAAATATTAGAATCCTAGTGCCATAATAAGTGAAGAAGATTTATTGAATATAAGTCCTAGAGTCTGTACAAAAATCAGAGATTAATTCTTCTTCAAAAGGTAAGCTTGGTGAAAGCCAACCCTTCCAATCGAGGGCTTCACCGGTTGTATTAATAACTTCCTTAGTACAATTAATGGCTATATAGATATTTTTCCCTTGACTGTTAATCGCAGGCGCTATGTAACTTCCAGAATTATGGACCCAAGCTGTCCAATTAATCATAATAGTTCCAAACTCAAGCCAGTAATTTCTTGAGAACCCATATGATCGTGGAGGCTTGATATGAGAGTGAAGTCTGACACAGTTGTAGTAATCCTGAGTTGCAATACATTTGTTGTGGGTATCCTCCCTAGGGTGTGAAAATAATGGAGATGGATAAGAAAGTTGAAGGATAGAAAGGATTTCAAATAGAATAAGTGCCTGTAAGGGTAAGATATTTAATTTTGAGAGTAAAGATTCTGACTGGTGGGAAACAATACTAGATTTCATATTCGTTTTCGAAGTTATGAATGAGTTCAGTAAATTTAGACATTAAAGATTGGGTTTGTTCAGTAAATCCTTCAGTCGTATAAAGACTGGTCAATAATAGAAGAGTGTTCTTCGCAGGGTCGAAAGCTGCGCGATATTCAAGTTGTATATCATCATCGGCTATGTCATTGATTTTAGCAATGACTAATTCAACTTTTTTAGTTGAAACAGCAATTTGATTTTCCAGTTCTTTGTTTAATTTTCTGCGTTTTCGTGGCATGAGAATTTCAAGTGAGAAGCTAGATTTTATCTAATCTAGTAATAAAGGTCACTACAAGCAATAAAAACAATTGTGATAATAACAAATAATAAAATCCAAATCAACACTACAAGTAGTTAAAATGAGCACGTGGGACAATTGAAATGCTCCAGGTTAAAAATTTGTGATTTTTGCGTTAGATAAAAGATTTCTTGACAAGTCGATCCTTAGTATAAAATATTAGTAAGTGTAAGAGGTTAACTCAAGCATAAAAATGCCTGAAATCTAGACTCTAATATGACTAATGATAAAAATCCTCAAAAAAAACCATTGCCCTGGTGGGTAGAGCTACTGTTTGTCCAGATAGGCTTGCCAGATAGGTGGTTGCGATCGTTTTTGAAAAGCAGAAAAAGAGCAAATATATTTCTGTCAACTCATAAAAGAGATATAGGTAAGCTTGGAATACTAATTATTGCACTTGTGTATCTATATCCAATAATAAATAGGGCAAAATTACATAATACATGCATTTATGACTCAAAGAGAATTGTCAAATCAACTAAGGGCAATCAGGGTTTAAATGAAAGAGAGATAAGGGCACTGGCAACAAATTTCTGTAATGGAGGTTATCAGTAAATAACAAGCACTATTAAAAATCGAGGGTATGCGATGGGAAGTTATTCGAAATTTATTTTCGCTAACATCCATTGTTTGTAATCTGAGATTGCCGTAATTTGAAAAGAATCATCCTTTTGAGCGTTGTGAAATTGATCTTGATCAATAATAATATATGATTGATTGGGCAAAGAAGAAATAGACTGTTTATGATGCTGAAATCTTGGTATATAAAACTGAAAAAGGGTTTTAGACTTTCCGTTAATATCTACCAAGTATACTAAATTGTTACTAAGAATTTCTTTGGTCGAAGCAGAATCAACAAAGTACTTTATTTCACTATTAGGGTTACCCATAAGTCCAGATATATATAGGTCACTAAGTGTGAGGTATTGGGAAATTGATAAAAGCAATAACAGAACAAAGAAATTCTTTTTTCCAATAGGGTTAAAAATGAGAGAAATAGAGAATATAAAATATATTAATGCTAAAGGAAGCAACCTCAAGAAAATGGGTTGGAGTGAATTTAGAATTGGTAGACCGACATAAAGTTTGCTAATTAAGTAAAAAGTAGACAGACAAATTGAGGCTAAAAATATAATTATACTGAGATAGAAGGGGAAGTAAGACTGAGTAATTTTTGTTTTAAAGAGTAAGTTATCAATAGTCAACGCAGATAGTATAGAAATAGAAGGATATAGAATTAAAGTATAATGTGCATGCCTGGAAGACATGAATAGAAGCAAGATAACAAGTATTAAAGGGAAGATATACAAAGTATATAATTCTAGCTTGGTCAAACCTTTATAAAAGTGCTTCAAGCTGTAAAGAGCTATTAAACCAGCTGGAAAAGATAGAAGAAAGATATTTGTTGGGTAGAAGAATAAGCTTTTAATGAATGATCCGCCAACTACTTTGTCTGTTGCAAATCCGAACAATGAATAAAATGAAGCTAATCCATATTGACTTAGGGCAAAGGATAGGGAAATAAAAGTAGGAAGTAGGCCAATAATAAGGCCGAAAATAAAAGTAATATGATGAGCTTTATTACTCCGGGTGAAAACATAAATATAGATTGGTAAGGATGCTGCTAATGGCAAAAGAATCATAAAGCTCCGTAGGAAAAAGGCTAATCCAATAGAAATACCTGAAAGGAATAAAGTTGCAGAGACTTTGGAAGAAGATTTAGAACATTTTTCATCAAAATCAATAACACAAAAGATGCTAAATAAAATAAAAAAAATATAAGGAATATCAGGACTTGCGTAGCGACTATACTGAATCCAAAGTGGAGAAGACATTAGAAATAGCGAGGAAAGTATAGAGGCCCATGAACTCATAAATTTCTTGGCTAAAAAGTAAGTTGTGATGCAAGAAAAAATCGAGAAAATAGCACTAGGTAATCGTGCTGAAAGTTCACTAATTCCTAAAAACTTCATACTAAAGGCTATCAACCAATAACTTCCAATTGTCTTGTGGTGTGGTGCTTCAAAGGGTGTAAACCAGTTATTAGAATCTAGGATCAACCGAGCCCTTCCTCCGTAAATAGCTTCATCGTGAGCAATTAGACTTTGTGAATTGTCAGCACCATATCCTAAAAAATAAAAAAGACTTATAAAAATAATTAAGATTACATTAGGGTCAATTTTAATAAGAAAATTCCTATGTAAAGTAAATTGATTATGAATTACGTTACTTATGCGATTAATCATGGATTTAGTTTAAGAAAAGGTCGTAATCCTTCTCTAGATAAAGATATCAGAATCAAATGATAGCTCTAGTTTCATCAAAATAGAAATAACCGGATCAACTGTTTAGTCGAAACTCCAAAATGACACTAAGAAGTTGGATGCTTTAGAAAAGAAGCTGATTTCACAGAAGAGATTTGCGTACATTTGTACTATCAGGTTATGTCAATTTATGAAATAGTTGGTACTTAACTTTAATGGTAGTTATTTATAAGAAAAGAAAAAGATCCTATGTTGTCAACAGTCACTCGCAGAAAGTTAGAGTTGATCATTAGTCGCATTTCAGAAGGAGAAGAGGTAAGTTTTCAAGAAAGGGTGGAACTTCATAAGTTCTCTCTTCGATATCCCATGATAGCTGGTAAAATCTCTCAAGCGCTAGAAAGAGGCGAAAAGCTAGTTTAGCTGTTAAAAAATACACCCTCGAAAATTATAATAGGAAGAGATCTCATAACAACTAATTTAAACTATCCTCAGAATACAATTTAATCGAGGTTTTTAAATTTATTAGGTCTAATCTAATTATTAGGTCTAATCTAATCTTTAGAATTCATCCAAATAAATAAGATTTATCAGTATATACTTAAGCAAAAATCAAAGCACTCATCTTATGGAATTAACTCCACCACAAACGAGAAAATGTGAAGAATGTTCAAACACTATCACATTGAATCTATTCCGCTTAAATAGCGAAAAGTGTCGATATTGTGAGGATGGATTAGAAATACCAAAGAGGCTTTTGAGCTTCGATACATTTCAAGCTGATGAAGCTAAATCAGATCAAGAACCGATTCAGATAGTAGAGAGCCAAAAAGAAGAAGAGTCAAGCGTTAAATCAGATCTAATGAGTAATGATAATGATATCGAAGAAAAACACAAAACTCAACAAGAGAATTTAGCCGATGATGATAATCGATCTAATGAATAGTTAAATAAAATTAGTCTAACATACCCTACATACTTTATTTACTACTTAAAAGAATTAGAGAATCAGCTAGTTTTACTTGTTAAATTCCTTATTTTTATTATCATTTTGATTAGATTTTAAAGATACTAATTTCTCTGTATGCTTAATTTTCCCATCAAATCGCACTACCCATTCCTGCATCTTAACTTGCTGTTGCTTCTCTTTATCCATGACTTCCTACTCTTATTTTACTTATTATATCATACTAGTAACAAATCAGCACTGATTTAATCACCTAAATTGGAAAGGATCATAGATATTGACAACCTAACTATTCCATTAATGAAAATCACTTTATCCTTTAAAACTATTTAAATATTAAAACCAGTCTTTATCTGCTAAATTCCATAGCAAATAAAATCTAAATATTAATGTCACGCTGGCGAAGTAATCATGGGGTTTGGCTTTTCTGGCCCCCCAAGCCTGAACTTCTAATTGAAGTAATTGGAGGTAGCTATATTTCCGCAAGTCCACATATTACCTATAGAAGGTTATTCGATAACCTCATTCAAAATAATGTTGCTATTCACGCTTGGGCATATATTCCATCCCTAGACCATCAATCTTTAGCAAATGAAGCATGGAAAAATTTTAGAAAATGCAGAACTCTTCTAATAGAAAGGAATAGGAAAGAACTTGATGTACTAAGGCTAGGTCATAGTCTTGGGAGCAAGCTACATCTATTATCACCTGATAATGGCAGAAACTGTAATGGTTTAATTTCTGTTTCTTTTAACAATTTTGGCATAGAAGACTCTATACCAATAATCACAAAGATAGCACCGAAACTAAGAATCACGAGTCAGTTCAGCCCGAGTCCAAAACAAACACTAAAAACAATTGCAGAAAAATACTGTCAAAACAACAACCTGCTTATAAGTTTCAAAGGTGATACCTTAGATCAACACAATGAGCTAATAAGTTGTCTAAGATCAAGACGAGATGACAATTCGAGGATCATTCAATTAATCGGTGACCATCTTACTCCAGCAAGTGCTGGAGTAAGAGAGAAGTTTCTAGGTGAATGGGCTGATGATGAGATTAAAGTCTTATCAATTAGAAAACTGGCAAAATTAATCCTAAGATGGTCTAAAGAAATTGAGGGTTAGCAAACTAGGACCTCAACTTATCCAATACTGAGCGATCTTCCAAAGTACTAGTGTCGCCACTTACATCCTCTCCTGCTGCTAAAGATCGAAGAATCCTACGCATAATCTTTCCGCTCCTAGTTTTAGGAAGGGCATCACTTGCTTTGATCTCATCAGGTCTAGCAATCGGTCCAATTTCGTTAGAAACATGTCTCCTTAATTCCTTCCCTAAATTATCATCAAACTCCAATCCACTTTTAAGCGTGACAAAAGCCACAATTCCTTCGCCCTTAAGTTCATCAGGACGTCCTACTACAGCTGCTTCAGAAATTGCTGGATGACTGACTAATGCTGACTCAATTTCCATTGTCCCAAGACGATGTCCTGAGACGTTAATTACATCATCGACTCTACCCATAACCCAAAAATACCCATCTTCATCTCTTCGTGCTCCATCCCCAGCAAAGTATATGTAACTATTATCAGAAGGCCGTAAAAACTCCCAATAACTTTCCTTAAACCTCTTAGGATTTCCGTGAACAGTTCTCATCATTCCTGGCCATGGACGCCTAACAACCAAATAACCACCTTCGCCAGGCTTTACGGAGGAACCATTTGAATCAACAACATCAGCCTCTATCCCAGGCAATGGAAAAGTAGCCGATCCTGGTTTGGTGGGTGTTGCCCCAGGAAGGGGGCTAATCATCACACCACCGGTCTCTGTTTGCCACCATGTATCAACAATTGGACAATTGTTTGAACCAATTATTTCTCGATACCACATCCAAGCTTCTGGGTTAATAGGTTCTCCAACCGTTCCAAGCAATCTAAGGCTACTCAAATCATATTGATCTGGGACATCTCTACCACTTTTCATAAAGGCCCTAATTGCAGTTGGGGCTGTATAAAAAATAGATATTTTATGTTTCTGAATCAATTCCCAAAATGCACCAGGATTAGAAGGTCTTGGAGCTCCTTCATACATAACTGTTGTTGCCCCATTCGATAATGGGCCATAGACAATGTAGCTATGACCTGTAATCCATCCAACATCAGCAGTACACCAGTAAATATCATCATCCCTAATGTCAAAGATCCATTTAAATGTTAAATGAGCCCACAGGTTATACCCAGCAGTGGTGTGAACAACTCCTTTAGGTTTACCTGTAGAGCCAGAGGTGTATAAAACAAAAAGACGATCCTCGCTGTCCATCGATTCAGCTAAACAATCATTAGACTGATCTGGCACAATTTCGTGCCACCAGTGATCACGGCCCGCGTGCATTGATACCGAGGCATTAGTCCTTTTAACAACTAAGACAGACTTCACGGTGGGACAGGCTCCACCCTCTAATGCAGAATCAACAGCTGGTTTAAGTGGTATTGGCAGATCTTTACGAAAACCTCCATCTGCTGTAATTACAGCCTTTACCTCTCCATCAATTAGACGATCACGTAAAGCTTCTGATGAAAATCCGCCAAATACAACTGAATGGGGAGCACCTATTCGAGCGCAAGCAAGCATTGCTATGGCAGCTTCTGGGATCATAGGCATGTAAAGGGCTACTAAATCACCCTTTGATACCCCAAGTGATTTAAGGGCATTAGCTGCTTTGCAAACTTCTTGATGAAGCTGGCGATAAGTGAATCTTCTAACGTCTCCAGGCTCACCTTCCCAAATAAGGGCTTCCTTATCAGCCTTGGAAGTTTGAAGATGACGATCTAAGCAGTTGTAAGAAACATTTGTCTTGCCCCCAACAAACCATCGAGCAAAAGGTGGGTTGCTCCAATCAAGTACCTGCTGAAAAGGTTCAAACCAATTAAGCTCCTTTTGAGCAGCTTCGCTCCAAAAAGAATCTGGGTCAGCCTGGGCGGCCTTGACCAAATTCTTATATTCCTCCAAGTTGCAAACCGTGGATTTCTCGGAAAAGTCTTTAGAGGGCGTGAAGACACGTTGCTCTTGCAAAACCGACTCGATGGTTGTGGAAGGGTCGGGAGACATAGAAAAGGACAACCGCTATGAATTTCATTCAAGCCACTTCAAAGCAACCTGACACCCTTATTTAAATAAACCCTTTGAAATCAATAACAATGGACCTTCCAAAAGCTTGTTTATTCGATCTTGATGGGGTCTTGCTAGACACAGAAAAACTTCATAGCGCAGCCTGGTCAAAAGCAGCAGCTTCATATGAGACTGAATTAAGCGAAGATCAATTAAGGCTTCTAAAAGGTCGACGAAGGCTTGAATGTGCAGAACAAATCGTGAAATGGTCAAAAAAACCAATAACAGTTAATGAGTTTTTGAAATGTCACAGTCCAATTTCAAAAGCCCTTTTGAGCAACGCGAAAGAAATGGCAGGTGCTCGAAAGCTTATTGAATGGTGTTATCTCAACAAGATGCCGATGGCATTAGTAACTAGTAGTACTGAGAATTCAGTGAAATTAAAAACAAATGTTCACTACTGGTTCAAATTAATTGAAACGAGAGTACTAGGGGATGATAAGGAGTTAAACAATGGTAAACCCAAACCAGATCCCTATCTTTTGGCGGCTAAAAAATTAAATACAAGTCCTGATTTCTGTTGGGCTATTGAAGATTCAACCTCAGGAGTAAAATCTGCTCTTGCAGCAGGATGTAATGTTTGGGTTCTAGACCCAACTCAGAAAGTCAGGATAGATTTACAAGCAATACAATCAAATCAGAAAATAAGATATATTTTCGAGTTAAAACAAGTTTTAGATAAGCTTAGAGGAATAAGCTCTAGAAAAAATTAATAAAGTCTACCTAGTACAAAATCCGGTAATCCTAGCAATGCTTTTTTCGAAGGTGATTCTGGCAACCATTTTATTGCCTCTGCAGCTTCTCTAGCAAAAGTTTCGGCCAATTTTCGTGTACGAGGAATTGCATTCGAATTCCTAACAATATCCATAGCGTTATCAAGATCTCCATTATTTGAAAATTCTCTTTCAATCAATCCTGCCAAATGCGGACTATCTTCTAGAGCAAATAAAGCAGGTGCAGTTAAGTAACCACTGGCCAAATCACTGGCAGCAGGTTTTCCTAATTGTAAGTCACTACCTGTAAAGTCAAGAATGTCATCTACAACCTGAAAAGCGAGTCCCAGTTGCTTTCCAAAAAAGTTTAGCGATTTCAAATTATTATTTGATTGGCCACTAAGGACACCAGCCGCTTCAGAACTATTTGCGATTAAAGACGCAGTTTTGCAATAGCTTTTTTCTAAATATGTTTCAAGAGTTTGATCTGAATCATATTTATATAAACCTTGCTTAACTTCACCATCGGCTAAATCCATTATCACTCGACTTAAAAGTTTAACGACATTTAAATCATCTAGATTGGCTAGATGCCAACTTGCTTGTGCAAAGAGAAAGTCACCGGCGAGGACTGCTACACGGCTATTAAAACGACTATGAACAGTAGCGACACCCCTCCGAGTGGAAGCCTCATCAACAACATCATCGTGAACTAAAGAAGCTGTATGAATCAACTCTGTAATTTCAGCCAATCTTCTATGCCTAGCAGAGAGTTGTCCCTGTTCTGACAAGGCTCTAGAAATCAAAAGAACAATCCCTGGTCGAATTCTCTTACCACCAGCACTAAAAAGATGCTCTGCTGCTGCTTGAAGTATTGGATGCTTAGCTCCAATGAGGTTTCTAAGATCTGACACCAAAGTCTCAAGATCAAACTCAACCGGCTGGAGAAGCTCAGTGACTGTACTCATGAGAACCCTCTATTAGATAATCCTAAGAGAAACATGCGTTTATTTGAAGAAGAATTTCTTGAACATTTGGTTGGAAGCCTAAATAGGGCGAAACCTTGTGAGCGAAGTTATCAGGATGAGACGTTGCATAGAATTCGGTTCTTAATGGAGAAAAGGAACTTTCATCTTTAGGCATAAAGGGTTCAAAATAACTATCCAAGAATTGAGATAATTTAATCGCTGGATCTAATAAACGGACGTCTTTAGGAATGAGTTCTAGAAGAAGACTATGAAGGAAAGGGTAATGACTGCAGCCAAGAATAATTTCCTGCACTCGCTTTTCCAATAATGGCTTCAAATAATCAATTGCCATTGCCCTGACAGATTCTGTATCAGTCAAGCCTGCTTCAATCATGGGAACAAATGATGGACAGGCCTGCTGATAAACAATTGTGCCAGGTTTAGAGGCCTCAATGTGATTTTTGTAGGCATTAGATGAGATAGTCGCGGAGGTAGCAAGAACTCCAACCTTTTTTTTTGAAATCATCTCTGCAGCACAATTAAGCAAACCGAAAACAGGAATCTCTCCTGAAGTTTTTTTAACCACATCCATGGCCAATGAATTGGTCGTATTACAAGCAACAAGAATTGCCGAAACATTTTGGCTGACAAGCCAATGAACATTTTCGGCAGCAATAGCTCTTATCTCAGAAGGTGTCTTTTGCCCATAAGGCAATCTTGCAGTATCTGCCAAATACAAACAAGAGACATCCCCATGGCGTTCAATAACTCTCTTAAGGACAGTTAAACCACCAATCCCACTATCAAACAAACCGAAAAGATAACTCAACTGACCTCCTTGAGATAGTTCAAGATGCCTTTAGAGATTGCGATTGCAAGCATTCGGCGATGACTAGCAGTTGACAATCGGGATGAGTCGAGACGACCTGTAACAAAGCCAGTCTCAACAAGGACAGCCGGCATATTAGTTCTTCTAATCACAAAATAGCGGCCCCGCCTAACACCTCGATCTGGAGAGCCAGGAGAGACCTGCAAAATTTCTTTTTGTATGAGGCTGGCAAGACGAAACCCCTTTGATCCACTGTAAAAAAAGGTCTCTATTCCATTGACATCTCTAGAACGAGACCGTGATGCATTCGCGTGAATACTTACGAAAGCATTTGCCCTAAGACGATTTGCCATAACAACTCTTGGAGGGAGGTCAACATCTCTCTCAGACTTCCTAGTCAAATGGACAATCACACCTTTTTTTTCAAGTATTTGAGCTACTTGAAGAGAAATATCAAGAACAATCTCTGATTCTCTAATACCTCTTATTCCTACAGCTCCTACATCAGGTCCACCATGTCCAGGATCAATTACAACACGGTATCGTCCTCTCTCGAAGTCTGGCAAATCTGAAAGATTAATAATGGTTGAGCTAGAATGAGATACCCTTTGATTAGATCTATTAGTTCGAGTTTTTGAAATATTTCCTTCACTAATGCTTTTAAGTCCCTTAATAGGAAGTCCTACAAATTTCAATTCCCAGAGGTCTGGTGAGATCCCAACTAATTGTAATTTTGATGGATTAATTGACACAAAGGGTTGAAACTCAATAACAAAACGAGTCAAACCTGTTTGTGGCTTTCCAAGACGGATCTCCTTGATAGGGCCACTACCTTTTAAGGAACGGGTCCGCACTAATTCTCCAGGAAAATCAATCCAAATTCGATCACCCTTTCCTGCTTCGGCTGATTGGTAAAAGGCCTTCAAATCTGTTCCAGGTGAAGTTCTTAATTTCAAAACTCCATTGTTGCCTAATGACCAAGCAGCCAATGAACTAGCAGCCTTCAGGGGCAAATGAATACTTATTAGACAGATATAAAAAAGTATCGTGAGATTTAAAAAAGGACGATTTGGAAACCGCATCGTCAAAAAAGTGAGGGTTTTCTATGTTTTAAAGAAGGCATCTGTTCACGAATACGGGCAACATGTCCCGTATCAACTGGAGCAATAGCGGCACCTTGGCTAACACCAGCATCTGCCAAGACTGTTCCCCAAGGATCAATAATCATCGAGTGGCCATGACTATGACGTCGTTCATAATGCAAACCAGTTTGTGCAGGTGCTAGTACATAAGCAGTATTTTCAATAGCCCTAGCTTGCAAGAGAACTTGCCAATGATCTTTCCCTGTAAATGCCGTAAAAGCGGCAGGAATCATAATTAGTTCAGCTCCTTTATCAACTAAGTATCTATATAGCTCAGGAAATCTAACGTCGTAGCAGATTGACAATCCCACTTTGCAAAGTCCAGGGATATCAACAACAGGAGGCTGAAGTTCTCCAGAAACAATCGTTGAGGACTCTCTATAAGTATTCCCATCTGGAAGATCAACATCAAATAGGTGGATCTTGTCGTATCTAGCAAGTAGTTGTCCATCCTGCCCATATAGCTCTGATCTATTAAGCGTTCGATTCCCATCGCCTAACGGGACAGGGAACCCTCCTCCAAGTAAGGCCACCTGATATCTCCGAGCCATAGTGACAAGAAAACGCGTACATTCTTCAGCTAGAGAAACGGAGAGTCTTAGCCTTTCTCGGTCATCGCCCAGAAACGCAAAATTTTCTGGTAATCCAATAAGATCAGCCCCGCGGCGAGCTGCTAGTTCTATTTGTTCTTCGGCAGCCAGAAAATTGACCTCTGGCTGCGAGGTACTCGTGAGCTGTACAGCAGCCGCCAAGAAGTCAGACACAGGGTTAGTACGTAGAAAGCAACTTTAAGGAATCATGCTGCACTGAGCACGCCAGGTTCAATTTGGGTTGGAACTACATAAAGATTATCGAGCCTTGCACAGCATTTGAAATCTTCGTCATGGTTACCAAGGCTTTCTAGCCTTTTTCCATGAGTGGCTTTACGTAAACAGCCTTCCAAGTCGTTTTGCCAAACCTTCCAAATTGAAAGTGCTGCAATAACTTCATCGTTCACTACGTGAATACCTTTTGAGGAATGGTCTAAAAGGAAGGAAATAAGAGCACCTGCAGCTAAGGAATCTTCCAAAGAATAAGCCCCTTCCCATCCACTTCCAACAATACATAATTGGCGAGGTTCAACACTGAGTAATTTCTCAGCAACAGCTCTTCGATTGGGCAGAGCCAAGGTATACAAGCAGCCAGCCGTTTGAACCACATGCAACGAACGAGTGCCATTAGTAGTACTCATAAAAAGCCTTTTACCTTTAACTATTTCTGGAACAACCTGGACCGGTGAATTTCCTAAATCAAACCCCTCAATTTTTTTACCACCCCTCTCACCTAGTAAAAGTCTTGAAAATGAAGGCCACTCTTGAGATCTTTTGATTAAATTATCAACGTCAGCAAAAGTTTCGATCGCTTCCGCGCCGTTTTCCAAAGCACATGAAATTGTTGTTGTAGCGCGGAGCACGTCTGTAACTACTGCATATTCAGGCACAAATCCTTTTGGAAAGTCACGTGCTGAGTGAAAATACGAAAGTTCCATAGCTATAAATTAAGAATGTGATTAACCACAGTAACCAGAACAACTAACTCAAAATTGTGAATGTTATGCCCCTATTTAGTTCTGGACCGGCCTCGCGTGACTTGAGGAATTTCATTGCCCTATTAGAAAAAAGAGGTCAGCTTAAGAGAATAACTGCTGAAGTCGACCCAGATCTAGAGCTTGCTGCTATCAGCGACAGAGTCTTGTCTTTAGGTGGACCAGCTCTTTTATTCGAGAACGTGAAAGGCTCGTCAATTCCCGTAGCAATAAATTTACTAGGGACAATGGAAAGAATTGTTTGGAGCATGGGACTTGACAAGATTGAAGAACTCGAAGAAATAGGGGAAAAACTTGCTTTGTTGCAACAACCAAGTCCACCTAAAGGTTTTAACGAAACAAAAAAATTTGCAAATGTACTTATAGATTTATTTAAAGCGCGACCAGATACTGATCTGATTCCACCTTGTCATCAAAAGGTTTTTAAAGAAGAAGAAATAAATCTAAATCAACTCCCTTTAATTAGGCCGTGGGAAAAAGATGCAGAAGGCATCATAACCCTAGGATTAGTAATAACAAAAGATCCAGAAACTAACGTACCAAATGTAGGGATTTACAGGCTTCAACGCCAAACCTCAAAGACAATGAGTGTTCATTGGCTAAGTGTCAGAGGGGGTGCTCGACATTTAAAGAAAGCAGCTGAAATGAATAAAAAGCTTGAAGTAGCAGTTGCAATTGGAGTACACCCACTTTTAATAATGGCTGCAGCAACACCCATACCGGTACAACTAAGTGAATGGCTTTTTGCAGGACTTTATGCAGGCGAAGGCGTAAGACTAACTCGCTGCAAAACAATCGATCTTCAAGTACCTAGCCATAGCGAGATAATTCTAGAAGGGACAATTAACCCAGGAGAAGAAATAGATGATGGTCCATTTGGAGATCACATGGGATTCTATGGAAATATCGAAAAATCACCATTAATTCGCTTTCACTGCATCACCCAAAGAAGAGATCCAATTTTTCTTGGCACTTTCAGTGGGAGGCCTCCGAAGGAAGAGGCAATGCTTGCTATTGCCCTAAATAGAATTTATACACCGATACTTAGACAACAAATTCCTGAAATTGTTGATTTCTTTCTACCAATGGAAGCCTTAAGTTACAAATTGGCAATCATTTCAATAGACAAAGCTTATCCAGGACAAGCAAAAAGGGCAGCAATGGCATTCTGGAGTGCACTGCCTCAATTCACTTACACAAAATTTGTTGTTGTAGTAGATTCAGTTATAAATGTTAGGGATCCTCGCCAAGTAGTTTGGAAAATAGCTAGCCAAGTAGATCCCCAAAGAGATCTATTAACTTTAGAAAATACTCCTTTTGATAGTTTAGATTTTGCAAGCGAAAGAATAGGACTAGGAGGCAGGTTGGCAATTGATGCCACCACAAAAATTGGACCAGAAAAAAAGCATGAATGGGGGGAAGCTCTGACTAGATCATCAGAGCTAGAAGCAAAGGTTTCTGATAGGTGGAATGAATTAGGTTTATCAGATCTTGAGGGAAAAGAGCCAGATCCAGGTCTGTTCGGATACGTAATTGAAGAGCTATTGAAATACAAGAAATAAAATCCTTTAAAAAATCATATTCATAGTTGCCCACCAACGAATAAAATCATTTATAGGAACAGATCCAGCTCTTGAATCAAGAAAGTACTATTCCAAATTCTATAGAGATACAAGCTGGTGGTTCTTTGGTTGGGAAAGTTCGTGTCCCGGGAGATAAGTCAATTTCTCATAGAGCATTGCTCTTTGGAGCAATTGCAGAAGGCAAAACTACTGTCGAAGGTCTTTTACCAGCTGATGACCCAATAAGTACTGCATCATGCTTGCGGTCCATGGGGGTAGAAATAAGCCCAATCATCAAAGGAGACAAAATAGAGATAACTGGAGTGGGATTAGATGGACTCAAAGAACCAGAAGAAATTCTGAACTGTGGCAATTCAGGCACAACTATGAGGCTGATGCTTGGATTGCTAGTAGGACGAAAAGGACGCCATTTTGTTCTCACTGGGGATCAATCACTCAGAAGTCGTCCAATGCAACGAGTAGGGCAACCACTAAAGCTAATGGGAGCAAAAGTGAATGGCCGTTCAAATGGAAATCTTGCACCCCTCTCAGTTATAGGAGCAAAGCTTCATGGAGCAGTGATAGGGACTCCTGTTGCTAGTGCACAAGTTAAATCTGCAATTTTATTGGCTGCCCTAACTGCTGAAGGTTCAACGACAGTAATCGAACCGGCTCATTCCAGAGATCACAGCGAAAGAATGCTCAAGGCTTTTGGTGCCAATCTTCAAGTCGGTGGAGAAATGGGTAGGCATATTCATATCAGTCCTGGTGCAACATTAAAAGGTCAATCAATTACTGTTCCAGGTGATATAAGCTCAGCTGCGTTTTGGTTAGTTGCTGGTGCAATAGTCCCAGGTTCTGAAATAACAGTGGAGAATGTAGGACTAAATCCAACACGTACAGGAGTTATAGAAGTTCTAAATGACATGGGTGCTAATCTTGAAATCATAAATCAAAGAAGTGTTGCTGGAGAACCAGTTGGAGATATATATGTCAAACATATTAAATCTCTAAAGCCATTTAAAATTAATGGAGACATAATCCCCAGACTGATAGATGAGGTTCCTATCTTGTCAGTAGCAGCATGTTTTTGCGAAGGGAAAAGTGAGATTAGTGGAGCAAATGAACTACGAGTAAAAGAAACAGATCGTTTAAAAGTTATGGCAAGACAGCTAACATTAATGGGAGCAAAAATTGAAGAAAAACATGATGGTCTGATAATTAATGGTGGCTACTTACTTAACGGTTCAACGCTAGATAGTGAAACAGATCACAGAGTAGCAATGAGCCTAGGCGTGGCATCTATTTTAGCAAAAAGTGACTCTGTAATCAAAAGGGCCAATGCAGCAGCAGTTTCGTACCCAAATTTTTGGGAAGACCTCAATAAGCTAAGGAATTGGAGGGAGTAAGGCTATAAATTATTTTGGTGATCTAACTGTTTTCCAAACAGATGATGGGACTTTATCACTAAGAAGTAGTCTATACAATGAGAATTTCCATAGCTTGAGTGGAGCACTTACAGAAACAAGACAAAAGTTTCTAGATCCTACTATCAACAAAGGATTATATCGAAAAGGGGCTATCCACGTCTTAGATGTATGCGTAGGCATGGGATACAACACAGCTTGTTTAATGCAAGCACTAAACAAGACCAATAAAAATATAATTTGGTGGGGATTAGAAATAGACCAAAGACCAATATCAATCTCTGTGAATAACAATAAATTTCTCAGTCTCTGGTCTAAAGAGGTTCAGGGCGTTCTTAAATCATTAGAAAGAAATAGTTCATGGATTAATAACAAAGGTTCAGGAACATTACTTTGGGGAGATGCCAGACAAACTGTCAAACTATTGCCCGAAAATATAGATTTTGACTTAATTTTTCATGATGCATTTTCCCCATGCAAATGTCCAATGCTTTGGAGTGAAGAATTTCTATATGTATTAGCAGAGAGAATCAAACCAGGTGGCCAACTACAAACTTATTCATCAGCTGCTGCAATCAGAGCAAGTTTGCAAAGAGCTGGGCTAGAAATTAACTCTATAAAGCCAGGGGGTTCTGATACTCAAAAGTGGAGCGTGGGAACAACTGCGAAAGCTATCAAAAAAGGGCCACAAAAACCTTCGGAAGATTACCTTATTAGAAATCTCAGTCTTATGGAAAGGGAACATCTTCTAACAAAAGCAGCTGTTCCTTACCGAGATCCCTTGATGAATCGAAATATTCAGCAAATCTTGAGCTATAGAAAAGAAGAACAAAGAAAATCGAAGCTAGAAACGACCAGTCAATGGAAAATGCGCTGGCAAAACATGCCAGAATCTATTACTAGTGAACCTCAGCGAAATAATTAATTATGCTTGCAGTTGCAATATTGGCAGCAGGGAAAGGAACCCGAATGAAAAGCAGCCTCCCTAAGGTATTGCAACCCCTAGGAGGTAAAAGCCTCATTAATCGAGTCCTCTCGAGTTGTCAACAATTGAATGCTGATAGGACATTAATAGTAGTAGGCCACAATCAACAGCTCATAAGGCAGCATCTAAGTGAACACTCGTACTTGGAATTTATTCAACAAGAACCTCAGAATGGAACTGGTCATGCAGTTCAACAGCTTGTTCCAATTCTACAAGGTTTTGAAGGAGATCTACTAGTTTTAAATGGAGATGTTCCACTGCTAAAAGAAGAAACAATTCAACAACTTATAAGCAACCACAGAAAATACAATGCAGGAGTAACCCTACTATCTGCTTCTATCGAAGATCCAAAAGGGTACGGTAGAGTGTTTGTTAAAAACCAGACAACCGTAACTAAAATAATTGAAGAAAAAGACTGTAGCCTAGAGCAAAAGAAAAACAAGCTAACAAATGCTGGGATCTATTGTTTTAACTGGCAGGAATTATCTAACGTTCTCCCAAGATTATCCAGTAACAACAATCAAAATGAGCTTTATATTACAGATACTGTAGGGATGTTAAAGGTTGCTAGGCACATGGAGGTAGAGGATTCTGAGGAAGTGTGCGGGGTCAATGACAGATTACAAATGCAACATTGTGAGGATATTATCCAAAAAAGACTAAGAGAATACTGGATGAAAGAAGGAGTCACATTTATAGACAGCTCTAGTTGCACATTGAGTGAAGAATCAAAACTTGGAAAAGATATAATAATAGAACCTCAAACACACCTCAGAGGAAAATGTTTAATAGGTAGTGGTTGTAAGATTGGGCCTGGTACTTTGATCAAGGACTCTATTTTGGGAGATAATGTGAGTATCATAATGTCATACGTAAGCAAGTCCAAGGTAGATAGCAATGTAACAATAGGTCCTTTCGCACATCTAAGACCAGAAACAGTAATTGGTAGTAACTGCAAAATTGGTAATTTCGTAGAAATCAAGAAAAGTATTGTGGGCAAGGGAACAAAAATCAATCATCTTAGTTATATAGGTGATAGTCAGTTAGGGAAAAATATTAATATTGGAGCTGGAACAATCACTGCTAATTACGATGGGGTGCAGAAGCACAAGACATTAATTGGAGACGGAGTTAAAACAGGAGCAAATTCAGTTTTAATTGCACCAATAACCTTAGGTAAAGGAGTTACTGTAGGCGCAGGCTCTACATTAACTAAAGATGTTCCAAATAATTCACTCGCCTTAACTAGGTCTAAGCAACTCGTCAAAGAGAATTGGAATAAAAATATAGGGCCTTAATATAAATGCTTGAGTGAATCAATTAACGATTCCAACGCAACTGCACGGCTGCCCTTAATTAATAGAATATCCCCAGGTAACAAACATTGTCTTAATTGAATCAATGCCTGCTCAACAGTCGAAACAACTACTTGTAAAGGTAAATGCCTAGTTATTTCACGCATTTCGTCAGCAACTTCTCCTTCAGCAATAATTACCAATCCATATAAGCTTGAATGAATAGCTTTGTTAAAAAGTTTCATGTGGAGGTCAAAACTGTAATCTCCTAACTCCAACATTTGCCCTAGAACTGCGATATGCCTACCTGGCATAGATGATAAAAGATTTAGAGAGGCTTCAACAGACTCAGGTGAGGCATTATAAGTTTCATCCAGAACTGTTATTCCTCCTAAATTCAAACATCTACCTCTGCCATCTTGAGGAGAAATATTGATGTTGTTTAAAGAATCTAATGGTACACCCAATTCTTTAGCTACAGCAATAGCTAAAAGGAAGTTTCTTGCATTATGTATACCCATAAGTGGCAAGTTAAATCTCATATTGTTCATTATTAAGCAAGTCGAATTGAGCTCTAAATGTCCCAAATAATCAATCTTTAAACTCGTATCTGAAAAAGAGTTTTTCTGATCAGGATGCAATTGATCAAAATCATCTGACAATGCTACTCTAACCACTCGGCCTCTCCAATTCTTTAATAATATATTCTCAAGCAGTGGATCTCCAGCTGGTATCACAACAAATCCATCGGGTTTTAATGAATTAGTTATCTCACATTTAGCTCTTGCAATATTCTCTCTACTTCCTAACAAGCCAATATGAGCATTACCAATATTAGTAATTACAGCTACATCGGGATTAGCACACAAAGACAATCTTTCTATCTCACCTAGTCCTCTCATACCCATTTCTAGGACAATGGCACAGCTTGAGTCGTTAGCATTTAATAAAGTCAAAGGGACTCCCACGTCATTATTGTAATTTGCGGTAGTTGAAGTTATTTCTCCCAAGGAAGATAAAGAAGCTCGAATAAGTTCTCTAGTTGTTGTTTTGCCCACTGAACCAGTAACAGCTATAACAGGCATATCCAAATGATTTCTATGTAACCGTGCAAGTTGCTGATAGGCCACAAGAGTATCATCCACGAACCAATGAATTAAGCCTTTAGGAATTGTATATTTATTTTTTTTAGATACTATTGCTGCCTGAGCACCAAGATCATACACCTCCTCTATAAACCTATGTCCATTATATTTTTCCCCTTCCAAAGGGATAAAGAAATCTCCTTTCTGTAGATTTCTGCTATCTGTCTTTACAGGACCAATAGGTGAATCAAAATATAATTTACCAAATGTCTTAGGTTCCCCCCATAACAAATTAAGGTCGCCAAGAGTTAATGTCATTAGTTAAAACTATTTGTAAATAAAATCACGTTGTTGCCTACACGTGCTTTTCTTGAAACTAGTTGTTGCTTCTGATCCATCAAAAGAACCTGTTCAAATCCCAGTTCTTCAAACACTCTCTGTAGCTTTACTACCAATGAAGCCCTCTCATTAGAATCAAATGAGTATATAGAATCACTAACTGTCATAACAACCCCATTATCAATTGCATTGGTTTCTAGGGAAAGAAAAATTTTCAGTTCAGAATCAGTGAATAAGTTGCCCTTTAAAACCGATATAAATTCAGGCAATACATTCAAAGATGAATCTGCCTCTCTAGGTTCAAAAACTGATTCGACTGGTTTACCTGGATCATCATCAGTCTTCTCACTATTTTTATAAACTTTTCGCGAAAAATCAGCAAATTCCCTATTATTATTCTCAATGTCAATTTGAGATTGGACCTGGCTCGAAAACAGCGACGAAGTTGATATAATAATAAATACAAAAACACATATTATAATTATTCCTAGCCAAAAAGGAGTAGATTTTTTATCTGATAAAAAGTTATCCTTAGACAAGACTTTGACATTAATCAAACGCCAGAACTCCCTAAATTTCAATAAAAAGAAATAAAGTATGGCTTTTAAATCAGTCCTAACTAAATAAAATGGACTTACATATGGAGTAGGCATATTTTCCTTTGAAAATTCTTTTGGCTTCAATCTATTCATAAAGTCAAGAGTTTAGGGAGGATTCTTTGCAGAAATTTTGCCTCAGATAATTAAAATCATTCTAGTTATATATTGAATTTCAAATAGAATTTTATTATTTTTTAAAGGATGGATCTGCTGCTTGTCCTACGGATAATCTTTCGACAACAGACGCATCGGGAGAAGGTTCCTTTATTCCACAAACGTCCTTATACATCTCCTCATAATCAAAAGCTGATGTGTCCCAGCTATAGACCTTATTCATTGCTCTTAACTGCAATTTCCTCCAACTTTCCTCATGTCGATAAGCTTCCCAAGACCTAACCAATGCAGTATAGAAATCAATTGCTTCAAAGCGATCAAAGCAAAAGCCTGTACCTGAATTAGTTTTAGGATCATGTGGCTGAACTGTATCAACTAATCCTCCAACATTTCTGACTATTGGTATAGATCCATAACGCATAGCTAGCAACTGGCTGATTCCACAGGGTTCAAAGCGGCTAGGCATTAGGAATGCATCACTGCCAGCATAAATAAGCCTAGACAAGTCATCATCATAAGTAAGAAAGACAGAGAATCTCCCTGGATGCTCTATTGCAAGTTGCCAAAGCCCTGACTCAAGATCTCTATCTCCAGTACCAAGCACTGCAACCTGACAATCGGTATAGGCGAGCAAACGTTTTGCAACCTGAAGTAGTAAATCAACGCCTTTCTGATCAACAAGACGACTAACCATACCCAGAAGATATTTATCTGGGTTTTCCTCTAGACCCATACGTTTCTGCAAGACTTCTTTATTAATCTTGCGAAAGGAAAGGTCTTCAGAACTAAAGTTTGAAGGAATTTTTGAATCTGTTAAAGGGTCCCAGGCCTCTAAATCTATGCCATTAAGTATTCCACGAAGCTTACCTGATATGTAATTCAATAAACCATCTAAATTCTCTCCATATTCAGATGTACATATCTCCCTAGCATAAGTAGGTGAAACAGCATTAACACGGTCTGAATAAAGCATTGCTGCTGCCATTGTGTGATCACCTGTCATATACCAAGGGCACCAAGTCATTCGATCAAGCTTCCAACGCCATGGCCCCTGATATTTAAGATTATGTATGGTAAAAACTGTACTTATTTCTGGATCTTGATGCATCCATACAGGGATCATTCCAGTATGCCAGTCATGACAATGTAAAACTTGAGGTTTCCATTTGTTCCAAGCAAATTCTGCCGTAGCACTAGCAAAAAATGTAAATCTCCAGTCTTCATCTTCACCACCATAAATCCTCTCTGGGTCAAAAGATGGGTGACCTACGAGATATATAGGCAAGCCACTATCAGGGTGTTTTGTCTCATAAATAGAGAAATCCGAGCCCATCGTAGTTGCTGTATATATTGGCTGCTGAGGTATCTCTAAAATTGACCAAAGTTTGCTATAGCCTGGAAGTATTAGCCGAACATCGTGACCAAGCTTTGCCAAAGCAGGTGGAAGTGACCCAACCACATCACCCATTCCGCCTACCTTAACCATTGGCGCACATTCAGCAGCCGCAAATAAAACACGCATCTGTTTAATCATATCCCCAATTAACTACTCTACGAGGACAAAAGCCATTTATAACCTCAAGGCAGCCATTCTGAACCAGAAAAATCCGGCGATCGTTTCTCAAGAAAAGCATTCCGACCTTCCTGAGCTTCCTCAGTACGATAAAACAGATGCGTTGCCTGCCCCGCAAACTCTTGCAAACCTGCTAAACCATCTGTTTCTGCGTTAAAAGCAGCCTTCAAGCAGCGTATTGCTGTTGGACTATTTTTTAGAATCTCTTTAGCCCAGCGAACCCCTTCATTCTCAAGCTCTTCAAGAGGGATAACAGCATTAACCAGTCCCATATTTAAGGCTTCCCTTGCGCCGTACTGCCTGCACAAAAACCAAATTTCCCTAGCTTTCCTTTGTCCAACAACTCTAGCTAAATACCCTGAACCATATCCCGCATCAAAGCTCCCTACTTTTGGGCCAGTCTGACCAAAGACTGAATTGTCGGCAGCCAAGCTTAAATCGCACAAAAGATGTAAAACCTGTCCACCACCGATGGCATAGCCAGCAACTAATGCAATCACAACCTTGGGAAGACTTCTAATGATCCGCTGAAGGTCAAGAACATTTAAACGAGGTAATCCCTGATCGTCTAAATATCCTCCATCTCCTCTAACTCCTTGATCACCACCTGCACAAAATGCGAATCCACCATCAGCAGCTGGTCCAACTCCAGTAAAAAGAACAACGCCTATAGATTTCTCATCCCTAATTTTAGTAAAGGCCTCACATAATTCCGAAACTGTTCTGGGTCTAAAAGCGTTTCGTTTTTCTGGACGATTAATTGCAACCCTGGCAAGGCCTAATGAACTCCTATCAACAAGAATATCCTTATAAATTCCCCAGGGTTTCCATTCAATAGATGGGACTCCTGGCAAAACAATTCTGGAAGTATCAGATTGATTAGTCATAGCTCTAAATTTTCTTGGAAAGCTTTTCTTGGAAGTTTCTTAAATGAAGAGCAAGATCAGCTCTAATTTGTTTTCTGGCAGAGGCATCATCCACAGGATTGGTACAAACACGGATTAATACTGTTTGTTGCTGTGCAAATCCCCATTCAAGTGCAAATTCAAGATCTTCAAAGCAGCAGACTTGCCTAAAAGGAATACTATGCGCTTTAGCAATAGTAAGAATATCTACTGACTGAGGCATTCTGAAGAGGATGTCATGATTTTTACTGGTTGAACCATCTAAGTCCAGCTGTTGAAAAATACCACCTCCACCGTTATCAATTAGCAGAACAACTAAAGGTGGCGTTAGCTGAGTAGAAAACAACCAACCATTTATATCGTGTAATAAAGCCAAATCTCCAGTTACAAGCAATGTAGGTCCTTGAGAAATAGATAAACCCATAGCTAATGACAAAGTCCCGTCTATCCCTGATGCCCCTCTAAAGCCAAAACATCTAGCCCTCAAAGCCTCTTTGCCTGAAAAAGAAAGCCAATCTCTAACAGGACTACTTGACGCAATCATCCTAGTGAAGTCTGAAGGCAATAGACGTGGAACCCACCTTGCCAAAGTTGGCTCACTAATCGAGCCTTTTAATGGCATATTTCTATCTAACCAATCTTGAGCAATCTTATCTTTCTCTAGCCAATTTGATAAAAGTCTATTGGAGTCAATATTCATATTTGTTGGATTAAATAAGCCTTGTTGCTGAATTTTTTCAACCCAAGATGACAAACCTCCTGAAAACTGAACAGATAAATTTAAAGGGTCAATTTTCCTAGGTTCACCTTCTGAAATAAGTAATTGATGTTCACCTAAATTCTTTAACCAATTTTCGAGGTTTCGACTAGCAGGAAGAGGCCCTAACCTAAGAACCTGAAGAGGTTTGGAGGAAACTAAGAATTCCGAACTAATTAACAGTTCCCAATTAGAAATTAGACCTGGTTGATCAAATGGAATTGCAGATAGAGGATCTGCAAAAATAGGCCATTTTGTAAAACTTTGCCATTTTCTTAGAGCCTTGCAAAATAATGAGAGAGATTTACTAGATCCTCTCCATGGTCCTGCAATTATAACGCCTGGTTGATTTGGATTAAGGGATATAAAACTATGTGGTTCTTCATAATCTGGGAAGGAATCTATATGAATCAAACGATCAACAGAAGTCAATAAAGATGGTCTGATTTCATTAGTGATTTTGATTTGGTCTAACAAAGAAGGATGTAATGGTTCCTCAATTGGAAGATTTAAATGAACTGGACCGGCAAAGGAATTTAACCGGACCCAAGAATTCTCTACAAGTGTCGAAAGATCAAAATCAGTAAGGAGGTGAATTCCACCAGATGGTCCTTGCCCAACCCATCTAGCTGCAGGTTTCAAGAATTCTTCTTGATTAACAGTCTGATTTGCTCCACAATTTTTAAGGCGTTCAGGTCTATCAGCAGATATCAACAAAATTGGTTGGCAAGATCTATCAGCCTCTACAGCTGCAGGCAAAAGGTTGGCCACAGCAGTCCCTGACGTTGTAAGGACTGCGATCGGGATTCCTTCTGCGCTGGCTAGACCAAGCGCCAAAAAGGCTGCAGATCGTTCGTCTATAGATGTGATTATGTTAAATCCATTAATTTCAGAGAGAATCCCTGATGCAATAGCTAAAGGTGCCGAACGACTACCAGGACATACGACAATGTGCTGGAGTCCCTTCAGCTGAAAAGCTGCCAAAAGCTTCAGGCAAGCCAATAGATTTTTACGTGCTACAGACAGTGTTTGAAAATTAACTAATACAATCCTCGGTCAAAACCTCCCCAAGGAAAAGCTTTCAATAAAAGGTTTCAATGAACACTTCCAACCAAAACAACAAGAAAAACAAGTTTTCAGGCTGGTTCTCAACGTTTTTATGGATAGGTCTCGCTGTTTTTTTGAGATGGCAGGTCATCGAGCCCAGATGGATCCCCTCGGGATCAATGCTCCCAACACTAGAAGTTAAAGACAGGATCTTGATAGAAAAAATCAGTCCAAAACTTCCAAGTCATACAGAAAGGATCCTGAAACGAGGAAGCGTAGTTGTCTTCAAACCACCAAAAGAACTTATAGAGGCTGGATATGATAAAAATTCAGCATTAATAAAGCGAATAGTTGGCTTACCAGGGGATCAAATTGAAGTTCATATGGGTCAATTAATACGAAATGGAACTCCAGTTAGCGAAAGTTGGCGAAAACAACCAATGAAATATGAAATGAGCAAAATCACTATTCCTAAAGACTCCTTATGGGTTCTTGGTGACAACAGAAACAATAGTCTTGATTCTCATTTGTGGGGAGCACTCCCAGAAAAAAACGTGCTGGGGAGAGCTATTTGGAGGTACTGGCCTCTTAAAAGATTTGGACCTATACGGTTCCCCACCCATGAAAATGTTTAGACGAGTGACCTCATTGCGATAAGGTCGTAATGGTGATGGAGAGCACACTGGGATGTTCAACCCGGAGTTTCTAACCACAGATAGCAATGATGGTCAGGATGGCAACGCACTGATCCAATATCTACAGGAACAGTCTCCTGATGTTTTGCAACGAGTTGCAAAATCTGCCAGCCCAGAAATACAAGACATCATTCGCCACAACGTTCAAGGACTACTCGGAATGCTTCCGGGAGAGCAATTTGAAGTAAAGGTAACAGCAACAAAGGACAACTTTGCAAGCCTTCTAGCCTCAGCCATGATGACAGGTTATTTTCTGCGTCAAATGGAACAAAGGAAAGAGCTTGAAGAGTCCCTCTTTTGCGACGAGGAAATGTCAGTAAACCCTGATGATCTTAATCTTTAAAGCCTGACTGAGGATCCTTTGGAACAACCCCAATCCTAAGAAGGCTCTTATCTAACGAATCTAGAAATTGCCAATTACCTTTACCTATGGCCCAGGGCCTAGTGCTTATTTTGTTCTTTAAAGTATTAGCTTGTTTTGACGTGAAACGAACAGGTGCAGAATAATGGGCTGAAATCATCCATCTCATACCATTTAAAGAGCTCAACTTATCTAGCCAGGAAAGTAAAACACCTTTGCCTCTTGGGAATACAAGTCTTTCCAAAACCGGAGCAATTTGAATCGTTGATTGTTGCTTACCGATTAGTTCCTTAGCAGATTCTTGCCATCCCTCCTGCCAACTAAATGGGAAAAACCCAAAATGGGATTTAAATGTTCGAAGGCCTGGTTTAAACGCATAACGAAAAACATCTATTAAAGGTGGAATGGCAAGTTTTTCAGGTCTCAAGAAAGAAGCAAAAAGAACTAAACGCAACCACCCCTTTTGGCGGTTTTCAGGGTCATCAATCAAAGGTTGGTCGCCCCTGTCGCGTGAATGAAACAGAAGAGGGGTTGGATCTAAATCAAACAAATCTGGAGGTGTTTGACTTATGGAAACCAAAGCATCAGTGACCAACAAAGACTTGGATCCTTTATGGAAACAAGAAAACTCTTGAAATCTTCCGAGGCCTATATCCAAAGGACCGAGTGATATCCAAGTACAACTATCTGAATGAGGAAATCCGTCTTTCTCAATAATTTTTGTTCTGCCTGAGGGGATTCCTAACCAGTTCAAAGGGAGGTTTAAAGGGAAACTCCATTGACCAGGACAAATCCAAACCTCAGCATTCGGAAATGATCTAGACAAAGCGGGAAGAGAAATCTTATGTTCCAGACCTGAAGCAGTTGGGAGGACAATACTTAACACTGGACCTTGAGCTTCTTCAAGTAAGTAAAGCTTCTCAAGAAGTTCAGGAGTAGGAGGTAGCGGATTCACAAGCATCAAGCCCCCGTTGACCTTAACTACTGTCATTCGAACAGGGACAGCCACGTAATACAGACCTTGCAACTGCTCAAGACACCAAACTTGCTGAGGAATCAATTCCTTAAAAAGTGTTCTTTTCTGGCCATATGGGTAAAGAGGCAACAAAGGCCACCACTCCCATTTATATTTAACAAAAGACTCAGTATTTTCCTGAGATTTCGTGTGATTATTCACTGTCTTCAATGGGTATAACCTTTAGACTTAAGAATGCCATATCTTGGGGCAAATAAAAATGCCAATAGGAAAATAGCAGTTTGAACAAGCACTATTGAACCGCCAGTTTCTATATCTGACCAGTAGCTAATATAAACACCCAGTACACTAGAAATAGCGCTACTAATTATAGCCAAAAATGTCATCCGATCAAAACGATCTGTAAGTAAATATGCTGTAGCCCCAGGAGTTATTAACATTGCAACTACCAAAATAATTCCAACAGTCTGCAACCCAGCAACAGCAGCTAAGGAAAGGACAGAAAGCAACAGATAATGTAGCATTCCTGTATTAATTCCTATAGACCTAGCATGAGTAGCGTCAAAACAATAAAGCATAAGATCTCTACGAAATAGGAGTAGAATTAAAACAACCACAAAAGAAATTATTACTGTTTGTTGAATATCATTAGATGATATTCCAAGTGGACTACCAAACAATATATGCATTAAATCGATGTTACTTTTGATTTTTGAAACTAATACCAAACCAAACGCAAAGAAACCGGTAAAAACTAATCCTATTACCGTATCTTCCTTAATCCTTGATTTCTGTTTAACAAATCCTATTAAGGCAACTGACCCGACACCAAAAATAAATGCCCCTATAGAAAAAGGCAAACCCAGAGCGTAAGCAACTACAACCCCAGGCATTACAGCATGGGAGACAGCGTCTCCCATTAAGGCCCAACCTTTTAAAGTCATATAACAAGAAAGGAGGCCACATACACCTCCCACCAGAGCACTTACCATCAAAGCCCTTCTCATGAACTCATGAGTTAGAGGCTCAGCTAGGAGTGAGATAGGAGTTATCGAGGCCAAGGAATAACTCATTAATCAATTAATTCTGCTGAGGTAGTAGGTCCAGATAGCACATCTGGAGGCATGCCACCAAATGTCATCGTCAGGTTCTCTTGTGTGAATATCTCAGATGTTTCTCCATAGGCCAGAACTGTTTTGTTTATTAGTACAACAAGATCACAGAAATCTCTTACGTGACTTAGGTCATGAGTAGAAATAAGAATTGTTCGCCCTTCTTTTTGGAATTGTAAAAACAACTCCGCCATAAGTTTTTCTGTTCGTACATCCACTCCTGAGAAAGGCTCATCCAAAAGAAGAACAGATGCTCGCTGAGCAATCGCCCGAGCAAGAAATGCTCTCTTTCTTTGCCCCCCAGACAAAGACCCTATTGGCCTATTCCTTAACTCAAGAAGCTCAACTCGCTCAAGTGCATGCTTCACAGCTTGCCTATCAGACTCTCGTGAAACACGAAGAAAGTTCATAGAGCCATATCGACCCATCATCACTACATCCCAAACACTCACCGGGAAAGAAAAGTCGACCTCTTCATTTTGAGGAACATATGCAACCGCTTGATCACGCTGAGCCTGAGAAACTGGCAAACCATTTATCCTTATAGCCCCTCTAGAAGGGCGAACAAAGCCCATCAAGGCCTTAAAAAAAGTAGATTTTCCGGCCCCATTCATTCCAACCAAACCGCAGATGCTGCCAGATTTCAAAGAGAGGCTCGCGTCATAAAGGGCAACTGTTCCGTTGTAATCAACACATACTTCAAGGGCCTCTATTCCAGGCACTTCTCCTTGTGTTTGAGAAATCACCGAATTCATACTTCCTCTAAAAGATAAGGAGGACGTCCCTTTGTATTTAGTTCTAATTTACGGCGATTTCTGACTAGGAAAACTCCAGCGCATCCATCTTCATCCAAAAGTAAACCAAAGTAAAAGTTTTTAGCTAAATTTGCTCCCCTGGCATGGGAAAATTCAAATTGAGGCTTTGAGGTGAATTTAATTTGGCAGAAAGTAGTAGAAATTCCTCTCACCTTAATTTTTGACTCCAACTAAAGCATACGCTTTGGAGTTACCTGGCCTACCATCATATGAGGCAAAACTCTCCTGGATTTCACCCAATAATCTTAGAGGATGGAACTAAAAATCCCTTTATGACTTATAAGGGTTCATCTCTACGCTGTTTTCAACTGAAGATCAAGAAATTGTTCATTGTCAAGTTTTCTTGGTTTTGCTTTGTATTTTTTGGTATTTGGAAATAAATCTACCTTGCCCGTTGCTCGAGGAGACAAAAGCTATTAAGAGATCAACTTAGCACTTGAACTCATTAACATAAAAAGGCTATGTAAATATTAGATTCTGGTGAATATTCATCAAAATTAGCAGGGCAAAATAATAATCTCTTACATCTGAATTAAAGAAGCAAACCTATAACTCTAATAAATGCTTAAAACAAAAATCGAAACTTTAAATAATCAATTGAATCCATATTTTAATATAATTTATTTGATTATATCTATAAAATCACAATCCAAAAGCTATAAAATCTTGTAACGTTAAATTATTAATTATTCAGTTGATTTAAATCGCGTTTAAAAGTTTGGTCTGCATTTGAGGTTCAAAGGTATCTTTCGACATCCATAATTTTGCTTGTTTCAAAAAAGATTTCCAATCTACGCGTTCTGCTTTTGCGGCATTAGCAACAAGCTTTGGAGCTTGTTGCTTAAGAGCTTCTAAGTCCAACTCTTGAACACCATTATTTATGGCCATCCAATCTGCCATTGAACGTCCTACAACTCTAGTTAAGTAAGCAGCGCTAAGGGCCTGAATAGATCCTGCAGCTATCCAGCTAGTCCCATGCAACTTTGCAAAACCAAGTAAAGCTTGGCCACTCCACTCAACTACTCCTTGCGCTATAGCCGCCCTAGCCAACTGCTTAGCCATTGCTTGCATAGCATCAGAGTCCCATGGACAGGACCAAATATCGGCCATCTCCTGAATCATCAATCCATTAGCCACTGCTAGAGCTAAAAGATCAGTCGATGGGACCGGTGAAGCAAAAACAACTCCAGCAACAATCCATTGGGTCCTCTGCTGTATTAATTTGAACTTTGATCTGCGCAATTGTTCTAGATCGGCTTGCCAAGTTCTGTGCAAGCGAGAAAGCAATCTTTGACAAGTTAAATCAATATTTTTATTAGGATTATCTAATACTCTTCGAACTGGGTTGAACAAATTAAGTAAATCTTTGTCAGTTTGATTCCATCGAAGGATTCTGTCTGTCCATCGATGCGGGAGCTGGGCCTGCAGTCCTTTTAATTGATCTGGCCAACTAAGTGAATCCTTGGATAGAGCCATTACCCAAGAAGGTTGTTCCTCTGGAATTTTTTCTAGCCAAATCATGTCAGCAGCCCTTAAAGGCAAAGGGAGTACATAAACGAGCAAGTCTTGGTCATACAGATTGGAAGGCCACACCCAAGAATTATCTTCATGGGGTAAAGAAGAAGACCAAGAGACATGAAGAGGCTTACTACAAGCAATAGCAGATTCAATTAATGAGTAATCCGGTAAGGCCGCACCCTTTGAAGAAACAAATGCAATCTTTTGCGGTCCACTTCGATTTACGATCTGATCAAGAACTTCTGTTCGGCTTTCTATTCGAGAGTTCGCTGTCTCATTATCTTCTAAATCACGAAAATGTTCTAAAACCTCATAACATCGTTTTTTCCAGCCTTTTACAGAGGTGGGCGCATCAAATTTTGCCTTCAAAGGCTTAGAAAACCACCATATACCTCCTCCTAGCGTTAAAAGCCAAAATCCACCAGGAGGGACATGAACTATGTCATTTAGGAGCCACTGACCAAAAGACAGAAGTCCCAACAAAAAAGCAACTTTTGCCCATTGAGGGGAGAAAATTTTCAAAAGCGAGGATGAAAGGTGAGAATTTTGCACTGAACCACCTAATAGACCCATATAACTATTCTTAGCCTAGTTAGTGGTGCAGGCAAATAGATAAAGGGCTAAAGATCCTTGAATAAAGGGTTCTCAAAGAAAAGAACTTACAAAGATTTACCGAATGATTGGCCACTTACCTCCTACGAGAAGTTAAACAGATGTGAATCTGCTGAAGGAGTCATAAAAAACCCTTCTCAACATTGCTAAGGATGAGGCACACTTGCTAAACAAACAAGTAGTAAGACATGGGCGATTCCTACGGAGATCAACGAAACCAAAGAAGTTCCGAAGGTTACAGGGAAGGGGCTAGAGGAGGCTTTAGAGGTGGCAGGGCGCCTGGAGGTCGAGACAGTGGAGGTTTCCGCATTCGTCTAAGTGAAAACGAAATGCGTGCATCAAGAGCCCTACAAGAAGCATTCAACCTCAGATCAACTGTTGCTGTCCTTGGGTTTGCTGTTCGAACACTCGCCCAAATGCTTGAAGATGGTCAACTCGACGAGCTAGCAAATCAACACAGAAACCTCCAAGGGAACAGTGGAAATAGACGAAATGAAAATAAATACGCCTCTCGTAGGAATCGCTCAGATAACGAGGGGAATGCTGCAGGGACATTCGGTGCAAAACCAAATCCATTTGCAAGACCTCAGAAACCTCAATCTACGCAAACTGCAGAAAAAACAAGTAATGAACAAACCGTTGAGACAACACCTCAAGAACAAGAAGACTCTCCTACATCAAATAATTCCTCAGGAGATACAAATGAGTCAGCTTCAATCAACGAAGAAAAGATACCTGATCAGACAAACACTTCCTCAGATGATGGACTTAATTCAAGCAAAGATGAGAATTAATAAGTGACAAAAACTCAAAGAGTTCTTTCCGGAGTCCAACCAACAGGGGCATTGCATCTTGGCAATTGGCTAGGAGCTATAAGAAATTGGGTAGAACTACAACAAACTCATGAAACATTTGTATGTGTAGTTGATTTACATGCAATAACAGTTAAACATGATCCAAAAGTACTTTCCAAAAACACATTAAATACTGCGGCTTTATACATTGCTTGTGGGATGGATCCTCATAAATCTTCAATTTTTATTCAAAGTCAAATCTCAGCTCACAGTGAATTGTGCTGGCTTCTTAATTGTCTAACACCCCTAAATTGGATGGAACGAATGATTCAATTCAAAGAGAAGTCATTAAAACAAGGAGATAATGTTTCGATAGGATTGCTAGACTATCCAGTACTAATGGCTGCAGATATTCTGCTTTATGATGCAGACTTGGTTCCGGTTGGAGAAGACCAAAAACAACATTTGGAACTAGCAAGGGATATTGCTCATCAAAGAATTAATGCACGTTTTAGTTTAGATGGAAATCCTATATTAAAGGTACCTAAGCCGTTAATTCTTAAAGATGGTGCGAAAGTCATGAGCCTAAGTGATGGATTAAATAAGATGAGTAAAAGTGATCCGAACACAAATAGTAGAATTACTTTATTAGATACACCTGAAGTGGTCTCAAAGAAAATAAAAAGAGCCAAGACAGATTCACATATTGGACTTCAATTTGACAATAAAAATAGGCCTGAAGCAAACAACTTATTAACACTTTACTCTATCTTAAGCGGTAAAGATAGAGAATCTGTAGCCAAAGAATGTGCAGAAATGGGGTGGGGCAAATTCAAACCATTATTAACAGAAGCAACTATTTCTTCTTTGCAGCCAATTCAATCGAAATACGTTGAACTTATGAAGGATCCAACCGAACTAGAAAAAATACTTAGCAAGGGCAGGAAAGAAGCTGAAGTAGTTGCAGAATCAACATTGAGACGAGTAAAAAGTGCTCTTGGTATTAAATTAAGAAATTAGATATAATCATAATTAAAAACTGATTGTCTTTTAGTCAAAAGCTAATTTATAATGCAAAGGCTCTCTTAACTATGAAAAGAAAAAGGAAGTAACCATGCCCGTAATAACACTTCCAGATGGGAATAAAAAAGAATACAAGCAATCCGTAACGATAAAGGAAATCGCTGAAGGCATTGGTCCAGGACTAGCTAAAGCCGCCCTAGCTGGAAAAGTGAATGGTAAATTAATAGATACATGTATACCAATCGATTGCGACTCAAACGTCCAAATTATAACCTGCAAAGATTCAGAGGGTCTAGATATAATTAGGCACTCCTTTGCACATTTAATTGGTCACGCTGTCAAACAACTATACCCGACCGCAAAAATGGCCATAGGCCCTGTAATTTCAAATGGATTCTATTACGATATTTCCTATGATGAAAATTTCACTCTAGATGAACTTAATAAGATAGAAGCAAGAATGAAAGAACTCATCAATAAAGACTATGACGTAAAAGTAAAAATAGTAACAGCAAAAGAGGCACTAGATGTTTTCCAAAAAAGAGGTGAAGAATATAAAGTTGAAATAATATCTGGAATCAAAGAAGATGAGCTAGTCAAATTATATCTACACGAGGAATACGTAGATATGTGCAGGGGCCCTCATGTCCCTAATACAAGACATCTGAGATCTTTCAAGTTGATGAAAATAGCAGGTGCATACTGGCGTGGAGATTCAGAGAATGAAATGTTACAAAGAATATATGGAACCGCCTGGAGCAACAATAAGGATCTCAATTCACACTTAAAAAGAATAGAAGAAGCTGAGAAACGAGATCATAGAAAAATTGGCAAGAATCTCTCTCTTTATCATATGCAAGAGGAAGCTCCAGGCATGGTATTTTGGCATCCAAAAGGTTGGACAATTTATCAAATTCTCGAACAGTATATAAGAAAAATTCTACAAGAAAATGATTACAAAGAAATCAGAACACCCCAAGCAGTTGACAGAACTCTATGGGAGAGGTCAGGGCATTGGGATAAATTTAAGGATGATATGTTTACAACAAATTCAGAAAATAGAGAATATGCCATTAAACCAATGAACTGTCCATGTCACGTACAGGTGTTTAATCAGGGATTAAAAAGTTATAAAGATCTTCCATTGAGATTTGCTGAGTTTGGATCATGTCACAGGAATGAACCTTCAGGTGCACTCCATGGCCTAATGAGAGTTCGTAATTTTGTGCAAGATGATGCTCATATATTTTGTACAGAATCACAAATTCAAGATGAAGTTTCAAACTTTATAGATTTAGTATTTGAAGTTTATCGTGCCTTCGGGTTTCAACAAATTCAAATTAAATTGTCTACCAGGCCTAAAAAAAGAGTTGGCTCAGACGAAATATGGGACAAATCAGAAAAAGCCTTAGAAGACGCACTACGAGCAATGAACCTTGATTGGGAGCTACTACCGGGTGAAGGAGCCTTTTATGGACCTAAAATTGAATTCTCTCTAAAGGACTGTCTCGACAGAGTCTGGCAGTGTGGAACTATACAAGTTGACTTCTCAATGCCCAAAAGGCTTAATGCCTCCTTTGTAGATGAAGATAATCAGAAAAGAGTGCCTGTCATGCTCCACCGTGCAATACTTGGATCATTTGAAAGGTTTTTAGGTATTTTAATAGAACATTATGAAGGCAAATTTCCAACGTGGTTAGCACCAACACAGGTAGTCATACTAGGGATCACAGATAGAGCTTCAGGTTACTGCACAAAAATATCAAAACACTTGAAAGATTTAGGTTATAGAGTAGAAGTTGATATAAGGAATGAAAAAATTGGTTTCAAGATAAGAGAGCATACTCTACAAAGGATTCCTTATCAGATAATAATTGGAGACAAAGAAATAGAAAGATCAGAAATCTCAATTAGGACAAGAGATGGGAAGGATTTAGGTTCAATGAAAATCAACAAATTTATAAATCTACTGCAAGATTCTATAGATCAAAAAGGAACAGAATTCATAGTCTCAATGACTTAACATCTTTCACCACAACATGTCTAACAATCAAACACTTTTAGCTGGAGACATAGGAGGGACTAAAAGTCTATTTGGCATTTATCAAGATCGCAATTGTCCAAAGCAAATGTTTAAGAAAAGGTATAAATCAAAAGAATGGGGCTCACTAGATCTAATGCTGTCTGACTTTATGAAAAGTATCCCCAGCACACTAAATACCCCAGAAAGAGGTTGTTTTGCAGTCGCAGGTCCAGTTTCTAATAATCATTGCACATTAACAAATTTAGGCTGGGATATTGATCAAAAACATTTATGTAATTTACTAAATCTTGAAAGATTAGATATAATTAATGACTTTAATTGCTTAATATATAGCTTGCCGTCAATTAAAGATAATCAATTTACTATTATCCAAAAAGGAAAGCAAGAAAAATCTGGAGATAGCGTAGCAGCTTTCATAGGAGCAGGTACAGGTCTTGGAATAGCAAAAGGAATATTAAATAGCAATCAAATTAAAGCCTTACCAAGTGAAGGTGGTCACGTAGAGTTTTCACCTAGATCGCAAAAGGAATGGGAACTTTACAATTGGCTAAAAAATGACTTAAAGATTCAGAGATTATCTCTGGAAAGAGTTGTTAGCGGCTCAGGCCTAGGGCATATAGCCCGCTGGAGACTAAGTCATCAAGACTCACAACTTCATCCGCTAAGGAATATTGCAGAGAAATGGATGAGCAATGAACAAAACATTGATATTGATTTACCTTCATTAGTCAGCCAAGCCGCCTATACCGGTGATAACAAAATGAAAGAAGTTGTGAACCTTTGGCTAAGTGCTTATGGCTCTGCAGCTGGCGATTTGGCGCTCCAGGAGCTTTGCGAAGCTGGACTATGGATAGCAGGCGGGACAGCCGCCAAGCACCTAGATGGAATAAGATCGGATATTTTTCTCAATTCATTCAAAAACAAAGGAAGATTCAAACTCTACTTAGAAAATATTCCAATAATGGCGCTAACAGATCCTGAGATAGGACTATATAGCGCAGCTTGTCGAACTCGCTACCTTGCTTACTAAGTGAGAAACTAATCCAAATAGGTAGATGCTGATGGCGCAACCGCGCATTGGTCAGAAAGTAATAGTGGACGTTCCCTCCACTACAGCCAATCTTGGCCCTGGCTTTGACTGCTTAGGTGCCGCGCTAGATCTTAATAATCGGTTTTCCATTCAAAGGATTGAAGGCAACGGAGAACGCTTCGAATTAATTATGGAAGGGCCAGAAGGGAGCCATCTACGAGGGGGGCCTGAAAATTTGGTTTATAGAGCTGCTCAAAGAGTCTGGAAAGCCGCAGATATTGAGCCCGTTGGCATGGAGGCAAGAGTCAAGCTTGCAGTGCCGCCAGCTCGAGGTTTAGGAAGTAGTGCAACTGCAATCGTCGCAGGATTAGTGGGTGCGAATGCTTTGATGGGCTCTCCGCTACCCAAAGAAAAACTTTTAGAACTAGCCATTGATATTGAAGGCCACCCTGACAATGTCGTTCCTTCATTACTAGGAGGATTGTGCATGACTGCTAAGACAGCATCAGAAAGATGGAGAGTTATTCGTTGTGAGTGGTTGAACTCTGTCAAAGCAGTTGTAGCAATACCCTCAATTCGGCTGAGTACTAGCGAGGCCAGGCGGGCAATGCCAAAAACAGTTCCAATCAGTGATGCAATTACAAATCTAGGCGCGCTGACCCTTCTTCTCCAAGGACTCAGAACTGGAAATGGTGAACTGATATCCGATGGCATGAATGACCGATTACACGAGCCTTATAGATGGAGGCTTATCAAAGGGGGATTGGAAGTGAGGAATGCCGCTATACAAGCTGGAGCATGGGGTTGTGTAATCAGCGGAGCAGGCCCAAGTGTTTTGGCACTTTGTAATCACTCTCAGGGAGAACAGATAAGTCAAGCAATGGTTTCTGCTTGGGGGAAAATGGGAGTCGAAAGTAGAGCTCCTCTTTTAAATCTTCAAACTGCTGGAAGCCAATGGAGAGAAGCTTCGAATGAGTAGATCTACTCACAGGCGAATACACCTCCTGGTAAATTAAGTAGGCTTCTGTCTCCTACCATGGACGCCAATTTGCCAATAGCGGCCGCGTCCCAGGTCGATTTTCCCTGGTTATCATTAATAGTTCTGCTACCAGCAGTAGGGGCACTTCTAATGCCCCTACTTCCTGGAGAGACAAAATACTCTGGTTCAGAGCTGCCAAGGAATCTGGCACTTAGTTTTTTATTTGCAGATTTTCTTTTAATCATTGGAGTTTTCAGTCAACTGTTTGACAACTCCTTACACGAAATTCAATTAGCTGAAAGAATTAGTTGGATACCTCTTATTGGACTTGAATGGTCATTAGGAGCAGACGGAATATCAGCTCCTCTAGTAGTACTTAGTGGGCTAATTACCTTACTTTCAGCAGCCGCAAGCTGGAAGATCAAAAGTAAGAAAAGACTTTATTTTGCCCTACTCCTCGTTCAAGCCTCTGCTCAGGCCCTTGTTTTCCTGTCGCAGGATTTTCTCCTATTTTTTCTTGCATGGGAATTAGAATTAGTTCCTGTATATCTCTTAATAGCAATTTGGGGTGGCACAAATAGGCAATATGCAGCGACTAAGTTTATACTCTATACAGCCCTTGCTTCATTATTAATATTAATTAGTGGCTTGGCAATAGCATTTTCAGGTAACCAATTTACACTAAATTTCACTGAACTAGCTGAACTCAAACCTTCAGGTAGTTTTGGGCTTTTGTGCTACCTAGGATTTCTTGTTGGATTTGGAGTCAAACTACCCATTTTCCCTTTACACACATGGCTCCCTGATGCCCATGGAGAGGCAAATGCTCCCGTTTCAATGCTCTTAGCTGGCGTGCTACTCAAAATGGGAGGTTATGCACTTATACGTTTTAATGTTCAAATGCTGCCTACCGCTCATCTTCAACTTGCACCTGCACTAATTGTTATAGGCATAGTGAATATTATTTATGGAGCTTTAAATGCATTTGCACAAGACAATGTAAAGAGGAGAATTGCTTGTAGCTCAGTCAGTCATATGGGTTTTGTACTTCTAGGAATAGGAGCTATCGATGCACTAGGAATTAGCGGTGCAATGCTCCAAATGATAAGCCATGGACTTATAGCAGCAGCAATGTTTTTCTTTACAGGCTCCTTCTATGAAAGAACCAATACCCTTTCAATTCCAAACATGGGGGGATTAGCAAAAGTACTTCCTATAACCTTTGCATTCTTCTTGACTAGTTCATTAGCATCCCTAGCTCTTCCAGGAATGAGCGGGTTCATTAGTGAAATAACAATCTTCCTAGGAATTACCAGTCAAGAGAATTTCACTTCTATCTTCAGATCAATCGTTGTAATTCTATCGGCAATTGGACTAGTACTTACTCCAATTTACCTGCTGTCAATGTGTAGGAGAGTATTCTTTGGTCCAAGAATACCAGCACTAGCAAATACTTCCGAAATGAATGCAAGGGAGATGACTATTGGACTAACTCTTTTAGTCCCTACTTTAGTTATTGGTTTCTGGCCAAGGGCAGCAATAGATTTCTATGAGGCATCGACAAATACTCTTGCCGAGAATTTATTAAATACTGGAATCACTACAACATTAAAATCATTACCAATTGGATAACATGAAAACAGAGACCAACCAAATTAAAAGTAAATATCCCTTGCTAAAAGGAGAAGGACTCCCAGCTTTTAATGAAATCACACCAGATGCAATAAATAAACAAATTCCCCTTCTAATAAAGAATCTGGAAGTCGAGTTAGCAAAACTCGAAGATAAATTTGAAAATAAGCTTAAGTCAAAACAATCATTAGAATGGAACGAAGTAATACTTCCTATTTATACTTTGAGCGAAAAGTTGAGATGGAGCTGGGGAGCAGTAAGTCATCTCAATGGTGTGTCTAACACGGCCGAATTACGCGCAGCCCATACAGAACAACAACCTAATGTGATTAGTTTCCTAAATAAAATTGGTCAAAGTCAAGCTATATATAAAGCTCTTCTAAATCTACGACAAAATTCTAAGTATGAATTAGAACAAGTTCAAAAGAGAATATTAGATTTAGAAATCGTTTCAATGGATCATCGTGGAGTAGGGCTTGACAGCTCAAGCAAATCTTTATTTAATTCTTATAGTCAAAGACTCGCTGAACTTTCAACTACGTTTAGTAATAACGTCCTAGATGCCACAAAAAACTGGACGTTATTAATAACAAAAAAGTCAGAAGTAGAAGGACTCCCTAATCGTGCTTTAAAATTACTATCGAGTGCAGCAAAAGAAGCTGGGGATAGTGGGTTAAATGGTGCCATACCAAATGCGGAAAATGGTCCATGGAGACTTGGCTTAGACATGCCCCGCTATTTGGCATTCATGTCCAACGGATCCAGTAGAAAAACCAGAGAGTTTCTCTACAAGGCTTATGTTAGTAGAGCTAGCACGGGTAACTCTAATAATAGAGATTTAATTGAAGAAATTCTCATACTTAGATCAAAGCAAGCTCAACTATTGGGGTACAAGAGTTGGGCTGAGTTTTCACTTTCTACGAAAATGGCAAAGAATGTTGATGCAGTAGAGAAATTACTCTTTGAACTACTTGCTGCAGCCATGCCAGCAGCTCAAAAAGAATTAAATAATCTCAAAGAGTTTGCTCAAAATAAAAATGGACATTGTTATTCTGATCTTTCACCATGGGACATCAGCTACTGGTCAGAACAACTCAAGCAAGAACAATTCAAATTAAATCAAGAAGCTCTTAGACCTTGGTTTCCACTACCTAAAGTTCTTCAAGGTTTATTCAAATTATGTGAAAGATTGTTCGATATCACAATCGAAGAGGCAGATGGAGAAGCACCAGTATGGAATAAAGATGTTCGTTTCTTTAGGTTGCTTGATTCCAATGGATCACCACTCTCTTTCTTTTACTTAGATCCCTATAGCAGGCCATCTAATAAAAGAGGAGGTGCTTGGATGGACGAATGTATAGGCAGAACTAAGTCAAAAAGTGGGGGTTTCACTTTGCCAGTGGCTTACCTTATTTGCAACCAGACTCCACCCACAGAAAGTCATCCCAGCCTTATGAGTTTTGAGGAAGTAGAAACTCTCTTTCATGAATTCGGTCATGGATTACAACATATGCTTACAAAAGTGGACTACCCCCAAGCAGCAGGAATCAACAATGTCGAATGGGATGCGGTCGAACTTCCGAGTCAATTTATGGAAAATTGGTGCTTGGAAGAAAAAACTCTAATGAGCATCTCTGGCCACTGGGAAACTGGAAAACCATTACCCAAATCAGAATTCAAAAAATTAATTGAGGCCAAGAAATTCAACGCAGGTATCTCAACCCTCCGGCAAATACATTTTGCCCTTACAGATCTGCGTTTACATTCACAATGGAATAAAAAAGATGGCATAAGCCCTGATGAACTGCGAAGACAAATTGCCAAAACCACATCTGTATTACCCCCAATAGAAGAAGATCAGTTCCTTTGTGCTTTTAGCCACATCTTTGCTGGTGGATATTCAGCTGGGTACTATTCATATAAATGGGCAGAGGTTTTAAGTGCAGATGCATTTGCAGCTTTTGAGGAGATTGATCACGATGATGAAGCGAATATCAAAAGAACAGGTAGGAAATTTCTTGAGACAGTTCTTTCTCAAGGAGGAAGTCGCTCAGCGGAGGAGATATTTCTAGACTTTCGGGGGAGGGAAGCAACAACAGACTCTTTAATTAGACAATCGGGTCTTAATGATATAAACCCTTGAGAATTGCTGAAGAAATAATTCCTACAGACTTGGGATGAGTGATTAAACCCCTATGAGTTAAAACAGGTAGATTATATTTTGAACCAATTGGTAAGACAGCATTCCACCCAGGGAATACCATCAAGTCGCAATAACAAAAAAAACTAGTACATTTAACTTCTTCTAATAGATAAAGGGTTTCATTCAAATTTCGTAGGAGTGAGCTTCCTATTCTCATCTCTGCGACTCCTCTAAGCAGCCAAGATGGTACTAATTGTGCTGTTAAAGTTCCAAAATGTGGTGCCCCAACACTAAAAAAAGACATAGTTCTTTTGGCACCTCCAAATTGTTGTAGCCAAATACGACTAACAACACCTCCCATAGAAAAGCCAAGCAGTGTTATGTGTGTAGACGACCCAAAATTTTGATTTATCAAATAATCCAGATTTTGAGCCAAAGTCGATAGGTCACTTCTCCCTCCAGAGTGGAAAAGAAAGGGTGTCAATATTTTGGGATAGTCTTTAGCAAGAGCTTCAACTAGATATTTAAAGACCTTCGGTTCATCCCATAGTCCATGTACTAAGACAATTGGAGTTTTACTTCTCGTCATAACAACTGAGAAGCTGAAGAATGGCGCCATCGCTCAACAACAACACTTCCGAGAAATCCAGGAACAGGAGGAGAGCACTTTCTAAGGCGAACACGCATAGGGACTAAACCATAAATTCCCTCTAAACGGTCAAGAATTAATTGGCTAAATCTCTCAATCGTGTAGCAATACAAATCTAAAGAGAACGTCTGAAGGTCTCTAATCGCAATGCTGTAGTCTTGCGTGAATGAAAGGTCGTCATTAATAGCAGCTTGAGTGACATTTAGCCAAAGAGTGAAATCAAGCTCGAATTCCTGGCCCATGATACGCTCATGTTCTAAAACCCCAACATGAGACCATAGGTTGATATTCGTGACGTGAATAGCATCTGTAAGTAGTTGATTGCTCATGAGAGTAAGTTCTTATGGGTAAAAGAACGATCTCCAGAAGCATATTCAGAGGCAATGTGCCCATTGCCACTTAGTCTGTATTTATAAGTCACTAATCCTTCAAGGCCAACAGGTCCTCTTGGTGGGAGTGTTTGCGTGCTGATTCCAACTTCTGCTCCAAATCCATAACGGAAGCCATCTGCAAAGCGAGTGGAGCAATTGTGAAATACACCCGAACTATTTACAGATTGAAGAAAATGATCAGCAGTATGCTTATTAGTTGTAGCGATGGCATCTGTATGCTTAGAGCCAAAGCTATTAATGTGGTCGATTGCTTCTTCAGAACTCTTAACGACCTTAACTGAAAGAGTCAGATCAAGATATTCAGTAGACCAATCATCTTCTGTAGCCGAAGCATTTATCCCTAATTTTTGACTTGCCTTATCACCTAAAAGTCTTACTCCTAAGTCTGTAAAAATAGGGATAGCTGATTGAAGGAAAGAAGCGGCAACATTTTGGTGAAGAAGAAGTGTCTCAATAGAATTACATGCTGCTGGATACTGTGTTTTAGAGTCAATAGCAATTCTTACTGCCTGACCTAGATCAACTTCAGAGTCAATGTACAAGTGGCAAATACCATCAGCATGCCCAAGAACAGGTATACGAGTATTTTCTTGAATAAATTGCACTAGTTCATTGCTTCCTCGAGGAATAATCAAATCAACGAGTCCCTCCAATTTAAGCAGC
>QCFO01000009.1 GCA_003280225.1 Prochlorococcus sp. AG-363-K07 | reverse complement strand
AATTGAAAGCAAAGGCATTGAATCAAGGCAGTTAAATACTGACCAGCAAATATCATAGAAACGCCGGATGCCATTGGCTTCTTCTGGAAATAGGTGCGTTAGATCAGAAATAAATTGATTGTAATTCCTATCAACAGAGATATTTAAATTATTGGGAAGATGATATTCGAGTTGTACTGGATCTGGAAAAGTTTCTACTGTTTCTCCTACCGCCTTTACTGCACGTGTGAGCAAATTTGTGTATCCCTTTTCTCCAAAACCAAAAATCATTGAGGCACCTACATCAAAGGTAAATCCCTCCCTGGTAAAGGAGCCACCACTACCACCAGGAATTAAATAGCGCTCTAGCACTAGAACTTTTGCGCCTTTTGCTGCGAGTTGCGTTGCAGTTACTAAGCCTCCTAGGCCTGAACCGATGACAACCGCATCCCAATTTTCATTGTTTGTGTTTGCAGAACTCATTGTGTTGGCATCAGCTTCTTGAAGATAAGTTCTTGAGGTTATTTTGATTGGTTGAAAGTCGCAGCCTTTGCTAAATAAACACTTTGTAGACTTTGGATACTGATTCAAGGTCTTTTAGAGATCTGTCTCGATAGGCGCCATATCGCTCTCGTTTATTTTTTATACGTTCTTCTAATTCAGGTAATAGTCCGAAATTTGCTGGCATAGGTTGGAAATAGTTTTTTCCTTTTTTGTTGAAGCACTTTTTACTAATGAATTGAGTTAGAGCACCAAGCATTGTGGTCTCAGGTAGGCTTATTGGACTTTGATTTGAGGCTAATAAGGCTGCATTCCTCCCCGCGAGCCATCCTCCGGCAATTGCGGCAATATATCCTTCTGTGCCTGTTATTTGCCCTGCTGCTAAGAGATTCTTTCGTTGTTGAAATTGGAGAGTTGGTTCCAAAAGGCTCGGAGAATCAATGAACGTATTTCGATGCATAACACCTAGACGAACGAATTCAGCCTGCTCTAGTCCTGGAATTAGCTTGAAGATGCGTTTTTGTTCTCCCCATTTCAGATTTGTTTGAAATCCGACCATGTTCCAAAGTCTTCCTTCTCGATCCTCTTTACGGAGTTGGACCACTGCATAGGCGCGTTTCGCGATTCGTAAATCTTTGTTATTTACATCTCCCCAGCGCTTATCCCAAAGGCCAATAGGTTTTAGCGGGCCAAATCTCATAGTATCCTCTCCTCGTCTTGCTAACTCTTCAATTGGAAGGCAGCCCTCAAAGAAAGTAGCCGAATCTCTGTCAAAGTCCTTAAGTGCAGCGGTTTCAGCTTGAAGTAGGGCATCTCTAAATTGAAGGTATTCTTTTTTATTTAAAGGGCAATTCACGTAGTCAGCATCACCCTTATCGTAGCGACTAGCTCGAAATGCAACTGATAAGTCAATACTTTCCCCTGTGATTATTGGACTAGCAGCGTCAAAAAAATGGCAAGCTTCAAGACCAGTTATTCTTTGCAGATCTTCTGCTAGGTCTTGGCTAGTCAGAGGTCCTGTAGCTATCACCGTGGTTTGAGGTTCTATCGGTAGTTGCTTTAGTTCGCATCGTTTGATTTCGATAAGAGAATTTGACGTAAGGGCCTTTGTGACTTCTTGACTGAAATTACCTCTGTCAACTGCAAGAGCTCCTCCAGCAGGAACTGCATGCTTGTCTGCGATACGAATAAGAAGAGAGTTCAATCGTCTTAGCTCTTCTTGAAGCAGACCAGCTGCACGATCACTACTTAGTGAGCCAAAGCTATTGCTGCAGACGAGCTCAGCGAAATCCCCTGTGTAATGAGCCGGAGTCTTTTTGACTGGTCGCATTTCAAACAGTTTGACCTTGATTCCTGCTTGAGCAATTTGCCAGGCAGCTTCTGATCCTGCTAAGCCCGCCCCAATGACGGATACAGAAGGTGAGTCGTCCAAAGATCCATTCCTTTCTTCGAGTTCAAATTAACTGGGTCTGAGAAAAGAGGGGAGTAAAAATCAGAGGAGAATTTATTACTAAGACCCTCCGTTTGATTAATTAGCACAGTTCCTAAAAGGTAGAAAATGTCGTCTTTAATGGCCTTTGGTACTTTTGATGTCTGAAAAAGGCAGCAACTTTTCAATTCCAGGTAGTCAGCATGATAATTTTCATGCGTGCCTAACAAGCATCCTTCTTGGATGGGTCGCTAGCTCAGCGGTAGAGCATCCGGCTTTTAACCGGCTGGTCCTGAGTTCGAATCTCAGGCGACCCATTTTTTCCTTCTTTAGACTCTTAACGAGTTGCCCTTAAATTTTTGTGGCCTTGTTGGTCGTCAAGGACATAGATGACTGGAGTAATCGCAGGCTTAGCAGCGAGCCTTTGTTGGACGGTAGCAAGTTTTATTTGGCGTTCTTCCGCTAAAAGCCTTAGTGCGATACAGCTCAACGGAATAAAGAATGGGCTGGCAACAATTATTTTTCTACCTGTTTTTTTCTTAGGTAGTTGGGGTGCTAGTTCTCATGCATTTGGGTTGTTGTTTCTTAGTGGAACTATTGGAATTTCACTAGGAGATTCATGTTATATCTCTGCCTTGAATCGATTGGGGACGCGTCGAACTTTAACTATTGAGGCAGTTTCTCCAGTATTGGCAATTTTCTTAGGCAAAATCTTTCTTGCAGAAATACCTTCAACAACAGCTTGGATCGGTACTTTTCTTGTTTCCTGTTCTGTAGTTTGGGTCGCATTACAGTCACCCCCGCCAAAACCTGCTTTTAGAAAAGGCGATTTAACTTCTCAAAGTAAGGGCTTTGTACTTGCTTTTGGGTCAGTTTTATTTGGTCTTCTTGGCGCAATGCTTTCCAGATTGGTGCTTTTAGGGGGAGAAGTGTCCCCATTGCAGACATCATCTTTTCGACTTTTAAGTTCTTTCATTACGCTCACACCTTTTTTGGTCTATCAGGGGTTCATTAGGAAGCGATTTTTTAGTTCTAAAAGCATTCATCTTTCAAGATTACTTGTTGCTACCTTTGTAGGGACTAATTTAGCAATTTTACTGCAACAAATTACAATTCAAACTCTTCCTCTTGGCAAAGCTATTACACTTTTAAGTATGGGACCAGTAATGGCTAGTTTATTATCTGGCTATGAAGGAGAAAAGTTAAATAAAGCAGGTCTTGGCTCTGCTTTCCTCTCTGTCTTTGGCGTGGGATTGGCTCTTTGGTGAGTGACAATCCGTTGATTTCATGTTGAAATGTTATGTTTCACAAATATGGGCTCTGGTAAGGTAGAACAGTCCAACCAGCTTTTGTATAAATGCTTTTTGGTTTGTCTAAGAAACAACTTTTAGGTTGGGGGCTTTTAGCAACTGGTGTCAAGGTTGCTTTTGGGATTTGGCTTATAGGAAGGTTGGATCTTCACCTTTTAGGCTGAATTGATTATTTAGGGCCAACAAAAATAGCCCTTATTTTCAAGAGAATAAATATAATGCTTTATGGCAAGTTTAAATGGGATTAATCTTTAACTTGACACATTGATCTAAGGCAATTGATTCAATATTCTCAGTCCAGATTTATTCATGCAATTATTTCAATTACACATTTAAATCCTTATTACTATTTATTCACGTAATTATAATCCTGGTTAGCTAAGTTCTGTTCATATTGACTTGAAATGATTGCCTTAATCGTGAAATTTTATTAGAATGTATCTGGCATGGATTACTACTGGTATGAAATATTTTAATAAGTATTGCGCTATAATTCTACTTACACTAAGTGTGAATTTGCCTGCGGAGGCTGGGCTTGATAGGTACACTCTTTTAGAGAAGTTAGATGATTGGATTATAGAGCGAAAGATAGATTCATTATCAAATAAAATATTTTGTCGAGCCTCAATTAAGTCTCATGGAACTTGGTTTGCTTCTCGTGTTCGATTAAATCAATCTGATAAACTTGTAATACCAAAGGACCTAGATCAGTCGATTATTCCTAATGAAGTAAAACTGCAAGAAATTAAAAGAGTATTGAATTTATGTAGGAAGTCTTTTCTCTATAATATTCTTGATTAATAAGCTTGATTCTGCCCGATTTTAACAGCAAATACATGACGTGAAATTAAGACTATTTGGATTTCTTCTTGATTTTATTGAGGTGCTAGTGAAGAATTGATCTATTTTTAGATTAATTCTTTTAATTTATAGATCATTGATAAGATTAAAGTTGATTTGATAATTAGTTTAGATATATCTATGTGTGATTTTGTAGCCTTGCCTTGTAGGGATTAATTGACTTGTTTAAGAGGTGGCCTCTGCTGAAAATTGAGAGTGGTATGCAATATGGCTAGACCTGTTTAAATAGTGCTCTTCACAAGTTTCCTTAGTCGTGTTGGAGCGCTAATCTTTGTTAAATCAACTTTGGCGTATTTGTGTAATAGGAAGGAACTATGGAAATGAACAAGAAATCCGCAGCGATCACTAAAACCAAGACGAATTGGTTATGGCGCTGGGCCGAGCCTGAGAGCTCTCCTACAGTCCTCCCTAAGTCCAAAACAGAAAGACTTGCTTTGCAGGCCAAACTTGCAAATGTTGATGCAGAAAGGGCTATTGCAAGGGCTTATCAAATCGAACTTACTAGGACTAAGGCTGTTGGAGAGGCTATGTTTAAGTCAGGGAAAGCACTTCGTTACAGCATTACAAGTGCTGCAAGGCAGATTCTCCTGAGAACAGAAGCTGCTCGCCGCGAGTTTGAACCAAGATATCGAACTCGTAAATAGAATACTAGGCCTTTAAATATTCATTCATTGCTTTAAGTTGCTTATATAATTGCATTTGGCTAAGAATTGTTCAAATAAAAATCAACGATTCTGTTTTAAGTTGGCCTAATAGAAACAAGCAATTTTCGTTAGATCTCTCTAATTCCTAAGCTTTTTATACTTCAATTTTCATAAGATGCATAATATATACGTATGTTTTAGTTAGACGATGTATCCATCCAAAGCAAATGATTAAGCTTTTTTATAATTTCTGCTATTAATTTGTTTAAAGGGTTTAAATTTCTAAGAGATCAATAAATATGTGTGAATCTTTCCATTTCTCTTATTTGGCTCTCCTTACCATTTGTTATTGCAACTGTTTATTTCGGCACTAGAAATGGTTATTATGATAGTGAGAATTACGAAGGAGACGGTTGTGCTCATGATGTGAAGAGGTGATAGATTATCTTCTACTTATTATTTGGCTGACAATTTTTTGCACCTTCATCTCATTCTGAAATTGATAAGATAATCTTTACAAAAGATTTTATTATGAATTGGCCTCCTAATAAATCCTGGACAAGCACTAGTCCTGTTAAAGGGTTTAGGCATTTTGTTGCTATCAACTATGGAGGGGAAGGACCCAATCGTTGGGTCTCTTTGGTGGCTGTATTAGATGGAACGTCTACTGCACTGGTTCCATGGGAGCAGTTGAAGGACAAAAAAAAATGGCTTACTGGTTGGCTGCATTTAAATAGGGAAGAGTCAAATCTTGTTGATAATTACGAATTCGATTCAAATAACAGTCTGCAGGGTAATCTTCCAGATGGATGTCTTCATCCTTCTGACGATTCGGGTTTATGTATTCCGAGCCGTGCTGATTCAATCAGGCCTTGGTCTTGAGTCTCATTTTGCATTTTATTAGGTGGCTCATATCAGTCAGAGTTGATTTTGAGACTTCTTACTTCCCTGAGATTATGTTTTGCGTTATTAATGGGTAACTTCTTTGATTCAATATGGAAGGTCCTTGGCTTTCAGAACATGAAGCCAGTAAGAAATTAGGAGTTAAAGAAGAAACGCTTCAACTCTGGAGAGAAGTTGGCTATCTCAAGCCAGGTACACACTGGCGAAGCTCTTTAAACTCAGATTCATCACCTTGGAAACCCGAAGTGATATACCATTTGTCTTGGTGTGAAGAAGAGATTGACTATTGGCTTTCGGAAGATGCACCTATAAATAAGTTTGCAGCATAACCTAAAGTCTTAATAAAAGAGTCATTGCTTCTTGTGGTTTACTAAGCCACAAAGCGCTCATCTTTACATTCTCCAATGGTATGTTTTAGGACTGGATAGAGCTTTATCATTTCACTATATTCTCGCGAATTTCGATAAGAAATTGCCTGATCCCTATAGAAGGCCTCGGTGGCCATTTCAAGACTTGCTTGACCCTCCATCCTTAAATCTCGATTCATGAGAAGCTTTGCTTTCCCCTTGAGATAATTAAAGAACAAAGGAGGTGCTCAATGCTTTATATTTATTCAAGGTTTAATGGAATTTTTGTTAAAGAATATTTATGACCAGCCTTTTAGAGATTCTCTTTGGGGTTTAGCTAATCAATTCTGAAGGCAGATCGGGGATGAATTTCTTGAAATAACTCACTAGAAAGAAGAGGACTACTACATTCCCCATCATTGCTAGGGCAAATCTTACTCTTAAATCCTTAACTAAAGGGAGCAAAGTGTCCCATAATTGAAGCATTGGTCCGCCAGCCATAGTTTTTAAGACAGTAATCATGTACTGAAGCTAGCCGATCAAGTCCGTTTTTTGAGTAGGTTTTGTAATGGATAGGATTTTTATCCATAAAACCTATGATTTCGCACCTTTTTTGAGAAGGGATATGTAGGTCTTTTACCCATTATAAAAGCTAAAAATACAATTGGTTTGAACAGTCAGAACCAACGTAGTTTTAAAACTTTTTGATGAATTGCTTCGTAAAGCAATGAGTTGGAGGAGTTTTTCTCTTTGATTTATTAGTGAAGAGAGACCTTTTTAGCTACTTGATTAAATTGTATTTGAAATCATATTGGTTTACCCGAGATGAATTGATGAACAGCAGGCACTGAGCGATAGAGAAGATAGGTCACGAGTAGCAGGAGGTTGCCTCCAACAACTAGGCCTCCTGTAATCATGTTTTGTTTGCTGGAGGTGTAATCCCACTTGGGCTCCTGCTGGGGTGATTGTTCTTGAGACACTGGTAGTTAGGGAATTGTTGCTTTTTGTTTAAGCAATCTTTTTACGCTAACCCCTATTCTGGTTATTTCAAAGAAAATCTAAGAATTAATAAATGCTTTGCACTATTACACCTATTAGGAGAGTTCATTGGGTTGTTTGATTGGGACTTTATTCTTTTAGGGGAGGGGGGATTTCTAGCTAATGCCTTGATCTCATTTCATTGACGATTCATAAGGCAATGTGATGGTGGGATTTCCATGAAGGTCGATGATTTCCTCTAATCTTTAAGGTCTGGCATTATGGCTATGCTTTTGACCATGTACCAACAAGCCCAAAGACTTCACTGTTAAACGTCAATTTGATGAGATTGCCTTTGATTTGTGCTGATTTACTTCAGCGCAGTAAGACAATAACTTTAGTTCAGACCTAATGAATACTGGATGTAGTGATAGTAGAGCCCATGGGCACTACATGCAGTAGTTGCTTAATTCCTTTTTATAAGGCTCAATTGGGTGCGGCACAATAAGAAATGGTTAGATCAGATTTGCGAGTCCCATACTCAAGGGAGGCGGTGAGTTACTCCTCTTTTGGTCTTTCGGGTTCTCATCCAAGGCCTGCTAAAGACCTTAAGATAAAGCTCGGGCTTGCGGAATTACTTTTTCAGGCGATTATTTTATTGTTTTTGGTTTAAGTTAATAAAGATTTTTGGGTCAAGTTCAAACATGCAGTATCCAATTGAACTAATCAGGAGTTTATTTTCTCTAATAGTAATTAGACAAAGATTTATTTAAAATTACAGCAATTGTACTGAAGATATTTTAAGAGCTGTTTTTTATCATATAATCATTAATTGAATTAATTTTACTAATTCTATGTTTAAAAGTAATATTAATTAGTTGACCATTCTTTGCTAAAGATTGGGACGATGTATTTGATCCTGAAAACGCTTAGTGATTTCCTGTTTGCGAATGCATCGACTGCTTTTTCGTTAGCAATAGTGCTTTTTTGTGTGTTGGCTTTTTTATTGAGTGTTGGCAGAAGGTTTGAAATGGCAGTTCGATTAGAAAGGATCGGTATTCCTATCGCGTTAATTGCTGGATTGGGGGCTTTAGTGATCGGCCCTTATGGCCAAATCCCCTTATTGCCAGAAGAGGTTACTGATATATGGGTAAAACTTCCTTCTCCTTTATTGACCTTAGTTTTTGCTTCGTTGATGCTTGGTAGACCTATTCCAAGTGGGCAAGGTTTATGGAAACCAGTAACTTCACAAGCTTTACTAGCTCTTTTACTTGGATTTGGCCAATATTTAGTTGGTGGATTGGTAGTTTTGTTTTTTTTGATTCCTTTTTTAGGGGTAGACCCTTTAATGGGATGTCTTATTGAAGTCGGCTTTGAGGGAGGCCATGGTGCAGCTGCAATCATGGGTGAAAGTTACGCGAAACTTGGATTTCCCCAAGGCCTTGATCTTGGGTTGGCTATGGCAACAGTAGGTTTATTTTCTTCGACTGTGATAGGTAGTGCTTTGGTTGTAGTGGCTCGTTGGCGTGGTTGGGTGACACCTCAAGCGTCTCAAGAAAACTCAGATCTTGGTGAATTAGAAATTCAAGGTAGTTTTTTCGAAAAGTCAAGGGAACTTGCTATTAACCTTGCTTTTGCCGGTATGGCAGTTCTACTTGGGGCTTTAATGCTGTATGTCCTAAGGCAATTAGCCCCTTTTTTGGGAGGCATTTTTCAGGAAGTTATACTGGTTTTTCCAGTATTTCCTCTTGCACTATTGGGATCTTTGTTTATTCGATATTTACTGGAAAAATTCAACAAGGAAGATTTAATTTCTGAATTATTACACCGAGATATAGCAACACTTTCTACTGATCTTCTTATCACTACCGCATTGGCCAGTGTCAACTTGCCAGTACTTTTAAACGATTGGTTGCCACTCGCTATTTTATCTGTTTCTGGTTTGACCTGGAACTTGTTAGGGATGTTTTTTGTTGCTAGATATACTTTTAAAGAAGAGTGGTTTGAAAGATCTATTGCTGAATTTGGTAATGCTACAGGTGTTGCAGCAAGTGGAATTTTGTTACTCAGACTTGCTGACCCAAGAAACGTTACAAGTACGTTACCTATCTTTTCTTCAACACGTCTTTTCTTACAGCCATTTCTTTCGGGAGGACTTGTTACTGTTCTTGCACCAATAGCAATTACTAAGTTTGGTCTTGGAGGGTGGACGGAGGTTTCCGGAGCTTTAACTATAATTTGCATCGTTCTGATTCTATTGATGCAGCCTTACTTGTCAAATACGAAAAACAAGTGAGTTTCAATTGAAGCTTTTTTATTTGATTACTCTCTTTTTTTAAGCTAACTTAATCTGTGTTTTGCTAGAGATTTCAAATGTCATTTCAGGATGTACCAAGGCAGGAATCAAGAGAAAAATGGTTTAAAAGTCACCTATTAGGTAGAGAAATTGAGTTAAGGGAACTCTACGAGCTGCCACAAAATGAATTAGATTTGCTAATGGCAGAAACTGCTGAACTTAGAAGTGATGTTGGAAATAGAGAAAGAAATTTAGGGAAATATTGCACAGCTGGATATTTTTTAGAGTTATCTAGAATAATTGACCGAAGGAGGTCAATAGAAGAATGAATATATTAGTTGTAGGCTTTTTTGATTGCTGACATATCAAGCCTTCCTATTCCTTTTTTAATTAACTTGCTTTCTAGCTCTTTGATCTTCCTTGCTATTGGGAGATCAATTCCTTCCATCTCAGCACAATTTAGTGCAATCATTAAGTCTTTATGGTGCAGCTCTAATTTAAAACCAAGCGGGTAATGGTCATTTATCATTCCAATAGAACGGTTTTTTAATACCCAAGAGCTAGCAGCACCATTGCTTAAGGCATTAATAACATCTTTCATAGGTAGATTCAACTTCTCTCCTAACACAATTGCTTCAGCTAGGCTACCAAAAATTCCAGAAATAAGAATTTGATTGATTGCTTTTACTTCCTGACCTTTCCCGACTCCACCGAAGTACGCAATTGAACTACCAAGATGTTTAAGTATAGGATAAATTTTTTCGAGCAATTCTTCTTTGCCTCCTAACAAGATTGAGAGGCTACCGCTCTTTGCACCTTCGGTACCTCCAGTTACAGGAGCATCAAAATAATTAACATCTATTTTTGAAAGACGAGTCGAATTATCTCTTGCCTTTCCAGGACTGATTGTAGATAAATCAACCACAATACTTCCTTTCTCTAGACTTTTGTAAGCACCATTTGATCCAAATAAAACATTATCTGTAGCATAATCATTACTAACACAAATAAGAAGAATATCAACACCAATAGATACTTCCTCGGGTGAGCTACAGTATTTCGTATCAGCGAGTTCTCTATATAAACTTTCCTTTAATGTTCTATTGTAAACTTTCACGTTGAAGCCAGCCTGGATCAGGTTCATTACCATTGGTAACCCCATTGCACCTAGTCCAATAAATCCAATAGATAAATCCTTTTCAGAATAAATTTTAGACATGTCTTTGGAATGTGATTAGGCTATGATAATTCTATTCAGGGAATATCATTGGAGACTGTGTTGGGCACCAAGGAGGTATCTTTTTCATAAGAACTTTATATGAACAATCGTTCAAATATTGATTGATCCAATCTTTTATTCCTTTTGAGTCTGTGCACTCTACAAAGAAACTCTTATCCGCATTTAGGTATTGTCTTGCAAATGGCCAGATTGCCCAATCTGCTAATGTCTCTTTCCCGTCTGTTAGCCAGGTTGATTGGTTCATCTTTCGCCCATTTTCAATCCTTTTATTTAGGTCTAGCAATATCGCTCTTGCTTTTGCTTTATGGAAGTCTTTCTTATCCGGGCAGAAGCGAGATGAGTACTTGAATCTGTCAAGGTGGTATTTGAATTTGGTGTCATTTAACTCTATAAGATCTCTAATGATATTTTGATTTTTTGAATTGTTGTTATCTAGATCTAGTTTCAGATTAGAGTTAGAAATTGCCCATGAAATTATATCTAAACTCTCATCAATAATATCTCCATTTTCAGTTATAAGAACGGGAACTGTACCTTTTGAAGATGCCAGTAATAATTCTTTTGGCTTATCTTTTAAACTGACTTCTCTTATTTTCACTAATAAACCTGCTCTTATTATTGCCCATCTAGCGCGAATTGCATAAGGACATCTTCTGAAGCTGTATAAAATATGGTTTGTCTCGATTTGATGGTGCAAGGTGATTTGATCACTCTGGCATTTTTAATTCTATCATCTTGACTACATTAAGTAATTAGAGGTATCATTCTATTACCAATTATATTAATTAGATTTATCATCCAAAGTAATAATTGGATAGAGAGAAAAGTTTTGATTAAAAGCTGAGCTCTAAAAAGAAAAAGGAGATTTCTAATTTGTACTAATCTTGTGACTGTAAATAGTAAACCCACTATTACACCGGCTCCCTTGCTGCTAATAGAGATAAGAATTATCTCAGTTAAAATTTGACCTAAAAGTAAAATCAAGTAAGGGTCAAGGGCTTTTCGAGATGTTAGATCACTTCTTTTTAATATTCTAAGTGATATTGGAAATATTAATCCAAATATTATGAAGATTCCGAAGTGCCAATTCGGTAGGGGGCTCTTCTCTATTAAATTAGAAAGATTAGAAATTATACTATCGAGAGATCCTATGCACAATAAAATTAATGTGATAGAGAACAAAATAAGATTGATCTTAACAACCTCTTTTGAACTAGTTCCAAGTTCATGTGTCATCTAAGTACAAGGGGTGTCTATCTAGTTTATAGGTTACTCCTGGGTCGGGATTTATAAGATTTATATTGCTTCTGATTAAATCATGAGCTTCCTTTGGAGTTCCATTCTGGCGAATCAATTTATTCAGCATGCCTTTGAATCTAATATCTCCTCCAGTGGTACTAGCAAGTATATTTTTAGGAGAAAATGTTTTTATAAGCTTAGGTAGAATACTTTTACCTTTTATAAATGGGCCAATCATTGGCAGACCTAAATCTACTACAGGTGTTATTAACGTATCTACCTCTCTTGGCTTGATTGATTCATCCAGGAATCCATGTGGCTCAATATATAATGAGCCACATGGATGGCCAATTAGATAGCCATTTTCAATATTTGGTACCTTTGCACCTTGGGTTGCTTGAATTACTATCCCATAGATTTCTGTAACTTCCTTAGGTCGAATTATTATTATGTTATTGAAATTTAATGCTGATACATTCTTAGCTGCTTTTGGAGATGCAATGATTGGAGTTTCTTTGTCAATAAGAGCTAGGGAAGGAAGGTGAGTATGATCAGCCAATCCTTGAGTTAGTAGAACAAGGTTAATTTTCTTGGGAAGAGTAAGTTTTCTTTTTAGTTCTCCTTTTATTAGCCATTCCCCAATTCCAAAGGTAAGGTCACCTCTCAGCCAAGGGTCAATAAGAATTCTGATTTCCCCTAATTGGATTAACCAGCCATTTGCTCCATAATAAGTAGCCTCAAAGCTCATTGTATTTTGTTCTCTGGATAACTTCTTAAGGAGATATAGCTATTCTGGCACCTATTCAGCAGATAAATTGCATTGCTAACGATAATATTGTGATCTTACTTGTCATTCGTTGAAAACGACTATTGCAGCTCATTAGAAGGTCTGTCTAAATGGAGATGGGTAATATGTAATTACCTTTTGCCTTGTCGACTTCTTTAAACTCTCTGGCAAAAACCTATGAATCTAATCAACTATGCTCAGTTAATAGAGCCTATGCAAGACCAATTTGCAAGAATCTATTCAACTATGTCAGGCATAATAGGGGTGCTTTTAGTCCTATGGATTTTAAACTTTATTGCTGGCTTGATTCACAGAACGTACATGATTGGTCGAGCATTTGGTTCCTTTTATAGAAATTATCTCCATAAGTATATTAAGGCAATAACTCTTCAGGTTCTTTCTTTATTTAGGATTCGTAGATTTCAATCCTCAGTATAATTTTAAAATTACTCGAATAATTTACTTTTGGCAAATTTATTAAGCATTAAAAAACCCTATAAGGATAGTAGCTTTATAGGGTTTTTGTTCAGGCAATAACTATAGGAAAATCAACCGCCAGTCAATGTTGAGACCACACTAACTACGGCTAAAATTAGGCCTCCCCATTTGATAACGGGTTGAGCATTGTCATAAGACGTGGCTACCAGGATGGCTGCCAGATTGATTGTCACGAAGTCGACGTTCATGGATAGACATTAAATAGTCTTCATTTTTGTAGCAGAGGATACACTGGCTGTCCATGATTATTAACATTTGATTTCAAGTTGACTCTGTTTTCCGATTTGGCGCACAATGAACCCATAGAACCTCGGCAGATTTAGCTTCCTAATATCAAGTCCTTTTATTTATTTTATTTATTCTAATTTATTATCATATTAGCAATGAGTAAGGTAGTGCAAATATTAGATCTTGCATGTTGAACGAGATTCGATACATAAATCTTTAGAAGTCCAATTAGATCGATATAAGTATACCTCTATGCTTATCTTCATTTTAGTTAGGGTTAATAGAGTTCTATTTAATGCTGCTCAGTGAATTTCTTATTTATTTTTCAAGCATACAATTTACTGCAATCTCAAAGGGAACGCATGTATTTGGTAACTTAAGTAAATTAGAGCAGATTAAACCAATGTCGGATGGCTGCGTCATTTCTTCTTTCTTTACTAAGTTTACATTTGATGCCATATCAGTATTGACCCAGCCAGGACATATTGCCGTTACTCTTATGCCTTGATTCCACCCTTCATTTCTTATCGTTTGACAAAGTCCCATTAAGCCAAATTTACTTGTGGTGTAGCCTGCAAGATTGCCTTTAGACCTTTTTCCACTCATTGAAACAAGGACAATAATTCTGCCATTATTTGACTTTGAAATTTCATCCCATGCTTCTTTGGTCAACCACCATGGCCCTAAAATGTTCACTTTCCATAATTCATCTATATCACCTGCTTCTATTTCTTTAAATAATAATCCTGTTTTTCTGAAGATACCAGCACAATGAATAATACTATCAAAGTGATCAAACCTTTCTATAGAAGCCTTTACCCAATCTTTTGCTGTTTGAGGGTTAGCCGCATCATATTGATGTAAAAGTATTCTGTCATTACCTGATACTTTTGGGTCTAAATTACTCCCATTTACACTACCTAGATTCCTGATTCCAAGACTCAATCTATGTCCATCTGCAAGAGCTTGTAAGGCAATTGCCTTGCCAATCCCTCGATTGGCTCCGCTGATTAGGATTGTTCTCAATTCTTTAGTTCAAGGGTTTGAGGAATTGCCAGAGCAGATAAAGTTCTCTCCCTTGCATTTCCATAAGGCCCCACCTTACGTTCCATGGAGAACTTAAAAACATTGTCCACATTGCTTTGACTAGTTCACTGAGGCTAAGTGTATTAGTAAGGAATCCATACCATTGTTCGTTTGGAAGGTTAAAGAACCCTTTGAAGAATTCGCGGAGTTGTGATTCTTCAAAACGCATTAACTTTTCAAGACCGAATTGATAAAGAGCCTGTTTCCTTCTCAAGTCCTTAGGCCAAAGCGTTTTCCATCCTTCTCTTGCAATCATTTCTGGAGAAGCTTTTTCATCCTGCATCGCAATAGCTATTGCTTTTGCTAATGATGGTGATCTTCTAAGTAACCCCCCCACTAAATAGCCAGAAGCAGGATGAACCATGGATGCCGCTCCACCAAAACCCAAAACAGGTTGTTTCAAGTCAGGAAGGGGCATATTCATTGGAAGATATAGTCCAAGTTCTTCGTGTTCTAGGGAAGTTATTTTTAAGCCATTATGGGTAAGACGTTGATGCAATCTTGATTGAAGTTTCTCCAAAGTAAGGGGTGGCTCAAGACCTAAGGAGGTTTCTTCTAGGAAGTAAAGGCCATCCCCCATATCCATTGCGTATAAAAAAGTTGGTGGTTCAGCTTTTTCTTCGTTACTTAGGTGATCGCACCTGTAGTCCATTAAGACAAATTGCCCTTCTTCAACTGGAGGTGTGTTGAAACGTCCTACAACGCCATAGCAAGTTTGAATTGCAATGGGCCAATCTTTTTTAGACTTAAGAAAAATAGGGTTATAACCTGTTGCATCAAGAATAAGTCGGGCTTTCAATTTAGTTCCAGATTCTGTAGTGACAGTGGAGATTGTCTGATTAACCTCGAGCCCTTTAGCTAATCCTATGTGCCATTTAACAGAGAATTCTTCGCATTCTTGGATCCAGTGACTTTGTAATTTGCTTTTGTCAAAAAGCCCATAGTCGCGGCCATGTTCAGTTGCTTTGTTTGCCTCATCTTTTGATTCTGCAGCGCCAGAACCAAAAAAACTAACTGTTTTTTTCCAACGATGTTCTAAGAGGTGTTCTAGGCCGAGCTCATCTACTTCTTCTCCCCATATGCCATAGGTATATGGCCAGGGCTTTTTATGGCTTGATGCAGAAAGCACTTCTACACGGAGGTTCTCTTTCCCCAGTGCAGCAGCAATTGCCAAAGCCCCAGGCCCTGCCCCGAGGACAAGGACATCGATAGATGCCCTATTTGTCATATTGGCCCCTACCGAAAATCATGAAACTGTTTGACTTCCTAGCTGAATAGCGGCAAACAGCTAAGTATCCACCCGCTAGTTGGGAAGAGTGGTAAACCACGATTTAAACCTCCACATCTAACTGAATGAGGTTACGTTGTCATGCCCAAAATAAATCCAATTCTCTAAAGAACCAGCTCATCCATTGAATCTTCATATTCAGAAGGCTGGTTCGAAGATCTTTATCTTCATTGAATAATCAAGTTGTCAAGGCTCTCTCATGTTTTCTTCCTTCTCTTTCAAGTTTTCGCTCGAAGAGAGTTAGATCTTTTCTTTACAATAATGTTGCTAACTAGATTCTGAATAAGTTCTAAAAGGACTCTTTAGAATAAATGATAGGGTTTAGTAGATCCCTTCCTAGAGAATCGGTTGGAATTATAGTTGAAATCTGTTGGCAAAATATGATCTATAATTAGTAGATACATTCTTAATGTATACTTTGGTAGATTTATTTTTTAGTCGAATGATTAATGATTCCTTAAATCAGAATCAAACGAAAAGAATTTTAATTACAGGCGCAAGTTCAGGAATAGGTTATCAAGCAGTTTTGAAACTCTTAAGGTCAAGAAATCATACTATCATTATGCCTTGTAGAAGCAGTAAACGGGCAGAAGAGACTAAAATGAGTTTACTTCGGGATGGTATTCTGGCAGAGGATTTATCCCGATTTGGCTATTTCCCAATAATGGATCTTTCTGACTTAAATAGTGTCGAGAGATTTGTTCGAGAATTATTTGTAGAAGGCAGCTTTATTGATACACTAGTTTTTAATGCTGGATTACAATATACAGGATTTGATACCCCCAGGTTGTCAAAGCAGGGTATTGAATTGACTTTTGCAGTAAACCATTTGGCTAATCAGTATATTTTTCAACGAATATTTCCTTTAATTAAAAATTCTAGATCTTCAAGGATAATTATAACCTCCTCGGAAGTTCATGATCCATCTTCACCAGGAGGAAGAATTGGTAGTCCAGCGAATCTTGGGGAACTTAAGGGACTTGAACTTTTGGGCAACTGCCATATGCTGGACGGCTCTTTAAAGTTTAATGCAGATAAGGCTTACAAAGACAGTAAATTATGCAACTTGCTTTTTGCTAAAGAGATTGTTAAACGGGCTGGTTTAGTAGGTGCAAAAATCAATGTTATTGCTTGGGCTCCAGGCTTAGTAATTCCAAAAACTGATCAAGGTTTCTTTCGTTATAGCCGCAAAAATAATGAATTAGGGCAGCGTATTTTTGCTTTTATAGCTAGAGATTTATTGGGAGTGACTGAGACTATAGTTAATGCAGGTGAATTATTACGAGACTTGTGTATTGATAAAAATTACGAAAGTGATTCATTCGAATTTTATAGTAATAAATTGCTTGGGCCTAGAAGGCATGTCTTCGAGAGTTCAGCAGTTAGCAATGATGCCGACGATAGTCATCTGTCACATCTTTTATGGCAAAGAACTTATCGAATTTGCAAGCAACATAACCCTAATTTAGAATTCTCATTTACCTAGAAAAAAAGAAAATCATAGGTCTATAATTTTCTTTTTAAATTATCTTTGGAAGATTTCTTATGGCAGAGTTTATTGTATTACTTAATCGACACCTGGTTAATCAGTTTATTTAGTTGACTTTGGGAAATAATAGCTTTGATGTATCAGTAGACATATCATATAGATTTCATAGACTGACTTCAAAAATTAAGTTATTCTTATTTATTTCAAGACGAGAATATTTGAAGTAAAGACTATGTCTATATTAAGTTATCATAAGATAATTAGTCTTTAAGAACATGTAAAGTCTGAGTTGGAAATGCGAATGCAATTGCCTCTTTCTCAAAGGTTTGCATTATCCCTAGATTTATTGCTTGTTGTGCTTCCATTGCTCGAAGATAATTATTAGTTGGTATGTAGTAGACTACTTCAAAATCTAAGCTAAATTTGCCAAATTCAATAAAGTGGCAACGATCAAACACAGCGTCATCTGTAGCTTCAATAATAGACTCTATTAGTTTTGGTATTCTTGTCATATTCTCGTGAGATGTTTCATATACTACCCCTAATCTATGAACTATTCTTCTGTATTCCATTTCACCATAGTTAGATATTTTATTGCCGGTTAATAAGCTATTACTCATTACAATAATCTCTCCATTAAGGCTTCTCAGCCTAGTGGAACGCACACCTACTCGATCGACCGAGGCCCATACCCCATCTACATGAATAAATTGACCATTCTCGAAAGGTTTATCAAGAAGAATAGTTATATATTCAAAGAACTCTTGAACTGGTTCTTTTAATGCGAGACCAGCTCCAATTCCGCCTGCACTAAGAAGAGCCCATATTGCCGCCATCTGAACACCTAGGTTTTGCAGGTAGAAAACAATCCCAATGCACCAAACAAGAGCCCTTACCATGGGACTAAGAGATCGCAGCATTGTACTTACTGAATTATCGTCAATTCTTAGAGCCCAGCTTTGAATAAGCTTAAGAAATACCTTGTTAATTATTCTGATTATAATAACAATTGATATCAACTTTATGATTCCAAGTACAGTCGAGTTGATTGCATTTTCTATTGGTAGGATACTCCATGAAATAGAAGCACTAAATAGAAATCCCAGGGGTTTTATTGCTTGAATGATTACATCAGCAATGAAGTCATCTGTTTTGGTTTTGGTTTTGGAGGCTATTCTTTTGAAAATGATTTGACTAAACCTTTTAGTCAATAAGGTTATTATTGATCCAATTAAAAATGTAATTGCTGCTGTTAGAAGCAATTTATACATGTCACTCATTACTCTGAAATCAGGTATTGTTTCCACTATTGTGCCTTAAAATAGAACTTTTGCTAGGTTTTTGATTTTTTGCTTCGGCTAGAATATTGAATTGATTATTTATCCGCTTCTTCTTTTATAATACTACTTATTTCTCGAAATTCTTTTCTATTAGCTGTTTGGCACCATTCAAAAATTATAGACTCAGTTGTCGTTACAATTGCACCTGATGAGCGTAGACGTTTAATCGCTGTCTCGTGATCTAGTTGATTCCGACTACCAACGGCATCTATTGGAATAAATACATTTAGACCCTCCTGAAGAAAGTCTAGTGCCGTTTGTTGAATACACACATGAGTCTCGACTCCAGAGAGTACCACTGAATCTCTATCTACTGTTTTTATTGTTTTCACCAACTCACTGCAATTAATACAGCTAAATTCCATCTTTGATATACATATATCTTTCGGGTTATCCTTTAGAATATCAATTGTACCACCAAGTTTTATGGGGTTTTGCTCGGTATATGACTTTGGAACATTGAGAAGGTTACTGGCCCTGGTTAGACGACTTAAATTAAAAACTACATGTTCCTTGTTATTAATGGCTTTGAAAAGCCTCTTCTGTGCATCAATTATTAGTAAGGTTGTATGGTTGGGTAAAGAAAGTAGACGTTGCATTGTCCTAATTCAACTTCCCTTGAGGTTATTGCATTGGCCCAGCTTTGATCCTGTGTGCTTGGTGTTATTACTCTAGGTAAGAGCAAATTGCGCTCTGGTCTCATTAGTGCCTACTATTGAGAAAGGTTCGAGTTATCTGTTTTGCTTGGGAGCTCTCCTTACGATCGAATTGGGAGTCCTTTAGAAGCAGGCTTGCATCAAGAAGGCCGTCGACTAACACCTCAAAGACGGAAGGTTCTGGAATTATTCGAGAATATTGGGTCGGGCATGCATCTCAGCGCAGAGGACGTACACCATCAATTATTAGAAGCAAATACACGTGTTTCACTAGCCACAATTTATAGAACGCTTCGATTGTTAGTAGAAATGGGGTTTTTGCATGAACTTGAGTTAAGCGAGGGTGGGCATAGGTTTGAACTTTCAAGTAGAGATCACCCAGATCATCATCATTTGGTTTGTGTTCGCTGTGGTCGAACAGAAGAGTTTGAAAGTGAAAATGTTGTAGAGGCAGGTAGGAAAGCTGCAGAAAGAAATGGCTTTGAACTTATAGAGTCAACCTTGAATGTCAGAGCGGTTTGCCCAAGTTGTCAATAAGCGATCTCAGCAAAACTAGAGCGTTTCACTTAGTGCACCACCACAGCTTGATCCACTTCCTGCTGTACAGCCAAAACAATGTTGATCAACCTGGATAGGTATGTTGCTTAGAGTTGCTTTGCTGTAGAGAAGGTCTTTAATATGTTTTGTATTTCCTGCCAATGGGATACCTAGTTGCTGATTAAAGTCACAGTCGTATAAGAAGCCTTTCCAGTCAACACTTATTAGGCTTTTGCACATAACATGATCTAGATTTGCAGGATTATAAGAGTCTATTAAGAGCTGTTGATATTGATCTAAAAGGCCAGACACTTCGAGGTACTTTGCAAAACGCTTTATTGGCATATTGGTAATAGTAAAAAGATTGTTGAACTCTATTTTGTGTTGATCATATAATTCTTTTTTATACGCCATCTCTAAATCTTCTTGGGGAGGAGGCAAGTGCTCCGCCTGAGGATTATAAACTAGGTTTAAGATTAATTTCCCACCTTTTTTGCCGTAACCTAAAGTGTTTAATTTTTTTAATCCCAAAATACTTTTTGTAAATACTCCTCTACCTCGCTGTTTATCAACATTACTTTGTTCATAGCAAGGTAGAGATGCAATTATAGTGACTTGATATTTAGCAAGAAACTCTGCAAGATCTTCCTGCCCTGACTCATCCAATATTGTGAGATTACATCTATTTATAACCTGAACGCCAATCTTCCTAGACTCAATGATGAGATCTCGAAAGTTTGGATGTAGTTCGGGTGCTCCGCCTGTTATATCTAATTGGCTTATACCATATTTTTCAATGACTTTAGGAATGAGTTTTAGTGTGTCTTGATCCATCATTTCTTTTCTATCAGGCCCTGCATTGACATGACAGTGAGAACAGCTTTGATTGCAACGATAACCTATATTTACTTGAATAGTTTTAAAGGTATCTCTGTTTATCTTAGGGAAAGAAGCTGTAGCCACCAGTTTTATAAAGAGATGAGTTTTAAATTATTTTAACTTACTAGAATTGGCCGATTTGAGATTGCTTTTGTAATATTTATTGAGTCTATGAGAATTTTTTTACTACTATTTTTTCTTGTCTGAGTAAGAATTCCCTTTTCGATTTGCCAATTCTTTGAACCACTTCATGTAACTATCAGGTCCACCTATGAATAGGCTAGTAAATCTAAGTTGGTCTTCAGGATCAGTAATACCTTTTAGCTGATGATCTTCTAGATTGGGTCGGTCAACTTCCCCTTTAGAGCTATCAACTAGAAGAACTATATTTTGTTTCTTAAATTCCTTTCCGAGTTCTTGAATGAGGGTCAGAAACCCTCTATCACTTCCACCCCTAAGCCATCCATTGTCTTGTTGATTCCTAGTGGATGTAACTGTATCACCAACTCCTATCAAGATTGGCATTTCTGTCGGCAGAATTTCCTCTTTGCAAATAGAAATGAGTTCATTCATTGATCTTGGTGCTTTTCTAGCATTGAAATCTTTTCCAAAGGGATATCTACCAAATTTTCTTTGTACATACTTATTAATTAAGACTAGTAGACCTGCCTCCTTAATCGAACCACTTATCATAAGTTGTATGTCAGTTGTCCCAACATCACCTTTTTGAGCAGTTTTTATTATATCTTTTCCGTTTGACGACACTCCTAGATTAGGAGCTATATGTAAGAAGAATGAGCTGGCTAAGTCTTCTTGGACAGCATAATCAATTATCTTACTCATAACCCTTTCAGTTTCAAGTTGAATTTCAACTTGACGCCTTAAATCATTTGGTATACAAGAGAAGATTTTATTGAGGTTTATAGTTGGAGAGAATCTTGTATCCAATATCGATGAATTCGTTAAATTCTTTAATTCAATTGTATTTAGATCAGGTAAGATTCTTTCTAGTCCTTTTCCTAGTAAGGTAGCCATTTCCTTTGGGACTTGGCTTAAGAACATCAACTCTTTTTTGGATATACCTGGGAAACTAATCTGACCAAATTCATCTTGGAATTCTATTCCACCTGCAGCCAGGCCTGGTAAGTAGAAGCAATTATCACACTGCTTATTCGACTTGATATAGGCTCTTTCAATGACTTTATTTAGACCTCTTTCTCCACCATGCTCACCGTTTGTAAGAATAAAGAAATGACCATTCATTTTCCTCACTGATTCTATATAAGTAAGAGTTATTTCTCTACAAAGTGGATCTTTGACCAGTGGTATGCATACACCATCTACATCTTGAACAATAAGAAAATTATCATTACTTGAAATCTTATCTAGTAATGAGATTGGATTGCTAGTGCTATTGGTTGACATGGGATATTTAACGATAACCCCATTGTATAGGGATCTCTTTTCCTTGTCTTTTAGCTCTAAAGATATCTACTATAGTTGCTGTGATATCAACTATGACTTAGAAGGATCCCAAGACTATTTTCATCTATTTTATTTTTCTGCAATTACCCTTTAGGCCTTTGACTAATTGAGAATGATTTTCATTCAATGTTATACTATCGGGTATGGATAATAACTTTTTTAATAATTCATTAGGCCACAATGAATTAACTCAAAGAATAAGAATTCTCAGAGTTGGTAAAGTTGGTTTTTATAGTATTGGTCTATATGCCGCGTCTTTAGCCTATAACTGCGCGATGCAGTCTGCAGGTGACAGGCTTCTTCTTGCGCCAAGGCCAGGTCGAGAAGTTTTGGGTGCTTTCTCTAAAGAAGTTGTAGAGGGTATGGATATTGCTCACATTGAGAAAATAAGGATGATGTCTACCCATAAAGAAGGTGATCAAATTGTTTCTAATAATTTGTCCGACTTAATTCTTAGGTGTGAACTAGTTATCCTTAGTGCAAACAGTAAATATATAGAATCTGATTTATCTCATGCATCTAAGCTGAAACTACAATTAAAGAGGCAAAATGTAGTTTTAGGCTGTCTTTCAGGATCATTTAACTATGATGAGGCTCTGAATGAAGCTTATGTTTTATGTGAGAAAGAACCTAACCTTGCTTTCTTTTCTGGCTTTCATAGGCATGACGCTCTTCGTAATCCTCTCGATAGCTTTACAGCAAATTTTTGCCATCCCAATGCTATAACCGCGCTTTTGGGTTCTCAGCTTTTGAACCTTTTGTCTCCCAATATTCAGGTCTCAGCGGGCGTTCATAATTTAGAAGGACAGTACATTAAATCAGCTAAGAATATTGCATCAATATTTGCTGGGTTTGCTCACTCCTACCATAAGAACAACCAAGGACTGCTCCCTACATTATTAACTCTTCTCTTGAACCAGTGCCTTGATCAGGCGGCTACTGTTTCTATGTTCAGAAAAGATCGTGAGCTTTTTTATAACTCTCAACCAATTTCTATCACAGAACTTGGCTATGCAGTTCAGAGAATAGAGGCTTCCCTTTCCCCATCTTCCAAAAAGATTAAAAAGAGAGATCATACATTTTCTCAATTAACAGCAATGGTTGCAGATGTTCGTGGAAGCATGATGGAACCTTCTATTGGGAAGCCAACCAGAAACTTTCAGGCTGGGCAAATTCTTTCTAGACGCATGAAGGAGTTAAGACGCTGTCCTTTAGATTTGAACGAGTTTGTGGGCTGGTGTGAGGATTGTGGATTGAAAATTGGTTCCTTGGAAGGATTGAAATCTTTACAGTATTGGCCTCAAATTATCTCTCATTATGCTATTCCACTTAATGATGCATCAATGAATAATCTTCTTTATATGACCATTTTTGCCCCTGCTAAGCATAAGGAGATTTTCTACAAAGTTATGACTAATACTAGACAATTGACTTGTTATTGTCAAGATTCAGTCCATCTCACTTCGAGTGTAGGTATTAACCATTTGTTGCTAAATTTGGATGAATATGAGTTAGTAACTCTACTTGAAGGCTTGTCAGCTAATTCCCAGGAGAATTCAAATCTACAAATCGAAAATCACAAATCTAATTTAATTGCAAATGCTAGATTTGAATCTCAGCAAGTATTGACAATAATAGGTGAGTTTTTCAAATAGTTAAACTTTATCTTTTTAGTTCTAAGCGTCTTTCTTTATGCCTAATGTTCTAAAGATAATCATTTGAATTATATTTCCTTATGCCAGGTTAGAATTTATTGCAGAGCCATTAATTGTTGAACTATTTGCTTTCATATGAAGGAACTCAATCCCTCAGAGGTTTTTTCTTTTCCCTATGAGATATTGGCTAATATTGCTTCGGAATTTTTACCTTTTGAAAAAGTTTCTTCGATTCATCAATTCCCCTCAGGAAATATTAATAATACCTTTTTGGTTTGTGGCATCTGCCATGATAGAGAGAGCTCATTGGTTATTCAAGAGATTAATAGTGATGTTTTCCCTGAGCCTGACTTGATACTTTCCAATTGGATATTAGCAGTAGAATTTATAGAGGAACGCAGACATTGCCTTCCAGAACTAGTCAGGAATAAGCGCTGGGAAGTTCCAAAAGTTATTGCTAGCATTAGATCCAAGAAACTTATTATTTCCTTTGCTAATAAGTTTTGGAGAGCCATTCAGTATATTGATAATTCATATAATTGTGAAACAATTAGTTCTAATAAAAAGGCAGAAGAAATTGGATTGGCTTTATCCAGATTTCATTTCTTAATTAAGGAACTTCCGATCGTATCTTTAGCCAAGACTTCTTTTATTTCTCTAGATATCTCAACTCGATTGTCGGAATTGGATAACGTAGTTCAATACAAAAAGTGTGCATCGACTCCTTCCCACCTTATTGACAAACTGGATTTTTGCTTTGCTCTTGTCAGTCGACTTAGAAAATCATCAAATACTTTAGAGAAGGCTTTAAAACATAATCAGATTTCCCTTCGTCCAATTCATGGAGACACCAAGGTAAGCAACTTCCTGTTTGACTCACGTACTGATGAAGCAATAGCTCTTATCGATTTTGAGACTATTCAGCCAGGACTCTATCAATTTGATATTGGAGATTGTATTAGATCATGCTGTAATCCTGCTGGTGAGGAACCTAAGGATCTCTCGCTCATCGAATTTAACTTATCTTTTTTAGAATCCTTTATGGCTGGTTATTTTAGCTTTGCTTCTTCCTATTTGACTCCCACCGACATTAATTTTATTCCACATGGTATTAAATGGGTCCCTTTTCAGCTTGGGACAAGATTTCTTACTGACTATTTGCATGGTGATAGATACTTTTCTTCCGATTATCAATGTCAGAATTTAATAAGAGCCTATGTTCAGTTTTCCATTGTTGTATTAGTTGAGTCAAATTTCCAAGCTATTTGTAATATTGTAAACCAAAAATACTATAGTTCCTTTGATAACCAAACTTAGGTAATTCATCTGATTCTAAAGCTCTCTAATTATTGCCAATGTTATATCTTATGTTTTCTAACCAACTAAATTCGTTGTCAATATCCATTCTTTCTCCTACCATTTGTTACATGTTTAATTTTTTATTTCTAGCGTGATTAAGGAATCAACTCACAGGGCCAATGAGCTTAAGGACCTAGGCTGGAATAGTGATGACATTGCAAGATATACAGATCTATGGGATTACAGGCAGCGATGGGGCGCAATCAATCTAGAGAGAGAAGATCGTCTTTTCCTCAGAAAAGTCGAGGCGGCTTTGCCCACTATTACATCAACCAAAGCCTCTGTAAGGAAACCTACTCAAGAAAAATCCTATTACCGACGTCTTCTCTTTTATTTAGAAGCGATGAATCAAGCTGAAGTTACATTTTCTCTAAAAGAAGGAGAGAGAGGAGCTTGGCCAATTCTTTTAGAAGAGGAATTGAGACTGCTTGACTATTATGAGCCAGTGCTAGGGCTTCCTGATAGTTTGAAATCGAAGGCTTTTGAACCCTTTCGAGAAGAAATTGTAAGTAAATTCACAACTACTAATCTAGAGGATATTCTCGAGATGAATTTTGATTTCAGCCTTCCTCTTCAAGAGTTGCAGGCTAAGGAGTCAACTAATTGGAGGCCTTTGCGAGATCCTAATTTAAATGATTTAAAATCCTATCCGATCTTAAAGGTGGAATCAGTAAATAGTTTCCGCAAGCTTGTAAGAAAAGACTTTGTGCCATTGATAAAGCAAACTCTACCTTCCTTGCTTGATTCGGATAAGCCTGAGCCTCCTGATGAATGGAGTCGGAATTGAGTTTTTCTAGCTAGAAAGGTAAATATCTCTAAGGCTTACTTCCTTGACGTCTCATCGCTTCGAAACCCTACAGCTACACGCTGGTCAGATTGCTGATCCCGTAACTAACTCAAGAGCGGTGCCTATATATCAAACTAGTTCATATGTTTTTAATGATGCTGATCATGGGGCTAACCTTTTTGGCTTGAAGGAGTTTGGAAATATATATACAAGATTAATGAATCCTACAACTGATGTTTTCGAAAAGCGTTTAGCTGCTCTGGAGGGAGGTGTTGCAGCATTGGCTACTGCCTCTGGTCAGTCTGCTCAATTTATCGCGATAACTAATTGTATGAAGGCAGGAGATAATTTTGTGTCCACATCTTTTCTTTATGGAGGAACATATAATCAATTTAAAGTTCAATTTCCTCGTATTGGAATTAAGGTTAAATTTGCTGAAGGCGATGATCTGAAGAGTTTTGAGGAGCAAATCGACTCAAATACTAAGGCTATATATGTTGAATCAATGGGTAATCCAAGGTTCAATATTCCCGATTTTAGCGGCCTTTCTGAGCTGGCAAAAAGATTTGATGTTCCTCTAATTGTAGATAACACACTCGGAGCAGCTGGTTCTTTGATCAGACCTATTGAACATGGTGCTGATGTTGTTGTTGAAAGTGCAACTAAGTGGATCGGAGGACATGGAACTACTTTAGGTGGTGTTATTGTTGATGCTGGAACATTTAATTGGGGCAATGGAAAATTTCCTCTTTTTAGTGAGCCAAGTGAGGCTTACCATGGATTAGTGCATTGGGATGCCTTCGGATTTGGTAGCGAGATTTGCTCTTCACTTGGTGTTCCTGACAATCGCAATGTAGCCTTTGCCCTGAGAGCTCGAATTGAGGGTTTAAGGGATTGGGGTCCTGCAATAAGCCCTTTTAACTCTTTTCTTTTACTTCAAGGCTTAGAGACCTTAAGCTTAAGGATTGAAAGACATTGTTCTAACGCAATTGAATTAGCCAGATGGCTAGAAAATCATCCGAAAATTGAAAGTGTTAGTTATCCAGGATTAAGCTCAGATCCATATCATCAAAGAGCCAAACTTTATCTTACTAAAAGAGGAATGGGATGCATGATAATGTTTTCACTTAAGGGAGGTTTTGATGATGCTGTTAAGTTTATAAATACTTTACAGTTAGCCAGTCATCTGGCTAATGTAGGTGATGCTAAAACATTAGTGATTCATCCAGCGTCTACAACTCATCAGCAGCTTTCATCTGATGAGCAACTTTCAGCTGGTGTTACTGAGACTATGGTTAGGGTTTCTGTAGGACTTGAGCATATAGATGACATTAAGGCAGACTTTGATCAAGCCTTATCCACGATCACTTGAGGAGGTGAGTTAAATTGGCTCTTATACTTCCTAAAAGTTATCACAAAATAGCAGAAGTCGAACGCAACCACATTTCGTGGATAGAGCCTGAATTAGCAGAAAGACAGGATATTAGGCCCTTGAGAATTGGCATACTTAATATTATGCCTTTGGGTAAACAATATGAATTCAACTTACTTCACCCTTTAGGATTATCTCCTCTTCAAATAGAGCCAATATGGATTCGACTAAAGACGCATAGTTATAAAACATGGGACCTTTCTCACTTAGATAATTTATATATTTCATGGCAAGAGGCAATGAACCCCAGCCCTCTAGATGGCCTCATAATTACAGGAGCACCCGTAGAAAAACTCGAATTTGAAGAGGTTCATTATTGGCAAGAATTAGTAGATCTTATTCAAGAAGCACGCCTAAGGTGCGCAAGTACTCTTGGTCTATGTTGGGCAGGTTTTGCCCTTGCATATTTAGCTGGTGTTGGGAAAGAGTGCTTTCAAGAAAAGTTATTTGGGGTCTTCCCTTTGAGAAGCTTGGTGCCAGGTCATCCATTAATGGGAACTCAGGATGATTATTTTGACTGTCCTCAGAGCAGGTTTGCAGGCCTTTCTGACAAGGCAATGGAAAAAGCTGAGAAAGAGGGTAAATTAAGACTTTTAGCTTATGGACAAAAGGTAGGATATACGATTTTTGAAACTTCTGATCAGCGTCAATTAATGCACTTAGGCCACCCTGAATACAATGCGGGTCGCATTCTTTCCGAGATGGAGAGAGATATTGCTAAAGGTGATGTTCCTCCACCGGAAAACTTTGAAGCTTCACAACCAAGAACTTCTTGGCGATCTCATCGAAACCTTCTGTTTCAGCAATGGCTTTGGTTTTGCTATCAGAGAGTTAGCCTTGATTCTGGTGATTGTCAGATTTAGGTGGAACTATCTCCAATTTATCCAATAATAATGTCTTAATATTTTAAGAACAAATGTAATTTAGATATTATATCCCTAGGCGAATTAAATTCATTTATATAGAGAGTATACTTCTCTTCACTATGTGTTAATGCTTCTATCCATGATTTTTGTTTGTTACGAATAGCGATAGTTGCTTCTGAAGGGTCTGACTTGCAGATAAGACGCCTACTTATTCTGTCTTCTGCTATATTATCACTACAATTACAGTACAAAATGACGAACTTTACACCAAATTCTCTAGCAATAGATAACATCAACTCTCTTTCATTATACCTTAAAAATGTTGCATCAACAATTGTAAGAAAGCCCCCAGAAAGGCTATGACGTGTGATTGATGGTATCCACTCTTGGAATAGCATTTCTGTCACTTCTTCACAATAAGGAGTATCCCTATAAGTTGACAGATTTAAATTGCTTTCGATTTTGGCCTTATGTACGCCTATTTTCTGTTGAGCTCTTGTGTTTCCACAGAGTCTTTTCCTCTCTATATCTGAACATATTTTAACTCCTCTAAAATGTTTGCAAAGATACTTGCATGCGTAAGACTTGCCACTACCACTAAGACCATGCATTATCAATAAGGCTGAGGCTTTTGATCTCTGAATTTCTTCTGCTTTATCTAGATATTTCCTCATTTCTAATTTCAGTCTTTGTGGAATATTTTGTTTCTCCAAGTTGTAGTTACTGCACTCAAGTCCAATAACCTTTGCCCTTACATAGGCTCTATATGACATATACCAGGGATATAGGCTTAGGCTGGAAAAGTCTCCTGTCTCTTCAAGCCAAGTATTTAATACTTCATTGGCATATTCTTTTTCATTATGTATTTCAAGGTCCATTAACAGAAATGCCAGTTCGCTGATTGGGTCAATCCATCTTAAGCTTGGATTAAAGTCAATTGAATCAAATATTTCTAGTGAGCCGTCACTTTTCCTACGGATGTTCCCTAGATGGAGATCACCATGGCACTCACGTATAGCACCTAGACTTTTTCTCGATTCAAATTTTAGAGATAGTTCTCTTGCTTTTTTCTTGAACCATTGTTCATATCTATTAATTAATTCAATAGGTTTATCCTGACTTATTAGGCCTTTTAAAATATTTACGTTCTCTTGTACTGGCTTTAAAGTTGATTTGGAATTACCATAGGGACTATTGATAGGGGCTATTTCTGTGGACATATGAAAATGTGAAAGATCTTTCGCCAATTTAACAAAACAATTTATATTTAAGGATGGCTTATTTATGCATTTTTTTAACAATTGATTCTGAGGGAATTGATTCATGACAACTGCATAATCTATTACTTTATTCTTGTTTCTTTTATCGGTGATTGTTGTTTGTATTTCTCTTTTTAGTGACGAAAAGGTAGCTGATTCATAGGGGCCTATTATTTCAGCTACACCTAGATATAGGTCTGGTGCAAATCTTGAATTTAATCGAAGTTCCTCTAAACAGAAAAACGCTCTATCATCTAGATTAGTGGTACATAAATACCCAATATTTATCCCTTTCTTGATTTTATATGCGTATTTCCCCGTTAGTATTACCCAAGAAATATGAGTCTCTAATACCTTTATTCCTTCGACGGGATGTGGATATGCCTTTGATGATAAAAGAGCTTTATTGAAAACAGGTGGTATGTTTACAAGATTAGTGTCAGTAATTTTCATGACTCAAATTTAATATCAACAGCCTTTGTCAGCAAGTTTTCCCTTTAATTCATAGTATCTGTAAGTAATTGGTTCTGATTTCTAGGGTTTTCTCAATGTGTCAAGTTCATGATTCATACCCGTGGATTTACTTGCCTTCATGGATGAAATCAACTGAATGCTTTTATTGGCAAAAAATAATTCATCAAAATGTTGATTGGGAGAAGCCTTTTGTTAAAGTTTTTGGTTCTAGTTACCCTATCCCAAGGCAAACAGCATTTTTAGCTCCTAAGGATGTCAGCTATAGGTATAGTTCAGTCTTGCACGCGGGTAAGGGTTGGCCAAATTGGTTCAAACCCTTGGTCCACAAAATTAATACCTCATTGAATCTTAGATTGAATGGCTGCCTATTAAATTTTTATAGCGATGGAGGAGATCGTATGGGTTGGCATGCAGACAATGAGTCAGAGTTGGACTCCGGTCAACCAATTGTTTCCTTGTCTTTTGGGGCGACACGAGACTTTGTTCTAAAACGTCGCAACTCAGTGATCAAGCAAGTTATTCCTATACGTAATGGCGATCTTTTAATAATGAAACCTCCTTGTCAGGAGGAGTGGCTTCATAGTCTACCTTCAAGAAAAAAAGTAACAAAATCTAGACTTAACCTAACTTTTCGAAGGTATAAAAAATAGTTTATAACATTTTAATTTGCCTCTTATTATTAGTATTTGGATTTTTCCGTATAAAATTTAATGATTATTTTCTCTGATTTTCCTTAGCATTACTCTCAAAGAATTATTCTTTACCGCTTGATTCTTCCGCTTGCTTTGCATCAGCAGCTGCTTTTTCGGCCGCAGCCTTCGCAGCTGCTTTTTCGGCCGCAGCCTTCGCAGCTGCTTCAGCTTCTGCAGCAGCCTTGGCTTTAGCTGCTGCTTTTGCTTGTGCATCAGCAGCAGCTTTTTCAGCGGCTTTAGCTTCAGCTTCAGCTGCTTTTTGCTCTTCATAGCCTTTGGAGGTTCTATTGTCATAGAACTTGAACACCCCAATGAGGACTGGTATATGGGCTAGTGCTCCTGTTACGACCTGTACATCGCTATAGGCCATCTTTGTTATTAGTTACTAAAGCCAGTATAAGGGGAAATAACTTATTGTTATTTATATTTGCCAGTGTCTTCTTATTTCTTAGAACTTTGAATACCTTCTCTGAGGCTGCCATCTCTGCTTGTAGGTAATAAGAGAGATTCATTTGAGCCACTCCTACTTATTCTAATTAATTTATTTACAGGTTCAATCTTACCCATTCACATCATTTGGTTTAAGAACCTCCTGCTTCTTTCCTCGCGGGCATTGCTAAAGAATTCTTTTGGAGTTGATGTCTCAATTACTCGTCCTTCATCCATGAAAACAACCCTGTCAGCAACATCTCTTGCAAAACCTATTTCATGAGTGACTACTACCATTGTCATCCCTTTGAGGGCAAGGGACCTCATCGCATCTAGAACTTCTTTAATGCGTTCTGGATCTAAGGCACTTGTTGGTTCATCAAAGAGCATTACTTCTGGTTCTAAGGCTAGAGCTCTTGCGATTGCGACCCTTTGTTGTTGACCTCCACTAAGTTGATTTGGATATTTATAAGCTTGATCTCTAATGCCCATTTGGCTAAGTAGTTCAATTGCATCAGCCTCCGCTTCTTTCCGCTGCCTTCTTTGAACTTTTATTGGTGCAAGTGTAATGTTTTCGATTATCGAGAGATGAGGAAAAAGATTGAATTGTTGAAAGACCATGCCCACTCGTTTTCTTATAAGTCGTATTTCCTTTTCTTCGCTAGTGGAACTGAGTTGATTACCCAAGATTTCTAAGTGGCCGCTATCAATAGATTCCAAGGCATTAAATGTACGAATAAGTGTACTTTTGCCGGACCCTGAGGGACCCATTATAACTAATACTTCACCTCTTTCTATAGTTAGGGACACATCGTTTAAGGCCTTAATCCCTTTGCCATAGCTTTTTTGGATTTTTGTAGCCTTGATTGCAATTCTCATAATCGTTATTTAGTTACTTTTTGATGGGTTCATTTCGTATTCAATTCGTTTCGCAAGCAATGCAATTAAAGTACATAGAGTCCAATATATACAAGCCAACCAAATATATACTTCGAGATAATTTCCTATAAATTCAGGGTTAGCTAAAATACTTCTACTTATTCCTAGTAGCTCTATTAAACCTAGGATTGCCATTAGGCTTGTATTTTGAAGCAGACCTATGATTTGATTTGTTAGAGAAGGTAAGGCAATTCTCAATGCTTGTGGAAGTAAAATCAGATTAATAACTTGCCTCTTGTTTAATCCTAATACTAAAGCTGCTTCTCGTTGAGTCATTGGAATTGCTTGAAGCCCCCCTCTTATATCTTCTGCAATGTAAGAGGAGGCAAATAAGGCAAAAGCAAAAATTGCTCTTATCACTCTGTTTATTTCAAATTCAATTGGAAGAAATAGAGGTATCAATAGTTGCCCAAAAAAAAGAACAGCAATAAGAGGTATTGATCTCATGAAGTCAATATAGAGACCACATATTCTATTGATAACTAACATCTCACTTTGACGACCGAAGGCCAAAAGTATGCCTAATGGAATTGCAGTTAGGGAGCTCAGTATCGTTAAAATAAGTGTTAGAGAAAGCCCTCCCCAATAAGCTGTTCTTACAGGCATTAAAACACCAACCCCTGCTAAAAGTACTATCCCTAATGGACCTATTGAGAACCAAAGGATTGGCAGAAAAACCTTTCTGAAATGACTTTGAGATGAGATAAGTGTAAAGCTGGTTAAAATAAATAATAGGATGAGCCATAATACTGGCCTCCATTGCCCTTCTTTTGGGTAGCTGCCAAATATGAATAGACTTATATTTTTTGTGACTACCTGCCAATTTGCTTCAAATAGAAACCAATTGAAAAATATCGATACTAACCAAATAATAATTGTAAATAGGATAATACTTATGAAAATATCAATTGGATTTCTAAAAAGTGAATTTTTAAGCTTTCTTAGGTAGGGAGATGATATGATTTTCATGCTCTAACTTGAAGTGCTATTTGGTTTACTTCTGGACGTTTTATTTTGTTGCTTGAGTCTACAGCCTGGGTGATATTTTTTTTAGGAAATGATTGATTCGTGGTTGAATTTTGTTGAATAATTTGCTTGTGATATATATTGACCGTACATGATCTACATATAAGTAAATTATTCATGGTGATTATACCTCATGATTAATTTGTTGAATATTTCCATTGTATTGGTTATTAAGAGATTAAGCAGCAAAAAACTGATGAGTAAAACTATAAAACCTTCAATAGCTCTACCCGTCTGTGTAATGGAAGTGTCGCTCACTGCATAAAGATCTGAATATCCTACGGCTATTGCAAGTGTGCTGTTTTTGGCAAGATTAAGATATTGACTGGTTAATCCAGGAATTATTGCAGGTAAGGCTTGAGGCAGTATTACTCTTCTTAGTCCCAGATAATCTTGTATGCCAAGGCTTCTATAAGCTTCCCATTGCCCTTTCCCTACTGAATTAATCCCGCCCCGAATAACCTCCGCAATCGCAGCTCCTGTAAAGATGCTTAGTCCGACAATCAAGGCAGTAAATTCTACCGTTAACTCTAGGCCGAAAAGGCTTATTCCTTCTTTCGAAATTAAAATTAAGGAATCAAATAACTTTAATGGTGTTGAAGATAGATTTAGAAATGCTACGAAATACCAAAACATTAATTGCAATAGTAATGGTATTTGCCTTGCAATGGCTACATATAGTGAAGCTATTTTCTGTAGCAAGATATTACTGCTTATCCTTGATATAGCAGCAATGGTGCCAATAATAGTGGCTAGTATTAAGGAGTAAATTATTACTTTTAGGCTGTTAATCCACCCAGTCAATAGAGCCCATGAATAGCTATCTGATGGTTGATAAGGAATACTTGTTTCAGCAAGAGCAAATCCTGCTGTTTGATTTAACCAGCTAAAACTAAATTCCATCCCTGACCTACTTATATTTATTAGTAGGTTGTTAATGAAAAGACTTATTATTGAAAGAAATATAATTCCAATGATGCATTGTATTGTGATCTTTTTTAGTCTTCTCATATTTTCATTTTAATGGTGGGGCAATTAATAGTCCTCCGTCTTTATATGATTTATTTAAACCTCTTGGAATAGGAACTCGACTGGTTGGACCAAGATGACGATTGTATATCTCGCCATAATTGCCGGTGGAACGAATGATTTTGACAACAAAATCATTCGCAATACCAAGCTTGTTTCCTAGATCTCCATCGATTCCCAAAAATCTACGTATGGAAACAAAATTTGGATTTGATTTGGCTTCTATTAACTTTTGATCAATGTTGTTTTGACTTATCCCAAACTCCTCGGCAGCAATTAGTGCATAAATTATCCAGCGAACTGCATCTGATAGTAATGGATCTCCATCTATAGAGGCTGGTGCAAGTGGCTCCTTGCTAATTACTTTTTTAAGAATAATATGGCCATCTGGATTTGGAAAGCTAGACCTAGATGCGGCTAATTGTGAGATATCTGAAGTCATCGCCTTACATCTACCTTGCAGGTATCCTGCTATAACTTGATTTAAATCCTGATATTTTATTGGAGTATAAGGAATATTTAATTCCTGAAAAGTATCGTTTAGATTTTGTTCTGTAGTTGTTCCTGATCCTACACATATATTACTATTTATTAATTCATCTATTTTTTCAATACCACTCCTTTTTTTTACCATTAACCCTTGCCCATCATGAAAAATAACAGGGCCAAATGTCACGCCATTACCTCCAATTGCATCACGGCTCAGATTGAAAGTGGTGTTTCTAGAAAGCAAGTCTACCTCCCCGGTTTTTAACGCAGTAAATCTTTCTGGTGCAGTGAGAGGCCTATAGATGACTTTTTTCCCATCTCCTAGAATTGCCGCTGCCATAGCTTTGCATATATCAACGTCAATCCCCTGGTACTGCCCATCACTATTTAAGAAGCTGAATCCTGGTATCTTTCCGCTAACACCACATTTAAGCTCTCCTCTTTTTTGAATGAGATCAAGCCTGGATGGATTGGTTTTATTAGGCCTTACACAACTAGTACATAGAAGCAAGATGGCTAGTAAACCAGTTGAAAATTGACGTTTCATAAGAAAAAATTATTGAGGTACTTTGTGGGTTTGAACTTCTATGATTTTGGCATGGCTATTTCAAGAAATCAGAAAGTTTCACTTTGAACTTTAAATTAAAACTGAGATTTCAGTCAGAATTACATAAATATATTTTTTATAGGTCGAAGGAAGTCCTTCTCATCCAGCCTTCAAGAACATAATCCCTATAAATTTTCTCTCCAGCCAGATCTTTTTTGTCGAATATGTTTAGATCCACCATTCGTAGCTAATTAATGCATGGGCTCCTGTCCACCTAATCTTTCAAACAAGTCCAAACTATCCTTGTTCAATCCTATAACTTCTACTTGAGACCCACCTATAGTTAGTTTTCTTATGATTTGATCTAAGGCTCCAACACCACTTTGATCCCAAATATTTGCTCTGGACATATCTATTGTGATTTTGGTTGGGTGATTATGGATATCAAATCCCTGTAAGAAGTATATTTTGCTTACGAAAAATAATTGACCAGTTACTTCATAGATAATTTCTTCATTGTTTGGAGTTACAGCTTTTACTTTAATTACTTTTGCGACTTTACGACTAAAGAGAATGCCAGCCAAAGCAACACCAGCTATTACTCCTAGTGCAAGATTATGGGGAGTAGTTAGCATTGTGACTGAAAATGTCATTAACATTACGGCGGTATCACTTCTAGGTATTTTCCGAATGTTTTTTATACCGGCTATATCTGCAGTACTTATCGCAATAGTGATCATTACAGCCACTAGTGCTGCCATAGGTATTTGTTGAAGCCAAGGTCTGCAAAGAAGAATCATCGCTAAAAGACTTATCCCTGATGCAAAAGTGGATAGCCTTGACTTCCCTCCATTCTCGGTATTCATTACTGATTGACCTACTAGGGCGCAGCCTGCCATTCCTCCAAATATCGAGGAAACTATGTTCGCGATTCCTTGCCCACGGGCTTCAGTATTTTTATCTGAATTTGTATCTGTAATATCATCTAGAATATCTTGAGTTAGGAATGTTTCCATGAGGCCTACTAATGATATCGCTAGAGCAGTTGGTAAGACTTGACTGAATGTTGCCAGACTAAATGGAACTTTCCCTTCACTTATAGATCCAAAAGGTATTGATAATGTTGGTAAGCCATTAGGCAGCTGTCCTAAGTCTTTAACAGTTGGAATATCTAAATTGAATCCAATGGCAATCAGCGTTAATGCAACTATGGCTACTAATTGGGATGGTACTAATCGAGTAATCTTTGGTAGACCATAAATGATTATTAAACCTAACAAAACCATTAACCAAACAATTGGTATTTGTAGTCCTGTAGGAAGTACAGAGCTTGAATGTCCCTCTACTATATGCTCAGCATTGTGCAAGCTCAGTCCTAGTTGAGGGAATTGTGCTTGAAGAATTAATAGAGCAAGTGCATTAACGAAACCACTTAGTACCCCTTGAGGAACAAAGCGCATTTGGTAGGCGAGACGTAAATAACCCCATAGGATTTGAAAGACACCTGTGAGTAAACCCGCCGCCATTAGATAGGAGACTCCTAGCCCTTCTCCTTGGGCATTACCCGTTGCGACCAAGCCGGTCATTAGAAGAGCTGTTGAACCAGTAGCTGAGGTGATCATTCCCTGTCGACCACCTACAAATGCAATTGTTATTGATAAGCAAAATGCACCAAAAAGGCCGACTTGTGGATCAACTCCTGCTATGCCAGAGAAAGCTATGGCTTCAGGAATCATTGCAAAAGCAACGACAAGGCCTGAGAGGAGATCTTTTTGCGGGTTGGCAAACCACTCAGTTATTGGAGATGGTTTAGAACTACTTAGCATCTAAATTTTTGATTAGTGAGAGTAAGTCTTAAAGTCGCGGCAATATACCCTGGGGATCAAACTCTGACTTGAGTTTCTGAAGACCTGGTAGCCACTCTTCAAATGCAGACTTTATCTCTGTGTTATGCCAACTTAGATGTTGATGCATTTGAGCCAGATGAATACCTGGGTAGAAGGGCCTTAGGGAAAGCCAAACTTCCTCAAGCCAAGCCAGGCTTCTATATCTCTGTTGTTCATCTCCTGCTGGCCAGGTTGCGGTGATCCAAGGCTTCCAAATTGCCTGACGGTGGATAAATGAAGTGCTTTCTCTGTTTTTATTACTGGTAACTTCTCCCAGCTGTTGAGCCGCTACATAGCAACTTTTATTTGGTCTATTAATAATTAATTGTTCTAGAGAGTTAATTAGCGAAGCAGTATCCGTCCCCATACTTGGTCCTAATAGTCCAACTACTTCTGAATGTAGTTTAGATAGATTATTTTTATCAATTAATGGAGACGGGAAAGTTGGAATATTCTCTTGACTGTATATCTCAGAAATTCTAAGAGAGCTTGGATTGCTAAGCCCTTTAATGATCTTCTTTGGAATCGCATAGCTTTCCCCTTTAGTGTTCTCTACTACAATATATATATTAATTTTCTCTCCCCAATGCCACTGCAAACTGATGTTTTTAGGCCATATTTCTGCTTCGCTGATTATTCTAATCAACTCTTTCTTATTTACTATCATTTGATAAACCTTGAGCCGATTTGATTGATATGTTTTTAACTTTAAACTTGTAATTATTCCGAGAAATGGTGCTGCTCCTGTTAGGCCTCTCCAAATTAGTTTGTTTTCCTTAGTAGAATCTTTGGTTGGTTTAGAGATAGTAAATGGGGTACCATTTCCCCAAAAACCTTGAAATTGAAGTATTTGATCAATAGCTAAACCCTTGCTTCTACTAAGGGGACTAATTCCTCCAGTAAGTATGTATCCAAGACCTGTTTGACTTGACAGACCAGCCGGAAAAGATCTGTTGTACCTATTTAACTTTTTAAGAAGATTCCCCATTGAAATGCCTGCACCAACAATAACTGTCTTGTCTATTGGATTAAAAGAAATTTTTTGATACCTTTTCCTAAGATCGAGAGTCCAGTGGCCGTTAGCTGCGCAGCGGCTTGATGTTCCACCACTGCAAATCATCAAAGGTTTTGGATTCAATTCTGCTGTTTTGATCAGACGGATCAGTTCGGTATTTACTTCCTCAAAAACTCCAGCAATGTGGCAGTCCTTGGCGATCGAATTGGAGACAGAAAGGGAATTTTGAATTTGACTGGCCAAACCTTATAGTGAATGTTAATGGCGTTTAATTAGTAATCAATCGACCATCCTGCAGAAAAGGTTTAAAGAAGTTGCATCAAATCTTGATTTCTGATCTCATTAATAACGAGCAAAAGCGTACAGGGATATTGCTTTGTGGGCACGGGAGTCGGAATCGACTTGCTGTTAAAGAGTTTGCGGAGCTGGCCAGCATGCTGCAATCAGATTTGGAAGGTATCCCAGTGCAATATGGATACCTTGAGTTTGCCAGACCAATTATTACTGAAGCATTAGATCGTTTGCGCGAACTTTCAGTGGAAAGGGTAATAGCTATTCCTGTGATGCTTTTTGCGGCAGGGCACGCTAAAAACGATATTCCTGCCGTGTTGAATGCCTATTCATTAGAAACGGGGTTGCTAATTGATTATGCGCGTGAGCTGGGTATTAATAATTTTATGATTGGGGCCGCAGGCTCGAGGGTTAAGGACGCTATCGATAAAGGATCAGTTATCACTAATTCCAACACTTTGCTAGTGGTCGTTGGTCGAGGATCTAAAGATCCAGACGCAAATTCAAACGTTGCCAAAATCACAAGATTGCTTGTAGAAGCTTTTGGTTTTGGCTGGGGAGAAACTCTTTATTCTGGAGTTACTTTCCCATTAGTCGAACCTGGATTAAGGCACCTTATACGCTTGGGTTTTAAGAAAATAGTTGTTTTCCCTTATTTTTTATTTTCTGGTGTATTAGTTTCTCGCATAAAGAAGCATACTGAAAAGGTAGCGGCGGACTTTCCTCAAATTGAATTTATAAATGCCTCTTATTTGGGTAGCCACCCTTTTGTTTTGGACACATTGAAGGACAGGATTCAGGACGTATTAATAGGTAATAACACTATGAATTGCTCACTATGTAAATACCGTTCCCCATTCATAGGTTTTGAAAGTGAAGTTGGACTAAAGCAACAGAGTCATCATCATCATGTGGAAGGACTAGAAGAGAGTTGCAAGTTATGCGAGACAGAATGCACTGGTGATTGTGAGCTTGAGAAGGACGTCCCAAAAGAAAGTTCTAATGGCAATGGATATGATCACCATAATCATTCACATTATCCATATCCTCACGAGAACCATCCCTTAGGCCCGGTAACACTTTCTAACCCAAAATCTAAAGAAAAATAGTTCATTTGAGAGAGCTCATCCGTCTATTCTAGAAGGCGTCTCATGAGACTTGTGGATCATAAGTATGGCTAATGGAAATGGAGGTAATGTTTTTCCATAAAATTTTCCACAGGTTTAGGGTACTTTTTCCACTGGGGTTTTCTCTTGTTAGTAATTATTGCTTTAAGGCTGTGGTTTTTGATCTTTGAATCAATTGATACTTGACAGGAGAGACCCTTCTTCTCTTGAGAAGAAAAATGGTCAGATTTTTTTCATGTAACCGTTGCTAGAACTGAGATCTTGATGAGACTCGCTATAAGTTTTAAATCGCCCATGAGTATTTGACGCAAAGCCTAAGAATGAGATCCTTGTCTCAGCCAAATCTTACAAATACGGTTAATGGATCTCACTCGATTGGAAGAACCTTTAGAAGATGTCGACATTTCTCAAGCCAACCCTCGTTTTGAACTCGATTCTGCATTAGTCAGTCTGGAGGCTGAAATCCCAGAGCCTCTGTACAACGGAATGAAGGAGTTCATAAATTCAAACCCTCAATGGGATCAATACAGAGTCATGGGTTCTGCATTGGCAAATTTCCTATTTCAAAATGGATGTGAGGATAGAGCTGTAGTTGATCGCTATCTCCAAGATCTGTTTAGTCGTGTCGAGATTTAAGGGCTTCAAGGCAAGCCCTTCTTGTTATCGCCATCATTGTGAGAGTTGGGCTTTGCCATCCAGAAGAAGGCCAACAAGCTCCATCAACCACTAGAACGTTTTGGCAATTCCAAAGTCGATTGAACTTGTCAACAACACTGTTCTCCTCACTTGTGCCCATGCGGGCTCCTCCAACCTCATGGATGTAATAGCCAGGTGGAGGAGCCTCCTCTTGTAACGCAGCTGCATTTTTGATTAAAGGATCGATTAATGTCAGATTTAATAGATTTTGTAGAGGTTTAGCCTCTCCTCCAGAAGCATTAATTATTTCTAGGATTGTTTCAGTCATATGTTTGGCCATATTCTTTTCGTTTTGCCCCCAACTCATGCATATATGAGGGATTGGAATTCCCCATCTATCAAGTTCTTTAGAAAGAGTGACTTGATTTTCAGTAGAAGGTAAGACTTCTCCATGACCAATTAAAAAACCAATATCACTGCTATAAGAGTTTTGTAACCACTTTGGGAATCCGAATCTATCTATTCCTCCCCATATGCCATAGCCTCTGTGAAAGTTTCTTTGAGATGAATTTATAAAATTTTGCCCAAATGGGATAAAGAAGCTTCCTGCTCCGGAAAGAATATTCTCCTGAGTTGTATTCCCCTTATCACTTGTCTGCTCTTCTCTTGGCAAAGAGAAAAATCTGCAAATTGAGATATGATCCATTAAATTTTTCCCCAATTCCCCAGAAGTATCTGTAAACCCATTCTCTTGAAAACTTGCTTCAGAGTTTAATAGTATTCGAAGACTATTTATAGTTGAGGCACAAAGAATTATTAGCGTACTTTTTAGCTCTTTCCTTTTACCAGTTGATTGATCAATTGTAATTATAGAAGTAGCCCTTTTTATCCTTTTGTTTACTACAATCCGCTCAACTAAGTGGTTGGATAGCAAAGCAACATTTCCTGTTGCAATTGCCATCTTTAGAGTACTCCCTGGACTGCTTGAGCGGGGCCATTCTCTACTTTTACTTACTTTATTAGGTCCGAATCCTCTAGAATGTATAAACGGATATCCTAGTGAATTGTTAATTGAGGTTTTGAATCTCTTTTCAGCTTTAGTAAAAGGTAAAGGTGATATAAAATCTCCATCAGGAACCTGTTCTAGTCCATCTTTGTGCCCATGAACTCTAAGCGTTTTTTCAGTTGCTGAATAGCTGGGAGCTAGTTCCTCGTAAGTGATTGGCCAATCTGGGCCATAGCCATCACTTTGGGAAGCTTTGAAATCACTTTTAGAAAGTCTCAAAGTAATACCTCCCCAGGTCAGGCTTCTGCCGCCAACCTGCATCCCCCGGGTCCAAATGAAGGGTTTATCTACTGGATTGCTATAAGGGTTTTGCTTTTCGTTTGCATAGAGCAATGGATTTGCTTTCCAAAAACCGGGATGTTCAGATTGAATCCGTTTTTCTCCGCAAAGAATTCCCTTGATTCGATTGAAAGTGTTAGATGGTTCAGATCCGAACGCTTGCTTGACTGACAATTGCGGCCCAGCTTCAACTACGAGGGCCTTTACTCCAGCCTGGGCAAGGGTAAGTGCGGCCATACCCCCTGTTGCGCCAGAGCCGACAATTATCACCTCATAAGGGTGCTCAGTCACCTGCGTTTTTATTTGAGTTTTGTTTGGGTGAAATCTACCAATTCCCTCAGCTTCTTCCTAGCCAGGAGGGTGCTCCACAAAACCATTCTCCAAGATCATCTTCCTCTGGCTTGTAGCTTGTATCTGGGTCAGGAGAACCTAGATCTAGATTTTTGAGTAATAGATCTATTTGGTTCGATGTTTGATTTTCCCCTAGTCGGACTCTTTGAGCTCGTTTTAACCAGTTTGCAACCGTTTGATCTCCATCTGCGAAGTTATCAATTAAAATTCTTTCATTAAAGCTGATCTCTGCTCCAGTCGCTATACGTCTGAGAATGTTTTCAATTTGATCGCGATTACTACTTGAGATCATCAATAGAATTGGTTCTTTGATCTTTTATTTAGCTAAGAATTTCTCATGATGCAAAAAGAGGATAAAAAGCTTCTTCTCTCTAATAAAATCTAATATTGGTGGCATGAGCGATTACTTCTCTAAAATTTGTTATCGATAGAAAATCAGAGTTAAGTTCAATAAAGAGAAAATTCCTTGTTGCCCTATAAAGGTGCGAGTATGTATATACCTTGATTTATTGGGTAGTTTCTCATGAGGAGTCGGTTTTTAATTTTCTTAGCTTCATTAGTTTTTTTCTTCAGTCCAGTCCAACCTAGTTTAGCTGCAATGGATTATGCAAAGCAGGTTTTAATTGAAGCAGATTTTTCAAATAGGGACCTTCGCGGAGTCACCTTTAATCTGACGAATCTCCTTAAAGCAAATTTATCCGGTAGTGACTTGGAGGGGGCCAGTTTATTTGGCGCAAAACTTCAAGAAGCAGACTTAAGTAATACCAATCTAAGAGACGCAACACTTGATTCAGCAATATTAGAGGGGACGAATCTTACAAACGCGGTTTTGGAAGATGCTTTTGCTTTTAATACGCGCTTTAAGGATGTGATAATAACTGGCGCAGATTTTACAAATGTTCCTGTAAGAGATGATGTAGTTAGTACTCTTTGCTTAGCCGCGACAGGCACCAACCCAGTTACCAGCCGAGAGACAAGAGAAACCCTTGGCTGTAATTAATCATAAAGTATTTACTATAAAGTACGTGAATTATGCATTTGAACGAAATTGACCTTGTAGGTTTCTTTGCAGCAGTGCTTACCACAATTGCCTTTATACCTCAGCTTATTAAGACATGGAGGTCTAAGTCTGCAAAGGATGTCTCTTATATAATGTTTGCTTTATTTATTTCAGGTGTTTCTCTTTGGTGTGTATATGGATGGGAGATTCATTCGATTCCAGTTGTTATTGCAAATATCATAACTTTTATCCTTGCCTCGTTGATTCTAATTCTTAAGTATATTTATGAAAAACAGGAAGTATAATTGGAATTTAGATGATCTTTGCATAAGGCAGAGCTAATTTATTCTTAGAAGTATAACCAGAAACTGCTTAAAATAATTAAGAATTTTTCATGAATATTTAGTACAAATGAATTTCTGACCCAAGGCAAATATAGTACCTAATATAATTTCTATGCAACATAATTAATAAGAATAGAAATATCATCAGTGAGGTGTAAATGAAGGAAATACTCTTGATTGAAATATCAGAACTTATTTTTAAACTTGCTTTCTATTCTTGTTCTATTTGAAGTTTTGTAGAGATGAAATAATCTTCATATGCTTCAACTCCCTTTTGTCCAGTCAAGCCAATCGCAGTACCACATGTCTCCACAATTTTTTCTGAAATTTTATGGTCAAGTTTATTTTTATCTATCTGAGAAAGGTTCTCTTCCCCTGAAGATGCTAGTTCAATCCATAAAGCTGGATTGAATTTGGAGCGTTTATTTTCGTTTATAGCAAGACGTGTAGCTCCTTCTTGGGAAATTCCGATACCAATGGCGTTGCAAAATTTATTTGAGTAGCTTTTAGCTATTTTGATTTCTAGCTTATCTAGTTTGTCAATGTCCTTAATTGAAAGGGCATTGACTTTCATTGGAAGGTGGAGAAATGTAGTTGAAAGAATTAAAATACTAAGGATAAGAGAGATTTGTATAGGCATGATTGCTTTTCCCATTTACTAAGCATAAATTTGATATGCTTAGTATAGACACTATAAGTCTAGAAGTCTTTGAGGTTCTAAATCTACCTTCTGATTTTTAGTGGTTTCCGAATCGATGTTTTCTTCTGTTTATTTTGTATAATTTATACAGTAGTTTTTATATTGATTTACTATTTACGATATAGACTTCTTCCGTACAGGCTAGTATCTATTTAGAATCTATATCAATCCCATATAAATTCTTCTTGGATTCTAAAACTACTCTATTAGTCTTTTGGTTTTTCTTTGTCCGAGAGTCCTATCGTTCTATGAGGTTTCTAAATACAGTCATTTCTTGTAATTTCTTACTGAATCTCGGTTCATGCTGAGACTTGCCTAAGCAAGTGATTGCTAAGAGTGCTTCGACCAGAATCTCTAGCGATATTTTTATCTCCTTGATGGTTTTGACTTTGACCATTCATTGTCAACAGAATTTATACTGACCAAAGTTATTCCTTGACCTCACTGACGCTGTTTCATTCAAACTACTTGTCATTTGTTATTTAATACGCTTAATTGGAAAAATAAAAGCCAATTATGCTATTCATCAAGATCTTGACTAGGCTTTTAACCCAAGGATCTAGTGATCCAATTAGCGCCTCAATCAACGATGATCCCTTAGATAGTGCCCAAAGGAAAAGATATCTCAATCTTCTCAGATCTAGTAATCAATAATTTGAAGATCCTATTTCATTGATTTGCAATTTATTATCTCTAATAGATATATACATTACCCCTTCCCCTAGAAATGGCTAATTATAGATAGTTTCAATTTACGAGCTTCTTAGTTGTGTTTTTGCAAAGTATTTAGTTTGGATTATTTAGCTTAGAAATATTTGCACAGTTTTGCTTTGATTTTCTCTTTAGTTAGAAAGCAGTTCTTTACTTGGCTAGTTAAGAGGTTTTTGCTTTTGGAAAGCTATTTGTAAAGCTAGTTACAAAAATGCTAAAGCTTGTTTCAACGCACTGGCTTTTTATTGTGAATAAGAGAGATTTGAAGATATATCGTTGATTTTATCGATGCTTAAGTTCCTCTTCCTAGGTATGTTCAAGAGAACATGTGATTCTTATGGTGATTGTCTTATGCAAGATCTAGGTCTTGCTCCAATTGTCCTGGCTTCTCCACAAGTCATGAGTTCATCTTCTGCTCTGGATAATTATGATGAAGACTCATGGGCAAGGGAATTTGATCGATGATGGTTCTGATTTATATAACTTCTGAGTATGATTTGTAAATAGTTTCCTTTAGGCTTTGCTTTTTAAGCTAATTTTATCCTATCTTGAGTTAGTTAGTTATATGGAAGGGTTTTATCCAGCCAGTATTGATAATATTTAAATACTGATTGTTTTTGAAAACTAGTAGTAGAAGGATGCATTGACTTACTAATTGCTTGAGATTCTTGCATTACTTATCTTTCTTGCATCATTTTTCTGGATACTCAACTGGCCATCACGGTTTACTTCACCCTTATATCAAATGTAGTCATTTTCCAATATTCAAAATAATTCATGACATTCCAAGGATTTGGATTTAAGCTTGTATTAATGGAGGATGCATTTTGATCAAGAACAAAACAATTGCTATTTTTATTGCAACATTTGCGTTCTTTTCATTAATAGGTTGCTCTAAGAAGGCTTCACACACTGGTAGCCCCGCTCTTTTTAGCACTAAAGCTGAGGCAGAGAAGGCAGCTACAAGTTTCGGTTGCATTGGTGCCCATCAAATGGGTGATAAATGGATGCCTTGCAATAGTCATCAATCTCATCAAGCTCCTGAAAAGAAAGGGGCTCATGAAAATCATCACAAACATTGAATTTATGAGAAATTAATATCATGACAACTTTTGAGAAGCAACAAGCAGAAGCACCTTCACATTGCGGCAGTAGACCTAGGAAATTCGCTATAGGGATAGCGCCTTTAGGATTGATTTCAATTGGCATTGTTCCAATGGGAATTGTGACGATAGGAATAGTCCCAATGGGCGTTGTCTCACTTGGAGTGGTGGCCATGGGAGTAATTAATGCCTCTGTTGTTGGGATGGGGATTTTTTCTGCTGGAATAACAACCATGGGACTCAAAGTATGGAGTCCATCATTGGCGCCTCTAGAACAAACCTTGACAAATTCATCTCCACGTTCTGACAACTTCTATGCCTACCCCACTAGAGTTGAGGCAGAAGAAGAAGCTAAAAAACTTGGATGTTTAGGTGTTCATAAGATGGGGAGGTTATGGATGCCATGTGGAACGCATGGAACTACTAAATGAGTTTTGAGGTCTTATCAATTTGAATGAATAGACTTAAATTTCTATCATCCAAAATTAAATCTTTACTAGGTAGTGAATCTATCCGAACAATGCCCAAGCTTATTGACTTTGGAATAGCTCCTCGCGCAATTATTTCTATTGGATTAGTGCCAATGGGTATTGTAGCTATTGGTGGGGTCTCAATGGGGATTTTTACAATAGGAGCTGTTGGAATGGGATTAGTAAATGTTTGCTTGGTTGGTTGTGGGCTAATTGTGTTTGGAGTTAAAGTAATGGGGTTAGTTTGAATAGTGTTTTGTGGAGTAATTAAATCATCAAGTGGTTATTGTCAATAGGAAATTAAAAACCACTTTTATTTGATCCAAAAAGTATTGAGAATATATTCTGCTAAGTGCTACAGAATAATTATTAATTTTAAATTAGATTGATAATTCTAGATCTTTTAAAGGTATTTGTTGTTCTTTTTAGTCACCTATTCCACTAGAGAAACCCATGAGAAGGCTAATCCTATCCCAACCCAAATTCCAGCAGCTAAAAGTTTCCCTTTGAGGCCTAGCCAATATATACTTTTTTGACTTATCGCTGTTATAACTAGAAGTAAGGATCCTTGTGCAAGAAGAAGTCCTAGAAAATATCCTGCAAGAGGGGTTGGTTCTGCTCCGACAATTGTGCTCCCAAGTAAGTACCCGTGAAGAGCAAACATCGGGAAAATCCATTTTTTGTGCAAAAGGTTCAGAATAATTAACCCTTCACATGCCAGCGATAATGAAACCAGTACTTCAGCCCAAGGTGCTAGGAATTCTGGTAGGGGCACCAACTGAACAAATGCACTTCCTCCTAATCCAGCAGCTAAAAGAGGGAAAATCCAACTCTTCGCTCTTTTGAGCCCTAGAAGAAGGATGCCCAGCATAAAAATGAGATGATCTGGGCCAAGTAATGGATGCCCAATGCCACTAAGTAAGCCTTGCAAAGTTGATAAATTAGAGCTGTCTCCCATTCCGAAGGGGTGATGGGCAAAAGCTGGCTTAGTGAAACTAAGCATCAAAATTAAAAGAAAGACTTGAGAAAAATCTGAGAATTTAGATCCGAAAATAGGAGGCTTCATGCTTCGATCCTCGTCGAATTGTGGAACAAGGTGGGCGTTCTGACTGATATCGATTAACTCGATACTTCACAGCTGCGGGACAGTAACGGATTCTCACCGGATTTTCCCCGTTACCTCCAATGGCTGTTCCCCATTGGAACCTATAAATATATTTTTTCAGATGGAGACTGAAGATCGTTCTTTTGTTAGTAAATATATATCTTACATATTTATTGTTTTACTGCCTATGAGCAAGCCCTTCTACAATTAGATCAACATTGTGACGTAAAAGTCGTAAAAATGTTGGAGCAGGCCCGTCGGCTTCGGATAAAGAATCTACATAGAAATTCCCTCCAAAGAATGCTCCTGATTCTTTTGCAACTTCTATCTGGGCTTTTGCACTCACTGTGCTCTCACAGAAAATAGTAGGTATTTCTTTTTGCTTGATTATCTTTATAAGATTGAGCATACGTCTAGGTGTTACTTGACTTTCTGCGTTGACTGGCCATAAATAAGCCTCTTCCATTCCATAGTCTTTAGCTAGATATGTAAAAGCACCCTCACAGCTTACAAGAACTCTTTTTGAGGAAGGTATTGTATTTAATTTTGCCCTTAATTCTTTATCCAGTTTAGCCAATTTTTCTTTGTAGATATTTGCATTATTGATGTAAAAAGATTTACCATTCGGATCAAGTCCTATAAATGCTTCTACGATTTTATCAACGTAATGCATAGCTCTTTTAGGCGACATCCATGCATGCGGATTAGGCTTTCCAGCATATACATCTCCCTCAATTAAAAATGGTTCTATTCCATCACTTAACACTACTGTTGGGACATTGCCGGCTGATGCGGTAAATTTTTTCGACCAAAGCTCAAGACCTAAACCATTTTCAATAATAAGTTGAGCTTTGGTCGCTTTAATGACATCTCTTGGTGTTGGTTGATAACCATGAATTTCAGAACCAACTTTAGTAATTGAATTGACTTGTAGTCTGTTTCCAGACACATTTCTTGCTATATCTGCGATAATTGTAAAGGTGGTTAGAACTACTGGTTTTGTTCCCTTTGTTGGCGAGGTCTTGACGCTAGTTTGCGTTGACGTGCAAGCGGTTAACAATAATATGATAGTTCCAAGAATCAAGGACTTTACTTTTTTCATTGGAATTTTCGTATTCAGAAAATAATTCAATATTCTAACCCTTGAGTTAGTATTCAGCTCTTAGGATTTGTATCATTTAGTCATTTTAAATACCATAACCAAATATCTATCAAAACTTCAAAGGTTAATCTATCTATAGTAATTATTTGTAAGTGTAAAGATGTTCTATAAGACTTGGAAACACTAGCTTTTATTACGAAAAAGGAGGCGTTCCCTTGCATGTCTTTAAAAGCTTGGCGACGGCTGCGCAAACTTAAAGAAACAAAGCGCATAAATAAGAATACTTGTGAACTGATAGCTAACAGTGCAACCTCCCAAAGCTTCAAAGAAGAGGCTCTGTTTGGAGATATCCAACAACGTAAAGGCAATATGTAATAATTACATTATGAAAAATCCAAAGAAGAGTTACAACTCTCAGTTGAAGTTACAACCTGATTTCGAAGAAAGCGACCATAGGCTTGCTTGTGGTTGGTATGTAGAAATTGAGGGAAGTGGCCAACGTAAAAGGTATCTCAGGTCCATTAGGGATCAAGAAGTTACTTCAGTGGCATAGTCTCAAAAAGTCTTTGTCTAAATTAACTTCTTCCCTTTGAAGTGTTTTTATTGGGGATTCCCTCATCTGAGATTGTCCCAATCAGAATTGCTTTCTGCTGAATTTAAAGAATAAAAAGAGGTTGACAATATCTATCCGATCAATAATTGAAGTCTCTTCTTTAACGATTTGTTCTTCAACTTTGACGCATTAAATTGAATATATAGCTGCTCTTGGAATATGCAGATACCTGTCTTCCAGAACTAATAAGTTGTATGAGTCATGCAACTAATCTCAGCCTATTCTTAAAACGCTTAAAGGGTTTAGTCTGAGGGCTTTTTCTTTTGTTTGAGGCCTTTACTTTATAGGATAAAAATCCAATAAAAAATAATGAGAAAAACGGATCAGAAAGCTAACACTAGATATAGAGGATAATCGAAAAATCCCATTTAGATGTGTACTTAACTCTTTTTGATTCCCAGATCAGTACTTCTCTATGCTTGTAATAATTCCTTGGTCTGTTCCTATGTGGCTTGGTCTTAGTGAAGACACGTGGCTAATTCTTGCGGTTTTGCTTCTTTGCATAACTGGGCTTCAGTTTTTGTGGACCTGGTGGGGAGGGATGATTCGCGACAGAAAGTCCGGAAAGAAAATTGATCTCCCCTGGGAATAATTTTATCCGTAGATCCATTAAGCTCTCTTGAATTTAGTTTTCTTTTGCAGTGGATTTTGATCTAGCAGCCATAAGTTACTCCATAGTTTTGGCACTAGGTGCGATCTGGCTAGTCAGTACCTTCTTTGAAGAAGACGATGACGATCAAGATGGAGGTGGATTAGGAAGCCCTGTTTATGCTGGCAGCTCTGCCTAACTCAAAAAACCTCAATACCCGCAATATCCTTATCCTTTAACAGCTTGAGTTATATATCTCACCCAATTTGGGGTTTTAGGGCCTTCCCTAAATATATACTTGAAAATTCAAAGCAAATAGAGAGCAACTAATCCTTTGATTTGATGATTAAAGGACGTTTGAAATCTTGCAAGGTTACTCTGGCAGCGCTTTGAGAACGGAGGGGGTGGGATTCGAACCCACGATGCCCTTGCGGACATGCTGGTTTTCAAGACCAGAGCCATCAACCACTCGACCACCCCTCCAATTGGACGATCAGTGACGTCGCCACATCAATACTAGCAACTGGCTTATAATCACTAGTAATAAAGGGTTCCGGGCATTAAGAAGCTATTTAAGAAGTTCCCTCTGGTCTTGACAGCACTCTGACATTCCCTGACAATTCCCGCCATAGATCCGGAAACTATTCGGAAACTTTTTAAAGCCTAAATGGTTCAGGAAATTCCAACACATTTGGAAAGTGCCTCTGGTTCAGAAGACCAGAGCCATATGAAATCAGATTCGGAAATACGGAAATTAGTTTCTGAGTTGAACGCAAGATTAAAGATCAAAGGTGTAAGAGGCAGAATCATAATCGTCAAAAACAACTTCTATCTAAGAGGTACTTACGCAACTCGAACTGAAGAAAAGAAGGAGAGGAAAGTTTCTCTTCGCTTGCCTGCAGATCTTCAGTCCTTAATGAATGTTGAAAACCGTGTTGTTCAACTTTGGGGTTCAATACTGGCAAATGGTTTTTTGCCGGATGTTTTCCCTTGGGACGTACCAGATATCCAAATTGCTCAACGCACCAAAATCTTTAAAGAAGCAATCGATGTTTTAAAGGAATCCTTTTGGAAGGGAAAGAAAAAAAACAACCTTCAAAGTCAACGGTCTTGGGCGAGAATTGATTCTGTTTTAAAGAAGCTCCCACAACAGGCTGATTTAAACATCAATATTTTGTTGGACTGGATTTCTAATGAGACGGAGCCTGGTACAAGCTCAAGAATTAAAGCTTGTCAGTACCTAAAACGTCTGGCTCTATTAAACGGCTTGAGTGGTGAAGAGGCCATTGATGAATTAGTCGGGAGCTATGAGCCAAAGAAAAGAAAGGTTATTGAGGATGCTTTATTGATTCAACTGATCGACAGTGTTCGGGAAGATGATGAAAGAAGGAGAAAACTACAAGTCAGATTCGATGGGTATAAGGATAAACATGGCAGAAGTAAAGATTACTGCCCTTATGGATGGCTAACTGCTGCTCAATATGTTTATGGAACTCGACCTGCTGAAACCTTTTCTTTAATACCTAATAAAACTGGCACCTCTTATGCAATCAACCTTCCAAAAGGGAGGAAAAAGCATGAAAAATTTCCATTGGCCTTGCCTCAAGAATTTGTGGAACGTTGGAACTTATTAGAGGTAGAAAGGCCTTATACCTTTGGGCTCGATAATTACGATCCAACCATTACTAAATATCATTGCGGGCATTGGTTGAATTATCTAAAACGCAAAACTCAAAAGCTTGGAATTGAGAATTTCCAGTTACTTGATCTTCGCCATGCATGGGGGATTAGAAGTATTTATTCAGAGCTTGATCCAAGACAAGCTTCTAACTCGCTCGGGCATGATATCCATACTCACTACAAAATCTATAACTCGACTTATGACCAACTAGATGCAGATAAGGCTGCCGTCTTGCTCAACAAATAAAGCTATTTCAGTTAGCTAGGGCTGCCTGCATAGGCGGGTTGATAACCAGGAGTTCCTAAGCCACCATCGTCTTGGTCGTCGTCATCCTCTTCAAAGAAGCTGCTAACTAGCCAGATGGCGCCTAGAGCAAGTACAGAGGAAAAGCTAAGTGCCGCTAGGTCTAAACCTATTGCATAAAAACATAAATTCCAGAGAACCTAATGGATTTCTCGTTAATTGGAGGATTCTGATTCCTGTACCTTTTCAGTGGATGCTGCCTGGTTTGTATCTTTCTTGGAAAAAGGACAATCATCGCCACCCCAGGCCAAAGCTGGACCTGAACTAACTGAAATAGCCAAAACCAACGGAAGGACTGCTTTCACTTTGATTCCAAAAATTTGAGACATACTAGTGAATTTTTCTCTGTGTTGACATAAACCGATTCCGCTACTAGAACAGATGTACTATTAAAGAGCTAATGGCGCCATCTGCATCTCCCTACGCAGTCTTTAAGGCTGACGACTGGATGGTCCCAGCGGCTCCTATTGGACTAGGTCAATGCGTAAGGGTCAGACCAAAAAAGCTTTGCCAGAAAAACGTTTCAACGAAGAAGCCGAATGGGACTACCTCGAAGAAGGGGTTCTCAAAAAGTCCCGTTCAGCTTGCGTTTGCATAACGTGCCAATACTTCAACTATTGCTGCGACAAGCATTGCCGAACTCTCTTGACTTGTCACATCCAACAACGACTCATTCCTCATGGAGAGCATCTCTCTTCAAGGTGTCCGCTTTGGCTGCCGCGACGAGATAAATAGATTGGTTCGTGTCCCGAGGCTGCCTGAAGATCCTTAATGAGGTCTGTATCTTGAAAAAATCTTCGTATATATCAGTATTCTGTCCTTCTAAGTTAGGAATTAGTAGTGGTTATAGCGCGACTTTCTCTTGGCTAGTTTCAGCCTATTCTTCCTTCCAATGTTCTTATGGCTTCTTTTCTGGTAGCAATGAATCAGCATGCTGAGTTTGATCCCAAGTGATTTCCATTTTGAAAATATAGAAAAGCCATGGGTTTTCTATGTACTTAGCTGAATTTTTCTTCGTATGTGCCTCCTCTTGTAATGCCCTCATTAGGAGTGGAAAATTTTCGTAATTTTCTTTCTTCTTGGTTTTGATGATCTGGACTTATCCATTTTGTTTATAGAAATCAACGGTCAGCAAGAGGATAGATAAACGGTGATCAATCTCTTAAAAGATCAATAATTAGACCATCTTGAATAGCATTTATTGCTTATCAAATTGCTTGTAGGGGCTAAGTTTTTTCTGTGGCCTACTCATAATTATAGATAAATCGAAATAGTCCTTCGAATGAAACCATGATGATGCATCTCTTGCTTTTTGGATCAAGTGCGGTTTCTGTAGGTAGTGTGCAGAGTTAAGTGAATCAAACGATATTAGTAACGGAATCTTTTGATGACTTGATCTTCTCCTTTCTTTGACAACTTCCTTCCAAGGAATTGCCTAGTCACTTTTTCCCATTCGCAATTTCTTTTGATAGCGCTCCGCATCGAAGATTTCCATTCTGAGCAAGCTGCCCTGGCTTCATAGGGAGTGTTGTAAATCGATTCTTGTCTGCTATATCCAAACCAATGTGAATCACTTGCATATTGGTCTGCCGCAGGAGCATTGAGGATTATTAGTGTTACTAGGGCCATAGAGGAAAGAAGGAGAAAGAGTCTCTTCATTCTTATTTAAAAGACAGATCAGACAGTTGCCATAGCTTCTCACTTTCGAAGAGTCACAGCAAACAGGATCACCCAGTTGACAACCTGAATATCTATAAATAGAACAATTGTACTAATCTAAGACTGGTGGCGGTGTTTCCTTCTCCATAAGCAGTCTTTAAGGCTGACGACTGGATGGTCCCAGTTGCCCCTATCGGATTAGGTCAATGCGTAGGGTCAGATCAAAAAACGTTTCAACGAAGAAGCAAAATCGACCTACCTCGGAGAAAGGGTTCTCAAAAAGCCCCGTTTAGCTTGCATTCGCATAACGTGCCAACACTTTGATTTTATGCCTGCCTCTGAAGCCTCTTGATAATTCACAATTGATAAAGAACGGTCGAGATTAATTAGATGGGTGTGCGATAATTTGAGCCTAGATATCCCTCCAACACCTGTCATGACAAGCTCCGGCAAGAAAAGCGAACAGTCTCGCTTTTTAGGTGACCTCCCAATGGCAGGTGGAATAAGCGAGAGAGAACGCATTCGTTATATCTCACACTTAATGTTTTTCGCAGGTTGTGCTCTTTTCTCCTTTGGTATCTGGGCTCTTACTGGGTTTACTTCATCTTCAGGCCAAGCTGGTCCATTCCCTTTCTAGATGTCTAATTTTTGAAAAAACATTAGATACTTTCACAGTAACTGCACATTAGTTTTTATAAACATTAGCATTCTGCTATTGAGTTGCCCTATCTATGCTAATTTTTAATTAGATAGATAGGGCAACTCAATATAACAATAATGATATTCCTAGTTCCCTTTTAGGGTTTTAATTTATTTTCCCTATCGTTTAACAATATACTTAGCCACTTTGCTGCGAGACCACGTGAAATGGAACGAGTTCTTAAGAATTCGCAGATCACTTCATATAACGGACCAGAGTTAGTTTCTCTATTAAACCAATTTTCAAAATCCAGTATTTCTTCTGATGTTTTGCAAGCGCGTAATTGATCAACTATGGCGTCTCTTACACCTCTGCTCATAGAGTCGAGTGGCCTTTGTGTTGTAGTCATATTTTCTTTAGCTTAAAGACCATTTCATGTATATCTAACTAATAGCGCCGGATGAAGCATCTGGGCAACGAATGGTCACATTGAATTGTCCCTTTTTAAAAATATTTATCAAAGCACTCATCCAGAAGGCTTAAGTAAGTGCAGAAAATCGTACGCTTTAGAACTTGTTTGTCTTGATTGCTTCCAGTTAATCAGAGAGCAGGTTTCTCTAATGGAAGCAGACACTTATCTGAATCACACCCCGCTGGTCCAGCCTCAGAAAGCTCACCTTCATCATAACGACTTAAAGCTTCAAAAAAGTCGGTGCTAACTCTTCTCTTTATGACATCTGCTTGGAGCAGTTCATAGGTCTCTGCGTTAATAGGTTCGAATGGCAGCCTAGGGAATGTTGCGTTTGCATCAAAACGAGCTAATAGAGCTGCCGAAATATAACCTTCGCTATTTTGGATGGCTTTATATAGAGCATTAGCTAACGGTTCAATTTCATTTTTACGAAATTCGATAGTCGCAGATGTGTTGTGTTCGGTGTAGTGGCGTTGAACTTGCATGTAGAAATCAAATTGGGCCAAAGCAGAGAAGTTATTGATATCAACTTCGTCAGCGCCGGGTAAATTTGCCCAACTAACTTCGGTAGGTATCTCGACTAACCATTCTGTACAGCGAGGGTCAAATGGGTCGTCTAGCAAGCGACCATTTTCATCTTTATCTGATTGAGATGGCACAACTGTATAGCCGTAATCCATACAGGCCATAGCTACTGGATCGTTTTTGCGGAAGGTTATTCGTCGAATAAAACGCTGGGCCTTTGGTGGATGCCATCCAGGAGCTGCTCCTGTTAGGAGACTCTTGGTTCCTGCTGGCTGGACTGTGGTGCATCTGTTTGGCCGACGCAATCCATGTCTGTCGCAATAGTCCCAAACTGTTTCTTTGACAATTGTTTTCCATCTTCTGAGGAATTTTTCTTCTTGATTTTTGAAATTCTTTCCTTCAGTTGTTTCAGGTCGTCCAGACTCCCACCACTTCAACCAAGGCGTGCCAAAAGCATGAACAAAGAAGTCGAATAGACCTGTAAAGCTCACTCCAACAATTGGATCCCATTCTCTGCTCTTTCTATACCGATCAATAAAAAATCGATGGTTTAATAAGCATGCAACTGACAGGGCTGCTGATTTAAATGCATCATCAAGACCTTGCTCATCTGATGGATCAATTTGGTTTAGATGCACTTCGGCCAAATTGCAGTGAAAATCAGCTCCAAGAATTTCACCACATGGATTGAGACCATAACGGCCTAATCGGTGCTCTAATTCATCGCTTGTGATCCAGTCATGATGGGATTTCAACCACCTACCTGCTTCTTCTTTACCTTGATCACAGTAGATATCAATAAATTCTGTTTTTAAAGCAGCAGTGTTTAGGAGGTCTGCATTTGATCTGGCAATTGCTTCAGGTGCAAATTGGATTGCCCCTTCACCTGATTGGAACTGTTTTGTAACAGCTTCGAGAATTACTTCTTGAGTAGGACGGCTGTGATAGACACGAGTGTGATTGGCCATTCTGAGGGCATCTTTTTCAGGGTCAATTCGCCAATTACCTTCAGAATCTTGTTGCCAGAGGTTTTCTTTAGCACCTGCTGCCGATAGATCTTTGGCAGAAAACTGACGCATTCCTGCGCTACGTCTAATGTTGCCGGCAACTATTGTTACGGCCGCTTCATCAATTAACAAGCAGCACTCTACGGATGAAAGTCTTCTGCCGATAGCTTTATTAAGTAATCGAGCGACTCGTCCATATAAGTCCTTCAGTTTTACTGGATTAGCCATCCCCCCAAAACCTTTAAGGGATTCTCCAACTGGTCTTATATCTTGGAGATCAATAGAGAGTTCAATCTCTTTCCCTAAGAAACTTTTATCACTGCTTAGCTCAAGTAGTAATTCATAACTGTCTACCCAACCACGACGGCTATCACCTACTTTCAAAAATACCTCATTCCCTTCAATTTTATAACTTGTGTTGTCTTGTCTTTTATTGGCTGGAGTAATACCTATTTCAGTAATTTGGTTTATTTTTATGGGGTTAATGATAATTGGCAGTTGCTTAATAAGATGTGGTTCTATGACGGCACCAGTTCCACAACCCATCATTGCAAGGTCCATCATTAGGCCAAAAGCTTTCCAATCAACAAGATTCGTTGAGGTGCAGTTATACGACCCAGAAAAGTTTTCTTTTTTATTAATCCAAGGGGTACCACCTATCCACAGCCATCGACCAGATGGGAGGGCTTTTTTTTCTGCTTGCATACGAGCCATTAGATTTATTTCTTCTTGGCTAAGTGCGCCCAGTTGACGAAGACCTTCAAGGTTTCTTGTACTTACTTGTTCCCAGCTTTCCCTCCCTGAGGGGGTTTTTCTGCTATAGGTTCTATAGAAAACTGGGTTTGCAGCAGGGGCAGTCGATGGGAAATCCGCTCTATGATCAAGGGCACCAAAGGTGGGAACGGTGATTTCGGCTTTGTTAGTAGTAAGGGTCAAGTTCCTCGATGTTCATCAGTATCGGCACGCTAACGCCACAAGTGGGGTCGGCAAGTTTTTTTAACACCATGTGCAGTGCTTAAAACAAAATGTAAGGAGTTTTGAGAGGTTTGATGCAACGTGTCCCAGAGCCTGAATTGATGCAAAACCTTGATCAGGTCAAGGCTTATGCGGAAGCCGATTTCAATGAGAGTGATGATCAGTTACTTTCGAGAATTCAGGAATACCTTTGTGACAACAGTAAAATTCCAGACTCCACCAGTTTGATTATTGATATTGGTTGCGGCCCAGGTAATTTGACTGAAAGGATTAGTGGCAATTGGCCTACTTCAAAGGTTATTGGGCTGGATGGATCGGAAGCAATGTTGTGTATTGCTAGAGACAGGCAAAAACAAAAGAACAAAAGATCCACTGCTCTAAATATTCAATATTTGAATTTGAATATTTCGCTAATAGGAAATGAAATAGGTGCTCTTGAAAAGCGAGCTGATCTGATTGTTAGTAACAGTTTTTTTCACCATATGCACAATTCCAGCAACTTCTGGAAAGCTCTTAAACTTTTTTCTCATAAGGGGTCAGTACACTTTCATAGAGATTTGAGACGGCCTTCCAGTCAAGATGAGGTAGTTGCTTTGCAAAAGAAATATTTGACAAATTCGCCAACTGTCCTTATTGATGATTATTTGGCTTCCTTACAAGCGGCTTTTACAGTAGATGAGGTAAAAGACCAGCTTCGTAGTGAAGGGCTAGACCATCTAAGGGTATATGAGGTTGAAGATCGTTATCTTGAGGTGGTTGGAATTTTTTGAAGGTTTTTTCTCTAAGATTGCTCTTGAAAACTTAAAGCGATGTGTCCTGATCATTTCTCACCTCAAAAACAATCTTCAGAATCGCAGGAGAGTGGCGCACAGTTTCTTGCAGATCAGGTTGCTAGACGGAAGAATTTTGCGATCATTTCTCATCCTGATGCTGGGAAAACAACTCTCACTGAGAAGTTGTTGCTCTATGGGGGTGCCATTCAGCAAGCAGGAGCTGTAAAAGCAAGAGGGGAACAACGGAAGGTCACGTCAGATTGGATGGAACTAGAAAAGCAAAGAGGTATTTCTATAACTTCAACGGTTTTGCAGTTTGACTACAGGGATAGGACCGTCAATTTGCTCGATACACCTGGGCACCAAGACTTTTCTGAGGATACTTATCGGACTCTTGCAGCTGCAGATAATGCAGTGATGCTAGAAGACGCAGCTAAGGGCCTTGAACCTCAAACGCGGAAATTATTTGAAGTTTGTCGGCTGAGAAAGATCCCTATATTCACCTTTATTAATAAGATGGATCGGCCTGGCCAACCCCCTCTTTCTTTATTAGATGAGATAGAAGCTGAGTTGGACCTTGCTGTATGGGCAGTTAATTGGCCAATTGGTTCTGGGGAACAGTTTCGTGGAGTTATTGATCGTCAAAGTAAAGAGGTTGTACTTTTTGGCAGGGCTGAAAGAGGGCGTCAGTCAACAGAACGACATTTAAGACTTGATGATCCTGAATTGAAATCTTTAGTTGAAAGTGAATTACTTGAACAGGCATTAGAAGAAATAGAACTCCTTGATATTGCAGGTTCCGAAATGAACTTAGAACTCCTTCATGCGGGTGAATTGACACCAGTATTTTTTGGCTCAGCAATGACTAACTTTGGTGTTAGACCCTTTCTGGATGCTTTTCTCCAGATGGCTCAAGGCCCTATTGCTAGAGGTAGTAGTGATGGTTTAGTTGATCCTTTAAGACCTGATTTCAGTGGATTTGTGTTTAAGTTACAGGCTAATATGGACCCTAGGCACAGAGATAGAGTTGCCTTCGTAAGAGTGTGCAGTGGTCGATTTGAAAAAGACATGAGTGTATGTCATGCAAGAACTGGAAAGACTATTCGATTATCACGACCTCAGAAGATTTTTGGTCAAGATCGTGCGGTTGTTGACGATGCGTACCCAGGTGATGTTATTGGCTTAAATAATCCAGGCATGTTTTCAATTGGTGATACTTTATATAAAGGTAAAAAAGTTGAATATGAAGGTATTCCATGTTTCAGTCCGGAAATCTTTAGTTGGCTTCGAAATCCCAACCCCTCTGCATTTAAGAACTTTCGGAAAGGAGTAAATGAATTAAGAGAAGAGGGAGCTGTTCAGATTCTTTATGACACAGATCAAAGCAAGAGGGATCCTATTTTGGCTGCTGTAGGGCAGTTGCAATTAGAAGTAGTACAACATCGCCTTGAAAATGAATATGGAGTGGCAACTAGGCTTGAACCAATGACATTTCAAGTCGCCCGCTGGGTTAGTGGAGGATGGAATGCATTAGAGAAAGTGGGGCGAATTTTTAATTGCAAGACAGTTCAAGATGCATGGCATAGGCCAGTTTTGTTGTTTAAGAATGACTGGAATTTAAATCAACTTAAAGAAGATCATCCTGATTTGGATCTATGCGCTGTTGCTCCGGTTGTCAGTGGGGTTGATCCAATTGAGCTCTAACCTCAAAACTAAGCTTTTGGTCTTCCGTAATGACTTATGGATTCACGAGCTTTTGATTTTTCTTTTTTTGGATTTCTGTCGAAGGTATTAAAGTCTTCAATATATAATATTTGAATTTAGTGTCTGGCTCAAATTCCAGCTTGAATCCAGGTTCGCAGGATCCTTATAAGACGCTTGGCCTTGATTCAGGCGCAACATTTGATGAGGTCCAAAAGGCTAGAGATAAACTATTGATAGAAGTTGGAGAAGATCCCTTAGAAAAGGCCAAGATAGAGGCTTCATACGATGCTCTTTTGATGGTTAGCCTGAAGCAACGCCAGCTTGGGAAAGCTAGTAATGCTGCTGTTAATGCTTCAAAAAGAGAAGAACGTAACGGAGATAAACCTGAGGCAAGCGGGTCTCTTTTAACTAGTTTTAAAGGAGTTGGTTTTTTAAAACAGGAAGAGAAAGGCACTGCTTTTACTTTCTTTCCTGATTTATTTTTGCCTGAAGGACAAGGCCTTACTGTGAGAATAGCTTTAGGTTTATTAGTATTAGTTTTGACACTGGTTTCACCAAAAGAAAGCATTCAGGTGATTCTTTCTTTGTCAACATTGGGGCTATTCATTAGTCAAGTTCGGAGAGGTAAGCGTCCACTCCCTTCATTGGGATGGAGTGTGGTTTTATTATCAATAGGACTAATACTAGGAGGATTACTTCTAAATGGAATACCACAATCAGTTGAGTTTTCCGGATCTATTTCTAGGGATCATTTAGAGGCATTGCCTGCATTGATTCTTATTTGGCTAGGTGTTCTTCTGTTAGGTTGATTTGATAAATTGTGATTTCAGCAGTGTTTGATGCTTTTATATTTCCGCTAAAATAGTCTCCAGCTCAATCGAACTGATTACATATTTACTACTGCAAAAATGACAAATCAGTTCAGCTTTGCCATCTTCTTTGATGATTGATTCTAATTCTTCCATCCCGAGTAATTTTAAAGCTTTAAGACTACGTTCCCTCGAGCAATTACAATGAAACTTGACTGCCTGAACTGAATCTGCTTGATCTAAAGGGGTTGCATCTAGATCTGGGAAAACATCTCTAAGAAGACTTGATAGATCATGTTGACAATTCTCTAATTTTTCACTGAAGTCCGATATTTCTTTGCACCGTTCTTCCAATAATGCTACTAGTGCTGGTTCATGACTTGCTTTTGGAAGAATTTGAACTAACACCCCCCCACAGCAAGTTAGTCCTTTTGTTGTGATTTTTTCTCCTACAAATACAGCAGAGGGAATTTGTTCAGAATGTAGGAGATATGATGCAATGTCTTCTCCGATTGCCCCTTTTACAAGTTCAACAGTACTGCTAAAAGGTTCTCCTTTCCCTTCGTCTCTGACTACATGTAAGTAACCTTTGCCTGTTGCAGATTCAAAATCGAATGAATATTGCCCATCACTGGTTCTTATTAGATCAAGCTCCAAACCTGGTTCACCTACATAGCCCCTCACAGTTCCATCTCTGCCTGCGTCTACCATTAGTCCATTTAGTGGACCATCAGAACCTATTCTGATATTGACTCTTCCATGCTTCACTTTCATTGAACTAGCTAGTAATAGGCCTGCACTCATTGCTCTTCCAAGAATGACTGTTGTCAAATAAGAGAGGGAATGATTACGTCTTGCTTCTTTAGTCGCATTGGTAGTAGTTACGGCTACAAGCCTTATTCCTCCATTCGCAGCTGTTGCTCTGATTAATTGGTCTTTCATGTTTTTAAGCGCAATCAGCTAGAAAACTCCATAGGAGACAGGCTTCCATTTTGGAGCACATAAGGCTTAATAGTTAGATCTTTAAAGAGTTCGGGTTCATGAGTTACAACAATCAAAAGTTGTTCTTTTGAAAGTACTTTTAATAAACTAAGTACCTCATCCCTAACAGACCAGTCTAATCCAGCTGTTGGTTCATCTAGTAAAAGGATATTTGGTTTTCTGAGAAGTTGAACTGCTACTGCTAAACGACGTTGCTGCCCACCACTTAACTTTTCTGGTGGTTGTCTTAGGTCGATATCAGCAAGCCCTACTTGGCTCAAAGCTTTGGTTTGTGTTTCGCCTTTTAATCTGCGATGCCCTAGGCGCAATTCCTGCGCGATTGTTACTCCTAGAAAATGACGTTCTGGGAATTGAAAGACAACACCGCATAGCCATCTTCTTTGAGCTTCTTTAAGGATTTGCTGCTTCCAACTAATTGTTCCTTTTTCAGGCCTCGATAAGCCGCTAATCACCTCGACGAGACTGGTTTTTCCACTTCCACTAGATCCTGCAATTAGGACAGGCTTTCCCGGTCTTGCAGAAAGATTGACTCCTTTCAATATTGGTTTTGCCGAGGTTGCGGGTTGGTAGTGAAGTCCTTTGAGCTCTAGCATATTGGTTTGGGAATTTTGTTAAATCGATGTTTTTTAGTTTTAAGGTCTAGAATTTTTAAGAAAATAGTTAAATGGTTTCAACCATCTAAACCCCTCATCATTACAAGAGTCCTATGAAAGTTCGTTTTCGTGAGGTGGATCCATTTAATTGTTGGATTTGGATACGCTTTAGTGAGGTCCCTAGTCAAGGAGAAAGAGATTATATAAATGGTTTGTTTGATAGTTGGTATGTGATAGGTCGTTTGGGTGGATTTAATGCAGGTAATATTCAGTCTCAAGAAGAGGGGGCAGATATGAATTGGATGAATTACGACAACCAAGAAGCTGATAATTGCTTGCCTGCCCTAATGCATAACGTTGGACAAATGGAGTACGAGGGAACATGGGCTCGATGCTGGGTGGACTTAGGTACTTCTGATGCATTGGCCATTGATGTCTTGATAAATACCTTGAAACAGATAGATGTTGATTTTGTTCAGATTGAGGAATTGTTGATAGGGGGTGTTAATGATGAGTGGCAGGTAGCGGACCATCCTGATGCAATATTCTCTAGAGATTTGTAGGGGATTGTGGCTGAATTAAGACGCCTGCTAATTAATCCAGAGCGTTTGAGGGCAGAGATTAGATTTGATAGGACAATGAGGATTAACCCTGAGGAGCTTCATTATTTGCATCGTGTTTTAAGACTTAGGAATGGTGATTTGATTTTGGTTGTAGATGGAGTTGGCAACCTTTGGGAAGCCAAGCTGCAAGGTGATGACTTTATAAAGCTGGTATCAGATCTTGAGTCTCCATGCCAAAGAATTTCTCGTGCCAAGCCTCTAATTGGCTTGGCTGTTGTTTTGCCTAAAAAAGGCTTTGATGATGTACTTCGAATGAGTTGTGAAATTGGAGTGGATATTTTTCAACCTCTTGTTTCACAAAGGAGCGTGGTACGCGTAGAGGGGAAGACAAGAACTAAGAGATGGGAGATGATTGTTCGAGAGGCAGTTGAGCAGTCTGAGCGACTTTGGAGTCCAGAAATTGCCAGGGTGATGCATATTCAGGACTGGTTAAATCAAAAGAACAGAGTGAAAAATGAACTTTTTGCGTTTGCTTCACCTCGAATGCTGAAGCAAAATGATCTTCGGCTTTGGTTGAATGATTTTACTGAAGGAATCGATCAGATCTGGCTTGCTATTGGTCCTGAGGGTGGATGGACTGATGAAGAACTTCAGTTGGCTAAAAAGGTAGGTTTTGTTGAGGTTCAGTTGAGTAACTTTATTTTGAGGACATCTACAGCAGCAGTAGTGGCATCAGAATCAATGGTTTTTTGGAGAAGAACTAATCCCTCTATATACGATTGAAAATGAACTCATCATTAAATTTATGATTAACTTGATAAGACTACGGTGAAAGTTAATTTCCAATTATGCCCCTAGAAGATGTTTGGATTTGGGCCTTTTGTCTAAATGCAGTATTAATTGCTGTTTCACAACGTTTTTTACCCCTTTTGACCCCAGCTGGCTGGTTTCATGCGGGAGTTTTGGGCACAATTCTTTGGGGATGCCTTGGGTGGCGAGGTTGGTTATCAGTAGTCCTTTACTTGATGCTAGGGACACTAGTCACCAGACTTGGCTTTAAGCGCAAGCTTGAGGCAGGCTTGGCTGAATCGAGAGGTGGACGTAGAGGCCCTGAAAATCTGTGGGGTTCTGCTGCCACAGGATCAATCCTTGCAATTCTGATTCAACTAGAAATTGGTTTGAAGGAATTATTGCTTGCTGGTTTTGCAGCGAGTTTTGCTGCAAAGCTGGCAGATACCTTTGGGAGTGAAATTGGGAAGAGATGGGGTCGCCGAACAATTCTGATTACCTCTTTGCGCTCAGTTCCTCCAGGTACAGATGGCGCAATAAGCCTTGAAGGGACGTTAGCAAGTTTATTAGGTAGTTTTTTTATGACAGCTGTAGTAGTTGGGCTTTTCTTTTCTGAGATTAAGGAATTTACATTAGTTATTTTTGTAGTTGGCTTCCTTGCAACTTTGGTCGAGAGTGTTGTTGGAGCTGTTTTACAGCATCGTTTGAATTGGCTCACTAATGAGCTTGTAAATGCTTTGCAGACGAGTATTGCTGCATTATTAGCTATTACGCTTGGAAAATTGATTTAATCAATTAATGAGAGTTTCAGATTTAGCTGATGGTTGGGGTGAGGTTCTCTAAATGATTCAGTTCGGCCCAAATAAGAAGGGGTTTCCATTTGAGTACTTGATGAGACAGCCAATTATGTCCATCCGAATTTAAATGGACTCCATCTGCTTCAAGCCAACTTAGCCATTCAGGTTCTGCAAGCATTGCCCTATGAAGTGCTAAGAACGGGATGTCAAGCTCTAAGCATGCTTCTTCAATTTGTGCTTCATATATTGCGGCAGCTTCATTTGAATACCATAGACATTCGGCAAATGGCATAACACCTTCATCAATAGGAGTTAAACCCATAACCATAACTTTGGTTTTGTTTTTAATTTCTTTAAGAAGTTGGGAAAACCCAAATCTGAATGCCTCTGCTGAAAGTTGGGGTCTGCCATTTGCTCTTCCTATACGCGCTGTATCATTTATGCCAACAGAAATTAGTAATCCATCGGGAACTTTTCTACGTAACTCTCCCCTGCATTCCCATTCTTTTCTCCAGCGTTTAGCTACTCTTTCCAGTCCATCTCCTCGAATTCCTAATGGATATACAACTGGCGCGTTAGGTGTTTTCATCCAAGTTTGTCGAAGACGCTCACACCATCCACCCTCATCATGATCACCCCAGCCATATACTCCACTATCACCAATAACTATTAGTTGTTTAGTTTTTCCTATCATTGGGTGAGTGTAAAGACTTCATTAGATCAATTGGGATGAGTGTTTACTGGCTTGAGGACTCATCCAGTATTTTCTCCCGTTATCACTTATGTATTCCCCAACTAAAGTAACGGTGGTATATGCCGTTGTCACTAGAGCAACTTCAGCCCAAGCATATGAACTTAAGGACTCTTGTAATTGCCATCCGAGACCGACTCCACCCACTATTCCAACTACAACTGTCTCTCTTAAGATTACATCTGCCCTGTATGCGGCATATGCTAGATAACTTCGGCTTTGTGGCGAAAGACATCCATAGAGCCAAGCTAATCGACGGCCTGTACCAAGAGAATAAATTGCTAGATAATTGTGGTTGATTTGATCGCTTATTCCTTCCTTTAAAAGTCGTCCCATAACTCCTAGATGATGAAGGCCAAGAGTTAAAGCTGCTACTGAAAGGCTTGGATTTGTACAGAGAAGCAAAAGTAATAATGATAGAGGAGGTGGTATCAACCTCAAGAAAGCCCAAGAAATCCTTTGTAGTGAAACACTTGTTTTTGATGGGAACATCATCAGTCCAATGACAGGCACCCCAATTGCAATTCCACTAGCTAAGACGGTGATCAAAATGGTTTGACTAATCAGAGTTGCCCATTCCAATTCATAAATTGCATTTGTTAGTTCTTCAAAAGTTGGCAAAATAATGGGATGAAAACTAAACCCTGAGAATAAATTTATGTCTATTCTTTGAAGCCATAATAATGCTATGCCTATTGATAAGGCCAGAATGCCTATAAATTGAGCAGTAAACTTCTCAATTTTTTTCTTAGTGTTTTGTTCTCTACGTAAATAATTCAACATAGTTTCCAATGCAAGCATCACACCTCCCAGCATCCAAATGGATGTCCACATTTCTCTGAACTCAAGCGATTGAAGTGTTAATTGCATTTCAGTTCCTATGCCTCCCATCCCAAAAACACCTAATAAGGTTGCCCCCCTTAACGCACACTCAAGTCGGTATCCTCCGTAGCTTTTGATTTTTGGAATCAGTGGAGGTAGCAGTGTTGTGATTATGGAACTAAAGGTACCTCCTCCCCCTTGCCTTAGTGCTATAAGTGGCTTTTGATCCAAGCTATCAAGTTGATTACCGATTACTTTTGCGACTAGGCATGAGTAGGGGATGCATATTGCAATGATTGCTACCAATGGGCTTGTTCCAAAGAGTTGTAGTAGTAGTAGTCCCCAAATTAATTCGTGAATGCTTCTAGGAATTGCTAAAGAATTTTTTATCGCTGTGGATTGCCATTCCTGAGCGCAGAAACACTTCCAGAAAACACTTGAGCTGATAAAACCAAGAAATAGTCCTATCGAAATTGAGATTGACCAACTCAGTAGAGCTGTTGCAACAGTTACTTGTAATCCTTGAAAAGAGCTTTGTAGTACTAATGGGTTGAATGATGGATGAACTGCAGCATAGAAGAATTCACCTAACACTTCCAATCCTCCTACATGGATCTCGGAAAAGATCTGCCCTAAAACTGGAATAAGGGTAATAGCAGGGATAAGGCAAAGGATTGGAGGAGGAAATTTAATCAGCTTCATTTACTCCGGTAAATTAAATCTAATTCCGCTTTACCTACTTCCTGGGAAGGTCGATCAATAATGATCATCCCGTTTCGCAAACCAATTACACGAGTGAAGAGAGGTACAAGTTCAGGGCGATGTAAGCTAATTAGGCAAGTATTAGGAACTCTGACGGAATTGACATGTTTTTTCTTGAGTAAGAGGTCGAGCATATCTTCCACTAATGCGGGATCTAGATTTGAAAAAGGTTCGTCAGCAAGAATTAACTCAGCATTTTGATTTAACAATCGTGCTATAGCTACTCTTTGTCTCTGTCCACCTGATAGCTCTTGAACCGAGGTGAAAAGTAGTTTTTCAGAAAGGCCTGTTGCTTTTAGATAAGCTAAGCAGGGTTTGTAATCAATTAGTCCCAAGAGGTTCCTTAAGGCCCAAAGCATGTTGTGTCGGCCTAGAGCACCGGAATTGATATTCTGAGCAATGTTCAGTTCTTCAATGAGACGAAGATCTTGCCATAGTGTTGCTATGTGTTGACGTTGGCGCGATGTTCGGTGGTTTAAGTAGACGTTTAACCATTTAACATCTCCGCTAGTTGGTCTGATACTGCCATTCGCTGTTGAAAGTAATGTACTTTTGCCAGAACCACTTTTCCCCAATAAGGCGATTTTTTCGCCGTAGGTTATGGATAAATTAATGTCCTTGAGCCGAGCCTCGGGGGCTTCTAGTACGTTGACCGCTTGGAGAGTTAGTAGTTTTTTCAACGGATCTTTCCAAGTTGACGTCCTATTCGTTCAATATTTGTGTATTGATTGTTATTAGCACTAATAAAGCGCTTTGCTCCGAACATCTCAAGGATTTGTTTTTGATTCTTTGAATATTGATTCATCCCTAAAAGAGTTTCTTGCAGTCTCTTTGTGAAACCACTTCCAAATCTTTGGTCCAGAGATCCTTGTGCAAGCCAATGGTAATCGGCATAGGTTGGTGTTTCCCAGATCACCTTTACTTTAATTTTATTGACTCTCCCTCTTTTGATATTCGACTGCCAAACTTGTTTATTTAAAGCTCCTGCTTCGTAAGAACCGCTTTGCACTAATGCAATTGTAGCGTCATGACTACCACTAAATCCTGGTCGAGCTCCTTTGAAGTCAGTTGTTTTTATGCCAGCTTCCTGTAAGAAATATTGTGGCATTAGACGACCAGAGGTTGAGCTTTCTGAACCAAAGGTGAAGCGTTTGCCTTTAAGCTTTTTAAGATCGTTTTGGTTTTGTAAGACTGGAATTTTGCTTTTGGTATTTGCGATAAAAACACTCCTAAAGCGAATATCAATATCCCTTTGTGCAATTACTTTTGAACCTGGGGTTTGTATACGAGCTTGTACACCTGTCAGCCCTCCAAACCAAACTAAATCCAAGTTGCCAGTTCGAAATGCGCTAACTGCTGCTGGATAACTTGTAACAGGTAGATACTTTACTCTGATATTTAGGCTTTTCTCTAATTCATTTGAAAGCATTTTATATAGACGATTTAAATGTTCGGGATTTTGATCAGGAATTGCACCTATAACCAGAACATCTTCAGAGGTAATCACCTCAGTACCAATTATCAAAGAAGGTATAAGGAGAAGAGAGGACAAGAAGAATCTTCTTGATATCTTGTTGATCATCCTAGGCTTCTGATTAGTATGGAACTCTCTTAAAATTGTAATGCAAATTCTTTCAGGCGATTAATTCCATCAGTAATGATTATGTTGGAAGTGGCACAGGAAATTCTTACTCTTCTATCGTCACCAAATGCAATACCTGGAACAAGAGCTAGGCCAACTTGATCAAGAGCTTCTTTACAAAACTCTACTGAATTTGGACTATTAGGTGGTAATTTAGGAAAAGCATAAAAAGCTCCGCTTGGTCTTACTAGCTTCATTCCCTTAATTGTTTCTATACCATTTGATAATAATTCTCTTCTGAAATTGTAGCTCTTGGCCATCTCTTGGACACATTCCATTGGTCCAATTAATGCAGCCAGTGCCCCTTTTTGTGCAAAGCTGCAGACATTGCTTGTACTTTGGCTTTGGAGCGCGGTTGCTACTTTTATTACTTCTTTATTCCCTGCTAGATAACCAATCCGCCAACCTGTCATGGCCCATCCTTTCGCAAAACCATTTACTGTGAATATACGATTTGCAAGATCTGGAGCAACGTTGGCAAAACTATGATGTCTTTCGCCATTTGCAAGTAAATATTCATATATTTCATCAGACATTACTGAAACATGTGGATATTTTCTGAGGATTTCTGCAATTATTTCCATCTCCTTTCGTTTCATAACTCTGCCTGTTGGATTCCCGGGCGAATTTAGGATTAGAAGTCTAGTCTTATCATTAATAGCTGCTTCAAGCGTTGTTTCATTAATAGAGAAGTCTTCTTTAGGTGATGAATTGATTATTACAGGCTGTCCTCCTGCCAACTTTGTTATCTGAGGATAACTCAGCCAATAAGGGGAGGGAATTATAACTTCGCTATCTTGATCAAGAATAACTTGAAAGAGATTATATATAGCTTGTTTCCCACCATTGGTAACTAGAATATTCTCTGACGAAGTTGGAATGTTATTAGATTTTGATAGTTTTAAAGCTATTGCCTCTCGTAATTCCGGATCACCTGCTGCAGGACCGTAGCGGGTTTCACCATCCTTTAGAGCTTTTATAGCGGCCTCAACAATAAAATCTGGAGTATCAAAGTCTGGTTCTCCCTCACTAAGGCTACATATATCTTTCCCTTCTCTCATTAACTCTTTGGCCTTGGCAGCAATTGCCAAAGTCAATGAGGGCTTTAGGCTCACAGCCCGAGTAGAAATTTTTTGCGGGTGTGGCATTTGTGCCATCTCTTTTAGAAAAGTTCTTTTTAAAACCACATCCTGCCGGATGATGTGTCTTAGACAACCTTGATTTGTTTTGGGATTTTTATCGAAGTCTATTCAAGTTAGCTTGGTAGTGGCATCTTCTTCTCCTAAAGAGCTTTCTGAGTTTTATGCGTTTGCAACTAATGGTCAAAGTCAGCAACCTAAAACCACTGAAAATTTCTGGATTGTTAGGTCTGGTGAGATGAGAATTCAGATTTATTGCCCTTCTTCCAAGCGCGCTTGGCCCATGAGGGGGAGCTCATCTGCTTTGTGTTTTCAACAAAGTCAGTCTGGAGATCCTATTAAGGATATTAATGAATGGGTTACGAGTCTTGTTTCTAGAGGAGCATCAGTTGTGGATCAACCGAAATTCGAGTCTTTTGGCATCGAAGCTTGGATGGCCGATCCTGAAGGAAACAAATTCTTGATAGTAGTTTCCCCCACGAATTAAGTGAGTACGGTGTATCTAATGTTATTTGCTTATAGATTTTGTGAAAACTCAATCTAGCTCGCAAGAACTTGATTGCCATGCTTGTGGAATAGATTCCCAAGCAACCAAGGTGGTAGTTAGTAGAGGTAACCCATTGTCTAGGTTGATGATCGTAGGTGAAGCGCCTGGTGCCTTAGAGGAAGAAGTGGGCCTTCCTTTTGTTGGTAGATCAGGAAAGGTATTAGACAAATTACTTGAGGAAATAGGGTTAAACCCTGCTAAGGATGTTTATATCTGTAACGCTGTCAAATGTAGACCTCCAAAGAATCGACGGCCTTCAAAGACCGAGTTGAGAGTAGCTGCTCCATGGTTAGAGCAGCAAATAAAGCTTGTAGATCCTTGGATTATTGTTTTAGCTGGCTCGACCGCTGTTGAGGCAGTCTTAGGAGATAAAAAGCCTATTAGTAGTCTTAGAGGGATCTGGCTCGATTGGAATAAAAGGTGCGTTTTGCCAATTTTTCATCCTTCATATCTTCTTAGAAATCCTTCCAGGATAAAAGGGAAACCTTTCTCGCTTACTCTTGAAGATCTTCTACAAGTTAGAAATAAACTCTATGAATTTCAAAAAGTTCTATGCCATCCTTAGTTCTTGGTAGGGTTTACCTGTGATGAGTGTAAGTTTGAACCCAAAATCGCCTCAAAACTTGTCAGGTACGTCCCAGAGGTATGACACGCAGATTCATCGTCGTCCTACCCGTACTGTGATGGTTGGTCAAATTTCTATTGGAAGCGATCATCCAGTGAGAGTTCAGTCGATGATTAATGAAGACACCCTTGATATTGAAGGATCAACATCTGCGATTCGTAGATTGCATGAAGTTGGTTGTGAAATTGTCCGGCTAACTGTTCCGAGCCTTGCTCATGCTAAAGCGGTAGGGGAAATCAAAAAACTTCTAGAAAGCAACTATAAATCAGTTCCATTAGTTGCTGATGTTCATCATAATGGTATAAAGATTGCCTTAGAAGTTGCAAAGCATGTTGACAAGGTTCGAATCAACCCAGGCCTTTTTGTTTTTGAAAAACCAGATCCTAGCCGCACAGAATTTACAGAAGAGGATATTGCCTCAATTCGTGACCGTATTGTTGAAAGTTTTAAACCACTTGTAAATGCACTTAAAGAACAGAATAAGGCCTTGAGAATAGGGGTAAATCATGGTTCATTAGCAGAAAGAATGCTATTTCAATATGGTGATACACCTTTAGGAATGGTTGAATCTGCAATGGAGTTTGTACGTATATGCGACTCATTAAATTTTCATAATATTGTTATATCTATGAAGGCGTCTAGAGCCCCAGTGATGCTTGCCGCCTATAGGTTAATGGCCGATACAATGGATAAAGAGGGCTTTAATTATCCTTTGCATTTAGGCGTCACTGAAGCTGGCGATGGAGATTACGGTCGAATAAAAAGTACGGCCGGCATAGCCACTCTTTTGTCTGAAGGGATTGGTGACACTATTAGAGTTTCACTTACCGAGGCCCCTGAAAAAGAGATCCCTGTTTGTTATTCGATTTTGCAAGCAGTTGGATTAAGGAAAACTATGGTTGAATACATAAGTTGTCCAAGTTGTGGACGCACTTTATTTAATCTTGAGGAGGTTGTTAAGAAAGTTAGGAATGCGACTTCGCATCTTACAGGTTTAGATATAGCTGTAATGGGTTGCATAGTAAATGGCCCTGGAGAAATGGCTGATGCAGATTATGGATATGTTGGAAAAGGACCAGGTGTCATTGCACTTTATAGAGGAAGGGATGAGATAAGAAAGGTCCCTGAAGAGGAAGGTGTACAGAATTTAATTGATCTTATTAAGCAAGATGGAAGATGGTTTGATCCTGACTAAATTTAATTTTCAATATTATGAATCTACTCCACTATTGATTTCTTGTTTTTTGACTAATGGATTTTTTTCCTTATAGTATTACTTCAATTTCAGCACTGCTGATTAGTGCTTCACCTCTATTTGCTTTACCTCAAAGAACAACCTCATTGATCAGTCAAAGTCCTAAGGAGGTCATAGATCAGGTTTGGCAAATAGTTTATCGCGATTATTTAGATACCTATGGCAATTATGAACCTGAAGATTGGATTCAATTGAGGCGAAAGTTACTCACTGCTAAATACTCTGAGCCCTCAGATTCTTACGAGGTAATTAGAGGTATGTTAGCTGGACTAGGCGATCCATATACTCGATTTCTTGACCCAAAGGAATTTCATGAAATGAGAATTGATACCTCTGGAGAACTTACCGGAGTGGGGATTCAACTTTCTTTAGATAAGGAAACCGAAAATCTGATAGTTGTTGCTCCTATTGAGGGTACACCTGCTTTTAAAGGTGGTGTGAAATCTAAAGATATCATTATTTCTATTAATGGGAAATCAACAAAGGGAATGAGCATTGATAAAGCTGTTCAATTAATTAGAGGGAGAAAGGGAACAGAGGTTGTTTTAGGTTTGCGTAGAGATGGTAGTTTAATAAAAATTCAGCTTGTTAGAGACAAGATTGCTATTAATGCTGTTGATACTAAATTAAATCAAACAATAAATGGTTTTAAAGTAGGATATATTCGTTTAAAGCAATTTAATGCAAATTCTGTTCGGGAAATGCGTAAAGCAATTAATAATTTTGAAGAGTCGAATGCACTGGGCTATGTTCTTGATTTAAGAAGTAATCCTGGGGGTTTGTTAGAAGCAAGCATTGAAATAGCACGGTTATGGTTAGATGAAGGGACTATAGTAAGAACTGAAACTCGAGATGGAGTTAAAACAGTAAGAAAAGCGAATGGAAAAGCCTTAACAAATAAACCTGTAGTGATTTTGGTTGATGGAGGCTCTGCTAGCGCTAGTGAAATTCTTTCTGGAGCGATACAAGATAATAAAAGAGGAGTTCTTGTTGGAGAGAAGACTTTTGGAAAGGGATTAGTTCAATCAGTTAGAGCTCTTTCAGATGGTTCAGGATTGACCGTTACGATTGCAAAATATCTAACTCCCAATGGACGAGATATAAATCGAAATGGCATTGAGCCTGACATCAAATCTAAGTTGTCTGAGGAGCAAATTGCTGAATTTACTGCGACAGATTTGGCTACTGCTAAGGATATTCCATATATAGTTGCAGAAACTGAATTAGTCAGGAGTATAAAAAAAGTAATGAGAAGTAGTACATATAACCCTAGAGAGTCTAACCTTATTTATGCATTAAATCACTAAACTCTACTCTAAAGAAGATTTAGCTACTCATTCTTAGCATTTTTTCTATTGGATTTAATGCTTGTTTCCTTATTGATTCTTCTAGGTGGATCTCAGGGCTCATAGTTTGCAAAGATTTTAAAACTTTCTCTAAAGTGTTTAATCGCATATATGGACAAGAGTTGCAGCTACAGCCATCAATACCTGGTACTTCAAAAAAAACTTTTCCTGGCATTTTGAGTTTCATCTGATGAAGTATTCCTGGTTCAGTAAGTACAATAAAAGAATTCGTTGAACTCATCTCCGCATGTATAAGTAGTTTGCTAGTTGAACCTATGAAATCTGCATGATCTAATAATTGACTTTGGCATTCTGGGTGGGCAATTACTTCGGCCTCAGGGTTTTTAATCTTAAGTTTGATAAGTGCTTCTTCGCTAAATGTTTCATGAACTATGCAGCTTCCAGGCCACAATGTTAGCTCTCTTTGGGTTTGTCTTTGTACCCATCGACCAAGATTTTGATCAGGGGCAAATAATATAGGCCTATTAAATGGTAATTTCTTGACCAGTTCTACGGCATTACTACTAGTACAAATCAAATCACTTTGGGCCTTTATCGCAGCGCTGCAATTTATGTAGCTAATCACAAAATGATCTGGATATTTGCTCTTGAAATCTGAGAATTCTATGGGTGTGCAATCATCTGCCAATGTGCAACCTGCATCTAAATCAGGGATCAAGACTCTTTTGTTAGGGCTGAGAATTTTTGCTGTTTCAGCCATAAAATGAACACCGCAGAAGACTATTACGTCTGCATTTGTTGCGGCTGCCTTTCTGGAAAGTTCAAGAGAATCTCCTATGAAATCCGCAATATCTTGTATCTCGGCATCCTGATAGTAATGGGCAAGGATTATTGCATTCCTTTCTTCGCGCAGAGCGTCGATCGCTTCAATAAGTCCTTCCCTACTATTAGGAACCGGTGAAACCGTCTTGTCGGCGGAAACAGCGGTATTCAGAGTTCAAAAATGCGATTTGAGCCAGTATAGATGCAGCCATTCACTTCCTCTGAAAATTCTTAAACTCGCTATTGCAGGAGACCTTCATGGTATTTGGAGCCAAGAGGACAATGAACTCCTTAGGACATTGCAGCCAGACGGAGTACTTTTTGTTGGGGACTTGGGTGAAGGTGACATTAAACTCGTCAAGGAAATCAAGACTTTGCCTATCCCCACAGCGCTAATACTTGGTAACCATGACAGAGGCCATGATCGAACTGGCGAGACTTTGAAACGTCAGTTGAGGTTGTTAGGCGACTTACATTGCGCTTGGCGCCTGAGGAGGTGGTCTATCCCTAAGATTTCTATTGTTGGTGCAAGACCTTGTAGTTCAGGAGGTGGATTTTATCTTGCTCCAGAAGTACTAGGGGTTTTTGGACAGTTGAGTATTGAAGAATCAATTAGCAAAATTGTTGCTGCGGCGAGGGAGGCTCCTGAAGACGCTCCTCTTGTGATCCTTGCCCATGCTGGCCCAACTGGACTGGGTTCTTCGGCTGACAGCCCTTGCGGCCGAGATTGGAAAGCACCTGCTGTTGATTGGGGAGATAAGGATCTTGAGTTGGCTATTGATCAGATCAGAAAAGAACGGGTGCCAGATTTGGTTGTTTTTGGGCATATGCATCACTCATTAAAAGGAACTCAGCGCTCGCGTTCTACCTATATTAAAGATCGCTGGGGAACTGTTTATTTAAATACTGCTTGCGTACCTCGAAAGTTTGTTGATAGTGATGGCAATCATTTATCTCATTTTTCGTGGGTTGAATTTGTTGATGGCAAGCTAAGTCATGTTTCTCATAGGTGGTTTAGTTTAGATCACTCTATTGCTTATCAGCAGACATTATTATAACGATTCATGTAAACAGTAATTAGTTGATTATTGGAAGACTAGTTTTAATAAGATTTAATCTCTGAATGACAGATGGTGGAATGACTAAAAATTAAACCGAATCATCATTATTTGATTTTAAATCTTTCCCGATTGTTGCCTGTGCTAACAAATTTGCAAATATTATAGAGCCTACAAAAGCAAGGCTATTCCTTAGTAAGGGAAGAATCTCAGTAGTCCTTGTTATCACAGGAGCTATGCCAAAAACACCAAATAGCATTATCCATAGCGGGGAAAATAATAGTAACCAACCCCAGGCAATTCCTTCACCAGCTTTCCTAGGAAAGCCAGCAAAGCCTGCAATTAATCCTCCTAGGATTGATGTGGTTAAAGTGAAAATCCATTGTTCTTTTGGGAGACCAGGGACTACTTGACACCCTCCACGATCGAGGCAGCTCCTTACAGAGGAAATCGCATCCAAGACTGCACCATCTTCTCCATGATCGCGTACATAGTATTGATTTCCGTATCTTGTTTGTAGTTCGACCCAGAACGTTCTTGGCATAAGAGCATACAACGCATCCCCTACATTGAAATTAAGAAGATTCCCTCCACGTGGGTCTGCTATAAGTAGCAAACTTCGCTCATCAAGTTCCCAGTATTTTTTTACAGCCAGTCCTGGTGTCCTGTCATATTGAGATAAAACTCTGATTTTCCAGCCTGTTTCTGATTCATATTCATTTAGAGACTTCTCTAGATTTGCTTTTTGACGACTACTGAGTGTTTTAGCTAGATCGATGACTGGGGTGGGTTCTTTCGGTAGTAAATCAGGATTGTCGTAGGCGAAAACCGGTCCACAAAAAATCAGCCCCCAAAAAAGTATGAGAAATCCAAGAAGAGGGCTTATTCTGTTGTTTGCTCGCATGAGTTTTATTTCGATCAGGGGCATTCTCTCTAATGAAGGCTTCTTCTGCGAATTGTCCCGAATGGTTGACTAGAAGAATTCTGAATGCTGGCGGAAGCATTAGTTTTCATCAATATATGGATTGGGCCTTAAATGATCCTGAGCATGGTGCATATTCCTCTGGTCGTCTAAAAGTTGGCAAACAAGGTGATTTTGTCACATCTCCAGCATGTAGTTCAGACTTTGCAGCTCTTTTGGCAGAGCAAATTGCAGATTGGTTCGCGCAATTGGAATCAATAAATGTCCAGAAACTTCCATTGACATTGGTAGAAATTGGCCCAGGAGAAGGAGACTTGATTTATGACCTTCTTTCTACCTTTAAAGAAAAGTTCCCTGAGATTATTGATAACCTTGAAATCATCCTTGTTGAACCAAATGAGGGGATGCTTGCTAGGCAAAAGATCAAATTGAGTAGTATTTCTCATGATCGTATTCGCTGGTGTTCTCTCAAGGAGCTTTCTATCAAGCCTGTTTTTGGAATTATTATTGCCCACGAAATTCTTGATGCTCTTCCTGTTGAGAGAGTCGTTTTGAAGGATAGTAATTTATTTAGACAGGGTGTAAAGATAAATTCAAAAGGAAATGATATCGAAAGGGAATTGGAATTTGATTTTTTACCTCTTACCAAGCATTTAGAAAGATATATCAAAGACATTGAAACACACCTTTCAATAGAAATCCCACCAATGTCAGCTCCTGATTCATGGTGTACTGAATTGCATACTGAATTGGCTAATTGGTTTGATATTTCATCCAAAGCAATTGTTCGAGGGGCAATGTTGATAATTGATTATGCCTTAGAGGCTAAGCGCTATTATTCTTCAGCAAGACCTTCTGGGTCCTTGATGTCATATAAAGGACAACGAGTAACTGATAATCCATTTATTAAACCCGGATATTGGGACATTACATCACATCTATGTATTGAGGTTCTTGAATTTCTTTCGTCTAGGAACTCTTGGACATTTCTTGGAGAAGTAAGACAAGGCCAAGCTCTTCTTGCGTTAGGCCTTGCCAGAAGACTACATTCTTTACAATCTCTTCCTCCAGATCAATTGAATGTTGCATTAATTAGAAGAGAAGCTTTGCTTAGGCTGGTTGATCCTGCGGGTTTAGGTGAATTTCGTTGGTTTGCTTTTGCGATTGACAACCTCTCAAATTCTTATAATGAAGATTGGAAACTTAAAACTAAATTCTTATCTTCTAACCCTTACTAAGTTTCTTAAGACAAATTGCTATTTGCTCATCACTAATATCATCTCTAATGTCGACTTCTCCAATTCTATTAGGAACTATGAAACGTACTTTTCCTCGCTTTACTTTTTTATCTCCTTGTAAGCATGTTAAAACATTTTTTATCTCTAAAATTGGCCATTTGGTTGGTAAGCATGACTTTTTTAAAAGCATCTCTTGTCTTTCTGCATCATCCTTTTTCCAGCTTCCAAGTTGTATTGCTAGTTCGCCTATAGCTGTCATACCCATTGCGACCGCCTCACCATGCAGCCATGTTCCATAACCGCAAAGTGCTTCTATTGTATGGCCAAAAGTATGACCATAATTTAAGACTGCACGAATTCCACTTTCATGTTCATCTTGTGAGACTATTCTGGCTTTTGATAAACACGATCTTTCTATAATTTCTTCTATAGTGTTATCAGTTAATGAGTCTAGACTTTTAAGACTTGTGCATTCTTCAAGTAACTTAAATAGATTAGGATCTCCTATTACTGCATACTTAATAACTTCGGCCATACCAGCCCTGAATTCTCTTTTGGGCAATGTTTTTAGCGTACACGGATCAATCAAAACTAATTTAGGCTGATGAAAAGCACCTATTAAGTTTTTCCCCCCTTTATGGTTGACGCCTGTTTTGCCTCCTATAGAGGCATCTACCATTGCAAGCAGTGTGGTTGGTACTTGTACGACTCCAATTCCTCTGAGCCATGTTGCAGCAGCAAAACCAGTCATATCACCAACAACTCCTCCTCCAAGTGCAATCATTAGGGATCCTCTTTCTAACTTTGCAGAAAATGCAGCATCATGAATATCTGCAATTGTTTTAGGAGTCTTTTGACTTTCTCCTGCCTGGATAATTTTTAAAGTTGGAAGATATCCATTCCCTTTGAGACTTTTTACAAAGACCTTACTATAAGGGATTGCAACATCCTCGTTACTAACTATAAGAATTTTTGTTCCCTTGGGAATTGCTAGATTAGCAAGCTCTTTGCCTATATTTTCGAGTATACCTTTACCTATAATGATTTCATATGGATTCCTGGGAATAGAAACTTGGATTCGGCGGGTCGGTGTAATCACAATTTCTAATATGAGGTGGAGCCTTTAAATATTTTTTATCCTTAAGATCATACTATCTTTTTGTCAATTCCATTTACTTAACAAAATCAGAAAGCATTAATCTTTGTTGAGTCGATTCACTCCTCGATAAATTTTGTGAGCTAGAAAAAGGTATTGATTCATTGTTCCACCTATTGTTATTAAGGAAGAAATTCTACGTGATTTCTGACCTTTGAATGAAATCTTGCGATTTAGATGTCAAGCTTGTTGCGTGACAAACAAATTACTGACGTGAGACCTTTGGAGAATCTTCAAGCACAACCTGTTGTTGGAGTTGTCGGAGGTGGACAACTTGCTCAGATGTTGGTAGGTGCTGCGGATAAACGATCAGTTCAGACTATTGTTCAGACTTCATCTCGTAAGGATCCTGCGGCTATCGCAGCAAAAAATATTGTTTTAGCTACACCTCAAGATGTATCTGGCACTAAAAAGTTACTTGAAAGTTGTTCATGTGTGACCTTTGAGAATGAATGGGTCAATATTGAGAATTTATCCTTAATAAAGAATCATGAAAGTTTTTTCCTGCCACCTTTAAGTGCGTTAGAGCCTTTGGTAGATAAGATCTCTCAACGACAACTTTTAGATAGCCTTGGAATACCAGGCCCGGCTTGGATTCAACTATCCTCTCAACAAGTTGGGAGCTCAAAAATTCCTACTGGTTGGGATTTCCCCTTGATGGCTAAAATGAGTCGAGGTGGCTATGACGGTAAGGGCACAAGGGTTTTAAAGAATTTTGATGATTTGAAGAAGCTTATTGAATCTGTAGAAACGGAGGATTGGCTACTTGAAACTTGGGTGCCTTATGAATGTGAACTTGCACTTGTTGCTAGTAGAGATAGGGAAGGTCGAGTCAAAGCACTTCCTTTGGTCGAAACCCATCAGTCGGACCAGGTCTGTGATTGGGTGCTTGCTCCTGCCGAGGTGAATCATGCGGTTGAAGCTATGGCTTACAACGTTGTAGCTTCTTTGTTGACCGAATTGAATTACGTAGGCGTAATTGCAGTTGAATTCTTTTTTGGAACAAAAGGCCTGCTAGTTAATGAAGTTGCTCCGCGTACCCATAACTCAGCCCACTTTTCCATAGAAGCTTGTAATACAAGTCAATTCGATCAACAAATTTGTATAGCGGCTGGAATACCTATACCTGAACCTAAATTGCTTGTTCCTGGGGCTTTAATGGTCAATTTGCTTGGCTTGACAAAAGAATTCCCTGTACAAATAAATGATCGACTTACAAAATTAAGAGAAATTCCAGGAGCGACTGTCCATTGGTACAACAAAAACCAAGAACTTCTCGGGAGAAAAATGGGACATGTCACATTTCTCCTTAATACTTGTAGCGCTGCTTCAAGAAGAGATGAAGCTCTTAAAGCTTTAAAAGCTATTAGGGATATTTGGCCTATGAATTTGTCTAAATAGGTTTAGATTATTGAAGAACTACTTTGTTGGTGAAAGCCTTTTCTAGTGCTCTGATCTGACTCTCTTTCGATTTGGGGAGACTGTCGTGAAGGTGACGTATACCGGTCTTGTTACTGGAAACGAAGCCCCACTTTGAATCCTCTTCTGGTTCTTCCAGGTCGAACGCTGGGGCTCGCACGGCACGGTGGTTCAGTATCCGATAAGTGACTGCGGCACAAGGGTTTTACCCGTCGCAGTCATGGATGCTTAATGGAGGTGTATGACCAAGGTGTATGACCACAGTGTATGCCCAAATGTATGACCAGGTTCAAGGTGCGTAATCGTTGGTTGTACTACTGATGATTGGACCCGGTATAGGGGGTGAAAAATATGGTCAAGGCGTATAAAACCTGCTCAAAGAAATCTGATGATTTTTCTTGAAATTTAGAGATGGCCCAAATTGATTAAGAAGAAAATGTCCTAAGCGGCTGATAATCTAGAAAGTGTGTTCCTCACCAATTGAGATCAAAGAAGTTAAACATCTACTTTCTTCCACTGGTTGTTGCATCACTTGTTGCATGTAAAACCACGTCTCAATCGAAATGGGATTCGCCTGATTGTCGAAATAAACGGCATTCGATTGAGAAGCTAAGCGAAATTTCAAAGCCTGGAGTTGTGGTTGTGGCAACAAATGAAAGTAGAGGTAGTGGTGTAGTAGTGAAACATCTCAGAAATCAAACATTGATTTTAACTAACAGTCATGTCATTGATGGAAGCAAAAAAGTGTTGATTAATTGGTTTGATGGTAATGAGGATGTTGCCGAAGTTGTTTTAGATGGAGCCGGAAAAGGTAAAAAGTCAGATTTAGCTCTGCTTCTTATTGATGGTATAGAAGGGACGACATTGCCACTTAAAAAAGATCCGATATCTGTTGGGTCTGCGGTGGTCGCAATAGGGGCTCCTAAGGGTTTGGACTTTAGTGTTACTCAAGGAATAGTAAGTGGAACTAGAGATCAAGGTGCAATCATTCAAACTGATGCTGCAGTTAATCCTGGAAACTCAGGAGGTCCTTTATTAGAAAAGTCAGGATGTGTTGTTGGAATTAATACTTTTGGACTAATAGATAGTGAAGGTTTAAATTTTGCTATCTCAAGCCAAACAGCTCGTAGATTTATTGATAAATATAGCGATGAAGATCAAACAAGCATTAAGAGAAATAAGGGAGACAAAAAAACAGCTTCTTACTATTTAAAAAAAGCAAATGATCTTCTTGGATTTAAAGGGAAAAATGAAGAAGTGATTAGAATTTCTTCTTTGGCTTTAGATATTGAGTCAACTTATGAGGGGTATATTATTCGATCTATAGCGAAGAACAATCTTGCCGATTTCAAAGGCGCTATTAAAGACGTCAATAAGGCTTTGGCGTTAGGTTCAAATATTGATGGACAATCTTATTTCTGGCGAGGTTATGCATATTTCCATCTATCTAGATTTAAAGAAGCATTAGATGACTTTACGAAAGGGATTGCAACCGATAATTTACAAGTCTTAAGTACTTATTTATTTCGTGGACACACAAAAGTTGCATTAAAGGATTTTGAAGGTGCAATGAATGACTATACAATTGTTATGCAGATGGATCGGCCAAGTAAACAAAATGAATTAATGAATTACTATCGTGCTCACTATCACAGGGCACTTTTGAAAGAAAGAATGAAAAAAGATAGTAGAGGAGGAATTAGTGATTTGAAATTACTCCTGAAAAAATCCCAAGGTCAACTTAAGCCAATATTAAATGATCCACTTTTGAAAAACATATATCACCAACTTGCCTGGAGATATGCATACGATTTAGATGACTATATTCAAGGTATTAAATTTGCGACAAAAGCCATCGAGATTGATCCGAATAATGGCTTGGCATATACTGATAGAGGGTTCTCTTATCGTAAGCTTAAACAATTTCAAAGAGCTATAAAAGACCTTACTGTTGCAATAGAAATATCTGAAGGAGATGTAGCAATAAGCGCCTATATGCAAAGAGGTATTACATTGTGGGCTATGAGATATAGAGATGCAGCATGCTCTGACTTTCGTGCAGCAAAGTCTTTAGGTTATCCTGGCTCAATATCTGCTTGGCGTTGTCGATGACTTTAATTTAGCAGTTTATCTATCTTTTATTTTTATTTTTACCAGTTTCATATCTCATACAACCTTCATAGTCAGATGCCTTTAAACATATGTCTCTAGCAGATTCTGTTTGGGATTGATCAGGCTGATCTGATTTTTGATTTTTGTTATATGATATTTTCTTTTTTAATAGGTGTTCTACTGGACCTATATGCTTTTTGTAAAGCCTTCGGTCTTCTTTATCGCTAATACCAG
>QCFO01000008.1 GCA_003280225.1 Prochlorococcus sp. AG-363-K07 | reverse complement strand
GAATAACTTTGAATTTCAAAAAATAATGAGAGCTTTCAAAGTAGAATTGGTAAATGTATTCCTAAATTACTCCCGCCCAATTCATGGCTGAGAAAAGTTTCACTAAAATCGCATATCAAACGCTTCAACAAGGGAAAAGCCTGGCAGGATTGGTTCATAAACAGATCAGTTCCAAATTATTGGAACTAGTTGCTCCCGAAGTGATGCCAGACACTGATCCAATAAGCAGGGAACAACTTCTTGAGCTAAGGCGTTCAATATCGCAACTAGAACATTCAGATTGGAAAGACGCAGAAAAAGGACTATACCCAAAAAGCCAATTATTCGAAGCCCCATGGATCGAATGGGCTGCAAGGTATCCTCTGATATGGCTAGATCTACCTTCAACCTGGAAAAGACGTAAAAATAGAAATACTCAAGAAATCCCAAAAACTATCAATAAAGAAGTTTATCCAGATTATTACCTTCAAAACTTTCATCACCAAACAGATGGTTACTTAAGTGATCACTCGGCTGGACTTTATGACCTTCAAGTCGAGATCTTATTTAGTGGGACAGCAGATGCCATGAGAAGAAGAGTGCTTGCACCTTTAGTAAAAGGTCTACAAGAATTTAAGACTAGACCTCATGCAAAACTAAGAGTTCTTGATGTAGCAACAGGTACAGGTCGAACCCTAAAACAAATAAGGGCTGCACTTCCTAAAATTGAGTTATTTGGACTAGACCTATCAGGCTCATATCTCCGGCAAGCTAGCCGTTACTTAAACAACAATAACTCTGAATTTGTACAACTAATTAGAGGTAACGCTGAAGAAATGCCTTTCTCAAATGAAAGCATGCAAGCTGTTACATGTGTTTTCCTGTTTCACGAATTACCTCGTCATGCCAGACAAAATGTACTAAAAGAATGCTGGAGGATACTTGAACCCGGCGGAACATTAGTGTTAGCCGACTCAATTCAAATAAAGGATTCACCACAGTTTCTAAATGTCATGGAAGACTTCTACAAAGTCTTCCATGAACCCTACTATAAAGATTATATAAATGATGATATTGAAGACCGATTAAATAAATCAGGGTTTGAATCTATCAGTTCAGAATCTCATTTCATGACTCGTATATGGTCAGCGGTGAAACCAAAAGGTATCAGATAAAGTTATCCGTCAAAGGCCCATCTATCAATAAACTAAGCTTATAAAATAATTATCATGAAAATAAAAGTAAAATGTTAGTATTTAGAATTGAAGTTAAATACAAATGAATACTAACCCCAAAAAATGGTCTCCGAAGACAGTTCAACTGGCAGTTGATTTGCATGCACAACTAATAATTTCTCATGAAAATTGGCATAAATTCAAAGGCAATTCACATAAAAGAACAGCTGAGCTGCTATCAAGTGCCCTAGTTCAGCTCCTTTCAGGTGGAGAATGCTCTGATATATCAGCTCTCATTAACCAATCATTACTCTGGATAAATAATGAAATTAAGGATCCAGGATGTCCTGATCACTAATCTCGTAGTCTCGCCGAATTGCAAGTTGAAGTCGATTTCCTCTCTGGCTCCAACGAATATCGTCAAAACAATTGTGAATAAGAAACAAGCCTCGACCTCGGTTCGAATCTAGCTGGTCGGGCAAAGAAAATATTCTTTTCTTAAATGGGATGCCTTCTCCTTGATCTTGAACCTGCCAAACGAGCCAATTCGGGGTAAGGATTCTTCTCACTCTTAATTTTTTGCTTGGATCACTGCAATTGCCATGAAGGACTGCGTTAACAAGGGCCTCATGAAGACCTAAATGAATCTTGTCAAAAACGTCTGAGGATTTAACGGGTTCAAGTAAAAGGCTTAAATATGATGACAACTGAAGGGTCGAAGGAAATATGAAATCACTCCATCTAAATCGACCATTCACGAAGAATGAATTGGAACTAAAAGGATGCTAACAGCATGAATTAAAATAGTTGGTATCACCCAGAACCATCAAAGAACTAAAAGAATGCACGACAAAGGTCTTAATCACAAGCAATAAGTACAAACACTTATTTAGATCGACGGCCTACTAGGGAGGGGTGATTCAAGAGAGCGTCCATCAACCTCACTCCACGAAGTTGATTTACTAGTGGCATATGTCCTTCTGGAGCCTGTAAAGACCAGGTAAACGAACTCGGATATCTTGTCCAGATACCATCAACTTTCCAGCCAATCTTTGTCCACAAACGATCAAACCTTCCTCCGAGAGACTCTAAAAGTCTTGCCTGAATAGAAAATCCAAACTTACCTTGTGAATAGGCATTCCATAACCTATCAATAGTTATAAGATCGGAACCAGGCATAAAAGGAACCTCGCTAAAATAAACATATCCCCTTTCTTCCGCTCCTGAGCCGGCCAACCTACGTAAATAAGCACTAGTCAAACGATCTGCTTCTTCAAATTCTTCTTTTAAAAGAGCAGTTTGTAGAGGCTCATAATTAATTCCTACTTCAGAAAGATAATCAAACCACCCTTTACAATTATCCTCTAACAAGTCAGAAAGGCTGTCTGGAGAATGCCTATTCATCACCTGTAAAAGCCATCCAGCAGCCCAGTCATCGCCAGCAGGGTCAAATGAAGAGAAGGCCTTTGAACCCAAGGAACATATATCATCTACCCGAGTTTCTATCGAGGAGATGAGTCCTCGTCTTTTTCTTGCAGACCCCGTTGAGAATTGACTTAACAATTCCTCAATAGAGATATTTGAGGAGTTGGTGTTTGCAGAGAGCATGAATATCAAGCAACCTAAAAGGAAAGATGATGGACACTATGTCAGGCATTGGGTACCAATCTTATTGCCCGATAGATAAATTCCGTCAAATGATGGGAACAATAGTCGATGTGCGAAGTCCAAAGGAATTTTCAAAAGGCCACTGGCCAGGCTCAATAAACCTTCCACTATTTACTGACGAGCAAAGAGAGGCGGTTGGGAAAATATACAAGAATGCAGGGAGAGAGCAAGCAATTCTTACTGGCCTAAAATTCACGACCGATAGGATTAGTGAACTAAAAAAAAGCTTAGAAGATTTAAAAGACAATCAAAATGAAATTCAATACAAAAGTATTACGAAAAACTGCATCAGGATCTATTGCTGGAGGGGCGGCATGAGATCTGCAAGTGTTGCGTGGTTAACTCATGTATTAGGCTTAAATCCTTTAATACTCACAGGTGGATATAAGACTTATAGGAAGTGGGCCCTCCAACAATTTGAAAAAAAGTGGGAAATACAGCTAATTGGTGGCAAAACAGGTACCGGGAAAACGAACCTACTTCACGAGCTAGATAAAAAGGGTTTTCCAACTGTTGACTTGGAAGGTTTAGCAAGCCATAGAGGCAGCAGCTTTGGAGGCTTAGGTCATCAAGAACAACCATCCACTGAACATTATGAAAATCTCATTGCAGAAAGCCTTGAAAAATGCAAAATGTTTCCTCAGCAAAAAATATGGCTGGAATCAGAAAGTGGAAATTTAGGAAAATGCCGAATACCTGTTGAACTTCTCAAGCAGATGAGTCAAGCCCCTGTCTTCGAACTGGAACGTCCAAAAGCGGAAAGAGTTGAAGAATTAGTGAGAATCTACGCTGTCTATCCAAAAGATCAACTAGAGGCAGCAACGCTTCGCATAAGTAGAAGACTAGGGCCACAAAGGACCAAAGAAGCAATTAATGCTATAAAAAGTGGAAAGTTCAGCAAAGCCTGTGAGGCAATGCTCGATTACTACGATCGTTGTTACAAGCACGAGCTTGACAAGGCATCATCCAGAAAAACTATTGATATAGGGGGGCTGTCTGATGATTCTGCGGTGATTAAGCTAATAAGAAGCAATATTGTTGGTTAAGTCAAAGACTCACAGCATACATAGCCTTTTCTCTAGTATCGAACTTTCGCAGAACTCCATGACCAAAGCCAACTCCACTGCGACAATCCAGTTTTTTCGAGGGGTGGACGAAATTTCCGTCCCAGAAATTCGTTTAACTAGAAGCAGAGATGGCAAAACAGGCCAGGCTTTCTTCATATTTGAATCACCCGAAGCCTTATCAAAAGAATCAATGACAGATATTAAAGGGATGCTGCTTATTGACGAAGAAGGAGAGCTTGTGACAAGAGATGTAAATGCCCGCTTTGTAAATGGTGAACCAAGTGCTCTAGAGGCTACCTACAGCTGGAAATCAGAATCAGATTTTGAAAGATTCATGAGATTTGCTAAGCGTTATGCGAAAAGTCACGGAATGGGGTACACGGATAAATCGTAATAGGAATATGAAACTGCCACATTGGATAGCACTCTCAGGTTTTCTTGCAACGGGAGTGATCCTATGGAGCCTAAAAGAGATAATTATTCAGATTTTCGCTGGTGTAGTTCTAGCGATGGCTTTATGTACTTTAGTTGGTGCAATCAGATCAAAAATAAATATAAGTAGAAACTTGGCTCTTATTTTAAGTTTGATGGGGCTATTTACGATATTAAGTTCATTCCTAATTGTAGTAGTTCCACCTTTTACAAAAGAATTTCAAGAACTAATAAACCAATTACCAAATGCAGCAAGGACACTCTCGGATATAACTACTCGAAGTCTCGAAAAAATCAATTATATTATGTATGGTGGCTATCCAAAAGGAGAATTAGAAAAACAAATAATATTCAACGGTTTTAATCCATTACCAGACGGTTCAACCATAGCAAATGGAGTTGGCGAAGGAATTGGAAAGATACTCGATTTTGCAGGGAATCTGGGAAATGGAATTTTACAAATGATCTTTATCTTAGCTATCGGTCTAATGGTTGCTTCTCAACCAAAACCATACAGAGAAGTAGCAATAAATCTGGTCCCATCATTTTACAGAAGGAGAGCAAGAGAAATTCTTAGCCAATGTGGAATAGCTCTCACAAATTGGATGATTGGTGTATTGATAAGTTCCCTATGTGTTTCTATACTTGCAGTAATTGGATTATCAATCTTAGGTATAAAACTTGTTATAGCAAACGCTCTTTTAGCAGGAATACTAAACATAATTCCTAACCTTGGACCAGTCATTAGTACAATCTTCCCAATGTCAGTGGCTCTAGTTGATGAGCCCTGGAAAGCTTTAGCTGTACTTGGTATGTACATCATTATACAAAATATTGAAAGCTATATAATTACACCATCAGTAATGCATCACAGAGTCAAACTTCTTCCTGGTCTGACTCTTAGTGCTCAGTTTATATTCACAATTATATTTGGACCTATAGGTCTGATTCTGGCATTACCGTTAGCAGTAGTGCTTCAGATAATTATCAAAGAAGTTGTAATACGTGACATACTAGATCCGTGGAAAAAGAAACGGCTACTAACATGAATAGTCGTGCATTATTAATTTTATTCACTCTGGTTTTCACTATAACGATAAGTTGGCAATTAAGATGGGTAATTCTTATACTCTTTGGATCTGCCATAGTATCTGTAGCTCTTGATGTTCTAATACAGAGTCTTAGTAGAAAAATTCATACTCCAAGGCCCCTTTCGTTACTGATTGTCCTTCTCATATTAGTAATTTTAGGCACATGTATCCTTCAATTAGTAGGTCCAGAACTTATAACTCAAATAAAAGAGCTAGGTAATCTTATGCCAGATTTAATTGCTAAATTAAAGGAGATTCTCTCGAACCAGTCAATTTCATTTGGTCTACAAAAGTCTCTACTTCCAGAGCAAATTAGTTGGGATAGATTAGAAAACCTAGGCTCAAAAGTCATAGGTCTTGCTGGAGGTGCTGCTAATAGCTTAATTCAATTTATTCTAATAACTTTGTTAGCAATACTTTTAGTACTAGATCCAGATTCACATAAAAATATATTGATCTCATTAACACCTAAGTCTCTGAGAACTTACACAGAGAATATTTTAAATGAATGCCGAATTGCTTTAGGTGGATGGCTAGTGGGCATGACAATATCTGCTATTAGTATTTTCATCCTGACTTGGGCAGGCCTCTCAATTTTAGGAGTACCTCTAGCCCTACTAAGTTCTTTAATTGCTGGCCTACTAACCTTCGTCCCAATAATTGGTCCAACAACAGCAACATTACTACCACTTGGGATCTCTCTAATAATATCACCTACATTAATGGTTAAAGTATTAATATTTAGATTAAGCCTACAGAACCTAGAAGCATTTATACTAACCCCTTTATTGTTACGTAGAACTGTCAATCTTCTTCCAACTGTTGCCCTAGTGGCTCAACTAATCCTTGGTACATTATTAGGATTACCAGGTTTTCTTCTTGCACTACCCCTTGCAATTGTCATGCAAGTTATTTTGAAAAAAATATTAGTAGATCAAATACTTAATAAATGTTAGCAGGAACTTAGTAAAGACAAATGAATCAAGTTTTCCCTCTTATAATATATATAGGGCAAAATATTATTGCGATAACAGAAAAAGGATGATTAACTACAGTATAAAATAGTGCAGTAAATGTAAAATGATGGAATAGAATACGGAGCTCTACTTTTAGCTCTATAATTGCAACCAAAATAAGGAATATAGAAAATAATAGCTTTAAATCATAAAAGTATATTTTCAATGGATGGTTATTAGGTCTATGCGGCATATATCTGTAATAGGGAACTCTATAAGGCTCTTAGATTGTGCTCTTTTAGGCTAAGCAGGGTAGGAGCCAAGGCAATGCTAGACCAACTTCCAATCAATACCCCTAAAGCCAAAGCTATAGCAAACCAATACAAGGCTGATCCTCCGAAAAATATCAAAGCTAATAAGGGCAAAAGAGTTGTCCCGCTGGTATATATGGTTCTTGTAAAAGTCGCAGATACTGCTCTGTCAATTTGCTCTGAGAAAGAAAGACTAGACCCATCTCTCAGACGCTCTCTAATTCGATCAAATACAACAACTGTATCGTTGACAGAATACCCTGCAATAGTTAATAGCGCTACAGCAAAAAGACTATCAACTTCAACAGAGAAAAACAGACCCAGCCATGAAAATATTCCACAAACAATGGTCACATCGTGAGCCAGAGCAATAAGAGCAAGCAAAGCAAAAACCCTGTCATATCTGATACTGATATAAACAGCTATACCTGCAAAAGCGACAAGAAGAGAAACCAAACTACTCCTAAGAAGTTGTATCCCTAGAGTTGGGCCAATAGTGTCAATCGACTGGCCTTCTTTAACAAATGGGCCTACAAATGGTTCAATCTCTTCTACAACTGCCAAACTTTGGGTGGCTGACAGAAAAGGCAGTCTCAAAACCAAGGTACGTGAATCATCTAGAAGTTGAACCTTAATCTGCGAGAAATTTGGTTTTGTTTTACCTCTTTGTTCATCCAATGAAAATCCTGAAAGTTTCTCATTAATAATGGAAGTGCTAAATGATTGGCAAACATCTTGGCAATTTCTTTCAAGTTGAATTTGTGTTCCACCGGTAAAGTCAAGGCCTGGACGTAATGGCGCTTTAATTGATGGGTTTAAATAACAGAGCAAGAATCCTAATAAACTCAATACAAATCCCATTCCAGAAACAATCCAAACCGTGCGGCGGCGGCGGCAAAGAGCAAAAGCTTTGTACTTTTTAGAAGATTCAGTAGATGAAGAGGAGGCCATAATTGTTCAAGCCACAGATGATGGGAGCTGGCTTTTAGGCACAAAATTTGTTGGGCGCCTTAATGATTGATAACTCATCAAGAACCTCAAAAGGGTGCGGGTACAACTAAGAGCAGTAAACAAGCTCAACACAACTCCAATAGCAAGGGTTGCTGCAAAGCCCTTTACGAATCCTGTACCTAAAGAAAAGAGGGCAACGCAGCTGATCAAAGTAGTGAAGTGGCCATCAATTATTGATGAAAAAGCCTGTGAAAATCCTGTTTCAATAGATCGAATCAATGTATTTCCTCCTCTTAATTCATCCTTAACTCGTTCAAAGATAAGAACATTTGCATCTACTGCCATACCAATACTAAGAATAAAACCAGCTATACCAGGTAGAGTTAATGTAACGGGTATAAGAGTATAAATTGCCAGATTAAATAAAGCATATAAAGTTAAAGATGAAACAGCTACAACCCCTGCCAATCTGTATAAAATCAACATAAAAATTCCTACTAATACTAATCCGGTCAATGCAGAAATTAAGCTTCTACGTATATTTGCAGCCCCAAGAGTCGGGCCCACACTTCGTACCTCAAGTATTTCAACAGGTAATGGTAAAGAACCTCCATCTAGCTTGACTTCCAAATCCCTTGCATCTTCAACACTAAAGTTTCCACTGATACTTGCCGCCCCTCCAGTAATCCCTGCGGCTTGGAATTGAGGTCCTACTGTGGCTTCACTGATTGACCTCCCGTCTAAAACAATTCCCAATAATCTATTTGTTCCTGCAATTGATTTTGTTAAAGCTGCAAATTGTTTTCCTCCTTCATTATTAAATGTAAGAGTAACTTCCCAGCCAGAACCATTTTGTTCTTGTCTAGTACCAGCCTTAATTAAATTACCTGTAAAGAATGCTGGCTCAAATGAGTCCGCGATTTTGAACCTAGCCAAGTCAACAATCTCTTCAAGCTGTTCTTTTACAGTAGTTGAACGACCTTGTATATCCAAATAATCCTGCGCAGACTGAATGAGATCAAGTTCGCTAGAAGTCAACTTAGAAGACGATTTCTCAGGGGTTTTAGAAGCATCCAACAAAAATAAAGCCTGCCTCTTGATACGTTGCAAATCACGAACTTGTCGCTCTGATCCAACTTTCTGCGCTCTGAATTCAAGCAAAGCAGTACTACCTAAAATTTCTGCGGCTCGAGAGGGATCTTGCTCTCCAGGTAGTTGAACTAATAGCTGATCATTTCCAATAGTTTGAATAGTTGATTCGGAAACACCTAAACCATTAACTCGTAAATCCATGACAGCCTTCACCGCCTCAAGTTGTTCACCGTCAATTGTGGCTATTTCATTAGTAGGTTGAACCTCAAGCCTTAGCTGACTACCACCCTTAAGGTCTAAACCTAAACTTAAAGGTAAGTTAACAAAAACAGCAGTAGAAAAAAAAGCGAGGGCAAAAATCAAGGCTAACCAGCCCTGTTGTCGAGGCATAATTCAGATACCTTTGTTGAGAATCTTTTTAGCAGTATCAACAATTTGATGAGGTTGAATTATAGTTAAATTCTCAAGTTTTCCATTATATGGTGTGGGTATATCTTGACTTGAAAGTCTTACAGGGGGAGAATCTAGGTCATCAAAACATTGCTCAGTTATCAAAGAAATTAACTCCGCTCCAATTCCCCCAGTCTTCATACATTCTTCAACAATAATTACGCGATGTGTTTTCTTAATTGATTTTGCGATTGTTTCCATATCAAATGGTTTTAAGCTGATTAAATCAATTAATTCAGCATCTATCCCATCAATCTCTAGTTGGCTTATGGCCTTTAAACAATGATGTCTCATTCTTGAATAAGTTAGTATTGTTATATCTTTCCCTTTTCGAACTAAATCAGCCTGGTCTAAAGCACAAATATAATCACCTTTAGGAAGCTCCTCATTCAAGTTATATAAAAGAACATGCTCAAAGAAAAGTACAGGGTTATCATCTCTGATTGCCGCCTTCATTAGACCTTTTGCGTTTGTAGGAGTACTACAAGCAACAATCTTAATTCCCGGGACTGCATGAAAATAGGCTTCTAATCTTTGACTATGTTCAGCTCCTAGTTGTCTTCCAACACCACCAGGACCTCTAACAACTGTAGGAATGGTGAAGTTGCCTCCACTTGTATAACGCAACATTCCCATATTATTAGAAATTTGATTAAAGGCCAACAAGAGGAATCCCATATTCATTCCCTCAACTATCGGCCTAAGACCCGTCATCGCAGCCCCAACAGCCATTCCAGTAAAACTATTCTCTGCGATAGGAGTGTCAAGGACCCTCAGCTCTCCATACTTTTCATATAAGTCCTTGGTGACTTTGTAAGAGCCTCCATACTGACCTACATCCTCCCCCATAACGCATACACGGGAGTCTTTAGCCATCTCTTCATCGATGGCTTCTCTCAGAGCATTGAATAGTAGTGTCCCTGCCACAGCTTGCGATGCAATACCGGATACCCGGCTTAATTATCTAAACTATCTCAGAGTAGGCCTTATTAACCACCAGCGGCAAATGTTGACAGCAGTAAAATTGAGATGAGCATGCCTGGACTAAGCAAAAGAATCAACAATCCAAGATCATGCAATGTCATCTTTTCAGAACTGAGAATCAATATGTTGAAGTCATTCAGATCTTAGTCAACATCTTTCTCTTTGACATCAAAAAGACTTCGAATAAAGACTAAACTCAAGCCAAATGCAATAAATCCAAAAGTGAATGTTGCCAGGAAAGACGTACCAATAATCAGTGTCTTGAAGCCTGATGCAACACTTTGTGCAATTGGAGATTTGTATTCAATTGAATGCAGAGCAAAATAACCAACCAATTGCTTACTGATAGTCAAACTCAACCAAGCAAATACACCACTTGTCATAGCTCCTGAAAAGAAACTCAATGGTCCTTTCTTTGTAGCGCTCAAAGCAGCCTCATTTTCAAAAGCAGGTCCTTCAGAGGGCATTTTTTCAGAATCACTCATCATGCAATTGTGACTCCCTCAGAAGAAAAAGAACAACACCAGCTATCTAATCCCTCTTCTTTAAGCTTATTTCGAGATTGCTCTAGAGCAAGATTCGCCTCTTCAAAATTTGGATATAAGGCAAAGCAGCTAGGGCCTGAACCACTCATTGCAACGCCTATTGATCCAGGCAATCTGGCCAACAGACTCAATGCATTCTTAACCTCAGGTCTAGCATCAGCAACAATTTTCTGAAGATCATTCTGGAGAGGTGGCGGAGTAGATGGAGTTAAAGGATTCACCCATTTTTGAAATCGAAGAAGCTGTCGGCGTTTTTCAAAATCAGCTTCCGTTTTTAAATAGCTGCTGCCACAAACATCCTTACAACGTTGATAAGCCCAAGGAGTAGAAATACTTACAGATGGATCTTTGACAAGTATTACTGACATCCTTTCATTAGAACATTCCAACGCTTCAAGCTTTTCTCCACGTCCAAAGCACATTTGCGACCCACCTTCCAGGCAAAAAGCCACATCAGAGCCAAGTTCGGAAGCTAATTCGATTAGTTGCTTCTTGGTGAAAGCAAGGTTCCAAAACCTATTCAAAGCAAACAATGTGGCTGCTGCATCGCTTGACCCTCCGGCCAGACCAGCTCCTATAGGGATGTTTTTCTCAAGATGAATTGTTGCGCCCAGATCACTAATACCTGATTGACTACGAAGTAATTTGGCTGCCTTAATTATTAGGTTTTGCTCGCCTGTCTCTAATTCTGGTGTGTCTGTCGTAAGACTTATCGAGCCCTTGGAATTGATTTGTATTTCTAAATAATCAGCAAGATCAATAGTCTGCATAACCATTGCCAATTCATGAAAGTCATCATTCCGTAAACCAAGAACCTCTAAATGAAGGTTGATTTTCGCTGGAGCCCTGACCCTGAGCTTTGAACCAGAAGCTGAACTAGGACTAGATCTACTCATAAGAGATGCAGTTGATTTAAATGCCTTGCCATTTCAACCCACTTTGCAGGGGCCAACTCCTGCGGACGCTGACTAAGACTAATACCTACCTGATCCGCCAAAGTCTCCAACTCCCTTTTAGAACCTAATCCGGCAAGAGAATTCCTTAACATTTTGCGCCTTGCAACAAAAGCTTTTCTAAGAAGTAGCTCTATAGAACTTTCAAGTGTTGAGTCTAATCGACGACTATTTTTTAAAGGTTCTATCACTATAACCTCAGATTGCACCTTAGGTTGTGGCATAAAGCAACTAGAAGGCACCTTACAAATACTTCTACAATTACTCACTAATTGAATTCTTACACTTAATGCACTAAAGCTTTTACTACCTGGATTTGCGAGAATACGCTCAGCGACCTCTTTCTGCAAAAGAAGCACTAATAAATCAAATGAATTTATAGGTGGGTTTCCTAATTTACCTAAAAATCTTTCAAGCAAAGGTCCAGTAATGTTGTAAGGAATATTTGCCACAATTTTGTTAAAAGGCATTTGGCAAGATGAAATCAAAGGGACCGAAAGGATGTCGCCTTCCTGCAGAGTGAATTTTGGGTTATCAGAAAATCGCTTCCTCAAGCCAGCGACAAGATCCCTATCTAACTCAACAGCGTGAACGGCTTTTGCTGAAGAAGTTAATAGTTTTTCTGTAAGAGCGCCTCGTCCTGGCCCAACCTCAAGTACACGATCGTCTCCATTAATATCGGCGGCATCTACAATCCTTTGCAATACAGATTCGTCCTTTAGCCAATGCTGGCCAAATCGCTTTCTAGCCGTGTGTCCTAAAAAAGTCATAATGCACTCTTTCAAATTCAACGATTTCTTTATATAAAACCAAAAAAGGCAATCCAAATATATTCTTGACTTTATACGGATAACCATTTTCCCCTTTAACATCATCGATCATCAGAGTCACCAACATGGCTAATCAATAGGCTCAACTCAACCAAATCCCCCCTTCGCCTAAAGAAACTCCCTCTCCTGAATTTCTAAATGAATATGTTTATTTATTATTAACCTGTCCAACGCGATCTAAGGTTCCCAATTAATTCAATGAAGATGCATGCACACCTAATAGCCTTAACCGTTGCTAGCATTATCTTTTTCTTACCATTGCAACCAGGCTTAACAGCTACTAACAACACTTCCTCAAGTAAAAGTCTCAACGACTTAGATTTACCAGCGGCCCTTTCTGACGATGACAGCTTTGGCGATCTACCATTTGAACAACTCAGACAAGCCTTACGTGAAGAAGTCGAGTACGGACCTAAAAAAGGGATTAGTCCTCGCTCAACAAAAAGATATAATTTTTTAATCCGATGACGTTAGATCCTCAAAGTCTTTTACGACTTAAAGAACTAGGTCGTCAATTACCCAAAGAAATAACCAAGCCCGTATCATTGCAAAAAGAAAATCAAAAAATAAACTCCCCTAGACATCCAATACAAACAGAAGAAGACCCTAATACTTTATTTAAAGAATTAATCAAGGCAAGTCCTGATGGACATATACCAGCTCATTTAATTGCAAGGCTTAAAGAACTAGAAGCGACTCAACTAATGAGGATCCAAGCACATTCAACCCCTAGAGCTAAAAATCAAAATAGTCAAGACAAATCAATTCCTAAAAGAAAATCAATTGAGCAGAAAGAAGAAGAGCTGCAATACACAACATTTGCTAGATTCCTCTCTGAAGAAGAGTAAAACTTCTCAACATTTCCTTCTTATCTTGTTAATCTCATCCCATTACCGCATCTTGGCCATCGGCAAATTGCGCAAAGACTGGATCAAAGAGGGAATTGAAATGTACCTCAAACGACTTCCTGGCCTGACTATCACTGAAGTACGTGAATCCAATCCCAAAAAAGAGGCCGAAGCAATTCGAGCCAAACTCAAACGCAACGAGCTGCTCGTAGCTCTTTCTGAGGAAGGAAAACCAATATCATCCATACTCTTAAGCGAGCGCTTAAAGGAATTTGGCCTAAAGAATCTTGCCTTTATCATTGGCGGCACTGAAGGACTCGACTCCACAATCAAAACATCAGCAGACCTTCTATTAAGTCTCTCTCCTATGACCTTCCCTCATGACCTTGCTCGGTTACTACTTGTCGAACAAATCTATAGAGCTATCAGTATTTCTCAAAATGCTCCTTACCACCGCTAAAAATAAGAACTCTCATCAGAGCAAGCATACGAGCAGTGGCCTCATGGAATTCATGCCTCCTCAAAAGCCAACTATTACTAGTGGTATATTAGTACTACTAGTAATAGTTGGCTTAAATGAGATTTCTTCCAAGGCCTATATCACTAAGGTCTAAGCGATTAATCCTAAATATTCCAATAAAAAGGAAGCCAGTGCCAGCAGGATTTCCTTCGCCAGCTGATGATTATATGGATATTGGCATTGACCTGAACGAACATCTAATTCACAACCCAGCAAGCACCTTCTTTTTGAATGTCTCTGGTGATTCTATGACTAATTCAGGGATACAAAATAACGACCTAATAATTGTCGATCGTAGCTTAACTCCAGCCCCAGGAGACATTGTAATAGCAATCCTCAATGGAGCATTTACATTGAAACGACTTGTACTTACACAAGGAAGAATTTACCTCGAAGCAGGAAACCCGAAATATCCGCCAATTGATCTCAGCCAATATAGTGATGTTCATATCTGGGGTGTAGCAATTTATTCAATCCACAACCTAAATAAAAATACATACTCAAAATGATTCAAGGTATTGCATTAATCGATGGCAATAACTTTTACGCCGCTTGCGAACAAAGCTTTAACCCATCACTTGCCAATCATCCAGTAGTCGTTCTATCCAACAACGATGGTTGCATTATCGCTCGCAGCCCAGAAGCCCGAGATCTGGGTATTTCAATGGGGCAGCCATACTTTAAAATTCGCCATAAACTTGAAAGATTAGGAATCATAGTACGTAGTTCAAATTACTCTCTCTATGGCGACATCAGCCACCGGCTAATGCTGTTATTAAACGAACATTGTAATGAAGTGGAGATTTATTCAATTGATGAAGCCTTTGCTCAAATCAATCTATCCTCTACGAAGGATTTTTATCCGTGGGCAAGACGACTACGTGAGCAAGCTCATCAAAACCTGGGTATACCTATTTCAATTGGCATCGGTGCAAGCAAAGTACAAGCCAAAATTGCAAATCATCTAGCCAAAACGATATCCAATCATGCTGGAATATTTGACTTCCGTACAACAAAAGATCAAGACTGGTGGCTAGAAAGCATTGAAATAGAAAACATATGGGGAATAGGCAAAAAGCTTTCAAAATGGTGTCGAGAAAGAGGTATCACAACAGCTCTTCAACTTCGTGACATGCCAAGTTCAGAGCTACACGCCAAATGTGGAGTCGTAGGAATACGACTACAGGAAGAACTAAAAGGAAATTCCTGCATGAAACTTAAAGTCAAACCTTCACCAAAAAAAGAAACATGTGTCAGCAGAAGTTTTAGCCGACCCATCACAAAGATAGAAGAACTGAGGCAGGCCATAAGCACACATTTAATTTGTGCTGGTCAGAAATTACGCAACCAAAACCAACTAGCTGGTGCTATCACAGTATTCACTCACACAAGTCCTTTTCGCCAACCTTTTTACAGTCAAAAAGCAACCACACAACTAGAGACTCCAAGCAACGATACTACTGTTTTACTTACAGCAGCTCGCCCATTAATAGAAAAGATATTCCGACCTTATCGACTACTAATAAAAGCAGGAGTCAAAATGCATAGTCTTCAAACATCAAAATACCTGCAAACCAATCTGCTAAACAACGAGGCAATAGAGCATCTTCAGCGAAGTCAACGGCTAATGAAAACGATTGACAGACTTAATACTCGCTTTGGGAAAGGGACTATAACTTGGGCAATATGCAGATCAAAAGCAAGTTGGGAAATGCGTCGTGAACAGCTAAGCTGCGCAACAACAACAAGACTAGAAGAAATCCCTATTGTCTATTCATAGACAATAGGGGGTAAATGCACAAAGGATGGCCATGGAGTTCTTGCTATTTCTCACATCTAAGGAAAAAGAAATACTCGATCTAGTTCACAAAGCAGGGTTCTTATCTGAAGAGAATACTCCTTTATGTTTTATAGGAAGTAAATACGTAGGTTTCATCAAGAAAAGACAAAAAAGACTGGTGATCTGTACAGAAAATATAAAAGAAATAAATGGGTATTCTTATCCAAGAATAGGTCGCAATGATGACGATAATGGAACAGCAATTTCAATTAGAAAGGCTGTAAGACATGAGGCGACACACGTAGCTCAGGCATGCAATAATGGAAATCCAATGAATGCAGATAAAGCAAGGAAGAAGATGTATGAATGGTATAAAAAAGCTGCTATCAGAAATTCAACGAAGATTTCAAATACAAATCAAGAGAAAGAATTAGAGGCTTATTATTTAGAAGATCGGCCAAATGAAGTAATAAAGGCCCTCAAAAAATATTGCTTCTAAGCTATCTATTTTACAAATTCTTTTAGAAGCTGCAAACGTCTTTCTTTTTTACTTATAATTAAAATCAAATTATTATCATGAAATGAGAGACCTGTTTGTTGAGAAATAAGATCAACATTGACCAAAGCAAGTCCACATGTCTCAAAAAACAAAACAGGAAGAGTATCAGAATTTCCATTCATGAGCTGCAAATCAAGTGCTTGCCGAACAGCTTGCTGTGCCCTTTCTAAACCTAACCTATGGATAAAACCTGGCCAAAGAGAATTCACATGATCCCATTCTGAAAAATCTACAAAAAGGCTATTAGTCATATAATTATAGTGAAGTAGGTAAAGAACAAGTAAAAGTCAGAAAAATCATGGCAAGACAGTTACTATGCTGATACAAGTTGAGAATCTCCATAACCTGAACACCTTTGCTGGTCCAAATAGGAAATATGCTTTCGTTCACTGTAATAAAGATCTTGAAAGTGCAAAGCATCACTATTTAAATTTTGGAACATCTCATCAATACGATGTTCCATATCAAATACCTGCTCAGGCTTATTTCGTTCTTCTTCAATAAGAGTAGCTATACATCTTTCTAAAGTCTCAAGTCGCTGTCCACTCCAAGCTTCTAAAAGGTGTCTACAACGCTTAAGTGACCTTTGGCGTTCTAAGGCTGCTGCTGTACCACGAAGATGAAGCATTGGTTGTTCGAATGCGGCTTTCTGCACTTCATCTAATTCCAAAAGAGGAGTCAAAAAAGTCAGAAGGTCACTATCATCAACCGTTAACTGATCAGAAAGTAACCTAGACAGGTCAATCCTCGCCAAATCATCGCCTGATTCACTACCCCTAGTGATTGATTCAAGACGACCACTTCCAAGATTAGTTTCTTCCAAATCCGCAATATGGGACCAAATCAAACGGTGATGGTGCAAAGCGAAATCTTCGAGTTCCCTGGAACGAAGCTCCCGACGAATTACAGCTCTATGCTCCGCACAATGAAGATATAAGCGAAGAATTTCGGCCTCACTTCGCTCACGCTGACTACGTTCAGATAATTGTTCGGAACGTAAGGAGCGTCCATGCCAACGTTGGCCTTTGACTTGCTTGCGAAGATCATTTTCAAGCTGTAACGCCAACCTAGCTTGACCACCGCTAAGTCTCTCGGCTACCTTTTGAAGATAATGAGTACGTATAGCGGACTGAGGTAATTTGCCCAAAAGTTGGACAACTCCGCTAACTGCTAACTGGAACTGATCTGCCTTTGTTAAATCCAGATCACGTAGAGCCTGATCAATTTGCCAATCAAGCCAGAGGGGAGCCTGGTCTAGCAGAGATCTATATTCTCCAGAGCTATGTTCAAGAAGATATTCATCAGGGTCCTTACCTGAAGGTAGGTGAAGTACTCGCAAATCTAGTTGTCCTTGCAAGGCTAGACTTTCAACTTCTCCAATAGCCCTATTAGCTGCTTTAACTCCTGCACGATCTGCATCAAAATTCAAAACTATCCGCTTACTTTCGCTACAACGACATAACTGAGTAATTTGCTTACTACTTAAGGCTGTTCCTAATGATGCAACGGAGTTACAAATACCTACCGAATGCAAAGCAATAACATCAAAATATCCTTCAACTACTACAGCTCTATCACTCTTTCGAATATGACTTGCAGCTTTATCTAACCCATATAAGATTTGACCTTTTTCGAAGACTTCTGTTTCCGGAGAATTCAAATATTTTGGTTCAGATCCATCTAAGCTCCTTCCTCCAAAACCCACAACTCGTCCTTGTCGGTCGCGAATTGGAACTATGATTCTGTTTCGAAAGCGATCATAAAATCCCCCTCCCCCTTTTCGAGCAACAACAAGACCCGCCGCCTCGAGTAATTCTGAAGATAATCCTTCAACCTGCTTCAGGTGATTCAATAAAGCATCCCATTTATCAGGGGCGTAGCCCAAACCAAATTCTTCTAGGGTGGCTTCACTAAGGCTTCGACTTTTAGTTAAATAGTCGAGGGCTTGAACTGCATCTGCAGCTAGTAGTTGACTAGAAAACCAATTTGCGGCAAGAGATAATGCACGATGTAACTGGTCTCTCCGAGAGAACTGTTTGCGAATACGTTCCTGTTGCGAACTATCAATGGTCTCAACAGGCAATTGATATTTTCTGGCAAGCTCAAGAACTACATCTGCAAAACTTTGCCTCTGATATTCCATTAGGAATTTAATGGAATTGCCTCCTGCACCACAAGAAAAGCAGTAATAAAACTGCTTTGCTGGGGAAACAGTCATAGATGGCTTACTATCGTCATGAAAAGGGCAAATACCTACAAATTCACGACCTTTTTTCTTTAAAACTACGTGTTCTCCCACTACATCAACAATGTCAGCGCGCTCCTTAACCGCCTCAATAGTTCGTGGGTGAAGACGTGGGCTGATCATTAAAACGACGAAACTAGAAAAGGTGTATCGATATGGAACTGTTCATAGCACTAGGAAAAGAACGTTGGTTAGGAATTGTAGTTAGAACAAGAAATTCTCAATAAAACTGCAGAAAACAAAACAAATGGTAGTTCACTATAAGAGTCAAAATAATGTCAAAGGGTACCTTGCTCTAATTGGAAGTGCATTAGCCTTCAGCCTGATGAGCGTATGTGTTAAAAAGCTAGGGGGTCGAATTCCCGTCGCAGAAATCGTTTTAGGAAGATCTCTTATAAGTTTGGTCATTACAAACTTAATGATAGCTAAAGCAGGTATATCCCCTTGGGGAAAAAATAAACAACTTCTAATTTTAAGGGGTTTGCTAGGTACTTCGGCACTATTTTGTTTTTTTATCTCTATTACTAAACTACCATTAGCTTCTGCTACAACGGTTCAATATGCATATCCAACTTTTACAGCTATTGCAGCATGGATCTTATTAAAAGAACCTATAGGTTTTCGTATTGTATTAGCAGTGATACTTGGCTGGATAGGAATAAGTATGGTGGCGAACGAGAACATAACAATAGCAACTAAGGATATACTTCTATCTAGTTCTATTTTGATAGCACTAGCAGGGGCATTCCTAACAGCATTAGCGTATGTATGTGTTCGCAAGTTATCAAAAACGGAACATCCTCTAGTTATAATTAACTACTTCCCTTTGGTATCAACAGTAGTTATATTTCCTTTCTGTGCCAATACAGGAATTTTACCTATTGGTTTCGAATGGTTATGGTTATTAGGGGTTGGTCTTCTAACACAAATAGGTCAAATGTGCATAACAGAAGGTCTAACACTCCTGCCTGCTGCAAATGCAACCTCAATAAATTATATACAAGTAGTTTTCTCTGCAATGTTGGGATTTATTTTCTTCGATGAGAGAATTAGCTTGTCCGCTTCAGGTGGTGCTTTACTGGTATTCTTCTCTACATTGTTGTGTATAAAGAGAGATATCCATCAAACATTAAAACGCAAGATATGAGAAAAATACTACTAATATCGGAGTAATGCTCAAAAGGCATCATTCCAAGACTAGAAGTTTAACGGTGAATTATTTTTAAGGTTAAATACCACTTGCCTTGAGAAAGCCACTAGAGTCAGAATAGGGATATATCAAAACGTTCAATCTCCTTCCACACCTCCCCCTGCAACCCCATAAAGCAATGAAGCTAGTACTTGCCGCGCTAATTAGCCTCAGTTCAGTAACACCAGCTTTAGCGAGAGGAGAATTCCAGCCAGGATATTCATCTTCAAGAACCTGTACAAGAAATGAATACAGGGAAGAGTACGTACCTGGAACCCAAAACTCCCCAGGTTATGTACGTAACTGGACAGAAACCGTGGAAGTACCTTGCAATTCAAGAGCATTTTCAACTGTAAGGCCTGCACAGCCACAGCCATCACAGCCCCAAAAAGTAGATACAAACGACTGCAGCGAAGGCACTCTTATAGGTGGATTACTCGGAGCTGGGTTGGCTACCACTGGATCCAGAGGAAAAGATAGATGGTGGGCAATTCCAGCAGGTGGAGCTGCAGGCGCAATGCTTGGTTGTCAAATTGATGGAGGCTAGTTAACCAATGAATTTTTGACTAATAATCAAGACATTGGAAACAAAAACTGGCTATAAAAAAGAACATTCGTCATTATCTACAAGTTTAAATAAATTTATAAATTAACTAATTTTTAATAGGAAGAGGGTAAGTAACAAACTCCTCTTTTGAGTCAATAGATTTTGGGATAGCCAAAGCTAATCTCCAACTTTCCACCATTTCACCTTGTTCTAATAGCACTTTGAAATAGCTAAGGATTTTCTCTTTTTTATTTGGAATTCCCCAATCACAGTAACCTTTTACTACAAAAATCGTTCTGTTGGGAATGTCAAGAAATTCAATTGAATCGACATTAAGAGAAAGGACTTCTTCAAGCCCCTGCTCAGAATTTAGCTCTAAAGACTGACGAAGTGATCCTTCTGCTAGATGTATTTGCAGACCTATAGCATCTTTGATTACGGATTTCGATGGTCTCTGAGAGCCAAGAAATGAAAAGCCATATTGAGTTAGAGAAATTAAAATTACCAATGAAAAAGCTAAGATTTTTTTTAGATAAAAGGACATTTCAGAGTGGAAAGAACCAGGATGGTCAGTTCAGGCAACATGAATAAAAGAAGAGCAATCACATGATTGGCTGGCTGAAAGGACAAAAAATAGACATTTGGGAACAAGCTTTGAAGCAGGGCATTATCTTGGCTTGCTCTGGTATCGGATACGAAATCCATTTGCTATCGCGTCATAAAGCATTGGTTGAATCGGATGGAATTGTAAAAGTCTGGATTCATCAGATAACAAGGGAGGATGGAGATTACCTCTATGGTTTTGAAGAGAAAGGAGAGCGAGATCTATTTCGTTTATTAATCAGTGTGAGTGGAATTGGCCCTCAAATTGCCATGGCACTCTTAGAAGAAATAGAAATAAATCAACTTATTGATGCCATTGTGAATAAAGACTTAAAGACCCTGACACAGGCACAAGGAATAGGAAAACGAACAGCTGAGAGATTATCCATTGAATTAAGGCACAAACTTGAACGATTCGACTCAGCTCAAGAAATAAAGGCATCCAATGTAATTGCTGACAAAAGGTTACCTCCCTTCACAAACTCTGACATTGCAGAAATCACACAGACCTTGGAAGAACTAGGCTATGAAGAGGTTGAAATAGAACAAGCCCTAATGGCAAGCATTGGGGATTACCAAGTAAACAAGAAACAGGAAGCAGCCACAGGAGAAACAACCAGAGAAGAGATAGAGACCTTTCTCAAGGCTTGTCTTATATGGCTCAGCAAGGAATCAGGCAAATAAGGAGCTCTAGGCGCTAAATTAGTGTTTTAGTAGGATCAAGTACCTCTTCTGAAAACATGTCGCTCGATACAGCAGAAAAACAAAAACTAATCAACAGTTATCAAAACCATGGAACAGATACTGGGTCAGCAGAAGTCCAAGTAGCGATGCTCTCGGAAAGGATTTCAAAACTAAGTGGGCACCTACAAAAGAACAGTCATGATTATTCATCCAGAAAAGGCCTTCTCAAAATGATTGGTCAACGGAAGCGTCTTCTTACCTATGTTCGAGAAAAGAGTGAGAAGCGATTTACAGATCTTGTAGGGAAACTTGGGATTAGAGGTTGATAAGAAAGGCGCTTCGAGCTCTCTCACCTTAAAAAAAAATGGCCGAACCACCTAAGCCCAAAGCCTTTCAAGTTGAAGGAGCACAACCATCCCCCCAAAAAAGGGGTAGAAAAAGCGCGAAAACCAAGTCAAAAAAAAGCTCTGGAATCCCTAAAAATGTAGCCAATAGAATGGCAAGAAGAATAGCTGTAACAACAGGTATTCCTACATTTAGTGGAATGGCAGTATTCGTTATCAGTTATCTATTAATCACCAAAGGGATTGCCGATGTACCTCCAGCATTAACTTTGCTTATCTCTGCATCATGCTTTCTTCTAGGACTTTTAGGACTAAGTTTCGGAATACTCTCTTGTAGCTGGGAAAGCTCTAAAGGATCGCTTTTAGGATTTGAGAATATTAAACCGAACATATCAAGAATGAAAGCCGCATTTAGCGCCTTAAACGAAACAAAAAATCAAGAGGTAAAAAAAGTTAATTAATCCTAACTAGATTTTCACTAAATCTTGCTTGAAAAGACTTTGCCCTCAAAGATTTAATTGCATCATTTACATTAGCAACACAAAATTGATGTCCTAGCCTTACATAACGTACGGATTGACCGTCTCTAATTGTTGCTACAACAGGTACTCTTGCACCAAATTCCTCCTTACCTGGTCGATGTTTAAATAGACACTCCCTTAAACGATGTTGAACTTCAATATCGTTAGCTTCCTCTGGTTGCAGATCAACTAACAAAAGTCTCAGATCGTCAATACTTCTACAATCATCAACAATTAATTGAACCTTCTCATCACGTCTATCTACAGATGCCCACATAAGTAAACGAGCTTCTAGCATCAAGAAATCTGATAATCGTACATAAGTCTTAGGAAAGACAACAGCTTCACAAGAACCAGTAAGATCCTCAAGTTGAAGGATGGCCATTCTGTCTCCCTTACGAGTAGTCACCTGACGCATTTCGGAGATCATCACAATCGCTGAAATCTTGGACTTATCTTTTTGCTCCTCCAGTGTTACTAAGCCAATAGGGGCTACCAACTTTGATGGAGGAGAAAGTTGCTTTAAAGGATGATCAGACAAATAAAAACCTACCAATTCTTTTTCGAGCCTTAATTTTTCAATGGGCAAGTAGTCTGGGACTGAAGGTGATGTTGGAATAGTGGTGGAAATTGCGGTTTCTTCTGCAACAACAAAGTCAAAAAGATTGCCCTGCCCTCTTTCTCGATCTTTGGCTCTAGAATTAGCCCAATCAATAAGCAAGTCCAAATCCTTTATAAGTTGGGCCCGATTAGCATCAACTTGCAAGGCATCGAGAGCACCACAATGAATTAGTGCCTCCAATGATCTTCTATTCAATATTGATACTGGGAGGCGATCACAGATATCGGGTAATGACTTAAATGGACCAAACTTCTCACGGTTATTTATGAGCTGCCTAATAGATCCATCTCCTAAATTTCTTACAGCTGATAATCCAAAAAGAATTTTATTATCAAGAGGAGTAAAATCAATTCCTGAAGCATTTACATCGGGAGACATAACCTCAATACCCATAGAATTGCAGTTTGAGATATAACGTTGAACCTTTTCTGTAGATCCTGAATTTACAGTTAAGAGTGCTGCCATATAAGCAACAGGATAATGTGCCTTTAAATATGCTGTTTGATAAGTAACTGCCCCATAAGCTGTTGAATGACTTTTATTAAAACAATATTCTGCAAACAAAACCATTTGATCAAATAATTGATTAGCAAGTGTCAATTCGACTCCCTTTGAGCTAGCGCCCTTAACAAATACATCTCTATGTTTTTGCATCTCTGATACCTTTTTTTTGCCCATTGCCCTGCGCAAAAGATCTGCCTGACCAAGGGTATAGCCAGCCAAATCTTGAGCAATTTTCATAATCTGCTCCTGATAAACCATGATTCCATATGTTTCCTTTAGGATTGGCTCTAAAGATGCGTGTGCAAAATCAATAACTTCTCGACCATGCTTGCGATTAATAAACTTTGGTATCAGTCCAGCATCTAGTGGGCCTGGACGATACAAAGCAAGAATTGACGAAATATCTTCAAGGGATGATGGTCTTAAATCGCGAACTATTTGCCTCATTCCACTTGATTCAAGCTGAAATATTCCCTCTAGATCTCCTCTTGATAGTAACTGATAAGTTTTTTTGTCTTCATATGAAAGTGATGAAGGGTCCAATCTCATACCAATACTTTGTTCGACTAAATCTATAGTTTTCTCAATCATAGTAAGATTTTTCAAACCTAAAAAATCCATTTTCAAAAGTCCCATAGATTCAACATCCTCCATAAAATATTGCGTAATTATTTGTCCTTCGTTATTACGTTGTAAAGGGACTAAATTGTCTAATGGATCAGCAGCTATAACAACCCCTGCGGCATGAACACCAAAAGTTTTGTTTGTTCCTTCTATTCTAATTGCCATATCGACCCATTTAGTAACTACTGGATCATTCTTATATTTTTCTCGGAAATCAGGATTTGGAGATTGATCTCCTATCATGGATAACAACTTAGCTGGTTTACCTCGCACAACTGGAATTAGCTTTGCCAATCGATCTGCCTCTCCATAAGGTATATCCAACACTCTTGCAACATCCTTTAAAACTGCTTTAGAAGTCATCCTGTTAAAAGTAATAATTTGAGCAACTTTATTTTCACCATATCTAGAAGTGACATAATCAATCACCTCACCTCTCCTTTCAATACAAAAGTCAGTATCAATATCAGGCATAGACTTGCGTTCAGGATTCAAAAATCTCTCGAAAAGCAACCCATTCTCAACAGGGTCAATATTTGTAATTCCCAAAGCGAAAGCCACTAAAGATCCAGCTGCAGATCCTCTACCAGGTCCAACAGCTATACCTTTTTCTCTAGCAAAACGAATATAGTCCCAAACGACAAGAAAGTATGTAGGAAATCCCATTTGTTCTATAACATCTATTTCATACGAAAGACGAATTATGTATTCCTCATCTATGTTCTCCAGTCCAACTTGTTTAAATCTTTTCTTTAAACCATCTTCAGAAACTTCTCTTAAATAACTAATAGGTGTATACCCTTTAGGAATTGGGAATCTGGGCATTTTATAAGTTCCTAATATATCGTAATCCTCAACCTTTGATGCTACTTCTACTGTGTTATTAATAGCTTGGTGAACAGTCGATGGTTCGAGATGATCAGCATATAGCCTATTCATTTCTTCTTCTGACTTTATATATTCTGTTCCTGTATAACGAAGACGTTTCTCATCTGTAATTAGCTTTCCTGTAAGAACACATAACAAGGCGTCATGCGCTTCTACATCATTCTTGGTGAGATAATGAGCGTCGTTCGTTGCTATTAACTTAATCTTCAGTTTATCCGAAATTTCTTTAATTACAACATTGACGATTCGATCTTCATAGGAGCCATGATCTTGGATTTCTAAATAAAAGTCATCCCCAAAAATTTCTTTATACCAAGCAGCAACATCTTTTGCTACTTCATGACGGCCACGCAAGATTGCCTGAGGGATCTCTCCTCCAAGACAAGCTGTAGAAATAATCAGTCCCTCACTGTATTTTTTCAACAAGTGCTTATCAATACAAGGTCTAGAAAAAATCCCTCGACCTCTCATTCCGCGAAGATGACTGATGCTCGTAAGCTTGACCAGATTCTTATATCCTTGAGAATTCTTAGCAAGGACAACAAGATGGTATCGCCGTTCTTTTTTAGGCTGAGGATCATCGATTGATCCATTAATTATGTACATTTCATTACCAATTATCGGCTTAATACCTTCAGCCTTGCAAAGTTTTAGAAGCTCAATAGCTCCGTACATCACTCCATGATCCGTCAAAGCAAGAGCACTAATTCCGAGTTCTTTGGCCCTTTCAACCATCTTTGGTAGCTGACTAGCCCCATCGAGAAGGCTGTAGTCACTATGGTTATGTAAAGGAACAAATCCCATCAAACAAGTTGCTCTCGGACACAAGATAAGAGGTTTTAATCAGTAAAAGGACACCAGATATGGTACCTCAGCATTTTTAAACAATTAGCTCACCTGCTGGAGAGCCAGACATCACTCCGGCCTCAAGTTCATATTGATGTGCCACATTTAATAAACGAGACTCTTCTAAAACATTGCCAATTAACTGCATTCCAATTGGCAATCCTGCTTCGTCAAATCCACAAGGGAGACTTATTGCAGGTAAGCCTGCCAGGTTTGCCGGGATTGTCAGTAAATCAGAAAGATACATTGACACTGGGTCTGCCGAATGAGTACCAACCTTAAAGGCTGTAGTTGGTGCCGTCGGTGTTAGCAACACATCTACTTGTTTAAAAGCATTATCAAAATCATTTCTAATAAGTGTTCGTACTTTCTGAGCTTTCTTGTAATAGGCATCTACATATCCTGCAGAAAGAGCGTAGGTTCCTACCAAAATACGACGCTTAACCTCGCTCCCAAATCCCTCTGTCCGACTAGCCGTAGTCATTGAAGACAAGTTGTCGGTCGACATTGACCTATATCCATATTTAACCCCGTCGTATCTAGCAAGATTTGCCGAGGCTTCTGATGGAGCAATGACGTAATAAGTTGCGATCCCATCATTAAACCGAGGGCAACTAACTTCTTTTAACTCTGCTCCAAGAAGTTGTAGCTTTTGAGCAGATTCAAGGACTGATTTCTTTACTTCATCGGACAAACCATTTTGCTCAAAACATTCCTTAATTAATCCAACACGCATTCCTGAAATCGAATTGTTCAAAGTTTCTGAATAATTAGGAACAGCCACCTCTAAACAGGTCGAATCACGGCTATCCCGACCAGCAATTACCTGCAAAATCTCAGCAGAATCTGCAACAGTAGTAGTAAAAGGCCCAACCTGATCTAAAGAACTTGCGAAAGCAACTAAGCCCCATCGACTAACTCTTCCATAAGTTGGTTTCAAACCAACCACTCCACAAAATGAAGCAGGTTGTCGTATTGAACCTCCTGTATCAGAGCCAAGTGAAGCTATACATTCTCCGGATGCAACTGCAGCAGCACTTCCTCCTGAGCTACCTCCAGGTACTCTCGCTAAATTCCAAGGGTTTGCCGTGGCTCCAAAAGCGGACGTTTCAGTTGAGCTTCCCATAGCAAACTCATCGAGATTTGTTTTACCCAAAAGAACAGCACCTGAATTCCAAAGTCTTTCTGTAACGGTGGACTCATATGGAGGAACGAATTGTTCAAGCATTTTGCTTGAACATGTAGTTAAAACTCCCTTGGTACAAAGATTATCTTTAATAGCAAAGGGGATACCCGCTAAAGGAGGCAATTCTTGTCCTTTGGCCCTTGCTTCATCAATTCTTTTAGCATCAGCTCTTGCTCTATCTGAAGTAACTTCTAAAAAGGCGTGTAACTTGCCATCTACCTTTTTAATGCGTGCTAACTTCTCTTCGACAAGTTCTAACGAAGAGACCTTGCCAAGTTTGAGCTGCTGACGCCATTCTGCTATTGACATCTAATTAGTAGCTTTGTTTAATTCTGACGCCATCAGGCGCAAATGACGAGTTTCTTAAATAGTCAAAGGTTCCTTTCGTCTACCTCTAACAAATGTGTGCCTGACAGAATTAGAGCCCTCAATAGAAAGATCTTGTTCAAAGTCTGAGAGGTTTAGCTTTAAACTCCTTCGTGTAAGAAAAGGTCCAAACCAATAAGTCACATTAGGTTTATTGGTCTCAACTTTCGCCCACCAGGCTACCCCAAGAGTATTGCCGAAATTACGAAGCCCCTTAATTGGACTCATAAGAACTAAAGCATGTTTAGCCATTCTGCCTTCTAAAGTATGTTTGGATACTGAAAGGATTGAGTTCCCTGACGTATGGGAAGCTGTTTAAAGCTGAACACTCTCCTTAAAAAGGTCCTTACTAGCATCTGAGAGTAATTGAGTAGAGGTGGTTTTATCATTTTCTTCTCCTGCAGAACTAATTTCAATCTGAGGATTTTCTTCTTTGATATTTACTAATTCTGATGGTCTTGCATCAATATCAATTTCAGAATCGTTATTTTCAATTGAAGTGGTAGCAAATTTAGCTCGAATCATCCTTGGTGAAGGTGCTTGTCCAGATAGGCCTTTCATCCATCCTTTTCTTGCTACCTCATAAAGAAATACAGCAGTAGCAGCTGAGGCGTTAAGGCTAGGGGTTACTCCCCTTAATGGAATCCTGACAAGGTAATCACAATGTCTTCTTGTAACAAGGGAGATGCCTTTCCCCTCAGAGCCAGTCACAACAACCAGTGGACCTTCTAAATCAACTTCTGGGAGAGTCTTATTACCTTCTTCTGCTAGTCCAACAACTGTATATCCAGAATCCTTAAGAGCCTCTAGAGATCTATTGAGATTAATTACCCGAGCCACAGGCAGATGCTCTAAAGCGCCTGCCGCAACCTTTGCAACAGAACCTGTCAATCCTGCACTCCTTCTTTGTGGAAGGACTAAGCCATGAGCCCCAAAGGCTTCAGCAGAGCGAACAATCGCTCCTAAATTTTGAGGATCTGTCAATCCATCAAGGGCCAACAAAAGGGGAGGTTCTTCCAACTTGCTACAAGCTTCAATAAGTGATTTCAACTGCAAAGTTTCAGCGGCTGCTGTCTGTATCGCTATGCCCTGATGAATCGCTCCATTAGTCAACTGACCAAGCCTTGCCCAAGTAACTTCTTCTACTAGAACTCCTGATGATTTCGCGTCTCTAAGCAACTGAAGAAAACTATGAGAACTTCTAAGTTCTGGAGTACACCAAATTCTATGGACTGGTCTTCCAGATTCAAGGGCTGCTTTAGTAGAATGCCTGCCCCATAAAATATCTGTAGATGCAGGTTCAGAAGTATATTCATTACTATTTTTTGGAGCTAATTCATCTCGTCCCGCTGAAAAGTAACTGCGAGATGGGCTTTGTTTAACGTGGCTATTTTCTCTGGCAAATGAAGAGTCTTCGACTCTTCTATCTTTTTGTCTTGAAAAAGAACCTTTGCTGTTTTCTCTTCGAGGGAATCGGCTTGATTTTGAATTTTGCTTAACTGAACCACCACTCATTCGACCGTATTTATTTTCTTGAGGTACCCCCCGAAACCTTCTTCGTTCGCCAGTATTTCGATCAAAACGTTCTTGATCATCTTTCCAACTTTCACGTTTTTTGCCATAGGCCCCAGAAGTTTGTTCAAAAGAAGACTCCCCTTTTCTTCTAGATCGACGATCAGGAGAATTTCGATCATTCGAGCTTCTTCTGTCACCAGGGCGGCTAGAACGAGATGATTTGTTGGCGCGACGGTCAGAGCGATAACTCATTTGTTTCAAAGCTAGTGAAGGTCAGATTCGCTCTCCTCCAATCGGTCCAATAGATCTGCTAGACGGGAGGGATTATTTAAAAAGAGCCACCCAATCATTGTCTCAAAACCTGTGGCTTTGCCATATATAGATGGATCTCCATTCTTTGGACCCCTACCAGCTTTGTTCCGTCCTCTACGGACAAGATCCTTCTCTATATCTGAGAGATGAGACGACAAGGCAGAAAGGGCTTTTGCTTGAGATGTTGCCTTGACTTCAGCAACAGCAGCAATATGAAGGTCGCGAGATTTAGCAGGTTTGATACAAAGTCGTAAGCGGTGGTGAAGCTCCCAAACAGCATCCCCCAACCATGCTAATTGCTGAGGGCCTAGCTGATCAAGAGAGCTAGATGGTTCTTGTAATCGAATCCAATCAGTCAAGCAGCAAGCTGAGCAAGAGCAGTATTGAGGTCAGGAACTAGATGAAGAAATTCTTCAAGCCTTACCAATTTAATGGTTTGAACAACCCTTGCATTCCCAACAAGAGAAAAGGCTCTCTTAGAGTCAATACAATGCTTTGCTACCTGCACCAAGGCGCCTAACCCAGAAGAATCGAGGAAGTCAATATTTGAAAGGTCAATGACTACAGAGGAAAGATTGGCCTGAAGCACATCATCCACGTAGTTTTTGAACTGTTTTTCAGAGTAAGCATCCAGTTGGCCTGTGAAGTGGAACACCAGACAACCCTGACGTTGTTCAAAACCACCCCTTAAAGAAACTGTTAATCGTTGCAATTCGGTTATGGGCTTAGTCCCCCGGAACGCGAACGCATGAAGTGTAGTGATTAAAAACGAACTAAACCACGCATTTACGGCGATCTTCCATCAAAGATATGAATCGTTGGAAATGATGATCTGCATCATGCGGGCCAGGACTGGCTTCAGGGTGATATTGAACCCCAAAAATTGGTCGATTTTTCAAAGAAATTCCTGCAACAGTTTTGTCATTAAGGTTTAAATGAGTAATTTCTACCAAGTCATCAGGGAGTGATTGAGGATCAAGAGCAAAACCATGATTTTGACTTGTAATCTCCAATTGGCCAGTAGTTCCGCAGGGATGATTTAACCCCCTGTGTCCATAGCCCAATTTGAAAGTAGTTCCACCAATCGCCAAACCGATAATTTGATGCCCCAAACAAATTCCAAAAATTGGGAGCCTAGTTTCGTCAATTAATTTCTTGGTTAACTTGATTCCTCCTTTAACAGCGGCAGGGTCGCCCGGTCCATTTGAAAGAAAAACCCCTTCTGGAGAAGCCTCTAAAATATTCGAAATATTTGAATCACAGGGAACAACATTAACTTCGCATCCATAAGCTACCAATCTCTCAAGAATCGATTTCTTAATTCCAAAATCTACTGCCACAACTTTATATGGAGGTCCTTTATGAATGTTGATTCTTTGGTCAAAATCAACCTCACAAAAGGAATTCCAAGAATATATTTTATTAGTCGAGACGTTACTAGCCAGATCCAATCCTTCCATAGTAGAAGTTTCCTTTAATTTTTGAAGTAATTGACTTGGACTAAAGGAAAGATCACTGCTCAGTGCACCATTCATGGCGCCAAAGCTACGAATATGTCGAACAAGAGCTCTCGTATCTACCCCAGAAATGCCGACAACTTCTTCTTCTTTTAACCAAGCCTCAAATGACTTTTCACTTCTCCAACTACTAGGGATATTTGAAAATCCTCGTACAATTATTCCTTTAACAGAAGGATGAGAACCTTCACTGTCAAAGGGATTAATTCCTGTATTGCCAATTTCAGGATACGTAAAGGTAACAAGTTGACCAAAGTAGCTAGGGTCTGTCAAAACCTCCTGATAACCAGTCATTCCTGTATTGAAAACAACTTCCCCAATAACAGTTCCATTATGACCAAAAGGAATACCTTCAAAGACAGTTCCATCAGAAAGTACTAAAAATGCTGAATTAGAATTTAATAAAGTCATGCTGTGATAAAAGTAAAAATTTCAAACATTTTTATTGATTTTTTGTTTCTAGAAATTCCTTCAATTCCAAAAACTTTAACCATGGAAGACCTTGATTCAAACATTTAAAAGCGCAGTCTAATCCTGACTGGAAATTATTCTCTATCCCTGACGCCCACAAAACCAAAGCACTATTCAATGCCACGACATCACGCTGTGCATTAGAGCCTTTACCTTGTAGAACAGATAGCAGAATTTCTTTATTCATAGCAAGGTCGCCTCCCTTAAGAACTTCATTAGAACAAGTTGTAAGACCCATCTGTAAGGGATCAATTATCTCGGCAGTTAATTCACCATTAGCTAATAGTCGAAGATGATTGGGTCCAGAAAGTGACGCTTCATCTAGCCCTCCAGACCCGTAAACGACAACTGCCCTTTGTAGGCCGAGCTTTTGCAATGCTTCAGCCATAGGGTTAAGCAGCTCAGACTTAGCAACCCCTAATACCTGAGCTTTAGGTCGTAAAGGATTTACTAATGGACCGAGAAGATTAAAAGCGGTCCGTACTCCAAGACTTTTTCTTATAGGAGCAAGGTTGACCAAAGCAGGATGCCAGGCTGGTGCAAAAAGAAAAGAGATCCCTACCTTTTCAATTGCGGCCACAACGGTTTCAAGCGGAGCATTAAGAGCAAGACCTAAACCTTCAAGTACATCTGCAGATCCAACCTTTCCACTAGCACTTCTGTTCCCGTGTTTTGCCACAATCGCACCACAAGCTGAAGTAGTAAATGCCACAGCAGTTGAAATATTGAAAGTATCTGCCCCATCTCCTCCAGTACCACATGTATCAACCATTAACTTTGTCGGTATTTCGCATGGCAAAGGGCAAGCTTCTCTTAAGACATTTGCCATAGATGCCAATTCTTCGCCTGTCAATCCCTTGCATCTCAAAGCAGATAAGAAAGCTCCTGTTTGCGCTGGTTGAAGCTGTTCCTCAAGCCACGCATTCATCAAAGAACTTGCTTGTGGAGTAGATAAATCTTTTCCCTCCAGAAGCGTTTCCAGGAGCTCAGACCAGTTCACATGAATAAAAGACATTGATTAAAAAAGACCCGAATTAAGAAGCCGGGATTTTCCAGAGATAGCCCTAATATCCCCTAAAAAACAAAAAGTGTCTAAGTTTAGGCAACTTAGCTTGCATCAGAATCTGAGGTATCAAAGCCTGATCCCACTGTGTTATCACGATTAACTCCAGGCCTATATCCCGATTCCCAAATATTACGAGTCTTCTCATTTAAAGATTCTCTTGTCTGGCCCCAAGCATTCAAAATCTTCTTCATATCTTCCTTTAAGTCAAACGCTCCTGGGAAATCCTCATACCTTAAAAATAATCTAGCTAATTCCACTAAATCCCCTTCATCTGGAATGTCTTTCGCTAGCAACCTATCAATATGATCGCGGTCAACAATGTGAAGAGGATGATTTTGTTCCTTCATTTCCTCGTGATAGTGCGTTGAATCATCCAGAATGGTGCCATTCTCAATAAATTTCAGCACAAGTGCGTGCATTTCGAAAAAAATATGAATGGATTTCGGCTCGATCTAATTGTCAGGTACTTGCGACCCCATAAAAGGAATCTCTTCCTAGGTGCTCTGGCTCTTGTCTTTGTCAATATGCTTAGCGTGGCAATTCCTATGGAAGTAAAAAGGATTGTCGATGATCTCAAAACAGGTTTCTCAATCAATCAAGTTTTAGAACAAGCTATTTGGATAATTGGTCTTGCGACTCTCATGGGTTTAGTGAGGCTAATTTCTAGACAACTTGTTTTTGGTGTTGGCAGGCAAGTTGAAGTGGATCTACGGCAACGTTTATTTGACCATATGCTTACTCAAGAACCTGGGTGGGTTCAAGAAATTGGCAGTGGTGAAGTAATTAGTAGAGCAACTAGTGACGTTGAAAATATTCGTAGGTTGCTTGGCTTCACAATACTTAGCCTGACAAATACTGCTCTCGCTTATGGATTCACTTTGCCAGCAATGATTGCAATTGATCCCTGGTTAACGTTCGCTTCAATTGCTCTATATCCGGTAATGCTGGGAACAGTAAGTCTCTTTGGTGGACGCATGGTTAAACAAAGAAGACGTCAGCAAGAATCTCTTGCAAAGCTGAGCGAATTGATCCAAGAAGATCTATCTGGAATAAGTGCTATCAAAATTTACGGGCAAGAGGCTGCAGAAGGAAGAGCCTTTAAAGAGCTTAATAATAATTACAGAGACTCAGCAATTGGACTAGCAAGAACTGCAAGCACGTTATTTCCACTACTTCAAGGAATTTCCTCTATATCTCTTTTGTTGTTAATTGCGCTTGGTAGCGGACAGTTAGAGAAAGGAACATTGACAATAGGAGGCTTAGTTGCATTAATACTTTATGTTGAAAGACTTGTTTTTCCTACTGCTCTACTAGGATTTACTCTGAACACATTCCAAGTAGGCCAAGTAAGTCTTAAACGTGTAGAAGATATTTTAACAAGAAGGCCAAGAATTGAGAATGCGAATAAAACAGTCAAAATTAAAAAAAGAGTTCTTGGAAGAATTCAAGCTAGAAATCTTTCAGTAAGATATAAAAACAGCACACGTAATGTTTTAGACAAATTAAGTTTCTCGATAGAACCAGGAGAACTTGTTGCTGTCGTAGGTCCCATAGGGTGTGGAAAAACGACGCTAGCCAGAGCCCTTGGCAGGATGATAGAAGTACCGAAAGGCCAACTCTTCATTGATGAATATGACGTTGTTGAATTAAAGCTTGAAGACTTAAGGAAAAATGTTGCTTGTGTTCCTCAAGAAGGTTATTTGTTCACCAGTACCTTGGCAGAAAACCTTAGATATGGAGACCCGAAGGCATCAATTGAGAACATAGAAACCTCTGCTAACCAAGCAAAATTGATGGACGATGTGCGTGCTTTTCCTGATGGATTTAACACATTAGTAGGCGAGAGAGGGATAACACTAAGTGGCGGACAAAGACAAAGAACTGCCTTGGGAAGAGCCTTATTAGTAAAATCTCCAGTCATTGTTCTTGACGACGCCTTGGCTAGTGTCGATAACAAGACTGCTTCAGGGATACTTGCATCCATTAGAGAACAAAGAAACCGAACAATTCTTATGATCAGTCATCAACTTTCTGCTGCTGCAGCCTGCGACAGAATATTGGTTCTAGAGAACGGCCGTCTTGTCCAACAGGGCAAGCACGATGTTTTAATCAAAGTTGAAGGGACTTACAAAAGACTTTGGGAAAGGGAAAAAGCTGTTGAAAAGCTAGATTCAGTTACATAACTGCATAAGAACAAGCTCTCATCTAAAAATAAATATTAAAAGAGTTGAGACGAATTTCAGGACAAGTGAAGATATTTTGGCTAGCTATATAAAATAACAACATCTAATCAAATGAACGTTGGGATTCCTTATAAGTTGAGATGCGACTTAGCTTTTGGCGACATTTATTTCCAAGTCTTAGCTTGGATGGCTGTAATTTTTATAAGTCTTGCTGCAGGTCTAGCACTAATGGGCTCTTCCAGACCAGTATTTGCTCTTGTAGGAGTAGGTTTAATTCTCGTACTGAGCCTACCTTTCCTACTATTTGCTTTTGTCACAACATTGTTGAACCATATTCATCTGGAACCACAGGAATCTAACTAAAATTGCTTAGACTTTAATAAAAGATGTTCGGCTTCTTGCTCAATCACCTTTCCAAGCAAAAGAGTCCTTCAAAATCTCACATGATTCTCCATGCTGTTCTAAGAACACCAATAAATTCTCAACCAGAAAGCCACCAAGAAGAAATTCTTTTTGGATGTGGATGTTTCTGGGGAGCAGAGAAAGGCTTTTGGAAATTACCAGGTGTAATAACAACAGCAGTTGGATATGCAGGGGGCAAACAAATGAACCCCACATACAGAGAAGTTTGTTCTGGTACTACAGGTCATACTGAAGTTGTTAGAGTTGTTTGGGATAAAACAAAAATTGATCTAAGCGACCTTTTAAAGCTTTTTTGGGAAAGCCATGATCCAACGCAAGGTAATAGACAAGGTAATGATTGTGGCACTCAATACAGATCAGCAATATATACTTCCAATTCAAATCAATTAAATCTAGTAAAAGCTAGCTTTCAAAGCTATCAAGAATCATTATCTAAGATGGGTTTTGGAATGATTACAACAGAAATTAAAGAAAATCAAACATTATTTTATGCCGAAGATTATCACCAACAATATCTTGCCAAACCGGGCAGCAGACCATACTGCTCTGCCATGCCAACAAATGTGCCTTTAGAGAAATTCTCAGGTTCAAATTTCAAACTTTCCGACAAGGTCTGGTCGAATTTCGACTGGGAAATTCAACATTGTGTACTACGAAGTGACAACAGTCCTATTTTACTATGAACGAACAATTACCCGATAAAACTGTCCTAATTATTATTTTAGCAACCATATTCTTGATTTTTGGTTTAATTTTCCTAACACGTCCTAGTCAAGAAAGGCTTCATCCTTCAATAGAGTGGAGAGATTCTGCGCCTACTAATAGTCAGTTTATAAAATCGTAGCATGGTAATTCAATGAAGGACCTTCTGAGCAGATTTAAGAATAAGAATTGTGCTTAGTCTATCTAAAAGGAAGTCATATAGAAAACTAAAGCCTATCTCTAAAGAGATGGTATTAATCTACTCCTTAATCGCTATAATTATAATTCTAATTCCAGAATGGATAGCAACATCAGCTCTTTCACTAATATCTAGAAAACAGAATTCGCAAATAGACTTTACCCATTGGAGCAGATGTCCTGAGTTACTTATTAAATCTATGAATATCTATTCCTTAAGAAAAATCGCAAATGAACTGAAAATCACTGGCTACTCTAGTGAGAGCAAAAATGGGCTCCAAAAACTTGTATTCAGTGATTTGCGTCGTAAAAACCAGAACAGGATTGCAAAACAAAAAAGGAAAACGTATTAAGATTGTGATAGTTTAATTTTACGGGGCGTGGCGCAGCTTGGTAGCGCACCACTTTGGGGTAGTGGGGGTCGTGGGTTCAAATCCCGCCGCTCCGATCCATTACATTAATTACAATATTAATTTAAGGTAATTATTTACAACATTAAATTTCCACCTAGAACTTCAATGTTTATAAGAAAAATAAAAAAGAATTAGCTCACTCTCTTGTTATGAGAGGAAGAGCTGATATTTTTCAATGAAGAATAATTCTGAAGAAATCTCTTAACCCTACTTCGCAGAGAAGGAGGAACTTCTGACAGCAGCCTAGAAAGCTCCATCGCACCTAGCTTCTTTAACTCAATGGCTTCGACAAACCAAAGCCTTTGAACTTCCCTAATTAACCTTGTCCAACTGCGAACTTGCTGCCATTGGCCAACTCGAAATTTAACCAAATCAGACTCATCACCATGCGTGTCATCAAGTGAAGAATGTGTTACGTCCTTTCTCGTTTTACTTAAGTCCATTTATTTAGGATGGTCCTTTAAAGGCAAAAAATTCGAAATCAACTATCTGACTTCATAGACCTAAAGAAAATCTGGCTAAATATGAAGACTAGCTAGCCAGGCTCTACAGGAATCACATCAAAGTTCAGTGCCGTTGCTTCTCTTTGACTAAGTCTTCTCACCCAAGCTCCAGGGACAGGATTATTCCAAACAAATCCAGCCTTTTTAGCCAGATTCCTATTTTCATAACTGACTTTTGCTCGCATGAGTGTTCTAGGCTCTAAAGCTTGAATAAGAAGGGTTTCTAGATTCTCTGTACGACGAAATACTTCTGAAAGATAAATGCAGTCAGTCAAGGCACGATGAGCATTCCAAACAGGGACTTCATAAGAAAGTGCCAAATCCCTTACAGAGGGTCTAGGACGTAATTGGAGATTTTCAGGCCAAGAAATATCCTCCATACTGCATATCCATGGTTTGATTATTGCTGGGAGGGGTTCCTTGCCAAACCACTGTCTATCGAAAGTGGCATTGTGAGCAACTACTGCATCACAACAATCGATCAAATGTTCGAAATAAACAAGCCCCTCTTTCCATGGCTGAGACAACCTAGTGACGTGAGCTGGAATGCGATTAATCTTTTGAGCATCATTGGAATCAACTGGCAACAAAAAAGACTGCTGCGCAAGAACGCATCTGCTTTTTACATGAAAAAGAATTGCACCAATTTCTAGGCAATTATTCTCATTCACGTCAAGCCCTGTAGTCTCAGTATCAATAATTAATAGCGTCTCAGGAAATAATTCTGAATATCTGCTGGTTGTATTGGTTAAAGAGGTTGAGTTGGCTGGGCTATCAAGACTTTTGACTGCCATAGAAGTTTCAGAGGACTTAGCCTCATCCTTTAAAAAGTCTCCTAGTAAATCAAGCTGAGAATCTTCAACTGATGAATTACTGGCTGCGAGCACCTCGTTCTTCACTCACTACAAAAACTTATTTTCCACCATACTCATGATTTTACAGATTTTTAATTAAAGTAGAGACAAACTTTTACTTTTCAAGTAACCCTTAAAGGTAAAATACTTATTAAGAGGTGTCACTAGTGGATACTCAAGAAGCAATCCAACTGAGACGAACAACTCATTCATTTGGCCCTAAGATGGTTCCAGAAGAGTTGGTGATAAATGCAGTTGAAGCTGGAAATCAGGCACCCTGCCATCATCGAACATATCCCTGGCGATTTACGCTCGTTAGCAAAATAAAAAGACAAGAGTTAATTAAATATGCTCTAGACGAATTAAAAAGAAGAGGTTCGCAAACAGAAAGTGAAATCTCAAAATTTCAAACAAAGATTCTTACCCCATCACATCTGCTCGTAGCATCTCAAGTTTTATCCAAAAATGAAGAAAGAATTTCAGAGGACTATGCAGCATGTTGCTGCGCTATTCAGAATATTTCCTTATCATTAACTGCCAATCAAGTTGGTTCAAAGTGGTCTACGGGATGGATTACTAAGTCTGATAACACATACAAGGCATTGGAAATTGATCCTATAAATGAAAGAATAATTGGTTTTATATGGATTGGATTTGGTGAACCTCTACAACCTATAAATAGACCAAGCTTAGATCAGGTCCTTAGACGAATATAAAAGTCGAGAAACTATCAAAAGCAAGAAGAAATGAATCGCACTAGCCATTCACAGCCATAAATTTGATTTAGAGAAATGTTAGAAGATCTTCTGTACTGATTGAGTCAGGAATTGCTATGTCATGAGAGAAAGCCCCATCATCAGAGAATTCAATTGCTGAGTCCTCCGCAATTGCCGATAGAAGCTCATCTAAAGATGTATCCATTTCATTAGCCATTGAAGTCAACACATGAGCAGTATCAGCGCTTACAGAGATAATGACCGGGAGGAAGACGCTCTCGGATGGATCAATATACTTCATAAAGAAAATCTTAAGGCAATAGGCGCGGTCTCGGTCAATCTTTAAATTTTTCTTTAAAATCCATCGTGTGATCAAGCTCGTCGTCCCGTGAATCCTATTAAGCAAACCTACCTAAACCACAAGGTCGAAGATATTCCGCTATGAAGCAAGTAGGCCTGTGAAGCTGATCCAATGTAAGAATTCAAGAAAATAACAAAGAAAAATGTACGGGTATTTAATTAAGCTGGCTTAATTAGCTAAACACATTTATTTAGGAAAATATTAAAAGCAATTTCGCTTAAGCGCAATACAAAAGTATTTGGTAATTATATTCAGCAAACAGACAGTAGAGGACTTTTAAAACCCTCAGAACAAGTAGAAAGCAGAAAAGAGAAAAAAGACCAACAATACTTGTTAAATGCATTTCAAATCGTTAGATTACTATGTTAACTTAGACAAAGTTAATAGTTAGAAGAGATCATCAGCGATTATGGCAGAGTATGTCTATCTAATCAAAAATAACGACCTATACTATATAGGTCGTTCAGAAAGTATTGAAGAGGTAAAGAAGAGTTTTAAGCCTGGAATACTACTTTCTGCAATGAAGTCCTCTGATTCCAAATCTATATTAAGAATTCTAGTTAGCAACTATAGTGAGAAGCGACTACCTCAGTCTAATTATTTTCGCCTTACAAAAAGTCAAGCAGAGGAGTGCAGGAAACGACTTGAAACAGGTAAGTCAAAAGATGATTTCAGGCCATTCTTCTCAGGAGGCACCCTTATCACAACACTACTAATTTCTTGGATATCTATCTCATGTCTAATCATAAAATTTGGGGTTGAGCCTATATTTAGTCAATTTCAATAAAGGTTTGATTTTTTCTTAATTATAGCTTATTTAATGCAGGCACAGCTAATTTTGGGAATAGCAAATAAACAATAATTTTGATCGTGGTATGGAATCAGATCGATAAAATAAGAATAACCTAAGATCTTTCATTGGAATCGAAAATGCTTGCATGACTATTAAGCAGAAACAAATTAAAATAGAATCATTGAAAATCTCTCATTCTATTAATTGTCATTATCTAACCCTCATGTAATATTATTAGTTCAAAGAATTATTAACGGTTAACAATTTAATAATCAAACTAAAAATAGTTTCTAAGACTCAGTGTCAAGACCTAGTGCAGCTACAAGGAATGGGAATGAAAGGACCTTGGGATAGAGCCAAACCGCTAGCAAGATCGAAATAATAGCTGTAACTGTAAATGTAGTTGCTTGCCCTATTGAAGCAGGTTGATAAATACCTGAATTAAGAAAAGGTAAATCAATCAATGATCCTATGCTTCCCCAAAGGACAACCCATACAGATACATAGCAGATGCCAAAAAGCTGCTTTTTAGTCATAGGACAAGTTCCAGAAGATCCTAATTAGGCAAGGCCATATTCCAGTATAATTAAAAACTTAGGATTTTTGGTTATACTGCAATAGCTAATTATATGAACTTACAGGTGAATTTATTGTAAAGATCTTTCATACGAAATATGCTGTGTTTTTTTATTTGAGGCAATAAAATTCACATTATTATCTACCATCCTAATGAAATTCATAGGATTTAGTGTTTCCTTTCTGTAATGAGAAGGGTTTATATGCTTGGGAGAGTTACTGATAAAACTCCTAGGAATCCCCTTTTAAAAGTGCTGGAATATCCCAGGTAAAGATCCCCCAACGAGTCAACCAAAAGGCAGTCCAGGCAGCAGAAGCGATTATCGGTGCTAGAACTATTACTAGTCTGAAGTCCATACGACAGTTAAAGGAGCACGAAGATCCTACGTAACAAGGGATGGCAGGTCAAGCAAGATTTTAAACCAGTTTTATAACTCAATGGTTCTTAAAGGTGTCTTCTGCTCCTACAAACTTGAATTGTGTGTAGATCTAGGTATCTAGGAGCCTGCAGCTAGGGTTTACATAAGGCATTTTTTCTTGACGAGTGTTAAAAGGGTAAAGGCGAGATTTACGACGATCTAAAGAGATCAAGGCTAAGAGTAGGTAAAAGGTTTTATCTATATTTGGATCTTGTTTACTCAAGTCAGCTCATCAAGGCAAAATATAGGTGTTTTAGAAAGGCACATGAGGGAAGATCAGGTAAAGAACCTTTTAACAACACTTGTGTTGACTGGATTAATCGTTTTTCTTGCCTTCATTTCTCCAGTTCAGGCAAGACTTGAGCAAGGTGAAGAGGTGCCAAATTATGTCCGATCGGACATAACCGGATTTGACTTTCATGACCAAGACCTCTCCAAATCGTCAATCGCTGGAGCTGTCGCAAGAGATGCAAATTTCAGTGGAGTGGATCTCCACGGTACGGTTCTGACTCTTTCTGATCTAAAAGGCTCTAATCTTCAAGGAATTAATCTAAAAGACACTCTTTCTGACAGAGTCAATTTCCAAAAAACAGATCTGCGTAACGCAATTCTAACAAATATGATTGCTTCTGGTAGTAGTTTTGCTGGAGCGAGAATTGAGGGTGCTGACTTTACCTTCGCAGTACTAGATAGTGACGACCAAAAAAATCTTTGCAAAATTGCTGAAGGGGTTAACCCAACAACAGGAATATCAACAAAGGAAAGTCTAGAATGCGCTGATCGGGGGGAATCTTATAAGCCAGCAATGCCAGGAAGATAATGAAGTAATACTAAATAAACTATTTTGTTTATCCTTTCAGATAAGTCGTAGGAAATTCAGCAGCGGAAAATTTTTCTAGGATTACAGACTTAATAAGTCTGAGAGTTTTTTAAATTCTTCTCTATAAGTGATTAGTGATTTAGCATCATTAAAACCCTCCGCTTGTAAACGTCTTAAAAATGTAGGCTTGAACCCTAAGCGATTTTCTGCTTTAGAACTTTTGGTTAAGTCCTCCTCAAATAGAATCTTAATTTTATCCAAAAGGTCTTCGTAGGCTTGACACGCCTCCTCAGTTTGAAAACTTGTTCCATCAGAGGCTTTGATAGAAGCTTGATCCTTCAATAGTAAATATAAAACAGAAACTGTTAGCAAAATTCCTCCAACTAAGAGGCCCGAAATCGCGAGAGGTCCCAGTGCAAGTAAGTTAAACATAATCAGGGGGTGGTGAAACAAAACGAGGTGGGCATCCTTAAATTGATTTATACCTCTGTAACTTCTACTTTAATCAAGAAGGGAAACCTGTCCAATTATATGGAGGCTAACACCTACTAAAGAGCAAGAACGAGTAGGAATAATTGAAGCGGAAGATTTTTTAATACCAAGGAAATCACTTCTCATGAAACAAAAGGCTAGATACTGGTTACTTATATTAATACAAAGTGAAAAGGATTCTAGAACAAGAAATAGCAGTGAAAATATCTTACCTTTTGTATTTCCACTAGAAGTTATATTCTGATTATAGAAATATCTCCTGACTATTTTCGTTTCTAAATCATTAAGAAGGAATTCCTATAGAGTTGATACTACGATCCTCATTGAGATTTACAACAACATTAGCGGGAATATTGATGATTGATTCTTGAGGTATAGCCGAAAAAATCATACGGATGAAAGCATTAAGGTCAGCTCCATTTAAAGCAGCGCCTCTCTCATTCATCATCTGCTTTTCTTGCTGCTCTTTCCAGGATGCAGCATAGTGAAAATGTTCAGGACGTAAATGCCATATACGAGTAAATATTTCCCAAATTGGCAAATACTCTCTTAAAGAAATCTGTACAAGCTCTCTGTAACTTTTTTCGGCAGTACTTAACGGTGGGATTAAAGAATTTTTAGATAAAGAAGATTTCTGTGATACCAAATCATGGCAACCAAGAAACCATCCTTCAATAACAAGTATTTGTGGCTTAAATTTCCTCCATCCAGAACGATCACCACAACCTCCTCTTAGAGCCTTGTCAAACTGAGGAGATAAAAGTTCTCCAGTATTAAGCCACCTAACTAGTGTTTCTTTTAGGAGCTTGATGTCATGACTTCCAGGTAGACCTCTAGGGACATTCCATGGATTCCCTTCCATTGCTTTAACAAGTTCACAAGAGGGTAAATAAAAATCATCAATGGAAATCACACAAATAGAACAATTAAGCGCTTTTGAAGCCGCCTCAAGCCATTTACCAAGGCTTGTCTTACCAGTACCAGGGAGACCACTAAGTCCAATTATGTGTCGATAGCTTGAGGTCGCAAGGTGATTTGCTAAATCAGTTAAGAGCGGAAAACCAATTCCCCATACCCAATCAAATTTTGTACTTGCGGGCCAAACATTTGAATTAAAACTTGAACCACCCAAAGCAATCCATTGATTAGCCCACTTAAGAGGCTCATTATATCCCAATTCGTATAATAAAGATTCATACTCAAGAAGTGAAAATCCGATTTCATTTTCATCTGGAACGGACCAAGGTGAATAAAAAGAAAAAAGATTTAATTGTTGATTATCAGTCATATATAATTAAAACTTAATATGTTGATCTAAACAACTTCTAATAGCCAAAGACCATCCAAGTGAATGAGAAGCCGGAGCAAGAATATAGCGTCTCTCTTGTATGCCCGTAAGCATTTCAGGGTGAGGTCCATTCTTACCTGGGACAACAATAGAAATATCAGAGATATCGAGAAGTGGTAGATCATTAGGCGAATCACCAAGTCCAATAGTAATTACAGTAGGGTTCGATAGAAATTGCTTAAGTTCCAAAAGAGCCCTACCTTTATCAGTATGTTTACTGACCAAGTGACTCATCCGATTACCTTGAAGAACCTTTGTATCGTATTTGGAGGCTAGACGGTTTAATTCACCCAATGCGTCAACATGAGGGTTAAGGAAAGGGACACTCCAATACCTATCACAACATAGTTCAACTGACTTCATATCTAATCCTGTAAGCTCTACTATTTCTAATTTAGTAAGGTCATTTAGTGCCATCAATGTATGCCCAAACTCACCTTCAAGCTTAGACAGAATTGTTCGCAAAGAGTCATAAGAACTACCTAGGGATAGCTCCCACTCTGAATTTGATTCCGGATCATTACCATAAATAGATGCGCCATTCTCAACTATATAAGGGTCAGTCAGATTAAACTTCTCACGAAAGTTCCTTACTTCTGAAGCTGTTTTGCTAGTACATGGAATTACTGGAATATTATAAGATTTGAGGATAGATAATGTAGCTAATGCATCATTGATTTCGTAATTATCATCCATCAATGTTCCGTCTAAATCAGTAACTATCCACCAATGAGAAGAATTTTTCATAATGCAAGACATTTTAAAGAGCAATGAACAGAATATGGCTTCAACACAAAGAATGGATCAATAAATTTGATATTAGTCAGCACATCCTTCAACAAGAGAATTTGTTGAAGGTTATTTAGTTTACTCAGCAATCTTGTATGAAATTGAATTATTAAATCACTAATATTATGAACTACGTAGACTGACTCTCTATCTTGCCCCCTAGAAAATATAATCAATTTTTCAGTGCGTCTATTATAAGAACTCATTACGGATTCTGGATAAAAGGCTTGCGCTTGACTCCTAATATACATTGCGTGGCATAAAAACTAAGCTTCTGACTTACTTTAGACTCAGCATTTTCCAAAGTCAAAATAACTTTTTGCTTTAGATCGTTGACGGTTTATATCTCTACGATACCCCGCCATTCCAAATTTATAAAAATCATTTTCTGATTCCAAAATAGATTGCAGATAGAAAGCTGGCCAACACTAATAACAATATCTGCGTAAGTAATCAAAACTGCTATAGAAGAATCTCATAATTGATCAACTTGAGTACGTAGTAGTCTTTACCTAACTATGGGGCAAAATCTGCGGTAATTCTTGGAAAGCCAACTCAACTTTCTTCTCAGGTACATGCTTATAGACAGTTCTGAGTAAATTCTTCAGCCCATATAGCTGTCTTTCCAAAGCTGAATACCATTCACAATGTTTGGTATGCCCAAAATTTAGCTATTAAGGCTTTCAACTTTGTTGTTTTTCTCATCAAATGGACTTCCAACAAGGACTGATCACAACGATCCACGAATATGGGGTTACATCTGGGTCTAAGGAGAATCTACTTGCGAATCTAAATAAAAGGCCAACAAGTATTTTAATCCCCTGTCTTTTTGAAGAATTTAGCAAGCCAGCACTAACTACCATTAAAAATTGCCTTAAAGAGTTAGCTGGGCTAAATAAATTGGTGATTGCCCTTTCTGCGACTTCAATAAACCAAGCACAACAGGCAAAAGCATTTTTTCAGGATATGCCTTTCCCTGTCCATGTACAGTGGACAGATAGCCCTGCTGTTCTTGATCTTTTAGAAATTCAAGAACAAAATGGACTAGAACTTGTAGTACCTCAAGGTAAGGGGTGGGCTGTATGGCAGGGGATTGGTATTGCCTCTCAGACATCTGATGTGATTGGCCTATTTGACGCAGACATCAAAACTTTTAAACCTTCTTACCCACTAAGGCTTTTACAACCTTTACTGGACAATTCACACGGACTTTCTTATGTAAAAGCTTTTTATAGTCGGCTTTCACATGAAAACAATTCAATGCAAGGTCGAGTAACTCGATTATTTGTTGGCCCTCTACTTACCGGTCTAGAGAAACTCTTGGGATCTGGACCATACCTTCAATACCTACAAGCCTTTAGATATCCACTTTCTGGAGAGTTTGCCTTCTCAAAGGACTTGGCAATAAATCTACGAATTCCATGTAACTGGGAACTAGAAATAGGTCTTTTATCTGAGGTCTACAGAAAAGTTCAAATGAGTCAAATTGCTCAAGTAGACCTAGGATTGTTTGATCACAAACACCAATCAATAGGAAATTCATCTAATCAGGGGTTACAGCGAATGTGCTCTGAGATATTCACAACAATACTCAGAGGATTAATGGAAAATCAATCGCAGTTACTAACCACGTCTCAGTTGTCTACTTTAGAAGTCTTATATACTCAGATTGGCGAAGAAAGGGTTCAGCAATTTGCAATTGACTCAGCTATAAATGAAATACCTTACGATCGCCATGCAGAGGAATTAATCGTACATAGATTTTCAAGTCTAATTAAACCATCAGCAAATGAGTTTTTAAAATCTCCTATCACGAAGCAATTGCCGTCTTGGTCTCGAGTCCTTTCTTTTGAAAGCAATTTCCAAAATGACCTTAAAACGGCTGGAACTATATAAACAAGTATAAAATCAAAAACTCCTAGAATCACAAACATTAAGATAGACTAAGAATAACTATCAATATCTATTCTTATAATATTGAGATCTATATCTTTTAATATTTCATCGCAAATAACTTTATAACATTTAGAGTAAAAAAGAAATAAATAGGGCTCATCCAATTAAAGTCAAAACCACGATCAAAACTTTGTTTAGTTAAATCCTCTACTAGTATGGCTTGGGAGTTTTGGATTGATAGAGGAGGTACTTTCACTGATTTAATAGGTACTAATGAGCGTGGTGAGCAAATAGTTCAGAAGGTTCTATCAGAACAACCTGGCAAACAGGGTGACCCTTCTATTAATGCTATTCGAAGAATTCTTGAACTTGAAGCAAATAAACCAATTCCTCTCGGAGTCCTTAAAGAAGTCCGTCTTGGAACAACAGTTGCGACAAATACTCTATTAGAAAATCTAGGAAACCCAGTTATCCTTTTCTGTAATGCTGGCCTAAAAGATCTTCTCATAATTGGTGATCAACACAGACCTGATCTATTTTCCTTAGAAATAAAAAAAACAAAACCTCTATTCAATGATGTAGTGGAGGTTTCAGGAAGAATTGACTCAAAGGGTTTTGAAATAGTCCCTATAGCAATCGACAAAGAAGTTGAAGATAGACTACAACGGTACGCAGGTGATAAAACAATTTCGATTGCGATTGCATTTTTAAACTCATACATCAACCCTACGCATGAATTGCAATTAAAAGAATGGCTTATCAACCAAGGCTTTTCAACGGTCATATGCTCATGCGAAGTATCTCCACTTCCCCGAATAATTCCTAGAGGACGCACAACATTAACTGAAGCATCTATATCTCCAATACTCCATAATTATCTAAGTGATGTAGCTAATAGGATTGGTAATACTACTAAACTTCGTATAATGGGTTCAAGTGGGGCGCTATTACTCCCTGATAATCTACTTGCTAAAGATACTATTCTTTCTGGACCAGCAGGAGGCATGGTAGGAGCGCTCGTCGCTGTTCAGAAGTCAAATCATAGTAGTGGTCCCATAATCGGGTTTGACATGGGTGGAACATCAACAGATGTTTTTTTTGTTGATCCAGATCAGATAGATAATTTACAGCGTGAGGACGAAACAGAGGTTGGGGGACATAAATTATTGGCATCAAGGCTACCAATTCATACAGTAGCTGCCGGAGGTGGATCAATCATCTTTGAAACAGAAGGGAGGTTAAGAGTAGGACCAAGGTCTGCGGGCTCAAATCCAGGTCCAGCTTGCTACAGAAACGGAGGCCCATTAACTATTACGGATGCCAATGTGTTACTGGGAAGGCTTCAATCAGAAAATTTCCCCGCACTATTTGGGTCATCCGGTACTCAACATATTGATCTACATGTTGTCGTAGCGACCTTTAAAGAGCTTGCTAAAAAATTAAGAAGTACTCCAGAAGAAATAGCGGAGGGAGCATTAACAATTGCTTTGGAGCGCATGGCAAATGCAATCAAGCAAGTTTCTATTATGAATGGAAATGATATTAGGAATGGAATACTAGTGGCATATGGAGGCGCAGGAGGTGGGCATGCATGTCGTCTAGCTGATGCCTTAGGGATAAAGAAAATCTTACTTCATCCCTTTGCTGGTGTACTTTCAGCATATGGGATAGGGGTTGCTTGTCAAACTGAATTTTCTTCAATAGTTCTACAACATCCACTTACCAAAGATTTACTAAAGAAAGTTCAAATACTAATAAAACAAGAAATTGAAAAAGCCAAACTATCCTTAAAATCTAAAGCTAAATGTACAGTTACAGCTAAAGAGTATCAGACAAATGAGAAAGCTTGGATAGAGATTAGATATAAATCTAAAGATCAGGGATTAATATTATCCTTCCAAGATAATTCAACGATAGAGAAAATAAAATCGCAATTTGAAAAAGAACATTTAAAAAGATTTGGCTACAAGCCTCAAAATCATGAGTTGTTGATAATTGAACGACTCAAAATCGAAGTCAAAGAGGTGACATCATCAAAAGATAAAACTGTTAGCAAGAATGTTGATAAACAGCGTCATACTCCAAGAGAAACGGTTCGAATGCATATAAGCAATTCAGGCTGGCAATTGGTACCATGCATTACGAGACAAAATATTCCTGAGAATTCTTTTCTAAAAGGACCCGCCCTAATTTTAGATTCGACATGTACAACAATACTAGAGTCAGGATGGAATGCAACTCTTGACTCTGAGAATAATCTTATACTTCAAACCTCAAATCAAAATAGTTCATATAGATCCTCCAATCAGAACAAAAAATCAACAGAAAGGCCTGATCCAATTTTACTCGAACTATTTAACCATCGTTTTTGTGGTATAGCAGAGAAAATGGGCGAACGTCTCAGACAGACTAGTCGTTCTATAAATATTCGTGAGAGGCTTGATTTTTCTTGCGCAATATTTGACTCTCAAGGTGAATTAATTGCGAATGCGCCTCATATACCTGTCCATCTAGGAGCTATGAGCGACTCAGTCATAGACCTAATTGGCCAAGTTGCCATCGGCAAAAAGAAACAGCTTCAACCATTGGAAACAGTAATAACTAACGATCCATTCCATGGGGGTACACACCTACCAGATATCACTGCAATTACACCAATTTTTGCAGGGGGAAAGTCACCGCAATACTATGTTGCTTCTCGTGGACACCATTCCGATATAGGTGGTGTGACACCTGGCTCTATGCCTCCTTTTAGCAAAAGGATCGAAGAAGAAGGTTTGTTGCTTCGCAACAAGACATTTATAATAGATGGCAAATATGATCATTTAGAGTGGGAGAACCTCCTATCAAAAGGGGAAAACCCTCCTAGAAATCAACTGGAATTAATTGCTGATCTACATGCACAAGTTGCGGCAAATCAGCTAGGAGTCCTTGAGCTTCAACAATTAATCAGGAAAGAGGGTAAAAATTTAGTCGACGCATATATAAACCATCTACATAAGAATGCTATTAGATCAGTAGAAAAATTAATTACCACTCTAGAGGATGGAAATTACTCAGTCGAACTAGACAATGGTGCAAAGATTGGCGTAGAAATTAAGGTTGACAAAAGCAATAATTTGTTAGTTATAGACTTCACCAGCACCTCAGCTCAAACAACCGGTAACTTTCAGGCACCATTAGCCGTAACAAAATCATCAGTGCTATACGTAATTCGTTGTCTACTAGACGATGATATACCTCTAAACTCAGGTTGCTTTAAGCCCCTCAAAATTATTGTTCCAGAAGGAAGTCTATTAAATCCGCTATCTCCCTCTGCAGTTGTAGCCGGAAATGTAGAAACATCACAAGCATTATGTAACGTACTGCTTGGAGCATTTAATGCTACAGCAGCTAGTCAAGGAACTATGAATAATCTTACGTTTGGAGATGAAAATAAGCAGTACTACGAAACTATTGCTGGAGGTAGTGGAGCGGGAAATGGGTTTAATGGATCAGATGGAATTCAAACCCATATGACCAATTCACGATTAACTGATCCAGAGATCTTGGAACAACGCTATCCAGTTCGTCTAGAAATCTTTCAAATAAGAGGAAACAGCGGTGGCATAGGAAAATGGAAAGGAGGAAATGGGCTGATAAGAAAAATACGTTTTTTAAAACCAATGACTGTCTCTATACTTTCGAGCTCTAGACGTATAGCGCCATTCGGGCTTTCTGGAGGAGGGTGCGGAGCAACTGGAAAGAATTACATTGAGACCAGGAATCGAGAAAGGAAGGAATTACCAGGATGTGCAAGCATTGAAGTCAAAACTGGTGAAGCGATTGTGATCAAAACTCCCGGTGGTGGTGGATATGGAGAAGAAATTTCAGATAATAATCAGAAGAGGACTGAATGTTGAAAATACAAAGTTAATGATTGGTGCACCAAATAGCACAGGTCGAGGTGATAACTGCTACGACTACTCCTCCCCACTTAAGTACCTTTTGAGGAGCATTAAATGTTGTACCTACCAAAATAGCGGCAAGGTTTAGCACAATTAACTGATCTGTAGATGGAGAAACACCAAAAAAACCAGTACTAGTTGCAAAGAAATTCATGGGATATGCATCGACTATAAAAACACTACTCTGTAACTTGGAAATTCGGGTATTTACAACTTAGGTTATGTAAAACAATCTGTAGGAACCAAAGCCGCTAAAAGCTCAGATCAGACAAAGGCCGATTTTACTAGTGTTAGCTGAATTGAAAACTTCAAAACTACTGAATCACGATCTGATTAGAAATGGAAGATTTTTTATCAAATGAAAGAGATGAGTTTCTTGTATTCTGTATTCAATCGGCAAAGACCTAATCCCTTGCTAAAAAGGAGCTAAAGGACTATGGCAATAAGAAAGCCCGCCAAAGGCGGGCTTCTTTGAGATTTCGAGCAAGTGTTTCCACGTTTCCACTGCTCAAGAAAACTCATCTCCTCACTAATCCATTATCTCTAAAGAAGAGGGAGAGTGAATAGACATTGTGCTCAAATCTAACTGGCACACAAGATTGGCACACAGGAATTGAATTTACTTTTACAGGCCCCTCAAAACCAGGATTCATCTAGACCTTGTTAAGAACTTCATAAAAATTGTCTTATCTAGTCGATCCTCTTCCTCTGGTCGAAAAGGTACTTAAAGTACAAAGCAGCTCCTATCAAAAGAGCACATAAGAAAATCATCATAGTCCACACAACAGCCGATGTAGTGGAGGACATTCCAGTTAAATCCAACGCCCGAGAAAAAGACACATCCATAAGTCAAAATAATTCGTATTAGGACCTAATCACCATTTCGATGGCATATCATGCAAGAAATACCATCCGATCCATCCGACAAGATTCAACACAAAGACAAAAAACCAAATCCGCCATGGTTGATTCTTTGATGGTCTTACAGGATTCAGCTTGAAAATCATCTCATAATATGGATAGGAAGGGATATTCATGAAACAATAGGTCAATAATTCAATAAAACAATTTAGGGGAATATACTTTATTGCAATTCAATGAGAAAGAAGGATGATCGAATAGGCAAGTCGAAAGGAAAGAAACAATCTTAGGTATGAATTGACAAAATACACCAAAGTCCTTTAATTCCAAAAGAGATTAGTATTGAAGCTTTTTCCTATTTTCCTATTTTCCTATTTTATAATTTTGTAATAAAAACTACAATTTCCTCTGAGCAAAGGGATCTTGATTCTTTATTACTATCCTTAATACTATGAATAATAGAAAATTATCCTAATTGTATTAGAATGTAGATTAGAAGTTATATGAGCAATTTTCATGAGAGCTAAAAATTTCGAGAAAAGATTAAACGAGAGTCTTAAAGAAATACAAAAAGAAATCAAATGTACCCAAAACGACATTGAATCATTAAAGAATATACTACTTGAAAAGGAACAAGTCAATTGGTCAATACCTGTATCGCACAATAAAAAATCAGAATAGAATTCAAATATTTATCTTGAGTACTCCAACAGTTATTAAGAAGAAGTTTTGATTTATGCTAATAATTAGAATCCGTTGTTTAAATTTTATTTAATAGAAGTTCTATAAGGCTTTTAAAAAGGAAGGAGGCTTCTTTTTATATAATCATGATCCTAAATATCCTCAAAATCCTTTAAAGCCTAACACCTGTCGTGCTATTTACTATTATTGGAAATGAATCCTCTATTTTCAGTTTAATGGGCAAACAAGTCTGGCAAGCCAAAGATGGAGAGCTTTTCGACTCCGAAGAGGACTGTCTAAGGCACGAAAGAGCTAGTCATTTTTTAATTGATATGAGTCACAGCGAATACCAAAAGAATGAGGAAAGATGGGGGGTGCAAAGAAATTTCAGCAGGCATTTTCTTAATGGTTTTCAGAGAAAGGAAACATTCTGGAATTACGCAGAAAGCTTCAGAGCCTTAGCTGACATATTAGAAGGCAAGAGAACAGATCTACCAATGGAAGAATCCAAAGAAAATTAAGACAACTAACAACAAACAGTATCTCAATACAAGATATCGACATTCAAAGCAAGAGATAATAAAACGAGATGTTTTTCCTGACTCATGGAAAGCTACAGACCAAAAGTATTTACTTGGATAGCGTCCCTTCTACTGGCAATAATTTCTATCGAGCTTGTCCCTATTTCTAATCAATCTAAAATCTGGAATAAATGCATCAAAACAACAGCCAGTTTCTTAGACGATCTCCATGGTCTTAAAGAAAAAGGGAAAGCAGGAAGAGAAGCTATAGCAGTGAATATATGTAATGGGGCTGTTCATTATAGAAACCAAGCATCCGAAGGCCCTTAAGCTGTGAATTATCTACATTGATGTATGAGTAATTAGACGCCTTTGCAACTCTTATGGGTATTTACCTTAAGAAGATATTATTCTCTAAAAATCAGAAAATTACTTTTTCCTATCAAGAGAATCAGACTTGATAGTCCTTTCATAGGATGGGACTGGAAGGCAGTGGCTTTGCAAGTAGCAACGACTTATCAATTGAAAAGAATTACTTAACCCGTCCATAACATCTTCTAATCAAAATCTATAGGAATTATAAGCAATTAGACCTATCAAGCATTTAAACTCTTATCAAGATTTACAACATCTCTCATGGAACTCAATCCGTTCAAACCACTATTCCAGGCTGGGGCAAAGCAAAAAAAAGCCGCTGCGTGGATTTTTACCGTTCTTACGACAATTAATCTGTTCTCGTAGATAGCTGGGAATCTGTGGTCATTCCTGCCCTGGCAACCGATACATCAGAAGTCTTCCAAAACTTGAAAGAGCCTTAGACAACCTCTGAGACAAAGTCAGTGCTTTGCCGACTGAAGAACTGTTCATCATTGCTGATCTACTTCTCAAGTACTAGCCACCCTCAACAAAAGGGAGAAAAGTCTTGAAACTTTTTTAAATGTTTAGGCTTAATCCATTCTGCCTTGTTTTTTAGCGAAAAAATCTCAAAGAGGCCAACAATCCGCAATCCATTGTCTTGGTGGTTACAACAGAATTACCAAAAACTAAGTAGGTAAAATCACCTAATGCATTACACAGTCAATAGTAATGTCAGCGAATTTTAATTTATGTAGGAGATCGTCTCTTTTAAACCAATTTTAGAATTCATCTAATAAGCTAGTCTTGAGTGAGTAAGTATTACCCTAAGTTAAAATTAATATATCAAGTAATCTATTGAAAATCTGCTTAAATTTTCGGTATTACTAGCAACTTTAATATTTATATGAGACTCTATAAAGATAAGTAGATACAAAGACAGGGATAAAGGAGTCTATCTGTATATCAAAAATTGAATATGTAAATCGTAGGTTTTAGTAATAAATAAAATAATAGCATGAAGGTTATAACAAAGAATACCTTTTACCCTTGGAAGAAGAGAAGACTAACGATATGAGTATCATTCTAATTGATTAATCAAAATAGCTTTAAAATCGGTTCTGTATTTCAAAGAAGGAATCATTTCCACCTGATGCGTTCAGGCGAATCTTTTTCAATTCGTTTTAGGAAAAGAATCAAAGCAACTACACAAGCGGGTCCAACAATAGCTACAACAGAGACAAATACTTTAAGTGTTGGATCTAATACTAAGAAGTATTCTTTTGTTATGTTAGTGGTCAACAATGGCGCGAATAAAAGCCATTTTAAAAAATAAAAAGGGCTATAATACATAGTAATTAAAAAAGTAGAAACTCACGCTTCATTATTTTAAGTAATTAGTCAATATACCTGACAATTTCTGATGCTGCTACTTTGAATCTAAAGAGATGCCAAACTCTCACAGCTCTAAGGTAAATAAATAAATTCTAATTATTAACATACATTTTGCAATAAGAAGGCGATTAGAAGTTATTCTATTATTAATCGTAATACTCTTTGGCTATTCTCGCAGTAAGAATTTTATTAGGGGGCTAAATAGATTTTACAAGAACCAGAATAGTTCAGGCAACACAAAAGCAAATCTGAGTCGAATAGCCACTATAAAAATGGGTCATAGAATATTAAAAATCTCTATCATGATGGATTAATCTTAAGATTAGTAAATATCCAACCGTTCTGGATTGGAGTATTAGGGGCAGCATACGTTTCTATAAAGAACATTCTCTTGAAATCTGATTAAATTATCTCAAGTGAATGATTTTCAATGATCCTTGTCAAAATAACCAACTCAACAGAAGTAGTGGCCTCCAAAACGCACAAGCTATTTGCGAAGGTAACACCCGACAAGGTTGATGAAAATCTCGTTGAAGCAGAGGTTATCAAACAAATGTCAGCTGACCTCGCTTCGTTTGGTCTAAAAGGGGAAATTTCTATCGTAAAAGGCATAGAGATAAAAGAAGAAGCTCTAATGACCAAAAAGGGTTTCGTAGTAAAAAAGACACAACAGTTTTGAGTTAAGAAGAGTATTCAAATCAAATTCAAAATGGTAAATTTGGGAAGTACTGTGAAATTATTTCTACTCTTTAATCTATGGTAAAGGCATTATTTGCTACAAAAACAGCGGATAATGACCTCACCAATACCAGAGAATAAAATGGTTTATCTAGTCTTTTCCACAGTACTTTCATTATTTGTGTTCCTTCTGCCGTTAACTGAAACTGTACAAGCTGCGCTCCCAGTAATGGATGAAATTCCAAAGACTCAAATAAATACTGAGAAAGTGAAAAGAGAACAGGAAATAGCTATGGACAATCTCCTAGGACCAGATATTGACTTTCCTTTTAGACCAGAGAATCATCGCGATAATTCCAATCCGATTGGACGCATCGGTCCAATTAGCAATGATAATCTTTAAAGAATAAGCTAAATATCTAACACTATTCTACCTCGATTATAATTATGTACGAAAATTATAATCACCTTCTAGCAAACCTATTGCCGATTAAAGAAAAAAGCCCTTATCCAAAAAGTACAAGACTTTTAAAACTCCAAAGTGGAAATTATAAAAAGTGGCTATATGGTCAGTTACTCCCAAATACGCGTTTAATAATTGAGCCAAAAATTAATGGTTATCAAATAATTCTTATCTATAAGAATGGAATTCTTCAAGAAGCATTTCATAATAAGAAAGTACTGGGATTAGATAGGGTTCAAATTATTAAAACTATTCCAAATGAGATTCCTATATCAAAAGAAATAGCTGTTAGAGGCGAACTTTATAAACATAGATTAAATTCTCAAAGAACCAGATTAGAAACCATAAGAATTACTTCTCCAAATGAGAAGAGCTTGTCTTTCTGTTGTTACCAACTTATAAATTGCAATCTAAATCATAATACAGAACTTCAAGAGCTAAAGAACTTAGGTTTTTCAATCCCTGAGACAGACTTCACAAGATTCACAACATCAGAGGTCGACTTATATCTAAACCTTTGGCAGAATGGAATTTTGTTTAACAATTATCCCGCAGAAGGTTTGGTGATAAAAGTAAATAGCAAAAGACTACAAAAACAATTAGGACATTCTAATCATTATGTCAATTGGGCTTATTTGTTAAAGTAAAATCCAACCTTAAGGAATAATAGTCTCTTCAATAGATCCTATTTCAAATACAAAAGAACTGAAAAGTTGTTAGCAGGCATTGGTATAACTTCTCTTATTTGGAATCTATGTTTAATTGCTTCTAGAGAAATCTCTGTAAGGTCACGAATACCCCAAGATCGATTATTAAGCTTTAAAGACTGATCAAATTGTTCATTGCTGTAACTCGTATGTTGGCCGTCTTTTTGAAAGGGACCATATAGCATCAGAAATTGATCTTTATGTAGAAGCTCTGAAGCTTCTGCTAATAGAGCCTTCGTTGCACTCCAAGGTGTTATATGAGTCATATTTATACAAACAATAGCTTGGATAGTTTCTCGAACTTGAAAAGGTATTGGCCATGGCCTAGCCTCAACATCTAAATTAAGAGGTTGGGCCATTTTGGATGTTAATCCTTTATAGGTAATCCAAGCATTAATACTTTCTCTATAGAAAGGGTTAGGATCACTCGTTTGCCAGTTAATCTTTGGAAAACGTTCTTGAAATCTAACCCCATGTTCTCCGCTGCCGCTAGCAATCTCTAATATTGAGCCCATTTCAGGAAGGATATTCGCAAAGACTTTGGCTATAGGGTCGAAATTACGTTGAGTTGCTGGAAAGAATAATCGTTGGTCCATATTCTTCTCTTTGTAATAGCAAAGTATCTCAAAACACAAAATAGGTTATACATCAAGATATTCAATAAATAATCTCTAATCTATAAGCAGCCGGCTTCTTGATTCAAACCTGATCATTGTTAACACATAAAGCCACGATACCATGTCCAAGTTCGACAAGTCTAAATCTTTTCCCCATTCAGGAACATTCCTGTCAGTTTAATGTGGATTGAATTTCACAATTTCCTCTTTAGAACCAGAGGATCGGAACTCCAGAAAAAACAAACAAATTGTCCTTAGATTTGGATAAATAATTCCAGAATTGGAGAACTCCAACAGTCTGTTTGACGTAATACCTGCGCCACAAGCCAAGATTCAAAGAAGTATCTCGGGATTGAATTCATAATGGCAAGTGAAGTTATTCAATTTAAGTTAATTTTGTTTCTTTCTGGCATTTAGCATTTATCGTACAAAGATTCTATTGTAAATATATGTGCGGAAGCTACGAGCTAAGGGCAGAGCTTGAAGAACTACCAGACATTCTCCAAAATAATACTCCTACTGGCTTTACGCTGAACTATGCCCAACAACCATTAATCAAACCTAATGATCCCGTAATTGTTCTGAAGAATGAAGGAAAGACATCTACCTCAATTATGTTATGGGGATTTATTTCAGAGTGGAGTAAAAATCCCTTCCACGAGTCCAGACCAAAACCCTTCAATGCGAGGTCTGAAACTATTGACACAAATCGATTGTTTCGTACCAGTTGGAAACATAAAAGATGCCTATTACCAGCGACTGGATTTTTCGAAAAAGATCGTCTAATAAGAAGAAAAGATTCTCAACTTTTTTGGCTGGCCGGTATATGGAACCGATGGATGAGTCACGAAGGTAGTGAGCTCGAAACCTGCTGCATTCTAACAACTCAACCGAATGAGCTGATTAAACCATTTCATAAGCGGATGCCTGTTGTCATTCCTCATGGCATTGAGGAGGAATGGATAGCATCAATAAGAAATCAGCAGGAATTAAAATCATTAGAAAAGTTCCTAATTAGTTGGAATTCTGATGGTTGGACGATAGAATCCAAGGGATTGAGTTCTGACTTCTATCAGGCAAGCTTGCTTGAATGATTAAAAGTAATAGAACCTTTCTATTAAAAAAGAAAACTACTAAATAATCAAATGCAGAATGAGTTTGTTTGGTCAGTGAATATAATGGTAGTCCTTCTAACAATAGGAATTATTTGGTTTATTTACTATATTTTTACATACGACTCGAAAAACCAGATATAAAACAAATGGCTAAGACTTGATCAGTATTTGTAATAAAAATCCAAAAGTTAGATCTATGGTTTCACCTATCATTTAATCAACAGCATAGCTAACTACCAATCACTATTGCAAGAAATACTAGATAATGGTGATAGTCTACCTACGAGCTTATGGCGAAGATGCAAATTCTGTGCTCTGCTTATAGTCGTCAAGAACCACCTAACTAATCAAAGATGTCTAAAAATCATCTGGGTACCAAATAAAAAAGGCCTAGTAAACTGATTAGAATTTTAATGATTGCTGACGAATCAGTTAATAGTAATGTGACACACAAAATGAACTATCAAATGTTACTTGAATGTCATGCTGCAGGAACAAAGATTACCAAGGAAGAGGCTGAGTTGTTGGATATTGAGCTGGAATCCCAAATCGCAAGTATCAACATCTCTCGTTCGCAAGGATGTACTGAAATTGCTCCTGCTCACATCTGTAAAAAAGCTAAGGTCTGCGAAGGAAGTTACTGGATCACCTGCTTTGCAGCTGTACTAGATGAGGTCAATCCATTAGGTATTGGCACACAAGCAAGAGGTGCAAGAGTATTTGACGAGTTATATAAGAACAATTATTTAATTTAAGATTAATAATGTACTATCTTTTATTAGGTATGCGCTGTTAACTATTCGTTAAAGGTGTAGCTATATAGGTTTCAAAAAAGGGTCGTACATGTTCACCAGTAAATGCTGGTCATATTAGCCACGCCATGCAGTCCTATTAAGGAATATAGCCTGGGACGTGATCATTAAGTAGATAAGGTTTATTTAGACTATTCTGAATATCTAGTTTTGCACTTCTATTGGTAGATGAAAACATAAATTCCCAATAGAAGGGACTTGTTAGTATAAAATCATTGTTATAGTAAACCATTTGAGGTTAGTAGTTTAGATACTTGGGAGAAGTATTTTATGGAGATTATGTTGCATAAGAAAGAACTAAGCAAAAAACATCCTGAGATCCGCAAGATCTATTAAATGCTAAAGTAAGAAGACTTGCTATTTTGATATATACACTTTCAATGATTTAAATTTTACGTATGGAACATCCTTTCATAACAATTGATCCTACACAATACTTTTACATATGGATTCTTCTCCTTTTGGCAATTAACGCACTTGTCTACCTAATAGCATTACTCAAAGAAAGGGTCACCAAGCAAATTGATAGTCAGCTAGCAAAGATGATTCCTATAAAAGGATTAAGAGACAAAATCGCTATAAAAGTTAAATGGAGATAAAGTCACAAAAATAGAGATTAATCTACTTATTGAATTGGGAATTATCTAATTCTAGTTTTCTAGTATCGTCAAAATCTTGGATTAAGAAAATAAGACCAATAAGGACAAGAGATGATCTTATTAATGTTTCCTTTGTAGTAATTTCTAGGATTGAGTCAACATTTAGACTTAACCATGATATCAAATCAAAAGTGAGCAGGTAAATTTATTTAAAGAACCAATTAGGAATTTTGCTTCATTGAAATGCAGCTACAGAAAAGTCTATCCATGCTTGAAAAATAAAACTTAGAAAGGCTATAAGGAATAGCTTAAGCAAGAAAAATGATTATTAGCTTTTCTCCTATATCTATCTTACGTTGGTTACTTTTATTTATTACTCTTCGTTAGTGGGGAATCTTATAATCTATAAAAACGTAGGACATTAATCTGGAAGGCGGCAGATCGATCAACTTCAATACACGTCCATATAAAACTCAAAGAAGCGCCGTTCAACGCATTATCATATTTAAACAAATTAATTCTTTTACTTATAATACTTATTAATAAAGCATAGGTAAAATTAAACTATTTATATAGAATCATAAAGGAATAGTAAGAGCAAAAGAGTAATATCTACTCAGATATAATTAAAATTAGAGAGGAAAATGATATCTTCTTTTATAAAAGAATTGCTGGTACAACTGACTGAAATTTCTAATAAAGATGGCTTTGGAGTTTTCTTGATTTGATCATGAACAAAAACAAATCCAGTTAATAATAAAGGAGTAGTGAATATTCCAGCTGCCATTAAGGCAAGGATCCGAGTAAACGGAAGAAAGGGGACTGACATTAAAGGCTCACCGCAATGGCCACAAACCTTGACGCCATCAGATCCTTCCCGATGAATCTGATAATTGGATGAGCAGTAAGGGCAATGATACTTGGTCATTCCTCCAACCCTAGAGCTCCACAAGAGGCTTTGGAGAGGTAATATTCATAACTCTCTATTTAATAGCGGTAAGCCCAGGACAACAGCTCTAAAGTAAAAGGTGATTACTTACTAAGTCTAAGGATCCAAGTGAATTGGTATAGTCAATCAATTCCGCTGAAATTAGCTCATCTCTTAAATTAATAGATCCAATGGAAATAGAGGGCCCTTAAAACATATCAAAAGCTAGGCTCTCTTTTTATATGATTTAGAGTTAATCTTTTTATCAAATCTTCTAGCAATGATAAAATCAAAGATAAAAATCAATCTCCACTAAAAATGGTCAGAAGTATTCAAATTTAGAGCAATGGTGCAACAATTTGGGGCTCTCAAAAGGAAATAGACAATTAGAATAAATACCGGGATAACCATCATTCATAATGTGTACCACACTGACTAAATGGAATTAACTATTACAAATTTCTTAAAGACGTTTGTCTATGAAGTACCGCTTGATTAGCGCTAAGGATTGAAATAATTAAGATATGCAGCAGTATCAGAAAAGCTTTCTATACAAACCCCGAAAGATAAATGACCTTACATTCCAAAAAACTGAATGGTACCCCCATGAAAGTTTGTTTAATATTAAAAGAACCTTATTAAAATACAGGAAGTACTCCCTTCAGCAAGGTACGAGATATTCAACAGATCACTTCTGGCCAATAAAAAGACCCTATGCAGTAAAGATCCTGTTAGCTAAAGAACAGCAAATGATCCCCATCACCTAGTCGTTACAAAGAGATTAGTCGCTGTCAAGGAATTTGTCATCGGCAGAAACACGCTATTTGTGGGGTGACTTCTGTAAATCAACAGAAAAAACACTACTTCTAGGGGGTTGATTTTAAACGCAATTTCTCTTAGAAAGTAAGCTCCCCATCACCCAGGTCCGACGCATTTCGCAAGGGCCTTTTTTATTGAATCTAGACCTTGCAAAAAGCTATTCCATAAGTAACTATAGTTTTAGTGAGGAGTTGAGATCCTTCGAGCAGTGGCAACAAGGAAACACTTGCTTTGGGTCTCCAAGAGCCCGCCTTCGGCGGGTTTTCTTTTGTCCAGTCTCCAGCCCAGCCAATAACTCGCCGCTTTTTTCTGAGAATTGCACAAATCGTGATCTTTTCTATAACTTGCAAAAGTTAGTATGAACAACTTTTTTGGATTAAATGAATAGATTTTTAATCAGTTTGAAACCAAAGCACCTCAAAAATAGGACGATACAGGAATGATCGCCATTCTCTAACTAGTATGAGTAAATTCTAAGAATTAAAGAATTTTTCTGTGATTTTTCTGCACGAAGTTAGTAATCTTCCAGCTATATAACTATATTCTTGATAGTCAGGTTATAACTAGTACTTTCGCATTCTTTTAATCTAGATCCGCCTTGCTTTCTTCGACTGCCTTTCTACCTTCTTTCAGAGTTATGTTTATCCACCAAATAGAGATTGCTGCAAGAGCAACAGCTAGCAATGCCATGGAAGTTAGAAATGGATTCATCACTCCAACCTGTCCGCATAATCTTTAAGGATTTCTGCCACCTTGTGTGGGGGGATCTCTTGTTGGTACGCCTTGCACAGCTCAAAGAACTTCTTTAGGAAGTTTTTCATTGGTGTGGTTTGCTGATCTTTGTCATTAGTGGCCTGCCTTTTAGCTACAAATCTAATACTTGGCTGGGGATACAACTGCTTTAAAGATAATCAAAGGTAGAACTATCCTCTTCATAGCTGCTTTCTATTATCCTCATAATCATCTATGTCTCTATGGTGAACTATTTGACTAGCGTGGAGCGCCCTTATAAATAGCGCCAACACTTGGCTTGAATAAACATGAAGCAATCCCTTGGATTACCTACTGGTAGAAAATAACTGATTCGGGTTTTCATCTTTGTTCAAAAAAATCGCTTGAACTGCCAAGCCAAGTACGAAGTGAAGCTTACATAAGCCGTAAGAAAACTCCAATTCCTTAGTTGGAGACTTCAACTGTTGGCAGATCACCTATCTATTCAAAGTCTGTAAACATGAATTATGCGGGTTTACGCGCAGCGTTTTTTCCTCAGAAAGAGGCCTAGATCCAATAAAAAAGGCCCTTGCGAAATGCGTCGGACCTGGGTGATGGGGAACTTACTTTCTAAGAGAAATTGCGTTTAAAATCAACCCCCTAGAAGTAGTGTTTTTTCTGTTGATTTACAGAAGTCACCCCACAAATAGCGTGTTTCTGCCGATGACAAATTCCTTGACAGCGACTAAGCTCGTTGTAGCGACCAGGTGATGGGGATCATTTGCTCTTCTTTAGCTAACAGGATCTTTACTGCATAGGGGTATTTATTGGCTCGCCAAACTCTATGCAGCTAGCTTGTACTAGCTTTTAGCTGACAACCTCCTGAAAAAAGTCTAATAACTTGTTGTCTTCTTAAGAAAGCAAAATAAGGTATACGTATTAAGGAGAACCGTAATTGTGGATCAGTTGCTACAGGCACATTATTACCAACATAGGAATGAATGCATAGTCGGACCCCGCACAGACATTAACTAGAAGCTAATTAAATCTAGATCTTTGCTCCCAAATTCTCAATAGGAACGTGACTAGTCATACAAGCTGTTTAACGCATTAATAATCAACTCTTCAAAGAGTCCTTCGGCTTAGTTGATTTATTTCCGCAGATAACTAGATATTTGAGCTAAGTCAGTCAGTGGCAAGAAGTTCTGAAAAAAACAAATAATTGATATTCTTAACTGAAGAAAGGTAACACAATTCTAAAAGGCTCTTCAAATCATGAGTTCTCAGCAATAGAAATTAAAGGAATTCTAAAAAGGGTTACAAATCAGCACTTACAAGTGGTCCAAAAATAACAATACAGACAATGATGCCTTTATCAATTACGAGAAGCAAATCTTTGGTTACACTCTCTCTAGCATTAATTATAATAACAGCAACCCTATAATAAAAGTCAGTCGATGAAGGTAGATTGTGCAGAACAAAGCCTTCAGGCCCTAATGGAAGGCCTATACCAAGGATAAATCTCTCTAGTATAGTAAAAAGCTCTAAAGAGCAATTAGGAGACTATGGTGGAACAGAAAGATCGTAGCGATAATATAGATCTTGTAAATAATAATCTGCGACTAATTCTCAGCTCAAATTCTTATCACTTAGCACACGAAGACATAGAATTATTAAACACTAGCGAAATGCGAGGTGTTAGAATGCTTCTTGAGATTAGCAAGCCCGAGCAAATACTAGAAAAAGAAGAAATCATTTCAACTATTATTGTATTCGGAGGTTCTAATATTACAGATAAGGTATCTGTCAAAAAGAAATTAGAAAAGACACTCAGAGAATTAGAAAAAGCACCAAGATCTACTCTACTAAAAAGGGAAAGAGATAGGTTAAAAATATTAAATTCAATGTCTCATTACTATGATTCTGCTAGAGAGTTTTCTAGAATTGTTTCTAGAAAGAATCAAACACAAGAGTACTGCTCTAATGTCATCGTCACTGGAGGTGGTCCTGGTATTATGGAAGCGGCCAACAGAGGAGCATTTGATGCGGATTGCAAATCAATTGGCTTAAATATCAACATCCCTAAAGAACAGTATCCAAATTCATTTATTACACCTGGACTTTGTTTTAAGTTTAATTATTTTGCATTGAGAAAAATCCACTTTGTAATGCGTTCTACTGCAGCTGTATTTTTTCCTGGTGGATTTGGAACACTAGATGAACTATTTGAACTTCTCACACTTCGTCAAACAGGCATGAAAAAAGTTATTCCTATAATTTTATTCGGACGAGAATATTGGTCCAGAGCGATAAATTTTCAACTACTTGCAGATTCCGGCCTAATTGACGACAATCACCTTAAGCTCTTTCAATACGCAGATAATGCTTTGGAAGCATGGGAAATAATTAAACGAAATCTCCCAACTAAATAGTCAGCACCTATAGAAGAACCTGAAATCAAATCTAAAAATAGATTTACAATCTTACAAAAGCTCATATCCTTTTAAATCGCCCTTTCCTCGCCCCACAGATAGGGCAAACCCAGTCCTCGGGCAACTGTTCAAATTTAGTACCAGGTGGTATCTCATTTGCAGGGTCGCCTCTCTCGGGAGAGTAGGCATAGACACAGTCTCTACACTGATATTTCATTAGGAGTAAGTCGAAATAGTCAGAGAAAGGCATTGCACCTTTCAAGCCGCTTGGCCGGATCTGACTAAAAGATTTTCAAGCTGCTGCTGCTGAAGATACTTTTTTGGATTTTCTTGCACGTCTGGCTGGCCTTCCTGCAGCTGGTTTAGCTGCTGCTTTTGGAGCTGCCTTCCTAGCAACTGTTTTTTTGCCTGCTGGTATCTTAGCTGTAGCTTTTTTAACTGTTGTCTTTTTAATAACTGCTTTTTTTGCAGGAGTCTTTGTAGCGGTTGTTCCTTTACGAGTTCGATGAGAAAGAATTAATGCCCACTCTTCTGAGCTGATGTTCGCGGGCTTGTTGCCATGAACTTCAGATACCTTGGCTGCCTTCTCAATATCCTTAATGAGGTTCCTCCAAGAAGCAGCAAAACGCTTGTCAGACTGAGACTTTGCACCACTTTCAACTAAAGACTCCACTACGCCTTCCGCAGTGATTTTCTTACGTCTTCTATTGAAGATTTCTTTTTGAAGCTGAGCGATCATGGCATCTGCCTTGGCACTGACAGTGATTTTCAATTGAGACATTAGGTCGTGGATTCCTATACCTACACCTAGCAGATCATGAGACTGTGGTCAATAAATAACTATTTAGTACAGATATAAAGAGCTTAGTTAGCGGTCATTTAACAGCTTCTCACTCATAAATACTGATGTCGTATAACTAGCTATACCTATCAGGTCAGCCATTTGAAGACCTTAAAAATAACTCCTGATAGCTTGAGATGTATTAAAACTCTGGGAGGTGCGACGATCTTTATACATCGCTCTAGTGATGCGTAATGTCAGGTCTTCTCTAGTCATGCGGCATTCCCAAATAGTTCATTAACTTGTGTCCAACCATTTTGGATCAGTTCACTCCATGTCTCTGATGCAGGTTCTAACTCAACTTTTCTGCGGTTCTTAAACAAATGAGGAGTTCCATTTTTGGTAGCAGTCCATTTGTCCATATAAAACTTTGGAAAACGTTGACATGACATCGGATCTCTATGAAACAACAAAAGGACTTGAGCCTTTGGATCAATTAACCAGCCTTCAGGAGCCATAGCTTTACACCGCCTCAGGATATATAAAAGCCACTTTTGAGCTTTTCTGGGTCCAAAAGGGACACCATGAAGTTAAATGTGCACCACGCGGAATAAGGCTTTGCTTGAGATGGCAACTAAGAAGCGAATGAGAATGTTGCTCGGTGCAAAAAAAGAAATGTTGGCATGTCAGCAAAACAAGAGTTAAACGTGGTTTTTGGAAGCAACCTTCTTCGAGGTATTCCCATTGATCTTCGTCTGCATACCTTTTGTGAGGCACTACTGTCGGAAATGAATACATAGGCATTTGAGAATTCCAATAGACTCCGCTGCTACCAGCATCCCGCCAGACCCATAAAATTTGGATAGACAAAGGAAATCAGAACAAGTTGAAAAGTAGCAGTACACCTGTACTAGCAGCTACAGCGTGTACATGTCAACTAGTCAAGGCTTCGTTTGCTAATTCTTTAAATTCAACCAATCGCGATCTTTACAACCAAACGCCGAGAAGAAGAGTTGTCTCCACAGCTATAGCAAGAGAAGAATGAGCTATTTGAGTGGGGTGCAATTAATAGAAACTTGCTTTTAGCACTCATTAATAGAGCAAGGACTTGAACTAGATTTTGACCTGATGAAATGATGTTCTTAGCCCACGCACCAGTCAAGCCTCAGTCAATTATCAATTCTGTAGGCATCCAGTGTTTTCACTTTCTTCTAGCTGCGTAATCATGAATGGTACTTAAAAATGTCATGCGAGCAATCAACAGTCGAAAGATTAAAAGTACAATTTACCTGTTAAGGAAGTCTTATCCAAAATGCCATCAATAATTGGATCAAACCACTACTACTATTATTGGATCTCAATTCACTCATAATATAAGGATGCGATGTGCTTGTAGCAATAATCTAACTAACCCTCTAAAAATACTTGACTTTACTTGTACAAGGGATTTTCTCATTTCGCTTCAAGAAAGGAAGATGCCTCTGACGATGGTTATGGATTAGGTTTAAATCAAAAGTCGACAAGCCTTCCTCATTTTCAAAAGGAAATGATGGGCACTTCCTTTCTGCTTGTCTATTCCAGTCACTCATGAAAAGAAGTTAATTTATTCTATTAAACAACAAATAGTAGACATCACAAAAAGCAATTGGCCACTTTGCTGATCGTATTTGGCTAAGGTAATGAATATTGCTGGACTACTCAATCAAGAAGTGTTTATATTTAGCAACTGCAAATATTCTACAATGAGGTCTTTGTATATCGTCATTTAAGCAACTCACTATCCGAACAAACAAACACAACAAGGCAACATTAAGAAAAGTTGTTTAGTTGATGATTACAAATTTAGCAATAATTCCTTAAACGACTAATGTCCTTTTAAAAGAAACCTTAGTCGATAATAGAATACGCAACTCGAATTTCAGTAAAGACACTGAATTCAGTCTCAATTGGAATACTTAGATTAAAATTTTACATTAACTTCATCAAGAAGGAGAATGCTTAATGCTCTCTAAATATTCCTGTTGATTAAATGAAAACAACCCAAACGCTCAATTCAAGGGGTCTCAACTGTGCAAATTTATTTTCGGGAAATGTCAGAGAATGTGCCCTAACAATGGAAAGACTTTCCCAGTGATGCTGCAATTATTGCTATCGTTTGTAGGCTGATCCTTTTAATTCTTTGTTCGTTCCCTGATTTTTTGATGAAGCTTCTACCTTTCTTAAAATAAATAAGATGGCCACCTAATCATGCATGGACTTCTGCTAGCAAGCGAGAAGGTTATCGACACTTTAAAGTAAAACAGTTCGGAGGCACAGGAAAAAGCAGATGGGTAGATCTATCCCCTGTTTTAAAGAAAGAGATCTTTTTTCGGGTTTTCTGGACTGAATTAATGACGATTACTAAATGGAGTAGTGATTGGTTGCAACTACCGAAAGACGAAAACTCAAAAGCAGAAAACCAATCATTGGATAACAGTACAAGTTAGGGGATATGAAATTCTCGGAACTCATATGGTGGTCCAGTTCAAAATAGGGTCCTATAGATCTAGATTGAGACGACAGAATCCAAAGCCTTGTTTAATCTCCCTAAATCACACGAAGACTCATTCAAAATAATGGGACTAGCAATGATGATAATCAGTGTATCTTTTGTTGAAAGCTTTACCTGCGACTTCCTACTAAAGCGTGGAACAAAATAGTTTTATAAAGTAGGCCTGAACATAAAATGCTGCGCTGTTACTTAACGAAGGCTAAGCAGCCCATGTATCAGCAATTTTTCTTAGAAGCGATTGGACATATTCATCAGGGCAATCAACTTGTTTTTGTAGTTGACTACAAGACTCAACTATATCCAAGAAAGTGGGGGTGACTACGTCATCTTTTTGCTTATTAGTAGGCGTCCAATTCATCAGGAAATTGCGTTCTTAGCTAGCGTCTCGACTAATTACCTTCAAAGCAAGTCTTCCACAAAACTTCCTTTACATTCCTGGAGAGAACATCTCTCAGGTCTTGGTCTATGTGGTGTATTTATAGTTTATCAACTTTCAAAAATCAGGAAACTTCGCCTGCGTCCCAAAAATCAAAGGGGTCACTTTTAAAATTACCCACATATAGAAAGCACCTTCAAGAATCCCAGAGAGATATAAAGCGTAGTTAGATAACCCAAGTTGCTCTTGAGCACGTTCTACAAGTGATCGGTGCCAATCAATAATTTTTTTCATAGGATGATCTGATTTTGAGTTCGCTTCTCTTTTTCATCTATTTAATGGATACAGTTATGTTCTTGCCTTCAACGCCAGCAGAAGTAACAAAAATCAGGGCTTCTTTTTTACCAGTGTTTTCACAGTAATGAGCTGTCTTCTGAGGTGAAGCAAAGCTATCCCCTGGCCCCACTACTAATGACTTTCCATCACTAGTCGCACAAGAAAGAGTCCCTCTAATTAAGTACACAATGCCAGGTTGAGGATGGAAATGAAGTGGGGTTTTAAATCCAGGCTGCGCAATTATTTTCTGGAGAGTCATTTGCGCTGAACCCTTTGGATACTGAAAGGAATCTCCATTCCATGATTTAGTGGTACTAATAAGCGTCTCAACAACCACAGGCTCAACAGTTTGAGATGTATCTTTTTTTTGACTACAGGAAACTATTGGGAAAGCAAGTCCAGCAGTTAGTACAAAAAGGAAAAAACGTTTCATATAAATAAGAGCAAAGGGAATCTGCTCTTTTGCAACATCAAAACAATGCCTACATTAAGGGCAATAACGGAAACGTGCCGTAAAGACAAATCTATCCCTGAGAATTCAAAGAAGATGAAACACATTCTCGAGTCATTCGTCCATCCAACTTAAGAACCTTTGAGAAATCCACTCTGATACTGGAATGGAAGAGAAGTTCCAGTCATTCCAATACGAACCAACAATCCGAAGAGTTCATACTTTTGAGACATAGCGAAGTAAATATATATTTCATCAATAAAATAAAGAGTTCTAGAATCAGTTCTTTCTGGCTTGTAATTGTCGTAGATTCGTAGTTGTAGCAACCTTTAGAACTTAGATTTAGTGACTAATGATACGCTTTTATTTCAAGCTCATATAGTTGTTAAACACTAAAAAATCTAAAAAATGTAGACTTTGGATACAGCTTACTTGATGCTGATCTCAATCCTAAAAAGCTCCTACCCATCACCCTTCTTAGAAAAAAAAAGTAAAACGGCAACTGTGACAAATGTGTCAATAACCGCTAAGACATTTGCAGTAGAACTACCCGGATCAAACCCTCAAGCTAAAAAAGTAAACAATGCGTGTCCTAAGTTCCACAAAACACTCACAGCATGCACTGTTATCTTCAGGGTTTCACTCAAAATCCTGTTGATTATTGCCGCCTTTCCAGATCAGTGGATTATTACGCCAGACAGCCGTTATAAAACGCCCCAAAAACCACGATCCAATCAATATTCCCACTCCACCAAGGGCAAATAGCAAGTCTGCTTTAGTGCTAGTAGTGAGGAATGGTTCCATCTCTTTATTAAAGCCTAAGTTGTCTAAAAAACGCCTTGAGTTTATGAACAAAGTGTAGATTCTATTCACTAGAAACCGCCAAATTGCTTATTGCCTCACCCTTCTCAAGCGTTAGAACGGGATAGTTGCAAATTCGTATGGATCGAGCACATTTAGCGGTACCTCCTGTACCTAAGGAAACAGTGGAGGTGAAAATTATTGAGAGGGAGTGGGGAATTGAAAGGTGCTATAAGTCTCGAGATGGGCAAGAGCATTGCACTCCGGCATGCTTTGATTCTTGGCTGTTTGGTACCTAACGACTAACAAGTTTTATCTAAATTTTATGGATGCTGTAAGCGTTGTGATGCAAAACAATAAACCTTGAGTTTAAACATCCTCTCAACATGATATTAAGCGCCTCAATAGAATTATTGTAAGAAGCTTCAAAGCTACATCTTCACAATATCAACAAACACTAGTAGGTCCTGTCAACACTTTTTGGTTAGTGTATGAAAGCCGATGCTCAATGGTTGTCATGACCTTCGCGAAGAAGGCTCTTTCCTATTTATCATTACTAGCCCTTGGGGCTGGCACTATCGCCTGCGGTTCTTCTGATTCAACCTCAAACAACACTCTTAGCAGCGCAGGAGCTACTTTCCCCGCAAAGATCTACACTCGGTGGTTTTCAGATCTTGCTAAAGATGGTGGTCCGAGAGTCAACTACCAAGCAGTTGGTTCCGGCTCAGGAAGAAAAGCATTTATAGACCAAACAGTCGACTTTGGTGCTTCAGATGATCCGATGAAAGCCAAAGATATTGCGAAGGTAGCTCGCGGATTAGTTCAGATTCCAATGGTTGGAGGCACAATTGCCTTTGGCTACAATAAATCAGATTGCGACCTCAAATTGACTCAAAGGCAAGCCGTAAAGATTGCCATGGGGGAGATTACAGATTGGAGTCAACTAAATTGTCCTGCCGGGAAATTGCTTTGGGTTCATCGCTCAGATGGTTCTGGTACCACAAAGGCTTTTACTAACTCAATGCAAGCTTTTTCAACTAAATGGACATTAGGGACTGGCAAGTCAGTGAAATGGCCCACTGGAGTTGGTGGCAAAGGAAATGCAGGTGTCGCTGGAATTATCAGGCAAACTCCTGGAGCCATAGGTTACGTGAATCAATCGTACATCAGGGGAAATGTAAGAGCTGCTGCTCTACAAAACCTGTCTGGTGAATTTCTAAAGCCAACTAAAGAAACTGGGGCAGCGGCCCTCAATGGAATCGAATTAGATCAAAATCTAGCTGGCCAAAATCCAAATCCCAATACTCGTGGTGCCTACCCTATTGCAACGCTTACCTGGATTTTGGCCTATGAGAGAGGCAATGGCTCTAAAACCATAGCGATTCAAAAAGCATTAAATGAATTACTTAGCAATAAATATCAAGCAAAGGCTCCTGAACTTGGTTATATACCTTTAAAAGGTGACATTCTGAACAGGGCACGTGCTGCCGTTAGCAGGATTGCGAACTGATTTTTAATGCCAACCAAATAAGAGTGTTAACTACCTAAATTATCTCAATAGGATCCGGAATTCCTCCTAAAATTGGTTATCAATATGTTTTATATCTTAGTAAAATTATTCTAAGAGCGTAGTTCAAGGGTTATGAAGGCAAGTTGAAATTATTGAATTTGTACTTGTCAGTAAAAACCTTTAAGCAAAACTGCGTTACTTCTTCCGGTAGCCATGAACAGAGTAACCATAAGAAAAAGGCGAGGAAGTTGGAACAGCATAAACAAAGTTGCCTTACAAGAGCTCCATTTATTGAAGTAAAATAAAACTTCTGAAAACATAGTTCCAAAGATCATTCCAAACTATAGTCCTATAGTAGAAACAAAAATTCTGAGAAGATCATGCTTTCGCTTTTTCTGCTCTTATATTAGTAGATATAAAACTGAAAGGCCGCTACAGATTCGTCTTAGATGACTTTTAAAGAATCAATCGAGACTTATTCAGTCTTCATTTGGGCAAGAGTGATAATTTAACAATGGATAACTCCAAAATAGTCATTGACAACGCAGACCTCTCAGGCCAGCAATTCGATGTACAGAATGTAGCCGTTCATTGCTAGTAAAGCTTAGAACCATAGAGATTATGATTAATTTTAGAGACGATATAAAGAGCATCTGCTCTTTATAAACCTCTTGTTATAGCGCAAATAATAACTTCTCTCTTCAAAGCATAGTTACCATAGAAATAGCTAATAATTCTGGTGTTTTATTTTTCTACTGGATTCCACTATAAGCTCAACGCCTACTTATTCCCGTGGAACATTAATTGAATCAATCTCTTGTGTGTAACTCAAGAATTTTCCATTGACATGGATTCCATCTAAATTGGAATCAAAGGGCTAGCCTCAATGGCTAAGAACTAGGTAAAATTCAAGGAAATGAACTGCGGTTAGATGCCACTGCAGAATTACTGAGTTGATAAGTTGAAGGATGAATGAACACCAAAAGAAAAGAAAAACAAGCGACCAATAATGACGAAATCGTTAATACCTATACCAATAAAAACAACTAATTAACAGGAAAGAGCGTTCTAGTCTCAAAATAAGCGATCACAAAGCATCAATTCACCTTGACGCAAGTTATTATTTCATGGCTTCTTAAATTTATAGAAAACATTTTTAGTTCAATTTGATATTAAAAGGATTGCAACTGCTAATAGATTCGATATCAGAACAGAAAACAACTTTCAAAATTCAGGCAAAGACTTCTCCTTATTCGCACTTGTCAGAGAATCAAGTAATGAATCGGCAAACTCAACATGCATCTCATCAGGACAATTCCATGAGGAACCCATAGGGGATTACTTCGCTTATCCAAAGCGGTAATAAATTTTGCAGATACCTAACTGGGGAAGGATATTTGTTGTGATTTCCTTCCTAGGATTTGATGTCTCAAATATTGTTGAAGTTTTTGTTCCGAACCCAATGAGTTTTGTCTTATTCATTGGAGCCATTGGATATTTTGGTTTGACCCGGAATATGTTAATGACGCTTAGAATAAGAATTCACAAAATAGCAATAGCACTTGTGAGTCGGATAATCTGACTAAAAAGATAGATATGGCCAGCTAAAATGAATAAGATGCATTTAAATCGGAATTAGCTCTATTGCTATTCAATTTATCCCCTATAAATCAACTCCGTAGCAAATCAAACTACTAGTAAAGAATTCCAACCTATTCATCATAGCCAATAACGATTTGTAGTTTTATCAAATCAAATCCTAATTAACCTTAAAGCAATTTAAAAAATAGATAGACCCAAAGAAACTTACTTATCAAATGCAATATTTGATCGCAGACAAAATTTATCCTAGATTGACATTTCAAATAATCAATAAAGAAATGAAATAACAGTTCTAAAATTCCTAATACACTAGACCCAGTGATAAATAATACTAATATGCCATGGCATGATGCGTGTCCAAGCATCCACCAGTACCAACGAATTGTTATATCAGATCCTGGGCACTTTTCAACAGCAAGCCTGTCACTTTGAAGAACAAAGTCACCAACAAAATGAGCCATTATAAGAGCTACCAAAATCACATCTGCACTCTTCTCCTGCAAGTGATAAAGCAAAATCTACAACCAATAAACACAAATGATATTAACTGGACTTACAAAACAAGGGACTTCTATATGGTCATATATAGGCAGTATTACTCAAGGTATTCAAGGAATGGTGCGATGGGGCCAAATTTTTGGGGCTGATCTAAATAATTTCAGTGACTAAGTTGTTTTACATTTTGGATGACGCAACTGAAGAACTTTCCTAAGAAGGTTGGTGTATCGAAAATTTCCATGGTTGATAAGTCGCCAAAAACAAAAGGGTCGGAAGACGATTCTGATGCTTTATCTCTAGACGAACTGTCTGGCGTAGCAGGAGGGACCGGTCCTGGAGGACCTGCGCCTGGGGGAGAAGGCAGGCCTCCAGGAATGTATGCCCCAGGGGAACAGCCACTCCCTCCCATGCCTGGAGAAACAATGCCAGGAGGCATGGCAGGCTTTGATGCCGGAGGCCCTCCTCCAGGTGGTGACCCAGGTATGCCTCCTGGTGATTATCCCGGTGGTGACCCAGGTATGCCTCCTTCAGGTGGTGACCCAGGTATGCCTCCTGGTGATTACCCCGGTGGTGACCCAGGTATGCCTCCTTCAGGTGCGGCTGGTGGAGATAGCCCTGGTGATTTCCCAGGGAATGGCCCTGGTGATCTCCCAGGTGTACCAGGGGGTGGTCCAGGAGGTGGGCCAGATACCGCCTACTCAGGACCAGGAGGACCAGCGGGTGATTTTGGTGGCGACTCCGGACCTGATGGCGACATAGATCCTCCTCCGCCTCCTGCCCCTTAGGAAAGCTTTCCTGATTTCCTACCAAAGGTTTCTTTAATTATTAATGATTAGCCTCATAAGTTTCTTCTGATTCTTACTGAATTTGTATTTCAACTAGATCATTGTGGATAAACTATTCCATAATGATCTAGTTTTTTTCTAGTTAGAAGCATTATTAAAAATGAATCAGCTTAGCGAAAGATATCTTACAGAATATTATTTATGATACCTTTAATTTGTATTGAATAATACCCTGTTTTCTGTGTATTAAGTACAAAACCCTTAAATAATTTGTAGCTAGATTTAATTATCTTTTCTCTGCGACCTCACTTAATAATGCATGATAAGGACTCCCTTCTAACCTAGACATTTCAAGATGAGTTCCTCTTTGAACTACCTCACCTTTATTTAAAACAATAATCTCATCAGCGTCTCTGATTGTACTAAGCCGATGAGCCACAATGATCTGGGTGCAACCTCGTCGTCGAAAAGCTTCATCAACTAATCGTTCTGTTTCTGCATCTAATGCTGCTGTCGCCTCATCAAGAATCAGTATTGCTGGATTTTGCACTAATACCCTCGCAATCTCAAGTCTTTGTCTTTGTCCCCCTGAAAGATTGCGGCCGCCTTCTACCAGTTTTGTTTGGAAGCCTTCAGGTAATTGTCTAATAGTTTGTAAAATCTGAGCGTCTTGACATGCTTTTATAAGTGTTCCATCTGGAATTGAAGAGTTCCACATAGTTAGATTTTCTCTAACACTGCAGCCATAAAGAGCTATTTCTTGTTGAACCATTCCCAGAGAAGCTACTGCTATAGACCTCGGGATTTTGATCAAAGGGAATCCGTTATAAAGAATTTCGCCACTAGTAGGTTGATAGAGACCTGCAATAAGCTTTGCGATGGTACTTTTACCCGATCCACTTCCGCCAACAAATGCAATACGCTGACCTGGCTTTATAGAGACGTTTAATTCTTTAATTAATGGAGCTTTCACGGGTACATAGCCAAAGCTCATATCGCGAATCTCAATTGCACCTGAAAGTCGATCTATTTCGGTTGGGAAAGACTTTGAATTCCTATTCGATTCAAGGACAGGGTCTATAGGTTGCTCTAAAACATCTTCAAGACGAAGAACATTTGAAGCAAAGCTTGGCAATACACGAACAAAGTTAATAACATTTTCAATTTGACCTTTAAGGCTCAAAGCAATAGTCTGGGCAGCTAACAGCATTCCAAGCGTCAGCTCCCCTTTAAGTACAAGGATAAAACCAACACTTAGAATTAAAATCTCATTAATTGTTGTTAGAATACTTGGTATCATTGCCATGCGAGTATTTCGCATACTTACGTTTTGATTAAAATTAAGAAGGCGAGTTTGATAACCTGTGTAGCGCTTGAAAATATCATTTTCAAGCGCAGCTGATTTTATAGACTCGATTTCTCTAACAGCATTAATAATTATAGCTCCTGTTTTAGCACTGTCCTTACTAATTTGTAAGCTTGCATCATTTAAGAACCTGAGGTTAAGACTTACAGCAACGGCATTAAGTCCTGTTGTTACGAATACTATTAGACCAAGTATTGGACTATATAGGAGAGTCAATATGAGATAAAAAATCAAAAGAACTGACCCTGCTATTAAAGGAATTAATCTACTTGCAATAAATTCAGAGATCGCATTGTTGTATTGGACTCTAACTGCAATATCACCAGCAAATCGTTGTGAGAAAAATCTTTCTGGAAGAGATAATACATGACGTTCAAATTGAGCGGCAAAACGTCTAGTCAAGCGTTTTTCAAGAGACCTTGTGCCAATGAGTTGAAGTTGCTGAACAATCGCTTGGAAAACAATTGTTATTGCCATTGCCCAAAGCATTGGCTTTATCCATTGATCAAGCTGGTTACCAATCACTTCATCTAAGTAAATTTGTGCATATATAGGCATTACCAACTGTGGGAGAATTAATAAAAGTCCTGTTACTAATACGAAAAGTGATCCAAATCGTTCTGTTAACATTCTTCTTCTTACGATCGGCCAAACTGATGGACGGATACCACCAGTCTGGAATTGATGATCTGGTTCAAGGCTAATTGTGATTCCGGTGTAACTCGTCTGAAAATCCTCTTCAGATACCGAACGGGGACCAACAGCAGGATCATTGAGCTTGATTTTATCGCCAACAAATCCTTCAAGAATCAGAAAATGATTAAATTCCCAGAAAAGAATTACTGGCAACTTCATTGATCTAAGTGCTTCAAGACTTTTCTTGTAACCATTACCTTTTAATCCAAGCTTTTTCCCAGCCAAAAGAAGATTGGCAGCATCACTTCCATCTCGAGATACTCCACACAACTCACGTAATTGAGTTAGTGGAACATATTTCCCATAGTGCTGCAGAATTATGCTCAGTGATGCTGCCCCACATTCAGTGTTCTCCATTTGGAGAACTGTCGGTGTACGTATCCAACTCCCTTTTACCCTGGCAGTTCTAGCAATCCAAATTTGTTGAATCTCCTTCCAAAGTTTCATGGTTTTAGTGAATAATGTTGATTAATAAATGCCGCTCATATCCCTCAGTAAGGGAATGACATAACTAATTGGAGCTCTCTCTTCAACTATCACACTGATAATAGTTGTAGTACCTGAACTCAATACAAGATTCGGGCCCTTACCTCCTCCCCAGTCATATCCACTGATTGTCTTTGAATCTTTCTTTAGTGATGTTGTTATCTCAATTAATCCCCCACCTGCGGCTCCTGCTTGTTGACTGACACTTGTTACGGTGGCATTATCACCTAATTTTAATTTTAGAGCTGCTTGGCTCACAGGTAATGGGCTGATTTTTGTTATTACGCCCTGAATACCACCATGACGTTGCTGTTTAGTAGTTGTAGGAGTTACTCGAACTGCTTGACCTAGGCGTAAACGTTTTCCATCTTGAGCCACAAAGAATCCCAAACTCTTTAACTCTTCATTTTTGTTACTGGCATTTAGTTCAAACAAAGTCGTAGCTGGCTGAACTAATTGCCCAATTTGTACATGTCTACCAACAATGCAACCATCTTGGGTAGCTTTCACAATAGCCGTTTGACTAATTTCCTTTCTGATTCGACCTAACGTCAGTTGTTGTTGTTGAATCCTTTGATCACGGCGATTATTTTCGGTTACTATTTGCGATTCAAGTGTCTGTGTTTCCTGTTGGAGTTGCTCGAGCTCTTGAAGACTTATGGCACCTAGGTCAGCTAATTTTGTTAGACGATTCAACTTACGGCGTTGGAAATCAAGACGCTGATCTGCGTATCTATGTTCACTTTGATCATCTTGAATTAGCTTAGTTAATTCCTCTTTTGTTTTTTTCTCATCTAGTTGCAATCTTACAGGTTGAATCGTGGCGAGGGTGTCTCCTTGCTTAACGCACATATCAACATCCACATTCATAGTTTTAACTCGTCCGAATGCCTCAGATTGGAGGAGATGCATGGTATTTGGCGTTGTCAATACTCCTTTTCCATGGATCCTTATTGGTAAGCGACCCAAAATCGACCAAAGCAAAATGGATCCACCAAATCCAACAAGAGCTAATAACAAAGTCCAATGGCCAGGCCGCAAAAGCTGCATTGGCTGATCAAGCTGTTCAGGAGTACTGAGAGCATCAAGAGCTTTTTTTCGGAAGAGTGACATATGGGTTAGAAGTGGAAATTGGTAGACATAACCTTGGGGATTAGGCCATTTGTCGTTTCATTAGATTTGCAAATAAGCCTTTCTCTTGCTGCATCAGTTGATCAAAACTCCCAACTTGCCGAATCTGACCGGCTTGCAAAACATAAATCCTATCGGCGTTACGAATGGTGCTGAGCCGATGCGCTACAGCAATTCTGGTAATTGACATAGCCTGAAGACTTTCAGTAACTAACCTCTGTGTGCGGTTGTCTAGAGCACTTGTCGCTTCATCAAAAATCAAGATTTTTGGACTATTTACTAAGGCTCTTGCAATACACAACCTTTGCCGCTGGCCGCCCGAAAGAGTACCACCACCTTCAGGAAGGAAAGTTTGCATCCCCATAGGCATTTGACGAATATCATCTGCAATTGCTACCTGTTCTGCTGCTTCCCATGCTTGCTCCTGAGAGATCAGGCTTCCACCAGCAATGCATTCAAATATAGTGCCAGTCATGATGCTTGAGTTTTGCATCACAGTTCCTATTTGTTTGCGTACCCGATCCTTACGCAATCCCTTGAGGGGTTGGCTATCAAAGCTAACGGTTCCTTCTTCAGGGTCACCAAAACCCAGAAGCATTCTTATTATTGTGCTTTTGCCAGACCCTGATGGACCAACTAAAGCAATAAATTCTCCAGGGCTGACCTTAATGCTTACTTGCTGAAGAGTTAGAGGTTGTCTTCGTTCATAGCGATAACTAACTCTATCCAGTGCAATAGAACCTTGTAAATCACCAGGATCGACAAGATCATCAAGTGATTCAGGAATCGCCTCCAAGATTGGTTGAGTACGCTTATAAATCATTGGCACATCAAATGCGCCCACAAATAAGTTAGCCAAGCTTGCCATTGAGCCGATAAATATTCCAAAAGCTGAAAAGAATCCGAGCAATTCACCAATATTCGGACTGTTAACACTGGGACTCTGAAGTGCTTCTGAGGCAAGCTTGCTAATAACGATGTACAACAATAAAGTTCCAAGATTTGGCATTACGCCCTGCAACAACTTTGAAACTCCTTCTTTTGCATCTCTGGCCATTTCAAGGGAAGTTATACGCCTAAATTGGTCTCCCCACCAATGAGCTGCTGCTGCTTCTGCTCCTGCAAGTCGAAGTTTTGAAACTGAGCTAATTAATTCCAAGTTGCGGGTCTGGGCTCCACCTGCCACAAGTTGTTGTTTTCTTATAAGTGCTCTGGACTGCAAACTCACAATGGCTGTTGGAACAAGCAACATTAAAGCGATTACAAGAGCCAACAAAGTCAATTTCACGCTGATCTTTAGCATGAAAAGTATATAAATACTTGTAAGAGTCGCTTTCAGTAAGCCTCCTTCAAGAAGAGTTTGAATTTCCCCTTTCAGTTGCTCAAGTGCCGCAAACCTCATTTGAACATCGCCAAATGTATATTTCCGGAAGAAATCTGTTGATAATGTCAACAGTCTGTTCATAGCCGCAAATTGCGAGCGAACAGCTCCACGTTGTTGAGCACTTTGTAGAGCTCGGCTTTGAGTCCATTCCAAAGCTACTCTGGTCATGCCAGCAATAAAAAGGATGCCAGCTAGCTGAAGGAGGAGGAGAAAATCCCTATCAGGTAAAGCCTGATTTGTAATAATCGTATTAAATGTAGGTGTTAATAGGCCCAATAAAGTTGCGAGAAGCATTACACCTACTGCAGTTCGGAAACCACCACTTAGTACACCTAATGTGCCGCCAACGAGAAGGCCACTTGCACCCATCCCAAATATCCATCTTGCAGCACCAACTTCATTCCCGATAGATAGCACAAAGCCAAGAGCAAGGCCTAGCAATAAGCCTGTGAAAACGAAAGTCTCTGTATTTTGTGGTTGTCCATAGGAGAACCTTAATAGGCCCATTGTCGTTAAATCCTCTTTCCGAAATCCAGGAAAAACACTAATTACACGGGGATTAAGTTGATTTAATACTTGGCTACATTCCTTAATTGGAAGAGGGCAATCCATTACAGCAGGTTGCCAGACTTGGTACCCATCCCTACTAGAAAGAAGTACAATTGGAGAGTTATCATCGTCATCAGAGAATCCAATCAGCTGTCCACAGTCATTGACTAGTGCTATTTCGTTTAGAAGTACCTCTCGATATATGAAACCACTAGAGTTGAGAATGCTAAATAATCTCTCACGTTGGTTTGATGGGGATAATTTCGGTTGAGTTATAGTTCTATCTAATTCATCAGAAATAAGTTGCAACGCTGCGAGTAGTGGATCTTGAGAGTTAACACCAGAATTAGAAAAACTTTTAATTTTTGTCAGTGATTGAGATTGGCTTGAATCTCCCTCTTCAAAAGATAGAAATAAACGTCTTTCGGCGTGTGCATCAATTGATTCATAATCAGCCGATTTCTCCTTTTGCTGTCGGACCTGTTGCAACATAAGCTCATGTATGTGTTGGGTAAATTCAGCTTTTACAATGTGCACAGGCCTTTTAATTTGTCTAATAACTCCCTTGTTCCAAATATCTAAATTCTGGCTAATTAATTGATTTATTATTGAAGACCAAATTTGATAATTTCGACTATCTTGATTAGTTTGAATTAATTCATCTGAATTTGTTGAATCTACTTCTTCTAAGAAAGTGTCGGTAACAGCTTTAAATTGAAATTTAAGCTCAGTGGTATCAGGATTAAATGATGGGATTATCCAACCTGCTTTGAAACTGATTAATCCACGTCGGAGGAGAATTATACCTTCTTCATTCGTTAATTCTGCAATTAAAATTAGTTCTCCTTTAACTAGTCTATATTCTTTTTGGGGCCATTTTATGGTTTGTCCAACGGTAAGATTAGTTCTAGGCATTAGTTGATTTATCTAAGGGTAGTAGCGGTTTTATTCTGAAATTCTTTACATAACCAATCAAATCTCGTTCCTGCAGTAGTGATACCAGAAAGCATTTCAAAATCTATAACATCGTTGGAATTATTCTGTTCATCAGTTAATTCTTTCTCAGTACTAATTGAAGCCAAGCCCATACTTACAAGTTGATCTCTGCCACGTTGTGAAAGCATTCTTGCCATACCTCGATAAAAACGAAGACCAAAACTAGGGTTAGAATCAATATTTGATTGAAGAGTCTTTTTGTCGATACCAATAACTTCTAATCCACTTTCAGCTCTAACTGTAGCTGTTGTAAGAGTATATTCACTACCAAGCATAGACATTTCCCCTAATAGCTCTCCTCTCGTGGAGCTGCCAACAATTTTTTCTTGTCCATCGATTTGAATACTCACACTGACATCGCCTGCGAGAATCAAAAAGAGTTCTGGAATTGTCTCACCTTGATGAATTAATATTTGATCAGGCCTAAGTCTATACAGGACGGCATTTTTTGAAAGCCAATTCACATCTGATTCTGCTAGATCGCTAAATAAAGTTAATACCTTCCGCAATGGTTCAATAATACTGCCTGAAAATGTATGGACTAACGTATTTTGATCCTGAATCTGTTGGGAAAGCTTTTGTGATAACAGATGAAACAAAGAACGGCCAAGCGCAGAATCATTCGCTATATCCTTGATCAAGAGCTTTTTATCAAGAGCAAGCACTTCACTACCTAACTTGGCTCTTACAGTTGCCACAGGTGGTCGTGATTCCAGAAAAGACATTTCACCAACAAGAGAGCCCTCACAAAGATTCGCTAACAAAACTTCTTCACCACCTTTACTTGAGGTGGTTACGGCTAACTCGCCGCGACGCAAAATATAAATCTCTTCGCAGTCCTTTCCTTCGCTTATAAGTATTTCTTCTTTTTGAGCAGAGATGACTTTTGCACTGCTATGTACCCAATTCTTTAAGGGGCCTTCTGCAAGCTTGAAGAAATTAAAATCCATAGTTATATCCTATCAACGATTTTCTATTTAGATTGTCACTTTTAGATTTTAATCTTTTTCTCGCTAAGAAGTTTTTTCTTAATATCGCTAATTGACAAATTTATTCAGCGCAAAACAATAGCGTACAAATATGAAATAAAAACATATCAATCGATTAATAAGATCTTTTGTTGACTTACTTATAGGCGGATTTTAATACTTGAGAAAATTCCGTCTCCTAGCCACCAATCGTTCCATACTCCAGAATTGTCATCTGTTTTGAAAGAGTCGACATAACCTATTTCCATAACCCATTTTGGTTTAACGAATCTTGCCAAGACACCTCCTGCACCAGCCGTGTCGTCTGTTTCTGTGCCAAGAACATCCGAATGCACACCTCCCATACCTATAAAAGGTACTATCTGAAATGCTTTTTCAGCTTTCTGCCAAGTTGTAAGAACTAACTCAGTTGTCCCGATCCACCCACTATCTCCACTTGTAAGGCTACCTGGCAAACCTCTGATTCCTGCCCCACTACCAATACCGAAGCTCATGCTACTAATAAGTGGATTAAAAGCAATTTGGCCACCCGCTCCTATATTTAGTCCTAAACCTGGCTTAATTGTCCATGCCAGATTGGTCATAGTCCCTATTGCTCTAGATTCTCCGGGATAAATACCATCTGCAGAGAGATCGAAACGCTGATTCTCATTGCTTACTCCTGCTAAACCCTGCATACCATAAACATTTCCTGTCCAAGATACTGAATTATGAGAGCCTGAAAAATTAATTCCTGCCTTAAGATGTCCAGTTCTTACCCACCCTTCCTCTCCTGCACCAGAAACAAGATCAGCTCTTTCTTTAGCTAGATAACTATCAGTTGTATTTACATTGATAGCGGCAAATGCAGTCCATTCTTGATTAGAAGTGCTATAGATGTTCTTTTCAAGTTGGCTAAGAATTTGTGTTGTTTCAAAGCTAATATCTCGTAACGAATCTGTGTATTCAACGTAATACCTCTCACTATACGAAAATGAATTAGTAAATCTCCATTCTTTTGAAATCGGCCAAGTATAAGTTGCTGAAGTTACAGCTGCTCCTAATTCCGCATCAGAATCATTATTTAGCTCTACAGAACCAATAAAACTATCGTTTCTTTTAACGAGGTTTTGTTTGATAAACGTTGCACTAGTCTTCCAAGCACCAGTGCCAGCATTTCCATCATTATTAAAACTCAATTCTCCTTGCCAAGGGGATATTAATGGGTCAACAGTCAAATTTAAAACAGCTTTAGTCGCATCGCTTCCTAGACGTCCGATATTTCCAGTGATTTGTCCTACTCCTGGGATGCTTCTTACTGCAATCAAGGCCTTTTCAAGCGTAGGGAGGTGAAGCACTTCACCAGTAAGGTTTTTTAATTCTTCTCTGACTTCTCTAGCTAAAGAAGTGTCCTCGCTGTTGATTCGAATTTCAGCTATCTGACCTTGAACAACTTCTAGAACTCCATTAGGACCTTCCAATAGCGTAAATACTCGACTATTTACATAGCCATCATTAATCAAACTCGCAGTAAGGGTTGCTGCACAAGAACGAAGCGTCTCAGAAAGCTCATCTTTTTTACAGTAACGAAGAATCAACTGTATTTGATCAGAGGTGTAAGGCGTTTTCCCTTTAATAGATGGGAACCAATCAAAATTATTGTTTTCTGGTGCGTTCTCAATAGGTTTAGATGATTGGGTTGGTTTTTTGGGGGCTTTTTGAAATATAGGAGCAGGGGCACTTTTAGTAGGTTGTTCTTTAATTGGTGATGTTTGTGGCAAACGAACTGGAGCTGGTTCGGGAACAAGCGTTGAAAGCAGAATCTGACCTACAAATAGAATCACCTAAAAGGACAAAGAATTTTTAATTATTAAATCATCAATTAGAAGTAAAGAAACCTCTTTAAGTTAGATGCGAAGCATTAAAGAACCTATTAACCTGCCAATTCAATGGTGAAAGCATGAAATTTTCATGAAAGCCTCTAAAGGAGTAAAAACTTATCTCTGTCTTGGAGTTGCTTTTGGGATTTTTTCATGCCTGGGTGGGCCCGTTTCTGCTGAGATTAGATCAGCAGGCTCTAATGGACTGAATACCAAAGTCAATGGTCGTATCGGAGGTGGATGTAATTCCGGCACATGCCAAATAACTGGCGGGACAGTAGCTGGAAAAAACAGATTTCATCGTTTTAGTTCATTTGATACTCGTGGTGCAATTAAAAATGTCAATTTTGATACTGGCGGTCAGCGCAATCTAGTGGTTGGGGTTACTGCTCCTAAAGGAACTTTCTTAAACAAGCCAATAAGCTTATCTTCACCAGCGAATCTTTTTTGGGTCTCACCTGGTGGAATTCGACTTGAATCTGGTGCTAATTTCATAAATGTTTCCCAGTTAACTCTTAGTACTGCCACTTCTTTAAGATTTAATTCTAATGGCGTCTTCGATGTCTTTGGCAATAAGTCAATGCATCTTCCAAGTGTTTCATCAAATCCTTTGACTGGTTCGCCTGGCTTGAGCAATGATCCTTCTCAGAGAACAAAAAATGGCATAAATCATACTCCCAAAATTTTGCTCAAAGGAATTGATGTTTCAGTTGATCAAAGCCTCTTTGCTGATGCACCTGGAGGCATTTTAGAGGTAGCGGCCAGCCGACTCTCCGTTAGTTCAGCTGATGGGAACGGTGGAAGCCTCACGCTGACGGCTGATCAAGTCAACGTGGATGGTAACTCCAAGTTGCTTGCCACTGGTAGCACTGGCGGCGGCTTGATTCAGGTTGGTGGGAGTTGGCAGAACAGTGATCGAAGCGTTCGTCAGGCGATACAAACAACTGTTGAATCTGGCGCTTTATTGAATGCCTCGGCGACCGATCATGGCAAAGGTGGGACGATTGTGAATTGGAGTGATGTGAAAAATCCAGATTCTATTACTAATGTAGCTGCAAATTTAATAGCTCGTGGTGGTAGATATGGTGGAGATGGTGGACTAGTTGAGACATCGGGTTATGGCCTATTTATTAATCAATCAGATGTTGATACATCAACCTTCAGCGATCAATATTCCTCTGGATATTGGCTTCTAGACCCATATAACATTTTGATTGCATCAGGTTCAGATTTAAATATGGATACAAGCTCTAACACGTATACCCCAACATCCAGCTCAGCAGTTCTAGACCCTGCAACAATTGCTAGTGCCTTAGGAAGTAACAATGTAACTATTACAACAACTAACGATTCTGGTATTGAATCTGGAGATATCACATTTTCATCGACGTTTACCACCACTGCTTCTCAGACTGGTAACCTCACTCTGAGAGCTGATAATGATATCAACGTCAACGCAAACATCATCCGATCTGGTGGTGACCTAGGCTTCTATGCCGGTTCAACAGGAAGTGATGGAAACGTTAATGGAATCGGCAATATTTCTATGGGCTCAGGGGACTTGACGATTAGTCAACCCGAAAACTCAATATATAGTGGGGTAATATCAGGCACTGGTAATTTCACCAAAACTGGCTCTGCAAACCTCACACTTTCAGGGTCGCAAACCTATACCGGTAATACCACAATTTCTGACGGCACGTTGACAATGCTCGAGACTTCCGGGCTGTCTAGTGCAACGAATTTATCAATTGCCTCTGGTGCAACTTTTGTTAGCCCTATTAGCTTGACAGTCGGAAGTCTTAGTGGAGCTGGAAGAATCATTATTGATGAGAACAACCCTAGCTCCACAAAAGCTCTGACCGTTGACCAAAATACAAACTCTATTTTTAGCGGAACAATTTCTGGATACGGAAAGTTCATCAAAAAAGGTAGTGGTACATTGACACTAAGTGGAGCTAGTACATTTACGGGTGGAGCTGATATTCAGGGTGGTCTATTAACCGTCAATGCTGCCTTTGCTAGCTCTGCCACCTGTTCTGGAGGCTCCAGCAATTTATGTACAACATCTACATCTACATCTACATCTACATCTACATCATCAACTTCGACGACATCAATAAGTACTCAATTTAATAATACGCCAAGTAATACAGCTGCATTTATACCTTTTTCAACACCAGTAATTGCAGGACCTTTGGTTTCTGGGCCAGCAATGGGTCCAGCTATGGGTCCAGCTATGGGTCCAGCTATGGGTCCAGCTATGGGTCCAGCTATGGGGTCTCAAGCCGGTCCAGCAATGGGTCCAGCAATGGGGTCTCAAGCCGGCCCAGCAGTTGGTCCTGATGGGGGAATGTCAATGATGGGGGTTAGAAGTGATGGGCAAGGGATGGGTGCATCTATGTCACCTGAAGGGCAAGGTATTGGGCCAAGTATGGGACCTGATGGTATAGCGATAGGGCCTGGAACAACTCCAATGATGGGACCTGATGGTGGTATGCCGATGATGGGGCCCGGCATGGGTCCTGGGATGGGACAAGGCATGGCTTTCAGCCCTGATGACATTCAGCAAGCGGCCATCGCCTCTATACCTAGATCATTATCGAGCTCGGGCTTTCAAGTAGACCTTTCATTAGGTGATGCTTTTCAGCTTAGTGACTCTTTCGGCGTATCTGGAATGATGACTCCTGCAATGGGACCAGACATGT
>QCFO01000007.1 GCA_003280225.1 Prochlorococcus sp. AG-363-K07 | reverse complement strand
TTTCTGTGAATTCCTTACCCTTGATTTAGAAAGAGCTCTCTATGGGAAGTACTTTTGGACATTTATTTCGGGTCACTACATTTGGTGAGTCTCATGGCGGGGCAATAGGTGTGATTTTGGACGGGTGTCCTCCAAGATTAGAGTTAGATCTGGAACAAATTCAGAATGAGTTAGATAGGAGGAAACCAGGACAAAGCAAGATAACTACACCTCGAAAGGAATCTGACAAGGTTGAGTTTTTAAGTGGTGTTCTTGGTTGCAAGACTCTTGGAACTCCAATTGCCCTAGTTGTAAAAAATAGAGATCAACGGCCAACTGACTATAAGGAGATGGAGCGAGCTTTTAGGCCTTCTCATGCTGATGCAACTTATCAAGCTAAATATGGTATTCAGGCCTTAAGTGGTGGAGGTAGATCTTCCGCAAGAGAAACTATTGGTCGTGTTGCAGCAGGTGCTATCGCAAAGCAACTTCTATTCAAGACTAATCAGACTGAGATACTCGCATGGGTTAAACGAATTCATGATATAGAAGCTAATGTCAATTTGAATCAAGTTTCGATGGAGGCTATTGAGTCCAACATTGTGCGTTGCCCCGATCAAGAAGTTTCGAAATCAATGGTTAAACGCATCGAAGATATTAGTCGCGAAGGTGACTCGTGTGGAGGTGTAATTGAATGTTTGGTAAGGAATCCGCCTATTGGTCTTGGCATGCCTGTATTTGACAAGTTAGAGGCTGATCTTGCAAAAGCTTTGATGTCATTACCTGCTACCAAGGGGTTTGAAGTGGGCTCAGGTTTTTCAGGCACTACTATGAAAGGTAGTGAGCATAATGATGCTTTTGTTCCAACAAAGGATGGCACCCTTAAGACAGCGACGAATAATTCAGGAGGTATCCAGGGTGGGATTAGTAACGGAGAACCTATTGTTTTGAGAGTTGCATTTAAGCCGACAGCAACTATTAGAAAAGAGCAGAAAACTATTACTTCAGAGGGAAAATCAACCACTCTTGCTGCAAAAGGTCGTCATGATCCTTGTGTATTACCCAGAGCAGTGCCTATGGTCGAAGCGATGGTTGCGTTGGTTCTTGCAGATCATTTGTTGAGACAAAAGGCACAGTGCAGTACTTTTTAGTTTATTTGTTATAGCTATTTAGTTGATTTCTATTGATTATGTAAATTATTTTTTGATATTATCGATTATCCATCAAATCCTTTTAGGCTAATTATTGAACAAGTAAATATGGAATAGTGAATTTTGATTGAATGGCCCATGCAAATTTTTCTTAGTAGTTTCTAGCTCCCTAGGTGGTAGATAGTTAAGTGTAGAAAATATCTCTAATATCTATATCATGAGTCAATAATCGTCATGATATAGATATTAGAGATAGGGATTTAGACGTATTCTGCAACTTTCACATCACGAAGAATTAGTAAGTCCTGAAGCTGTTCAGAATCAACGGTTTCTTTCTCGACAAGCATGTCTGCTAATTCATCAAGAATAGATCGATTGTCTTCTAAAACTTTTGTTGCCCTACGGTAAGCAACTTCAACTAACTCTGAAACTTCAGAGTCAATTGTGGCTGCTGTATCTTCAGAAAAGTCACGTTCTGCAGCTATATCTCTGCCTAAGAACATCCCTCCTTGGGATCTCCCAAGTGCTACGGGACCAAGTTTGTCACTCATTCCAAATCTTGTGACCATTTGCCTTGCAACCTGCGCAACTTGTTTGAGATCATTTGATGCGCCTGTTGTAACTTCGTCTTCACCGTAGACAATCTCTTCTGCAACTCGTCCTCCAAGGGCTACTGCCATTTGATTTTGCAAATATGACCTTGAGTAGAGTCCTGATTCCATTCTTTCTTCACTAGGAGTGAAGAATGTCAGGCCGCCAGCTTGTCCTCGAGGGATAATTGAAATCTTTTGAACAGGGTCATAATCAGGCATTAGTGCCCCTACTAGGGCATGCCCAGCTTCGTGATATGCAACAAGTCTTTTACGTCGTTCACTCATTACTCGATCTTTCTTTTCTGGTCCAGCCATTACACGTTCAATTGCATCGCCTATTTCATCATTACTGACTTCAGTTAATTCTCGCCTAGCTGCCAGGATTGCAGCCTCGTTTAATAAATTTGCAAGATCTGCTCCAGTGAAGCCAGGGGTTCTTCGTGCAACTTTGTCGAGGTCAACATCTTTTGAAAGAGTTTTATCTCTCGCATGGACTTTGAGGATTTGAAATCTTCCTGAGTAATCAGGTCTGTCAACGACTACCTGTCGGTCAAATCTTCCTGGACGTAATAAAGCAGCATCAAGCACATCTGGCCTATTTGTTGCTGCGACAATAATGATCCCTGAATTTCCTTCAAATCCATCCATTTCAGTGAGAAGTTGATTCAGAGTTTGCTCTCTTTCGTCATTGCCTCCACCTAAGCCTGCGCCACGTTGGCGACCAACAGCATCTATCTCATCGATGAAAACTATACATGGAGCATTCTTTTTGGCTTGTTCAAAAAGGTCACGAACTCTGCTTGCACCAACTCCTACAAACATTTCTACAAATTCAGAACCTGATATAGAGAAGAAAGGGACTGCTGCTTCTCCAGCAACTGCTTTGGCTAAAAGGGTTTTTCCTGTTCCAGGAGGTCCAACAAGTAATACTCCTTTTGGGATTTTTGCGCCAACTGCTGTAAAACGATCAGGACTTTTCAGGAAATCGACAACCTCAGTTAATTCTAATTTTGCTCCTTCTATACCAGCAACATCACCAAAAGTCACCTGAGTAGAAGGTTCCATTTGTAACCTGGCTTTGCTTTTGCCAAAGTTCATTGCTGGATTCCCTCCACTGCCACTACCTTGAGAACGTCGGAAAAGAAAAAAGAGTACTCCTAGGAGCAAAATAGGAAAGAATAGGCTGCTAGCTGCCTGTTGCCATGGGTTGGGTTGACTAGTTGGTTGAACCGCAATATCGACATTATTTTCAGTCAATATTTTTAAAAGGTCTTGATCAGGAGCAAGATTGACAAGTGATCGACCACCATCATTCTCAACTACTTGAGCAGTGCCTTGGTCTGGTGAGATTAAAACCCTACTTATTTGTTTGTCTTGGACAGCTTCCATAAAGTCGCTGTATCTCAAAGTTCTAGTAGAGCTCGCAGTATTTGGACGATCTAAGAAAGCAGTCCCAAAGATGATCACCAGTATCACTATGAGCACATAGAGACCAACGTTGCGTAATCGTTTGTTCAAGGTTTTGTTTCTCTCTTGAATGGATGTTAATGGGATTGATGCTCTTATGAGGCTCTAAGCACATCAACCACACTTTTGAATGCGAACCACTCGGGGATTTCTTCCCCACTACGAAGCATTTTCCTGAATTGAGTTCCACTGAGTTTTTTCACATGTAGTCCTCTTGCATCTGCGTGCTCAGCTGTTACATAGCCTTCTTCTTGTGTAAATACCAAATTTAAAGAAGGGACAGTTTCCATTGAAAGTTCGGGAGCACATTCTCGAGCGAAATTTTGGGCGTCATAAGCACCATAGAAATCGTCACCATTTAGATTGGATTTGCATCCAGCCATGTCGCGGCCAATGATGAAATGAGTGCATCCATAGTTCCTACGAATAATCATATGTTGAAGAGCTTCTCTGGGACCTGCCATATGCATGGCATATGGCAGGTAGGCCCATTTGATTCGGGGATTAGAGACCTCAGCCGCTAATTTTTCGTAGGTTTGAAAACGAACTGCTCCAGGGATATCGTCTTGTTGAGTAGGACCACAGGTTGGATGAACTAACACAACAGCGTTTTGGCTAACATTGTTTGCGTTTAATGCCCTTGTAAATAGCTCGTAATGAGCTCGGTGAATAGGATTTCTGCATTGAAAGGCAACTACATCTTCTCCGGCAGGCAAGGTTGCCCTTACTTCAGCAGGTGTCTGGCAAGGGAAGATTCTGTTTGGCAGTTCTAATCCTTTTAGTTGTCCACCAAGATAAAAACGCTTTCGTTCGGTTGCAATCATCCTCACAGCTGGATGTTCTAGTGAAGTGGTTCCATAACAGCCTTTGGCTTCTAATACTTTGTCAGGCTCCCATTTGTCTTCGACAGTCAGAACGGCAAGGTTTTGCCCTTTGTAGGTTAAAAGTACTAAGTCTCCTAGTTCAATATCACTACGGTCAGTATCCAAAACTATTGGAAGACCAAATAAATAACCAGAGGTTGTTCTATGACCTTCCACTACCGCTTGATAATCAGCCTGATGCATAAAGCCTCGCTCAGGAGAGAAGCCACCCACTACAAGTAATTCGACATCACAAGCATTTCTATCTGAGCACTCCAAACTTTTCGTAGTACTTGCTTTTAAACTTTCTTGTTCGTTTTTTGGGATCATTAGATCCACCAAATTGCCCCCATAGGGAGCGATAACTCCTGCACTTTTGTCAGAAGAGGCTTTGCTGCTGATCATTAAAAGTTTTGGGATTCAGGAGATTCTCCCAGATGGTTGCCCCAAAAGAAGTGCAAAGCTTTTGAGAAAAGAATCTTTCAATAAAAAAAGGGGCCTCTAGAGGCCCCTTTTTTTATTGAAAGTTCCATTTGGTCAGACTTTGATCTAAAACCAAATTGATTAACTAGGCCTTGCGTCCATAAAGGTTGCCTGTGAGTTTTACGTCAACAGGATCTTTGGATCCAAGGTCATTATCAGAAGGTTGGATGGCGGTGAAAGTACCTGAGAATTCATCCCCAGCAACACTATCGATGGAAAGGGTAATTTGCCCGTTTCCACCTAGATCTTGCTTGATGTTTTCTCTTGCTAAGTCTTCATCATCCCCACCTAAAGCAACCAGACCCTGCGCATATTCAACGCCAGTGTCTTTTGCGCGACTCTTCGGATCAAGGAAATCACCTGTACGGTAGCTAGGAGTGGATGTCGAACCTGTAAAGGTTTCTCCTGGGGCTATAGATTTTCCTCCACTTGCAACCATGTCTTTCACAGAGAAAGCTAATGGGAATTCTTCTCCATTAGGAGCAAGAACTGTAATTAGAGAGAAATCAATACCACCCTGAGCTGTGAACTTTCCACCAGAAAGGTCTCCATAGACTTGATCAATACTGCTGTTAAAGCGTGGGCTAATGATTTTTGCAGGAAGGAAATCAGCTTGCTGACGTTTGTTTCCAGCAACCTTCACAAAGATCTGTGTGGGTTGTAAACATAGTTCTTTGAAGCTTCCATCAGCACTGATGGAACCTGTAGAGCCAGAGGGCAGGGCTCTACAAACACCCGCTTGGCCAGTATTGACGATACCGCCGAAGTCAGTATTACCTCTTTCTTTCCCAAGAGGGAAAGCGGCAGAGACGCTGCTTGGGGCAGCTGCAAAGGTGAGACAAAAAGCCAGCACCAAGGCCAGCAAGGGACGAAATCGCATGAGAAGAAGCCGAATGGCCAGATAACTGCGGTCTAAACCGCCCAATGAATCAGTTGGGATCTTACAGGGGGCAAATGCTCCTAAAGCCAAGCCTATTGAAGCTCTCAACAACCTGTCGCTTCTTTAAACACAAATCATCTGGCCTCTAACCCTTAAAAGCCTTTATTTGTAAGACTTTTGAACGATTTGGCTGAATCCTCGATTAGTTTCAACTTTTAATTACTTAGAGAAATATTTGGATCGAGAAGGAGCATTTCATCTAGTAATTGATGCGCAAGGGCCAATTTTGAGACAAGAGGGATAGGTGTAACCATCCCGTTTGGGCCTAAAAGAAAACCACTATTCAGATTTTCCTCAAAACCTTGTCCATTTCTGTCAATTGGATTGGCCATAAGCAAATCACACCCTTTACGCAGCTTTTTTTCTTTACCAACTTTTTTGATATTTATATCGTCCCCCGTCAGTGCGGCAAATCCAAGCAGAACTTGCCCTGCTGATCGCCTCAGAACAATCTCTGTCAATAAGTCAGGTACAAGCTCAAAATTCTCTTCAATTGTTTCTATTAAATTCTTTTTTGAGATTTTATTTTCGCTTGGCCCACCTTTTTTTTTGAAATCGGCTATTGCGGCTGCCATGGCGATTCCATCAGCTGAGGGCTGAAGGTCTTTTAATTTTTCCTGCATTTCAGCTGAGCTGACAACGCTATGACTATTGAGGCCATCTAACCAACTGAGAGGTACTCGTAGGGGACCATGAACTAACTCAACGCTGGCACCTCGAAACTTTGCCGCTTGAGCAATTAAAACTCCCATACGCCCGCTGCTTTTATTGGTAATGAACCGAGCTGGGTCTAGAGCTTCTATCGTTGGGCCAGAGGTGACGAGTAGGGTTTTCCCTTTCCAATCAAACTGCAAATGATCATGATTGTCTATTTCTATAAGTCCACTGGATATGGCTAGTTGAATTAAATCTGGGTCAACCATTTTGCCTTCTCCTATTCGATCACATGCAAGCAGGCCCGAAGATGGAGCCAAAGGAATAACTCTTGGGTCGGATTGCACTCTTTGCCAATTTCTTTGGATATTTACGTTTTCCCACATTGAGGTGTTCATTGCTGGCGCAGCAATTATTGGACATTCGGATGCAAGCAAAACGCTGGCCAAAAGGCCCTCTGCTAGTCCTTGGGTCCATCTGGCCAGAGAGGAAGCGCTTAGAGGTGCTATAGCAATGATTTCTGCCCATTCCGCAAGGGCTATATGCAATGGCTTGGTCTCTTGTGGCTGCCACTGATCGATATCTTGAAAACATTGATTTCTGCTGATTGTAGATAAGGCAAGGGGACTGACTAATTTGGCTGCACTGGGAGTAATCAGGCAACGAACCTCCGCCCCTTCCTTGATTAATCCACTTACAAGCGTTGGAGCTTTAACTGCAGCGATACTTCCACTTATTGCTATTAGTACACGCCGACCAGCCAAGGGATACTCTTTCTTATTTTTCATTGAAGGCTCCCTGAACTGAGAAATCAAATTAAGTAGGTATTGGTTGATTGAGAGAGTTGACTCAATATAAGCAATTTAATTCAGCGCAAGAAATGTCTCTTCTCTTGAGTATTTGCTTTGGCGAGCTGAGATGAATTTAATCACTATGAAATATTTTGAAGAAGGCATGGATCTTATGCATTATATTTTCAAGATCTTTCAATTTGGAATAGAGAACATATTGGAGTTGATTCTCTAGATTGTGGGTTGGTCTTTTGGTCGGACGCTAGTTTGAAAGAGATGGGGAATTAGCTCAGCTGGTAGAGCGCTGTGATCGCACCGCAGAGGTCAGGGGTTCGAATCCCCTATTCTCCACAAACAATAGTGTTGATTTGTAAATAATTTCAGGTCTTTTGCGTAAATATGAAAAACTGATTTTTAATTATCTTGGACTCATTTTTATTTAGATCCAGATAGGCGTTTAGCTCTTAACAGAATTGTATTCTTCCGAGTGTTCTCTTAAGCATCTTGATCTTATTAAATGAAGCAAAAGAGTTTTGGTTAGGGAAATCTCTAGATGTCACAATCTAAGCGGGAACAAGTTTCAAGTCATCTTCGTTACATTCGTCTAGAACTCAAGGAGATGTATCAAAGCATGATTGAAGAAAACCTCTTGCCTGAGCCAGGCGAAATCAGGGGGATCTTAACTCAAATGGAAGCGCTTCTGGAAGCGCTAGAGAATAAAGGAAAGTCAAAAGTAAATTTAAAGTCCAATTGAATTTGGCTTTATTTGTTGATTCTTTGAGGTTTCCTTGATCAAGCCATTTATTTGAATAATTAAGAGATTGGTAGCTCAGATCAACTAATAGTAGAGAATTTTATTTGTAATTTGATAAATTCTCAGTTAAGTCGATAGATTTAAGATATAAATGTGTTTAGATCTTTTGGATTCTTAATCAGAGGTCCGGAGAGTTTCTCTCTTCCTTTTTACTATGCCAAATAAGCTTCAATCTACAAGCTTTCATCAAAGCTTTGGGAAAGCATTTGATCGATTAGAAGATTGGTCTGCTAATCCATGGCGAAGGTACTCCTTATTTCTAATTATTTTCCTGTCAAGCTTTTTTCTTGGCAGTTCTATTGGGATGATTAATGGTGTTTTGGCTTTGATGGATCCAGTAGGAGCCTTTTTTGCAGTATTGTTTTTAGAGTTTTTGGTTCGCATACGAAGCAATTGGCCATTTGACGATAAAAACACTTTTGTTGTCAAAATGATTGACGCTGTTCGCATTGGTTTTCTTTATGGTCTTTTGATGGAAGGATTTAAATTATTGTAATTTTCCTTGTTATTTATGATTGCTGTATGAAATATTAATTTTGAGTTGCTAGTAAATAAATCAGAGCCATACGAACTGGAATACCGTTTTTAACTTGTTCATTGATTAGAGAAATAGAATTGTCTTCGAGGACTGAACTACTTATTTCAATTCCTCTATTTACTGGGCCAGGATGAAGTATAGGTACCGGTTTTGTACACCATTTTAAGTTTGAATGGGTTATGCCATAGTCGTGATGGTATTGATCTAGATCTGTTAAAAGATTTTCGCGCATTCTCTCTTTTTGTAATCTCAGAGTCATAATTGCATCTGCATCACTAAAAGCATCTTTTATTGATCTTTTTATTATGATTTGCCCCCTTTTATGTATAGGGTCCAATTTTTGACCAGGCGGGGGCTTATCTACAAATTTCTCGAATTCATCTGGCAATAGAGTTGAGGGACCACATAGGACAACATTTGCTTCGCAAGCAGTTAATGCCCAGATATTTGACCTAGCCACTCTAGAGTGCAATATGTCACCTACAATTACAATATTTTTACCCTTAATTGCATCTGGTAGCGGGTTGATAGGGTTGAAGTATTTAGTTAGTGTATATAAATCTAATAGTGCTTGACTTGGGTGGCTATGAATTCCATCCCCTGCATTTAAAATGGAAACTTTCTCGTCATTTTCTTCTAAGTAGTTGGCTAATTGCTCGGGCACATTTGTTGAACTGTGTCGGATAATTAGAAGGTCTGAACCCATTGCTATATATGTTAGGGCTGTGTCGATGGCTGTTTCCCCTTTGGATAATGAGCTAGTGCTAGGAGAGAAACTTTGAACATCGGCGGAAAGCCGTTTAGCAGCGAGTTCAAAACTGCTACGGGTTCTTGTGCTTGGCTCAAAAAATAAGGTTGTAACTAAACGACCTTGCAATGCAGGTAATTTTCTTGATCCACTATTTGGTAAAGCTTTGAATCTGTTCGCTAGCTCCAAAACTGTGGTGTAGTCATCTTTCGAGAATGTTGAAAGATCAATGATATGCCTATGTTCCCAGCGGCTCATGAATTAAGGCCATTGGATGGATTACGACTGTTCATTTTTTTGGGCATCGATCTCCTTTAGCTCTCTTGCTGATACTTCTGCTTTTCTGCAGATACCAGCGCCAAGGCAATTCTTTAGCCTTTGAGATGCCAATTCTGGTTGTTTGAACAATTTTTAGCATATTTTGGCTCGGTCGGCCTGCTACCCATAAACCACTCTTTATTGATATGGGTAAACCATCATGGCTTTTGTTTATTTGAAAGATTCTAGCTAATAAACCTGGACCAGATGCAATTCTTTCATCCTTACCTGGTAATTCGATAGATCTCAGAAGAACTCCACTTGCAAAATTATTTTTATCAGTAACTATATTTACGCAGTGATATATGCCGTAGGTTAGATAGATATAAAATCGGCCTGGCTCACCGAAAAGTGTTGTATTTGTTTTGGTTTTACCTTTATGCCCATGACATGAAGCTTCAGTTTGAGAATAAGCTTCAGTTTCAACAATTATTCCAGAAAGAAGATTTCCATCAGGTTGCTTTTTCACAAGTATGCAGCCTATTAGATCTTGAGCGACTAACTCTGCAGGGCGACAAAAAAAATCTCTTGGGAGTAGATTGGAAATTTGTTCTGTGGTAATAGTGCTGAATTCCATTCCTAGGATGCTTTAATATTTAAATACATTTATAGTCCGGTAGTAATTGAAAGTTCGTTTTATATCTAGAAGACTGTTTATTATCATGTGCGAAAAAATCTTCCGAACTACCTTCAAGTTTGATAGTTTACTTTAAGAAACCATTTCTGTGAGACTTTGGCTTTATCCACTTTGTGTGATATCTCTTCACTGCAATGAATTTAGATTTCTCATCGACCTTATCTGAACCTTTTAGGAATGCAGATTCGACTCGTTTAGACTTGATGACATGGACAGAAGTTGATGAATATCTCAAAGAGTGTCAGGGGATAATTTTGCCGATTGGATCCACCGAACAACATGGTCCGACAGGTGCCATTGGTACAGATGCTTTAACAGCAGAGGCTATTGCTCGTGAGGTTGGCCGAAGGACTGGAGTAATTGTTGCGCCTACTCAGGCTTTTGGAATGGCAGAGCACCATCTTGGCTTTCCAGGCACGATGAGTCTTAAGCCATCGACGTTGTTAGCTGTTTTGCATGACTTGCTTTTGTCACTTGCAAGTAATGGATTTGAAAGGATTTTTGTAATTAATGGTCACGGAGGAAATATCGCGACAGCAAAGGCAGCATTTATGCAGGCACATAGCACTGTTCAAAGTAGGAAACTGCAAGTTGCGTCCAGATTTCAATTCAGGCTAGCTAATTGGTTTATGCATCCGACTGTGTTTTCTTTAGCAAAAGAGCTTTATGGTGATAATGAGGGGCAACATGCAACACCAAGTGAAATAGCCTTGACATTGCATTTGGAACCAAGTTTACAAAAGAAGCAAAGACCGCTTTCTGCTCCATCGCCATCGGGACCTATAAACGGGCCTGAGGATTTTCGCAACAGATATCCTGATGGCCGAATGGGATCTGACCCGTATTTGGCTAAAAGTGAGCATGGAGAGATGCTTTTGAACCAAGCAGCGATAGGATTGAGTAAGGAACTTCTTGACTTTCTTCAATTACCATGAGCCATATAACTTCTGATGATGTTCGAAAAGTTGCCAAACTTGCCAGATTAAAATTAGATCAAGAGGAGGTTGAAAAGTATACGAATCAGTTAGAACAGATTCTTGGTTATTTTGAGCACTTAGAGGACGTAGATACGTCTAATGTAGACCCCACAACTAGAGCTGTTGAGGTTGTAAATAGAGTTAGAACTGATACTGTTAAGACTAGCCAATTTCGTGAAGACTTATTAGATCAGGCACCTCATCGTGAGGGAGATTTTTATAGGGTTCCTAAAATACTTTCTGACTAGTTTTAGTTTATTTAGTTGGAATTACGGCTGTACGATGCAATAAACCAATCCATTTCTTACGAAGTTTATTGCTAGGTAGTATTTTTGCCAAAGGTCGCATTTTGCTTCGATTTTTTTTATGACTTCTTACTCCTAAAAGAACGTCATATAAAAAATTGAACCCATCTTTACGTGATTCGAAAATACCTATACGTTGAGGTGAACCTTTCGCATCCAAAAGAGGTTTGGTGGCTTCATATGCCGGTTTATATTCAAACCATGGAATAGATGGCCATAGGTGATGGACTAAATGATAATTTTGTCCCATTATTAACCAATTCATCAATCTACTTGGATAAACTCGTGCATTTTTCCATTTATTCCTAGATAAAAATGGCCTATGGGGTAGATAGTCGAAGAAAATGCCTAAAGTAACACCAACCATTAAGGCTGGTCCAAACCAAAGATTGTATATGACATTCATGAAATCATGTTTTATTCCTGTTAAGACAATTAGAACAAAAAGACTTCTTTCAAATCCCCATTGTATTAATTCATACTTTCTCCAAAGCTTTCGTTCAAAGAAAAAGTATTCATGATAAAAGAACCTTGGTGCAATGAGCCAAACTGGCCCAAAAGTACTCACAATATGATCTGGGTCATTCTTGGGATCATTGACATGTGAGTGATGTTGAAGATGCACTCTGGTGAAGACGGGAAAGCTAAAACCAAGCAAAATTGCTGCACCATGACCCATGGCTTGGTTGACCCAACGATTTGGATGGGCAGCCTTGTGGCACGCATCATGAATAACTGTTCCCTCCATATGGAGAGCAAGGAAGGATAAACCTACTAAGACAGGCAGTGGCCAGGTTCCTCGATACCATTGCCAGATGCTTAGCGCTGCTAGCGCATAACCTCCAAAGAACAACCCAACGGTGAGATTCCACTGATTAGGTGGATCTAGGTAGTTTTGGATAACCTTTTGCCAGTCAGAATAGGTCAGCAATTTGCCTTCCTGCGTTTTTGATTTAGGGTTTATTTCCTGTGACATCGCCTTTAAGAAGTCTTGCAAAACAGCCAAAGTTTTGACCAAGTCAAGAAGTGAATGTTTTCAAGGTAACTTGTGCTCACATTATCAATGTTGATGCTTGCTTGAATGAGCCTATTTGTGATGCACATCGAGAGACTTGAACTACTATGAGCGAAGTCACAGGTACCTAAAGCTTTTTTGCTGCAGTTAGGCACTAGTGATTGCTAGCGATTTCAGACTTACAGGCATTATATCCAAGGGCGAATGCAAGAGGAAAAGGTTAAAAAAGCTACTTCTTTGAAGGAAATTGACTGCCATGGTTGATTAAACGCGATTGACTACATCGTGCAGCTGGTTCTTGGGTAAATCTTTAATGCGGATGAGAGGACTTGAACCTCCACGTCAAAGACAACAGTACCTAAAACTGCCGCGTCTACCAATTCCGCCACATCCGCACCCTTTTAAGCATACATTCCCGGCATCACTCAGTACCCAGGCTTTAATGCTTACTAATTAATATTATTGCTTTTTTACTTGACGAGTGTTATTTCTAAGGGTCTTCAATCGTGCCGGATTGGATTACCGCTTAAGTTTAACTTGAGCATAAATTGAAGTGGTTGTTGCATAGTTCGTGGAACTGGTATTGATATCTGCAGCCATTTATGGATGTAGATATCAATAAAGATGAAAGATGGGGGGACTTAGAAGTTTCTAAAGCTTCTGCACTTGTGTATCTAAGCCACTCCAGGAATCTAAAACTTGCGGGTCTACCAATTCCGTGAGGTGGTTCAAGGGTTTTGAGCTAAGACTCTTCGTAACAATAGTGGGTTGAGTGTTTCTTAATCTAGTCAATTCACCTGAATGGTAATTTAGTGAGGAAAACATTGATAATGTTATCGTTACTTTTATAAAGAAGAGTTATTAAGGCTTTAAAGAATATTTAATTAGAATTCTAAGATATATGCATCATTATTGATTAAAGCAAATAATCTATGATTTTAAGTCTATTTTGCGAGAGCTGAACTATCAATTTGATCTAATTAATTTTTGGTCTTTTTTAGGCTTTGGAAAGACTTGAAGTGATATTTGTTTTTACAATGGAACTTATTTAAATGATGATAAATACTGCTTTTATCATCGTTGAATGCTAATAATATTCAATAAGAGAATCAAATTAAATTGCCTTTCGAGTCATCTAAAATATTTTTCGCTCACTCTTTTGGACTTGCTACAAAGCAAATTGTAGTTTGGATGAGATTAGCTTTTTGAATCAAAACCTTTTATTAGAGCTCTATTGACCGAATGGCTATATCTTTCTAGGTTTGAGGATGAAATCAAAAGAGATCTTTTTTGCTCGTTTTGTTGCCAATCTCTCTTGTCCAGTCAAGCTGCAAAATGGGTTAAGGCCCAAAAAATCTTATGATCCTGGCCGTTTTTATAGCAGATTTATCATTATTAGTCGGTTTTGCTGTATTGCTTTTACCTCTTCTTGTTACTGAGCTAAGCCGTCCAAAAGATGGGTTCTGGGGTGCTTTAATTCTTGTGCTGGGATTGATTCTGATTACTAGCAGTGACCGCTTAAGCCCTCCTTTGTTAGTGGCTATTGCTGTTGGAGCTCTCCTTATAGCAAGACTTGGGTTTGAGGTTGGCCAAAGTAGATGGAATCAGTTGTCTCAAGATGAAAAGATGCAATTGCATTCTTTCTCAAGATGGACGAAAAGCATCAAGGAGTTTTTCGCAGCTTTTGCCAAGTTGGGAGGCCTTTTGGGAAACTTGTTTAAAGTTGTTATTCCTAAACCTAGATCCTCTATTCCAAAAAAGAAGTGGGTGCGTCCAGAAAAGAATGATGAACAGAAGTCAGAAACCACAGAGGAACCTTCATCCAATGAGCAATTGCATCAACAAAAAGATGAAAGAGAAGACACAAATGCTTCAACTAGCTCTAAGGGAAATACTCCCTAATAGTTTTTATAACCTTTTCGCTTGAAATGATTGTGCCTAAAGAGACACCTATGGGCGAGAGTCAGCCTCCTTCTTATAAAGACACATTAAATCTTTTAAAGACTGACTTTGGGATGAGGGCGAATGCAACTCAGAGAGAACCTGAGTTGCAAAAGTTTTGGCGCGAAAAAGGAATTGACTTACAACTTGGTTTTAAAAATCAGGGGTCTTCATTTACTTTGCATGATGGACCTCCATATGCCAATGGTGATTTGCATATGGGGCATGCATTAAACAAAGTCCTTAAAGATATTATTAATAAATACCACATTCTACGTGGAAGAAAGGTTCGTTATCTGCCTGGTTGGGATTGCCATGGACTGCCAATTGAATTGAAGGTTCTTCAATCTCTAGATAAAAAACAACGAGAACAATTAACGCCAATTAAACTAAGAAAAAAAGCGGCTGAATATGCGAAAAAACAAGTCTCTAATCAAATGAAAGGTTTTAAGAGATGGGGAATTTGGGCTGATTGGGAAAATTCTTATTTGACTCTTAAAAAGGAATATGAGGCGGCTCAAATAAATGTTTTTGGACAGATGCTCCTTAAGGGATATATATATAGAGGGCTTAAGCCAGTTCATTGGAGCCCAAGCTCTAGAACTGCTCTTGCTGAAGCTGAGTTGGAATATCCTGATGGCCATATCAGTACAAGTGTATATGTGGCGTTCTCAGTATTGTCTTTGCCTAATCGGTTACGTGATTCTCTCGTTAGGCAAGGTTTAGAGATTCCTCAAAATGAAAATGACCTTAAAAAGATTTTTCGGATTGGGATTTGGACTACTACACCATGGACCTTGCCTGCTAATCTGGCGATTTCCGTGAATGAAAAATTAGAATATATTTTTGCTTTGGATGAGAATAATAAGTTCATGATTGTTGCGAAAGAATTATTGAATAGAGTAAGTGAAGCATTGCAATCTCCTTTGAAAAACTGTGCAAGTGTTAAAGGAGATCTTTTAGAGGAAGTGGTTTACGAAAATCCTATAATGAGTAGGAAAAGTAAAATAGTTCTTGGCGGTGATTATATTACAACTGAATCAGGCACTGGATTAGTTCATACTGCACCAGGTCATGGAATTGATGATTTCAATACAGGACGCAAATATGGTTTGCCAATTCTTTGCCCTGTAGATGAAAAAGGCTATTTGACATCTGAGGCAGGTGATTTTGAGGGATTAAATGTTTTAAAAAATGCTAACTCAGAAATTATTGATGCTTTAAAAAAAGTTGGAGCATTGCTCAAAGTTGAGGAATATTCTCACCGTTACCCTTACGATTGGAGGACTAAGAAACCAACAATTTTCAGGGCAACAGAGCAGTGGTTTGCCTCTGTCGAAGGTTTTAGAGAGCCTGCTATGGCAGCTATTAATTGTGTTGATTGGGTACCCAGTTCTGGGAAAAATCGTATAGAAGCAATGGTAAGAGAACGAGGAGATTGGTGTATCTCTAGACAACGTACTTGGGGAGTACCCATACCTGTTTTTTATTCTAAGGATGGCACTGAAGTATTATTAAATCAAGAAACCCTTTCACATATAGAACGGCTTATAGGAAAACATGGTGCTGATATTTGGTGGGAACTTGATGAGTCTGATCTTTTACCGTCAGCCTATGCAAACCAGTCTGATAAATGGAAAAAAGGAACCGACACTATGGATGTTTGGTTTGATTCAGGTTCAAGCTGGGCATCTGTTCTAGGCGAAAGTAACGAACTCCCATACCCTGCTGATTTGTATCTTGAAGGATCCGATCAACATCGTGGATGGTTCCAGTCCTCGTTATTAACTTCTGTTGCAGTAAATAATGAACCACCATATAGAAAAGTTTTGACTCATGGATTCGTTTTAGATGAAAATGGCCGAAAAATGAGTAAATCTCTTGGGAATATTGTAGATCCTTTAGTTATTATTGAGGGTGGAAATAATAAGAAGCAGCAACCAGCCTTTGGTGCTGATGTTCTTAGGTTGTGGGTCAGTTCTGTTGATTATTCGGTTGATGTACCTATAGGTTCTAACATTCTCAGGCAACTTTCAGATGTTTATCGAAAGGTGCGAAATACTGCTAGGTATCTCTTAGGAAACCTGCATGATTTTGATCCTAAGAAGGATAGTGTAGATGTGGATAAATTACCACTTTTAGATCGGTGGATGCTTCATCGAACAGCGGAAGTGATAGATGAAGTGACTGTTGCTTTTGAAAATTACGAATTTTCTAAGTTCTTTCAAATACTTCAGAGTTTCTGTGTTTCGGATCTATCAAATTTCTATTTAGATATCGCCAAAGATAGACTTTATGTGAGCTATCCATCTGATTATCGTCGACGAAGTTGCCAAACAGTTTTGTCGTATATTATTGAAAATGTGGCAGGCTTAATTTCTCCAGTCTTATGTCATATGGCAGAGGATATATGGCAAAATATTCCCTATTCAGTTGTAGATGCATCAGTTTTTCTTAGAGGTTGGCCTAAAGCCCCAGAGTCATGGAGAGATCAATCCTTAGTTCTGCCAATGGAACAGTTGAGAGAAATGAGAACATCCATCAATAGAGCTTTAGAAGATTGTAGAAGTACTCATAATCTCGGTGCAGCTTTAGAGGCAGCAGTGAGAGTTGAACTTAACTCGAATAAATTCGATGATTGTCTGGATTGGTTGCATAAGCAAGGCAATAGTGAGGTTGATGAATTATGTGACTGGTTATTAGTTTCTTATTTGCAGATAGGAGGAGAGCCTTGGGCTGAGATAATGACTACTCAAAATACTCATTTTGGAGTTATTGAAATAGCGAAAGCTCGTGGTAAAAAGTGTCAAAGGTGTTGGCATTACACAACAGACCTTTCGATTGATTTAGAACTGAAAGGTATTTGTGGAAGGTGTATGGATGTTGTTAAGCGTTTGAATTGCTAATTTCCGCAGTGCTGATCTAGTTTTTATTCATCAATTCTATTTTTAATAATCTATTATTTAAATTGATTTCTTGGCCAAGGGTGATTTGGTTGGATTTGTTGAATGCTTACTGCATTTCTAGAAATCACCAGCAATTCTTCTGTGTTTTGGAAAGCGAATTAACAACCATTGAAGAATTCCAGCTCCATAAGCAACTAGGGCTAAATAGCCAAGAAAGGCTGCTAGCGGTTCATTCCATGTTCCACCAAACAGAAATCCAAAGATTTTTTCTGCATAATTATGTAGATCTTGAGGAGCTTCTAACCAAGCCGTGCATTTTGTACCAATCAGATTTCGTGAGCAAGGAAGGCTTATAAATGTAAGCCCTCCCAATAAAATTCCAAATAAACTTAAAGCCCATCTCCACAACCTGACTGTAAAAGGTAATGGTCTCCATGGAGGTAGGTCTGCTAACTCATCATTTAGATCCACCCAAAACCATATAGATATAACCATTAGAAGAGGAGTAATGAAAACAGTTATGTACCCAATAGGTCTTTGATTAATCAGTAACAGCATGCTTATAAATAGCAAGCTCGTCACTTTCCAGTAAATAGTCATCAACCTCACCATTGAGGTTTCTTTTTGTACTAGTGCCCAAATTAGAATTATAAATGGCAGGCCCACAGCAAAAGTTGCTGCTAGGCGGTAGATTAACCAAACGAGAATTCGGTATTGAAAATCTGACACGTAGTTGGTTCGTAAGAGGCCATTATCAATCCCATGACGACTTTTACCAATCTTTTTTTGATTTTAGTTAGGTAGCTCGTTAGTTTGATTCAATCAAACTCAATCTCTAAGAATGCTTTCCATGCGCCAGCATGTAAATCCATTGAGTAGTTTTTTTCAGCTTCCTTTAGAACTGCCTAAACCAGAGCATCTCTTTGAGATTGCTCAATTGCCAATACATTTAGATATCGGCTCAGCAAGAGGGAGGTTTTTGCTGGAAATGGCTCATCTGAATCCTGAGCGCAATTTCTTGGGAGTGGAGATTCGAGAGCCATTGGTTCTGGCCGCTGAACGTGATCGAAGGAATGCTGAATTAACGAACCTAAGTTTTTTGTTTTGTAATGCAAACATCAGCTTGGAGACATGGCTTTCGTTATTGCAAGTGGGACAATTGGAAATCGTCTCAATTCAGTTCCCTGACCCTTGGTTTAAAAGGCGGCATAAAAAAAGAAGAGTACTTCAGCCAGCTCTCTTAATAGCTTTAGCCAAGGCGTTAAAGCCTGGCTCTTCTTTATTTATTCAAAGTGATGTGATTGCTGTTTTTGAACATATGGCATCATTGATTGATCTAAGCAATTGTTTCTCTAGGTCTACAGGTGATAAATACTTTGATAGATCTCCTTTCCCTGTAGCTACTGAAAGGGAAAAATTCTCTCTTTCTCATGGACAAGAAATTTATAGAGCTTTTTATACTCGAAATGCTATTAATATCCCTAGTTTAAGTGATCTGACAATTAAATATAATGGTTTAAATAATATACTCTGTTAGCTAAAAAGTATTTCTCCATTTAATAAATTTCGAAAATCAATTAATAGAAAAATTTAGGCTGCCGAAAGATGCTGCTCTGCAATTTTAGTTAGATGTGTAGATAAAGAGTGAACAATTGCAGGGTCTTTAGCTTCAACCATAACTCTTAGCAATGGTTCGGTTCCACTTGCTCTGAGCAGGACTCTCCCATCTGCTCCCATTGTGGTTTCGGCTTTCTCTATAGCTTCAGTCAATGGCTCACATTTTCTCCATTCAGTTTGAATATTTTGAGAGCTCGGGATTGCTACGTTTACTAATTTCTGGGGGAATGCTTTAAAGCTTTGATCACGCCATTCTGCGAGAGTAAGGTTTTGGGTATGGCAAAGCGTTGCCATTTGCAAGGCAGATAGAAGTCCATCCCCTACTAGTCCATGCTCAGAAGAAAGAATATGTCCTGATTGTTCTCCTCCTAAGGCAGATCCTGTGGATAGCATTGCGGCATGAACATGCTGATCGCCCACAGCTGTTCGTTCTAGTCGTCCCCCTTTCTTCTTCCAAGCTCTTTCAAAACCAAGGTTGGACATAACTGTTGCCACTAATCTATTTTCTGGTAAAGCATTGCGTTTTTGGAGTGTTGAGCCCCAAAGGAACAGAATATGATCGCCATTAATGATTCGTCCTTTACTATCAATAGCAAGCATTCGATCAGCGTCACCATCGAATGCAAAACCCATTTCTGCGCCTGATTCAAGAACTGCTTTCCGTAATGGATCTAATTGTGTTGACCCGCATGAGACATTGATTTTGCTTCCGTCAGGTTGTCCATGTAATACCTTGATTTTAGCGCCTAGAGCTTCAAAAACTTCTCGGCCAAACCCTGCAGCGGAACCCCAACAAAGATCTAGAACAATAGGTAAATCTGCAAGACTTTTACCTTTAACAGATTCAATTAAATTGCTTTTGTAGTCATCTAATAGTTCATTGCGTTGGTATACCTTGCCAAAAGAGTTTTGATTGGAACTCAATTTTTCATCAATAGGTTCTCCTTTTAATTTGGACTCAATTAGTTGTTGCTTTTCAAGACTTAACTTTTCTCCATTGGAGTCAAATATTTTGATCCCATTATCTTCAGGTGGATTGTGACTAGCAGAGACCATTAGTCCCCCTGAAGCTCCTATTTGTTTTATTAGATATGGGACTGCGGGAGTAGGACATAATCCGAGAATCCAGACCTCTCTTCCTGCAGCAGTTAACCCTGCAGCCAAGGCAGATGAAACCATATCGCTGCTGAGTCGAGAATCTTGCCCAATAAGCACAGGCCCTTTAGTAGGTAGAGCATGACTTGCCCAATAGCCAAGTTGAAGGATTAAAGCTGGAGTTAAGATTGTTCCGACCTTTCCTCTAATGCCATCTGTACCAAATACACCAAGATTATTTTTGCTAGCTATTGAAGGGCCAACAAGACGTATCGCAGGTTTGGCCATCGATCTTGTTCTCAGTTTACTTCTAATATGAGCTAACCTTACCTTAATGCCCTGGATATTTGAATTCTTTGTACGTTAAGTAATGACTTTCTTGAATGATTAGCAAGTCGTCATTTCGTTCAATGACTTTATTAGAAAATTCATTAGCATCAATTAGAAACTAATTCTCTCACAAGCCTCCTGACCATGGCGAGTAAAGCCTCGGGAAGTACCTTTCTTCTGGAATGGCAAAAAATTGTTCTGCTTTTCTCAGTATTGATTTTGACTGCTTTTCTTTTTCTTGCTCGAGGAGGAATGAATGCCAAGTCGCCTTTTGAGCAGCTAGCCAGACAATCCCTAGAACCTAATATTGCAATCTCCAATGGGCATCCAACCCTTATTGAGTTCTATGCCGATTGGTGTGAGGTTTGTAAGTTGATGGCACCAACTATTCTTGGCATTAATCAGAAATTTGCTAATGATGTAGATGTTGTACTTTTAAATGTTGATAATAATTTGTGGAAGGATTTTTTGACAAAGTATGAGGTTAATGGGATTCCACAAATTAATTTGTTTGATAAAAAGGGTAATTTAGTAACAAGATCATTGGGATTTAGGGATGAACAGCAACTAGATAAAATGATTCAAGCTCTGCTTGATGAGAGGTCTATCCCCTCCTTTCCTCTCTCTACAGAAGTTAGTAAATTTCCTTCTAATGATTCTTTGACTAGAGTTAAAATTACAAATTCTTTGCCAAGAAGTCATTCTTGATTATCTCTCCATTCAAGCGCAGATGAAACTATTGGGAACTGATCACAGAATATTTTCTTGCATTCTCTAGCTATATTCATATGTTCTTTTTGTGTCCCATGTCCAGAACGAAGCTTGATGTAATGGATCCAAGATCTACAAGATCCAGTCATATATATTCTAGTTGGAGTTGCTAATGGAAGAATAAATCTGGCGCACTCTTTTGCAATGTTTGATGCAATCATTTCTTCGTATAGCTCAATAGATTTTTCGAAGTGATCCCTAATTCTTGATTCAAATTTCTTTTGCAAATTATCTGATAAGTCTGAAAAGGAATTTTGCCTGTTTTTGTAATCTTGTCGTCTTAATTCGGGTATAGGTATTTGACCTAGCTGAGTACTTTCGGCATATCTTTGAGAGAACTCTTGAAATGTGAAAGATCTATGTCTTAATATTTGTGCTGCAATTCCTCTGTTTGTTTCAATTTGAATTGTCATATAAGCCTGCTCAAATACACTCCAATGTTCATTTTTTATGCAGTATTTGATTAATTTCTCGAAATTTTCATTGTCTTGGTTTTTCGGATTGCTTACTCTTGCAATGTATGCCATTGTCTTTTCTGCTTCAGGGCTGACACTAATTAGTTCAACAATGCTCATGATTAAATTTTTGCAAGTGTAACTCTTTCTGGTTGGTGTTGGTATTTGCCTCGCCTATCGCTATAGGTTGTTTCGCAAGGGTCCCCTTCAAAGAAAAGCAATTGGCAAATCCCTTCATTGGCATATATTCGACAATCCGCACCTGAGCTATTACTAAATTCAAGGGTTAAATGACCTTCCCAACTTGCTTCTGCTGGTGTGGTATTGACTATGATCCCTAATCGGGCATATGTACTTTTACCAAGACAAATTACCGTGATATTTTTGGGTACTTTTAGCTTTTCTAAAGCCACTCCTAATCCATAAGAATGAGCTGGGAGAATAAAATATTCTCCATCTTTATCTTTATGGAGAGATGTTGGCTCTAAATTGGCAGGGTTAAATTGCTTAGGGTTCATTATTGTTCCTGGAACATGACGGAATATAAGGAACTCTTTTGAGGACAGTCTGAGATCGTATCCATATGAAGAACATCCAAAACTAAGGACAGGACGTTTATTGGACTCAGGCTCTAAATGACGAACTAATCCAGCTTGAAAAGGCTTAAGCATGCCTGCTTCGGCTTGCTCTGTAATCCAGCGATCGTTTTTAAGCATTAGTGGCCACAGCGCAATTCGGTAACTTGATCAGCCATTGAGATGGCTCTAGAAGGAATAGAAGGCCCTGTAAGGATGACATCCATTGATCCTGGTCGTTGTGTAAGGGTCTCAATTACGTCATTTTCCTTGAGATATCCAAGGGAAATTGCTAAGCCAATCTCATCTAAAACAAGTTGGTCTAGTTCTTTCCCTAGAAGACGAATTTTGCAAGCTTCCCAAACTTGTTGAACTGCTTCAATAGCACTGATCTTTTTTTCTTTGCACCGGTAGTCGTTGATATTTTGTGTCAGCAAGGCTGGGATATCAGGCCTAACCCAGTCAAGTCGACCACAGAGTTGGATGCTCCGATCAGGCCCTTGAGAAACACCGCCTTTTAAAAACTGGGCGACCATGACCCTGCGTCCTAGTCCTGCTGCTCTTAATGCTTCACTAAGGACTCTGGAGAAACTGCCCCTATGAGCTGCTGTGTGAATTTGTAGCTGACCTTCAGGCTCAACTAGATGCAGGGTTGGTTGCTGGACAAAAGATTGCACAGAATGCAATCCAGAATGGTTATGGTTATTGGGCTTTGGATTCGAGCCATACCGAGGGCTCAAGCTAGTGGTCATAAAAACCTTTGTCCCTCTGAACTGTATTGATTAAATCTAGCGGCAAGATTGGGTCGTACAAGTTTTATGACACTATCTATGGTGTTATAGATATGCTGAATGCCACATACAAGCAATTCATCACCTCTTAGATCCGTGACTTATCTCAACTCTGTTCGCATTGACGGCCGCTCCTGTGATGAATTGAGACCGTTTGATATCCAATTGGACCCAATGGGATTTGCTCTGAGTTCATTAATTATCAAAATCGGTCAGACCTCAGTTTTATGTAGCGTTTCTATAAAAGATGGTGTTCCTAATTGGCGTGCTGGAGAGGGTAAAGGTTGGTTAAGTTCTGAATATCGATTACTTCCCGCATCTACTCCTAATCGACAAAAACGGGAGTTACTAAAGCTTTCCGGTAGAACACAGGAGATTCAGCGACTCATCTCAAGGAGTTTGAGAGCAGTGCTGGATATGTCTCTCCTTGGGGAGAAGACTTTTCTCATTGATTGTGATGTGATACAGGCTGATGCAGGCACTAGGACCGCTGCAATTACAGGGTCGTGGGTTGCACTGTATTTAGCGTGTTCACGTTTGCTGGTTCGGGGAGAATTGTCTGTAAATCCTTTAATTGGTCAAGTCGCGGCAGTCTCAGTTGGGTTAAAGAAGGGTGTGGGTTTGTTAGATCTCAATTATTTAGAAGATTCGACGGTTGATGTTGATTTAAATGTCGTAATGGACAGCTGTGGTTCGTTGCTTGAGATTCAAGGGACTGCTGAGGGTAAGTCATTTACTAGGGAGGAATTGAGCGCTTTACTGGATACTGCTCAGGTTGGGATCAAGGATCTTCTCGAAGCACAACTTTTAGCTTTGGAGAACCAAGGCTGAAAACAGTTGCTTTTGCTACATGTGGTTATAAGTGCTGTCCTTAACGTCTTTGAAATTGCTTCGCCATCATGGTTGATGCTGTTAACGGTTTTAACCGTTATTCCCCACAACCTGATCTAAAAAAATCTGTACCTGCAGCTAATCAGAAGCCGCCGTTGAATAGAGTCCTCCTGGATGAAATGAGGGCTCTTGATGGTGCAAATAATGAGCAGGTGGAAAGATCGAAAACTATTTTTTTTCCTGGGGATCCTGCAGAACGGGTTTATTTCATTCGTAGGGGTGCCGTACGTTTGTCAAGGGTTTATGAATCTGGAGAGGAAATCACTGTTGCTTTATTAAGAGAAAACAGCCTATTCGGAGTTCTTTCTCTTCTCACAGGACATCGTTCAGATCGTTTTTATCATGCTGTTGCTTTTACAAGAGTAGAAATGGTTGCTGCTCCTGCCGCATCAGTGCGTAATGCTATAGAAAATGACGCTGGAGTCGGGTTGATGCTGCTGCAGGGGTTATCCAGTCGGATTTTACAAACCGAGACCATGATAGAAACGCTTACGCATAGAGATATGTCATCGCGATTAGTCAGTTTTCTTCTGGTGCTTTGTCGAGATTTTGGGATGCCTGGCCAAAAGGGCATCACGATTGATTTGCGCTTATCTCATCAGGCCATTGCGGAAGCGATAGGTTCAACTAGAGTAACAATTACAAGATTATTGGGAGATCTGCGTAATTCAGGTTTAGTAACTATAGAAAGAAAGAAAATAACCGTTCTTGATCCAATAGCCCTAGCAAAACGTTTTAATTAAGTCTGTGTTGGGAGAGGATGGTATTTAAAGCTCCATTATTTAAAGGCTTTTTTTGTGTCTGGCTGGCTACTGGTTATTTCCTTACTCCTCTTAGGGGGTGTTCTGGCAACTCTTGGGGATTTGCTAGGTAGTCGTATTGGGAAGGCACGCTTGAGCTTTTTTAACCTTAGACCTCGACGAACTGCTGTTTTAATTACAGTATTTACTGGAAGTTTGATTAGTGCTATTTCACTAGGCTTAATGCTTCTTGTAAGTCGGGAACTAAGAGTTGGCTTGTTTGAGCTAGATGCTATTCAGGCAAAAATTAAGTCCGGTGAAAAAGAATTAAAATATCTAGAGAAGAACTTATATGCCTTAAGAAAAGGTGATGTTGTTATTAGCAGTGGGCAAGCTCTTGCTACATCAACAATTAATGTAAATGATCCTGATCAGTCCAAAAAAGAGATAGAAAGACTACTTCAAAGAGCAAATTTTGATGCCTATCGCAGAGTGTTACCTGGTGAAAAACCTAATAAAAGAATAGTCTTTATCCTAAGAGGTGATATTAAACGTTTAGAAGAAATTCTTAGCAAAAAAGGTTCATGGGCTGTAAATATTAGATCAGCTGGCAATGTTTTACTTGGAGAGAAAGCTGTTTATGCTTTTCCTGAGGTAAGACCAAATAAAAATATTGTTAAAAAGGGTGAGGTTTTAGTAAGTACGACTATTGAACTAGAGGAAATTAATTTTGAGACTCTGAGTAAGCAAATTAAGTTGTTATTTCAATCAACTTCATCTGAGATTAAGAGAAGAGGTTCTTTGAGTTCAGTCATACAGTTTAATTCTAGATCCATCAGCTTTATTACTGAAGAATTGTTGCGGAGAAAGGAAGGCACTGTGAAGTTAGAAGCTGTTTCGATGAGAAGAAGTGACACAACTGATCCAGTCTTAGTGTCTTTACAAGTCCAAGAAAAAAGTGAAGATGATGCTCAGAGCTAGCTAATTATGAGTATTGTTATCGCTATAGATCCTGGGAACAGTAAATGCGGCCTATTACTTGTTGATATATGTGCTGAGGTTGTTTTGGATGGGAAGGTAGTTAGCCAATCTTCTGTACTGAAATTAATTCATTGTTGGAGGTCTGTTTGGGAGATTAATCAAATAGTTATTGGAAATGGTACTACTAGTCTGCGTTGGCAAAGATTACTTAGCGGCGTATGTGAAATTACTGTTGTTGAAGAAAAAGGCTCTACACTTCGAGCAAGAAATAGATACTGGGACCTTTGGCCACCTAGTTTTTTCCTTAAATTACTTCCACGAGGATTGATTTTGCCATCAGATCATTTAGATGCTGTTGCCGCTTTGATTTTGGTAGAGGATTACTACGGTAGAAAGATGCGGTGGACGGGTGAAATTGACTTTAAAATTTGGCACGAACAGTAAAGATATAGTCACCACCAGTTTCTAGATTGTAATCTGCTTTTACTAGAAATCGCATTAGGGCATCTTGTATAAGAGCTCGTCCGAGTGAAGGCTCAACATATAGTTCTCCTATACCAAAATTCCAGGTGAACTGCCATTCGAAGTCGCCAGCAGATACTTCACCGTCGATACATTGTTCTGCGAAACTTTGGCGTGCAATACGAATGTGAGCTTTGGTGATGGGCAGTGAACTCATTGTGAAATGCAATTTTTAGCGTTATAGGAATTCATACGTGTAGCAGCTCTATCTATCCCTAATTGTTCGATTATATCCAACCCTTCAATTACTTCATTTATGACATCATTTATTATGGGGATTTCGTGAGAATTAAATCTTCCCAGAACATGAGGAATAGCCATCTTTTTTCTTTCTGATTGGAGGTTTTTTGGAGGTCCAATACCAATTCTTACTCTACAGAAATTTTGTGTTCCCAGGTGTTGGATAATGCTCTTTAGACCATTATGTCCCCCAGAGCTCCCTTGAGACCTAACCCTCATTCGACCGAGTGGAAGGTCCATATCATCTACAAGAATTAGGATTTCCTCTACTTCAAGTCCGAACCAATCAATAGCTGCTTTTATAGATTTCCCACTCTCATTCATATAAGTAGTTGGCATCAATAGACGAAGTGAGTTTGCACCAAAAGAAGTTTCAGCAATGAGACCATATAACTTTTTTGATTGCCGAAAGGTGAGGTTTTGTTGTCTTGCTATTTTCTCTAAAACTAAAAAACCAACATTGTGCCTTGTGCTTACATACTTTGATCCAGGATTCCCTAGACCTATTAATAGACGTAGATTACATTTATTCATCTAAATAAGCACTTGAAAAGAATTTTTCATCCTCAGAATTATTTGGTATTTTTATCGCTAGTTTTTGATACTTTCTCCTCATGAACCATATCCTCTGGGCTTTCATCAGACATAGCCTTTTGAACCTCTTTTTCGAATTCCGAAGATGCTGTTTGTAAGCCCTTTAAAGTTTTCCCAAGGCTTTTGCCTAGCTCTGGAAGACGCTTTGGTCCAAAAATGATCAGTGCCAAGGCACCTATAACGGCTATCTCAGGCAGGCCAATGCCGAAGATATTCATCAGAATTTCTCAGATTTTCAATACTGCTTAGTTTTACTTAAATGCCATTCCAGTCAACAGAAAAGCCTTGTAGGACAACAGACTCGTTGTAGATATTGAGCATGATGACTAAAAAGACAATCAGCATTGTGCCAATGAAAGCCATTACAGGTGTTGCTCCCCAGCCTGGGACAACCTTCCCTTGACCGCTATTCCCAATCTTTTTGAGCAGGCTTCCAAGCGCAGTTTTTTGTCCCATGACGTTGCTCGAGTCTGAATCGATAGTTTAGTAGACCCATTGTATGGGCATGGCCCTTAAAACCAGATCTCTTTGGAGAGATTTGATGCAAAGTAGTTGAATTCAGTCTCAGATTTATCTGAATTAGGCCTTTTGGAGCATATTTTCGGAAAAATAGATCTTTTTCTACCCCGTGGGAGGCCTTTATAAGGGTCATGTTTTGCGAAAATTTGCCCTTGGCTAATGCGAAACATTTCAATCCACGCCAATCGAAGGGGCTTAAGCGACTTTTAACTGGTGATTTCCCCTCGAAGCCACATAAGATGAATTCGCTTACATAGATGTGGTCGGTATTCATGCTTGCCCTCAAGATATCCGTATACACGGTCGTCTTCTTTTTTGTTGGAGTTTTTCTCTTTGGCTTCTTGGCTAGTGATCCAAGTAGAACTCCAGCGAGAAAGGATCTAGAGAGTCCTCAAGACTAAAAATATTTAGTTTGTTGAGACTTCTCTAAAGTCACGCCACATACTGGACTCTAAGGAGACAGTGTGTAGCTTGCTTATGCAATGATCACGTCCTTTAGCAGGACGGTCTTGGCGGTAAAAAGCCCTTATATTTGTATTACAGGGCTGATAGCTTCAGGAGGGTTGTCTATTGCCACCTTTTCTGGAACTGCTAAATCATTTGCATTTAGGAATCTAGGGAATTCTGTTAACTCTAAAAATTCTTCTTTGTCAGGTTTGCCCTTTGACAAAGTAGGACTAATTTCTAATGAGAAAACTTCTCAAGAGTTGGATTATCTTGCTGTCAGTCCGCCCAGTGAGTTGCAATTACGTGCAGATAAACAGAGTTATGATGCACGCTTAAAACGTTTTATTGCTGAAGGCAGAGTCAGTGTTCAACTTGATGGAGCAGTTTTAAAGGCAGATAGAATTGAATTTGATAGAGAATTTCAAACCCTTATTGCACATGGCAGGGTGCGATTCAAAAAAGCCTCTCAATATTTTCAAGCAAGTTCTTTTCGTTATAGCTTGATTGAAAGGAAGGGAATATTAAATGATGTATATGGGGTAGTTGATCTTGAGAATTTATCCAAAGATCTAAGATTTATATCTAAGAGAAAATTCAAGACGCCTTCATCTTTTCAAGTCGAAGAGAAGAATAATTTAAAGAATTCTAAGAAGAATGTAGATACATTTAATAAAACATATACTACATCAGGTAGTGTTAGCTCTTCACTAAAGCAAGAAATTATAAATAGTAATTCAAGTGAGTCAGTTTCTTCTTCTAAGATTGCTACTCAGTTAGAGCGGTCTAATTTAAAAGCTAATTCTGAGGATACAAAAATAACAAAATCTACTGAACTTGCATGCCCTCCAGTGTTGCCATCTTTACCTGATTGGCGTCCATACAATTGGGCGATTACAACTTGGGGAGGGCAGATGACTGATGCTGATTTTGGAGAGACATTTATTATTGGAGGACATGTTCGCGATGAATATCTTTTTGGAGTTGGTTTAAGTAAAAGGATTTTTAGATCAGGTCCATTTTCTATTGAGCTAGGAGCAGATATTTTTAGACATATTGCAAATAAGCAAGTTGGTGGATATAACCAAGCCGACCCTTATGCTGAGACATCTTCTCAAGCTTTTAACGAAGCAATTCTTGGAATAGCTGGTAGGGTTTGGATTTTACCAGGCTTTAGCTTAGGAATTGTGGAGGGTGTTAGTTATAACAGTACGATTAGTAATTTTGAACAAACGAATAGAAGTGCCAATTCACAATTGTTAAATTATTTAGGTTTTGAGATTGAAGCACTTCTGTCTGAAAGGGTTTCTTTAGTTAGTAGAATTCATCATAGATCGGGTGCCTTTGGTTCTTTTGGAGGAGTTGAAGGTGGGAGCAATGCCTATCTTCTTGGTTTCAGGTATAGATGGGGAGCAGCAAAGAATGCTGAAAATATGAATACTCTTAGACCTCCATTGGAGTGTAGAAAGGCAGAAAGTTCATTTAGGCAATTACCAAGGTCTATTGATGAGAATTTGGAACTTTTATTTATTAGTAGAAAGAATATTTACCCTAAGATTAAAGGCATAGAAAAATTTGCTTTTAAGAACTCTGATGATTCTTATTCTGGACTTGCAAAAACCAACTTTTCTAAATTAAATTTGTATCAGCAAGAGAAGTTGAGGAGAGATGCAATTGGATTAATAGATCAAAGAATCTTTGATGTTAAATTTAAAGATGATTTTAGCTTGCAAGGCCGGTTTGGACTTTTGAGGCCTGAAAGGGGTATAGAAGAGAATAATCAATCCAGCAGCCTAAGCATTTCTCAACTTAATCCAAAAGCAGGTTCGAGACTTGTGGAAGGTTCAGTTAGACGTTGGAGAATACAGGCAGGGAAAATAATTATCACTCCAGATGGCTGGAAGGCTCGTAAGATCAGTTTTACAAATGATCCTTTTACGCCAACTCAGACGAGAATTGATGCATACAATGTGGTTGCGAAAGAAGAATTGAATGGGGATATTTTGATTACATCTAATAGAGCTAGTTTGTTAATAGAAGAACGTATTCGCATCCCAATAGTTAAGTCAACAACAATTCAAAGAAATGAAACTGTAGAAAATAGATGGGTTTTCAGTTATGATAAAAAGGATAGAGATGGCTTCTTTTTGGGGAGGTCATTTAAGCCTATAGTTATAGGCAATGATTTCAGGCTAAAGTTTCAGCCTCAATTCCTTATACAGCGTTCTGTAATTTATGAAACCAATAGCTATATCCAGAATGGATCTTCTATCACTAGTGATAATGTAACAGCAGATATTAATGCTTATGATTTGTTTGGCCTTAGGGCAAAATTGGATGGGAAAGCGCTAGGATTTGACACAGAATTTGATGCGAATATAAGTTCCTTTAATCCAGAGAGGATTGCTAATGCAAGTCGATTTTCATCTAGCCTTAAAAAGAACGTTGATGTAGCATTTTTAGGTCAATCAGAAGCCACTTTATTTGGTTCGTATAGATATAGAGTTTGGAATGGTTCTAGGGGAGAGACAGAGATCTATACGGCTTATGGTGGTTTCTTGGAAAAAACAATTCCTTGGGCGTGGGGAGATAAATTTAATAATGCTTATACTTTTAAAGTTGGGCTTGGAAAGTATCAAGCTGAGACTTTAGTTGGCGGAAAACTTGATGAACTTTGGCGAGCTAATATATATTCATCGTTTACTACTAGCTATAATATCTGGACTGGAGGAAGTGCTACTCTCTCCCCAAGCTATGCTTATCGATACTCTCCAGTCCCTATAGTTCCAAAAATAGATTTTGATATTAATTTGAATCAGGCTTATTTTGTATATCAAGATGATAGCAGTCAAAAAATCATTGGTTTTACAGCAGGACCGACGATGACATTGGGAACATTTAGCAAGCCATTTTTTGATTATACAAAGGTATCAATTTATTATGGTTCTTCTATTAAGGAAGGTTCTAGTCCATTTTCTTTTGATGATGTCGTAGACCTTGCTACCTTAGGAGTAGGCTTGACTCAGCAATTGGTAGGACCTTTGGTTCTGAATACAGGTTTTGAGTTTAACATTGATAGTGGTTCTGAATATTATGGTGAGGCTATTGATTCAAATGTAGAATTGCGATGGCAAAGAAGATCTTATGATTTTGGCCTATTCTATAATCCTTCTAAACGGAAAGGGGGCATAAGTGTACATTTGAATGACTTTAGTTTTGGAGGAACAGGCTTGCCTTTTGTTCCATACTCTCCTAAAGAAATCAAATAACTCTCTATGCACTGAAATGATTTAGTGTGCTATATCTTCCTATTTAATTGGTATAAAATTATTTAGATATGGCACTTTCTTTATAGTATCAGTTATTTTTTTATCATTATTTAGTAACTGAGATGTTATATCCCAATTGCCACTAATAAGCATTTCTAAGGGGCCTTGATTCATTTTTATATCCCAACTTCTATATGGATTTTTCAATTTTAATTCTGTAAGATTTAAGCTCCAATTTTCGTTAGAATCGTTGTTGATTGTATTTTGAATTTGGAGTATATCAGCTTCAGTTGTCGTGACGCATGGAATACCAAGTGCTAGGCAGTTACCATAAAATATTTCCGCAAAACTTTGCCCAATAATTGCTCTAATTCCCCACCTAAGTAGAGCTTGAGGAGCATGTTCTCGGCTAGAACCACATCCGAAATTTTCATTTACTATAAGTATCGACGCGTTCTGGTTTTTGCTTAAATCAAATGGATGCTCTCCTTTTAATTGTGTTCGATCATCAGCGAATACTGCTTCACCCAAGGCTTGAAAACTTACACATTTTAAGAAACGCGCAGGAATTATTCGGTCTGTATCTATATCAGAGCCCCGCATAACTATGCACTTACCTCTGATTTGTGTGATTATCCCTAACGGGAAAGAAGGTTCAGGATTCATAAAATGATTTTGATTATAGTTAGTTTGTCTTAAGCATTTTTCTTACATCATTAACTTCTCCCTTGATTGCGGCCGCAGCCACCATGGAAGGGCTCATCAATAATGTTCGACCGGTAGATGACCCTTGCCTACCTTTGAAATTTCGATTGCTAGAACTTGCGCTGATTTCTGCTCCACTCAATTTGTCAGGGTTCATTGCTAAACACATTGAGCAGCCTGGTTTTCGCCATTCGAAGCCTGCAGAACGAAAAATAATGTCTAACCCTTCTTTTTCGGCATCTTTGGCTACTTTTTCAGAGCCAGGCACTACAAATGCCTTTACCCCACTAGCAATTTTTTTACCTTTTAGTATTTTTGCCGCAGCTTGGAGATCGCTAAGGCGACCATTTGTACAGCTTCCAATAAAACACACATCAACTGGGAGGCCTGATATAGAACTTCCTGGTTTTAGCTTCATATAAGCGAATGCTTCTTTTGCTATGGGACGTTCATTTGGATCGAGCGAATCAATTGTAGGAAGTTGTTCTTCTATTGAGATTCCTTGACCTGGTGTTATACCCCAGGTGACAGTGGGAGCGATTGAGCTTGCATCAATTTTTACTTCGTCATCAAAGACAGCTAACTGATCACTTGCAAGACTGAGCCACCAATTTACAGCGTCTTTCCATTTAATTTTACTGGGTGCATTTATTCGTCCTTTTAGATATCTAAATGTAGTCGAATCTGGATTTATGTAGCCACATCTTGCACCTCCTTCTATAGCCATATTGCATATGGTCATTCTCTCTTCCATAGAGAGAAGTTCTATTGCGGGTCCAGCAAACTCATATGCGTATCCCACACCTGCTTTTACACCTAGTAATCGGATTACGTGCAGAATTAAGTCTTTTGCAAAAACACCATCGCTTAGTTTCCCATTCAGCCAAATACGACGGACTTTGAGCTTCGTCATTGCAAGAGTTTGACTTGCAAGTACATCTCGAACCTGGCTAGTACCTATGCCAAATGCGATTGCTCCAAATGCACCGTGGGTTGATGTATGAGAGTCCCCACATGCAATGGTCATACCTGGTTGAGTTAATCCAAGTTCAGGAGCTATTACGTGGACTATTCCTTGACTACCACTTCCAATCCCGAAGAACTTAATTCCATGCTTTTTGCAGTTTGCTTCTAGGGTCAGAAGCATTTCTTCTGCGAGAGAATCTTCAAAAGGTCTACTTTGATTAATTGTTGGAACAATATGATCGACTGTTGCAATTGTGTTTTTAGGACATCGAACTTTTAAACCTTTTTCTTCTATGGCTGAGAATGCTTGAGGACTAGTTACCTCGTGGATTAAATGTAAGCCCACAAAAAGTTGAGTTGCCCCTCCAGGAAGTTCGGTTACCCGGTGGAGATCCCATACTTTGTCGTAGAGCGTTCCTGAGCTCAATGTTTGATTATTGAATGCAAGATAAATGACCCTAGCTCTGCGCGAGTAAAAGTAGGCGAAGTTGATTCAGTCCGCACAAAACACTCAACTTTTGAATGTCGACTCGGCCCTTGTGCTTTGAGAAGTTTTTTTGAATTGATTTATTCCTGCCGGGACCAGCTATTGCGATATGAACTAGACCAACTGACTTTAAGGTTGTTCCACCTCCTGGCCCTGCCAAACCACTAATTGCTATTGACCAGGTTGCTTGTAGCTTTTCCCTGACATTTTTTGCCATTTCTTCTGCCACCTCTTTAGATACAGCTCCGTGAGCTTCTAATAGTTCATGCGGAATGTCGAGCAATTTTTGCTTTAGATGGTTGCTGTAAACAATGACTCCACCAAGGAAGACATCAGAAGAACCTGGCTCAGAAGTGAGAAAGGCTCCTAGCCTTCCCCCAGTGCAGGATTCAGCTGCTACCAGAGTTTCTCCTCGCCTTCTTAGAAGATCAAGTACTACAGAAGACAAATTTTGATTATTTTCCCCATAACAGTTTTCTCCTATACGATGACGAATTTCTGTCTCTAAGGGCTTAAGTAGATTGTTAGCTTCCTTATGACTTAAGGCATTAACCGTCAATCGAAGTTTTATTTCTCCCAGGCTTGCATATGGGGCGATTGTTGGGTTTTGATTTTCTAAAAGATCCGATAATTTTTCAGCTACGTTTGATTCTGGCATTCCTGTTACTCTCAGGACTTTGCTGAAAAAGCAATTTTGAGAACCTCCATATTTTTTTAGCCATGGCACCGCAGTTTCAAACCACATTTGTTTGAGCTCAGATGGCACTCCAGGGAAAGTCAATATTGTTAAGCCATTCTCTGCATTTTCTGGTTTCCATATCATTCCTGGAGCAGTGCCTAGAGGATTAGGAAGTATCTGGGCATCTATAGGAAAAAGCGCTTGTTTCCGATTGTTTAGTGCTACTGGGTGTTCGGAGAGAGATAATTTGGCTTGAATATCCTCCCAAATCTCTTCACGAAGTTTTAGAGGGCTTTTGAAAGCAGATGCAATAGCTTCAGTCGTTATATCGTCATTTGTCGGACCTAGACCGCCAGTAGTGATAAGAATCTTGCTCCTTTGAGCAACTTCTTTGATGAGGTTTTGTAGACGTAGTCGGTTGTCACCAATAACTGTCTGCCTGTAATGAGTTAGCCCTAGTTCAGCTAGCTCATTGGCTAGCCAATGAGCATTTGTGTTGACTATGTTCCCAAGTAGAAGTTCTGTGCCAATGCAAATTATCTCTACACAATTTTCTTTCTCTGCTTCAAACTTCAGAGAATTTTTAGACATTGACTTTGTACAGGGGGAATTGTTTGCAAAGTTTTAGCACTCTATTTAGACATTTTTCTTCAACTATCTTGTCCTCAGGATTTAGTAATCTATCAGCAATAATATTGGCTATTTCTATAAAAGATTCTTCGTTAAAACCTCTTGTTGTAAGAGCAGCAGTCCCTAACCTGAGTCCACTAGTGACAAATGGTGATTCTGGGTCAAAAGGCACAGTATTCTTGTTCGCTGTGATATTTACAGTACTAACCAGCCTATCTGCAGCTTTCCCAGTCATTCCAATACTTCGAAGGTCAAGAAGGACTATGTGATTATCAGTTCCTTGACTAATAATATCAATGCCTCGTTGTTGAATTTGGTTGGCTAATGTTTGGGCATTTTTGATTATTTGATGACTATATGCAATGAAATCTTCTTGTAGAGCTTCATGAAATGCCACTGCTTTAGCTGCAATTACATGCTCAAGAGGTCCCCCTTGACTCCCTGGGAAAACAGCTTTGTCGAATTTACGTGCAAATTCTTCATCTTTACAAAGAATCAGTCCACCTCTTGGTCCTCGTAGGGTTTTATGAGTTGTAGAAGTTACTACATCGCAATGCGGAACTGGGTTTGGATGGAGACCGGCTGCTACTAATCCAGCTATATGAGCCATGTCTGCTAGTAAATATGCGCCTATTTCATCGGCAATTTCTCTAAAAGCTTTGAAATTAATTATCCGTGGATATGCTGAATATCCACAGATAATTAATTTTGGCCGATGATCTAATGCTTGCTTTCTAATTTCTTCCATATCAAGCATTTGTGTTGCTGGATTTACCCCGTAGTGCACGATTTGAAACCATTTTCCGCTTACGTTGACCGGGGAACCGTGGGTGAGATGACCTCCATGGGATAGGTCCATTCCCATGATTTTCTCTCCGGGATTTAAAAGAGCTAAGAAAACAGCAAAATTGGCTTGAGCTCCACTATGGGGCTGAACATTTGCCCAATTTGCTTTAAAGAGTTTTTTTGCGCGCTCAATGGCTAATTCTTCAATAGCATCAATGTGTTCGCATCCACCGTAATACCGCTTTCTAGGGAGTCCTTCTGCGTATTTGTTAGTCAGAACAGACCCTTGGGCCTGCATAACAGCTTTGGATGCAAAATTTTCGCTTGCAATAAGTTCCAGATGGAATTCTTGCCTTTCTTCTTCGTTGGCAATTTGGAGAGCAATGGCCGAATCTGCAACCTTTAAATCGGCGTTAATCGAAAGCAAGGAGAGACCCTCCAGATTTTTTATCGACTTTGGGATAGTAGGAACAAGTTCCCCTCTTGGATAATGATGATGGCGCTTTTACGTTTAAAAACACAAAAAAAACTGCCCTTAGGGCAGTTCATTAACGCGCCTGGAGAGATTCGAACTCCCGACCCTCTGATCCGTAGTCAGATGCTCTAATCCGCTGAGCTACAGGCGCATATTGAATTAATAAGACTCCATGAAGGGCACCTTCGTCAACTCTGCGATTGAATTGGCACCACAATTAAATAAATTCTTCATTTGCCCATGACTTTTGATCAAGCTCAACTAAGAGAACTTGAAGTTTCAATTGGAGATCGCCTCTACATTCAGGTAGCAAGTTGGCATCTCTATTTAAGAGATGCTGGAATTGCTAAAAATTTAGCGATTGAATGCGTTGCAAACCTTGAACAGGGTGCAAGTGTTGCTGCCAGGAAAGGGCTTGAGTCAGTACAAGTTCAGCTTGGTGGAGGCAGTGCCCGCCTACCGCTCGCAAGATTAATTCCTTCTGGACAAATTTTTGACTTAGAGGACATTTTGGACCCCTATTGCAGATAAGGTTGAAATTATCTAAGGAGGAACCTTGCTAATTATTGAGGTCACCAATGCGCGCGAAGTAATGCGTGAGCGAATTGGGCGATTAGGAGATCGTTTGATTGGTAAGGTTGTTGATGCTGAGTCTCAGGTTGAGAAGGCTTTAATTCAGGAGATGGAATTAGCTTTTGAAGAGTTTGGTATTGAAGCTCGAATTCTCTCTGTAAGCGGACCTATTTTGACTAATGAAAAGTATTTGAAGTTTCCAATTAAAATTAGAGCAGAACGAGATGTTCATCTTAAGAAAGGCTGATCTTTTCCTTTAATAGAGAAGTTAATTCACTAACTTCCTTTATCCCTAAAGAATTAGCCTGTATAAAGAAAATCAAAAGACTTGATGAGAGGCAGATAGTGATTTCTGTTAATAAGCCTAGAAAACTCGATGGCCAATTAATGATTGAATTCATTGACCAGGCGACTAATCCTGATGTCATTCCACATATAATAAGCTTTGCTATATCTACAACCCATTCTTTTAGAGGTAATCCTTGCAATCGTACATTTAGTTTAAGTAATAGGGCGATACAAGTTAGAAAATTAATTGCTGTAGTCGAGAATACAAGCCCTGGGGCTCCAAAATTAAATGGAATTTGATTTCCCCATGGGGTTGGAGCTCCTACTAGGCACCAATCAAATAAAATATTTAAACCAATACCTAATGTAGATAGTCGAAAGGGAGTTCTAGCATCTCCAAGTGCATAAAAAACTCTTACCAATAGATCTCTGCACAGATAGGCTGGCATGCCAAATCCATAAGCTACTAGTATGGCCGAGACAAGTTTTATTGCTTCATCTGCAAAGGCACCTCTTGCATAAGAGAGTTGCACTATAGGTGTTCCTAAAGATATAAATATTGCCCCTATTGAGATCATGCTTGCGGAACAAAAAATTAGTCCTTGGCGAATTCTTCCTATTAATTCAGAACGATCATTAGGGCTAGTAAGCCTTGAAAATGTAGGTAATAGAGGTATCAATAATGTATTAGATAGGATGCCTAAAGGTGCCTGAACCAGGAAGTTTGCATAACTAAGCCCAGCTCCGGCTCCTCTAATTGCTGATGCAAAAAAAAGATCTGTAAAAACGTTAATTTGTAGCATCCCTGAAGATAGTGTCGCAGGAGCGAGAATCTTTAGAACTTCTTGGACTGCAGGGTGCTTTAAGTCGCAAGTTAATTTAATGTTAAATAGACCTTGTCTTAATAATGCGGGGATTTGAACTAGCCATTGAAGTAGTGCTCCTGTTGATGTGGCAACTGCTAGTACTACCCCACCTTTAATATTAAGTTGACTTGGCTCAATATTAACTCCATCTTGTAACGATAGTATCCAAATGAAAGTTATAATTACTATGCTTGATATTATAGGAGAGATTGATGGAGTTAGAAATTGATTGATGCTATTTAGTGATCCAAAACCAATTCCAATTAGACCTGCAAATAGTGCAATTGGCGCCATGATCTTTAATTGAATCACTGCAATTTTATGTACTTCCTGACTTAGTCCAGGGCCAACTAATGTAATGAGTGGATCAGATGCTATGAAGAGAATTAATGTCACTAAAGCTAATGTATAAAATACTAAAGTATTTAGTGAGGTGATTACATGGTTGCTATCTTCCCTTGTTTTGCGAGACAGTACACTTACGATTGCATTATGAAATGGACCGTTAATTCCTCCTAGTAGGATTAAAAAAAAACCAGGTATTACATATGCATAGTTATAGGCATCATATGCAGCGCCTACCCCAAAAACACTTGCAATGACGAGTTGTCTTGCTAAGCCACCAATTTTGCTGATTAGAGTCCCTAAGCTGACTACTAGTGCAATCTTTTTGAGAGATCTTGACATTCTTTAAATTAGAGAAATTGCTCAATAACTAGTTTGCTTAGGGTTCTTATAGGCCAATATAGAAAAAAAAATCAATCTAATGGTTCCTCAGCCATTGTTTTCATTCTCTCCCCTGCAAGAAGGCATCTTGCTAAGACGATATAAGCGGTTTTTGGCTGAGGTGGAGTTGAAAAGTGGCGAAATTGTTACTGCGCATTGTGCAAATACTGGACCTATGACAGGAGTGATTCATATAGGTGGGAGCGTCAGATTGCGTTTCGCCCCATCTCCTACTAGGAAGTTATCTTGGACTTGGGAGCAAGCAGAGGTTGTTTCTTCTGGGGGTGGCTCATGTTGGGTTGGGGTTAATACTGCCTTGCCTAATAAACTTGTTCGCTTGGCGATAGAAGCTGGGTTGCTTGCAAAGCAATTGGGTTCCGTTGATCAAATTCGTCAAGAGGTTCCTTACGGGAAAAATAAACGTAGTCGAATTGATTTGCTTTTATACCCCTCAGAGAATTCTTTGGATAAAAGAGCAATTTTTCTGGAAGTTAAAAATACAACTTGGGAAAAAGAGCATGTAGCTCTTTTCCCTGACACCATTACCACCAGAGGTCAAAAACATTTGCAAGAGCTGATGGATATTTTGCCTGACTCTCGAGCAGTATTGGTTCCTTGCTTAAGTCGTAATGATGTTGGATCGTTCGCTCCAGGTGACAGTGCTGATCCTGATTATGGAAGGCTTTTCAGGATGGGTTTAGATGCGGGCATTGAGGTGATCCCATGCTGCTTTGGATTTCATCTAGATAAGATCACCTGGGAGGGAACGCGTGAGGTGCTTGATAGATTTTCCTAGACGCCTAGATTGCCTAGGATGTCCGTTGAATCTGGAGATAACGTAAATAAATTATTGCTTTACTGCTGTTTTGTATCAACCATCACTTGAGAAATTCTTGATTTAGGCCATTTTTTGCTATGTACAGTTGGACTTAATAGTCCAATTTTTATTAGCAGCTGCAAACTTTTTATGACCACTGCTTTGCATTCGCCTCCTGGTAGGCGAATTTCTACTCTCCAAGAGGCCAGCCTCCTTGAAGGGCCAATGCTTCTACTTAGAAGTATTCGCGGTTTCAGTTCTCATCGTTCTTTGGTTTGGCTGGCTTGTGTACCAATTGCTTTTTTGGGCTTAGGTCTTTTTAATCTGTCAGCTCATGCAGCTGATTTGCCCGAATTGAATGCAGCGTTCTTAGCTAATAATTTGTGGTTATTAGTTGCGACGATCCTTGTGATCTTTATGAACGCAGGCTTTGCAATGGTGGAGGCAGGCATGTGTCGTCAAAAGAATGCCGTTAACATTCTTGCTAAAAATCTTTTTGTCTTTGCATTAGCAGTAACAGCATATTGGTTTGTTGGTTATTCAATAATGTATGGGGACGCGGTTGCAGCAGGTTGGCTTTTCTTTAGTGGTCTTTTCTTTGATCCGACTGTTACTCCTGAAATTATTGGCGAAGCTGGATTGGTCCCCACAGTTGACTTTCTTTTCCAAGCTGCGTTTGCTGGAACTGCTGCCACAATTGTTTCTGGTTTAGTTGCAGAACGAGTCAAGTTTGGAGAGTTTGTTGTTTTTTCCTTAGTTCTAACCGCTGTTATTTATCCAATTTCAGGTAGTTGGCAGTGGAATGGTGGTTGGCTTAGCGAAGCGGGATTTATTGACTTTGCAGGCTCTTCTATTGTTCATTCAGTAGGAGCGTGGGCAGGTCTAGTTGGAGCAATGCTCTTAGGGCCCCGTATAGGGAAATTTGTAGATGGTAAAGCTCAAGCAATGCCTGGTCACAACATGGCGATTGCGACGCTTGGCGCATTGGTCCTTTGGATTGGCTGGTACGGCTTTAATCCAGGATCTCAGCTTGCTATGGATCAGTGGGTTCCATATGTAGCTGTAACTACTACGCTAGCTGCGGCTGGTGGAGCAATTGGAGCAACTGTTGTTTCAACTTTGACTTCAGGAAAACCAGATTTAACAATGATTATCAATGGAATTCTTGCTGGCTTAGTAAGTATTACAGCAGGCTGTGCGAATCTCACGATGTCAGGTGCCTGGTTGGCAGGGTTAGTCGGTGGGGTAATTGTTGTTTTCTCTGTTGCAGCTTTGGATTCTTTTGGAATAGACGATCCTGTTGGTGCTTTCTCTGTTCACGGTGTATGTGGCATCTGGGGAACTCTGGTTATTGGGCTTTGGGGTTTCGATATTCAAGGTTCTGGAGCAGGGCTTGGTCTCTTAACTGGAGGTGGTTTTGGCCAACTTTGGATTCAATTCATTGGTTGTCTTGCTTATGGTATTTGGACTGTTGTTACTTGTTGGATAGCTTGGTCGCTGATTGGCGGCTTGTTTGGAGGTATTCGTGTCTCTGAATCTGAGGAGATCCAAGGTTTGGATATAGGTGAGCATGGAATGGAGGCTTATCCAGACTTTGCTTCTTCAGGAAATTGATAATAGTTTGATCTATTAAGCTAAAAGCCTGGCAATTATCTGCCAGGCTTTTTTTTCGGATTTATTGTTTTTCCCAATAGATTCGTTGTATGCGTTAATCTTCAGAATATGGATACTCAAGCCTTTAAGCGTTCGCTTCACCAGTCTGATCGTTACAACCGAAGGGGGTTTGGCTCTCCTACTAAAAGAGCGCAAGCTCTAGAAAAGGTTTATCAAAGTAGCTTGATAGGCTCCATTCGTGATAACGGTTACCTCTTAGAACATGGAAGATTGCGTGTAAAGCTTGCAGAAGCGTTTGGGTTTTGTTGGGGAGTTGAGAGGGCTGTTGCTATGGCTTATGAAACCAGAAGGCATTACCCCAATGAGAGAATTTGGATCACGAATGAAATCATTCATAACCCATCGGTGAATGATCATTTGCGTCAAATGAATGTTCGTTTCATCTCAGCTGAAAAAGGAGTCAAGGACTTTTCAGGTGTTGAGAGTGGAGATGTTGTTATTCTGCCTGCTTTTGGTGCAACCGTTCAGGAAATGCAGCTTTTGCATGAGCGAGGTTGCCATATTATTGACACCACTTGTCCATGGGTATCAAAGGTCTGGCATACAGTTGAGAAGCATAAAAAACATACTTTTACATCCATTATTCATGGCAAATATAAGCACGAAGAAACCCTTGCAACAAGTTCTTTTGCGGGAACTTATCTTGTAGTACTTGACCTTGAAGAGGCTCAATATGTCGCGGATTATATATTAGGAAATGGTAATCGAAATGATTTTCTCAGGCGGTTTGCGAGAGCTTCTTCCCCAGGCTTTGACCCTGATAAAGATTTAAAGAGTATTGGTGTAGCTAATCAGACGACAATGTTAAAAAGTGAGACTGAGGAAATTGGACGTTTGTTTGAAATGACAATGTTGAAAAAATATGGTCCTAAAGATTTAAATGATCATTTCTTGGCTTTTAACACTATTTGTGATGCTACTGAAGAAAGGCAAGGTGCTATGTTCTCACTGGTAGATGAGCCATTAGATATGCTAGTTGTTATTGGTGGATTTAATTCGTCTAATACTACTCATCTCCAAGAAATTGCAGTTACCCGTGGACTTCGATCTTTCCATATTGATGCACCAGAGAGGATAGGGGAAGTTGATAACACAATTACTCATATGCCATTAGGTGAATCATTAGTAAAGGAAGAAAACTTTTTACCTGAAGGGAATATATCTGTAGGAATTACTTCTGGAGCTTCAACGCCAGATCGAGTAGTTGAAGATGTTATTCAGAAATTAATTAAGCTCAGCGATCATTTGACTGTGTAGATAACTTAAGTTATTTAATTTGATTTAGAGCTCCTATAAACTCTGCTTGGTTATGTTCCTTGTTTAGTTGTTTTTGACACGGTTTAAGCGGATTAACGCCTAAGATGCTTCTGATAACTCAAGCTTCAGATGACAGAAAGCGAATCTCAGGCAAGTTCAGCACCTAATCTAAATGCCTCCAAGGCCCCTCAGAAGGTAGAGGTGGTTGTTCAAAGTCCTAGCTCTCAGGGTGAAATTAATATCACTGCTGAATTAGCCATTTTTCTTCTAAGACTTGGGGTTAGTGTCATGATGATTCATCATGGTTTGGAGAAGTTCCAGGACCCAGAAGGTTTTGCAGAATTCGTAGTAGGGAAATATTTGTCTTTTCTTCCGGGCAATCCTGTTCTATGGACATATGCCGCAGCTGCAACACAAATAGTTTGTCCAATTGGATTAGCTATTGGATTATTTGCACGGATCTCCGCATTGGGACTACTTTCTACGATGATATTTGCTTTGTATTTTCATATGCTCGATACAGGCCTTGAAGGATTCCCCTTCGCAGTTGTCGAAGCTCATAATTATACTTTTGAGTTGTCAGCAATTTATGCTGCAATTTTCTTTTATTTTGCCTGTGCAGGCCCAGGAAGACTTGCGGCATTTAGAAAGACAAATACAATTACTTATTATCCAAAGCAAGAGAGTTAATATCTTATGTGATTAGACGATTAATACTATATTAAGTATATTAAATAGTTCAACCAAATTAATCAACTTGTTTGAACTAATGTAGAAAGTGTCTGATTCCAGTTGAGATCATAGTGATACCCAATTCATTACATGCATCAATAGAATTTGAGTCTCTAATACTTCCTCCTGGCTGAATTATTGCCTTTATGCCATATTCTGCAGCTAGTCTGACTGTGTCATCAAAAGGGAAGAAACCGTCACTAGCTAATACAGCTCCTTTGGCTTTTGAGCCAGCCGCCTCTAGAGCTAACCTAGCGGAGCCAACTCTGTTCATTTGTCCTGCTCCAATTCCGAGACTTTGTCCATTTAATGCAACCACAATTGCATTGGATCTAACATGACGAACTAATTTCCATGCAAAAAGAAGGTCGTTTTTTTCTAGTGCTGATGGAGGTCGTTGAGTTGATACATTCCAGTTTTTAATCTCTATGAAGCTGTTATCTCTTTCTTGAATTAGTACACCTCCAAGTATACTGCGAATATGTTCATTACTTAAGTTCTCTAAGGCATTTGGTGAGAGCTCTAAAAGTCGAAGATTTGGTTTTACAGAAAGAATTTCTAAAGCTTCTGTTTCAAATGAGGGTGCTACTACACATTCAAGAAAGAGACTAGTTAGCGACTTTGCGTCCTTAGAATTTACCGAATGATTCAGAGCCACAATTCCTCCAAATGCGCTAACAGGATCTGCTTCTAATGCTCTAGTTAGTGCACTATTGGTAGGTGTTTCTATTGCTACTCCACAAGGGTTGGTGTGCTTTATAACAACAGCAGCCTTATGCTCAAAGCTTGTTTTGCCAGTGTTGCCATAGCCAAACTCGTAGACTGTAGTTAAAGCTGCCTCAAGATCTAATAAGTTATTTGTACTCAACTCTTTGCCTTGTAATTGCTTAGCTCCACCCCAACCTTTTGATGGAATGCTATACCAAGCAGCAGATTGATGGGGATTTTCACCGTAGCGAAGATTTTGATGTAGAGGCAGCGATTCAAGCCATGGTGATCTTTCCCCTTTAACCCTTTTAGAAAGCCATTGACTAATAGCTATGTCATATGAAGCTGTATGTTCAAAGGCCTCTAGAGCTAGTTGCTTGCGCAATGAGTCGGTGATGGTTTTGTTTTTCAAGGCCTCTAGGAAGGTTGAATATTGATCAGGTCTAGTGAGAATTGATACATCAGAATGATTTTTTGCAGCAGCGCGAATCATCGCAGGACCACCAATATCAATATTTTCAATAGCATGTTCCCAACTAACATTTGGGTCTGCGATAGTTTCTTGAAATGGGTAGAGATTGACTACCACTAGGTCTATTTGGCAAATGTTTTGTTGTTTTAGATCGCTTAAATGATTAGGTTTATCTCTTTTTGCAAGAATGCCACCATGTACTTTTGGGTGAAGGGTCTTGACTCTTCCATTGAGGATTTCAGGAGCTCCAGTGTAATCAGCCACTCGTGTTACAGCTAGACCTTCGTTTTCAAGTGTCTTAGCAGTACCACCACTGGAAATAAGTTGGAAATTATGTAGATCAACTAGGGCTTTGGCAAAAGGGAGTAAATCCTTTTTATTTGAAACACTTAGCAGGGCGATTGGTGCCATGGCAGATGATAGGTGAGGCATTCCATGCGCCAACTTACGCAATCGAGATCAAAATTGCTGCAATGAAAAGGGACTTTATATCCATCAAACCTTCTGGGGCTTTGTGGAGATTGGTATTACTTCATGGTTGGGGGGCAGATGCAGATGATTTATTGCCTCTTGGTAAGGAGCTAGTAAAGGGTTTGGGTGACGACCTTTTTGAGATAGTGGCACTCCGTGCGCCTGAAGAGCATCCCGATGGTCTTGGGAGACAGTGGTATAGATTATTTCCACCAGACTGGGACTCTGTACCTGTTGCGATAGCAAACCTTCGTTCTCGAATAGAAGTTTTTAAACAGAGCTCAATAAGTCTTGAAAAAACGATCCTCTTGGGTTTTTCTCAAGGGGCTGCAATGGCTTTAGCTACTGGTCTAGATTTGCCGTTGGGGGGCATTATTGGTTGTAGTGGCTATCCCCATCTAGGTAGCTCCTACTCTTTCAAAGGTCCTCCCGTCCTCCTGATTCACGGGACTAAGGATGAAATCGTACCTCTACTGGCTTCTAAGGAGTTATTTGACTCTTTAAAAAGAAATTATGAAGATAGGTATTTAGAATTGGTTTTATTTGAGGGAGGACATGAAATTCCACAGGATATGATACTGAGAATTAGAGATGCAATTAAAGAATGGATTATTTGAAAATAGTTTCGTAAGGCTTATACAAAAGCATATTCATACTCTTCAATTTCTTCCCAGTCGTCTGCAGTCAGCTCTAGACCTTCAAAGATAATGGATTCCCCAATTCCATCAACTATTGATCTCAGTGAAGGAAAAAGAAAATGGTTTTCCTCAGCATATTGAGCGCTAAATAATCCTTTTTCTCCCCAAAAGAAACGATCGGTTGTGTGCTCGTTTCGTCGAACATTTAAAAGTGCTGGAGCAAATAGTCCTGCTTCTGCAATGTAACGCCTGGCAGCGGTGACGGGCTTATGTTCCCCAGTTTCTAAATGGTGCGTTGAAACGTGGGCTAAAACTCTCTGACCAGCTAACCTTCTACGACTGATACGCTTGCGCTTTTTAGACATTTGAGGCAACTCTTTAGTGAGTGAGATAGGGACAGAAAAGAATCGGCTTCAATCCGGAGCTTTGAGATCTCGTGCTTTTCACGAGGTTTTGATCCACAATCATCCGATAGCACCCAGCTTGGATTGTTGCATTAATGCAGACAACAAATTCTCAAACTAAATGGTCAACTCGGTTGCTTAATAGAGGAAACCCATCTACCTCTGCTGTAGCTTTGGAAGCACCCGTTGTGCAACACACCGGAGTAGACCTTTGAGTAAAAACGGATAAGCGTTGTGACGGCCGATACCACTATCTTAATACTTTTTTTTGAATTTTCAACAAATTCCCTCTTTTTGGAAACCTCCCGATCACTTGGAGATAAATAGCTATGCAGTTATCGCAAAGGTTTTTGAATCTTGTTCAACAGCAGTTGGAAAGTTTTCAGCATGAGTCTGAGGTTGAGCAATTGGTTGTTTATGTCGCTCAGTCCAAGGAAGGGAAGGCTCCAAGTTTGGAGCCTATTGGGCAATGGCCATCTCTCGAAAAGGCTTTGCCCCCAGTTGAAGCTGACCCAGAATTGAGAGATCCCTCCCTAGATAGACGCTGGTATCCCCTTCAGGAAGGGTCAATCCTTTTAGGGGTGCTTAGGGTCGAACGATTTTGTTCAGATGACCCTTGGTCTGAATTGCTTGATCAACGCCTTCAGTTAACGGCAAATGCCCTTGCTCAATGCTTGGGATTAGAGCTTGATAGAAGAAGACTTTTAGATGAATTAAATCAACAACGAGAGCAAATTGGTTTGATGGTTCATCAGTTGAGAAATCCATTAGCAGCTTTGCGAACTTATGCTCAGCTTTTATTGAGAAAACTTGGTCCAGAGAGTAACTATCGCACTTTGGTGGAAGGTTTGCTAAGTGAGCAAGATCAATTGCATCGTTATATATCTGCTTTGGATGAGTTAAGTCAGAACAAATTGCCTTCAGCAAAAATATCTTCCTCTGGACTTTTGCTCCCTCCTCTTGTTTCAAAGGAAAGCTCCTTAAATATCAAGGATCTTTTAAAACCTTTGATTGAAAGAGCTTCCGCGACAGCTCGTTTGCAAGGCAGAGAATGGATTCCTCCTTCTCAATGGCCAGCCTGGACATCAGAGATGAGGCCAGCTCGGGATGGGGTAATTGCAGAGGTGGTGGCTAATTTGCTTGAAAATGCTTTCCGATACAGTGAATCTACAAGTTCTTTGGGAATTTATTTGTGTGAAAAAGGTATTTGTGTTTGGGATTCAGGACCTCAAATTGCTTTAGATGAAAGAGAAAGAATTTTCGAAAAAGGTATTCGTGGAAAAAAAGTTTTGAAAAGCTCTGGTTCAGGCCTTGGCCTTGCAGTTGGTCGTGAATTGGCAGAGCAGTTAGGAGGAGACCTTGGTTTAATAATTCCACCTTCCCTTGTTAGTTCTCATCTTCCAGAGACTGGTAATGCATTCTTTTTAAGTCTTAATTCCAAAATAGGGCCAGTAAAATCAGAGTAATAGTTTCTACTAAAACAATTGAAGCACCATATGAGTCACCACTATGTCCACCTAACCATTTCCCTAGTTTTTTGGGAATGATAATTGTCGGGAATATACCTATCAATATTAGTTTCCAAGGGCTAATCAGACTTGTTTTAATGAAAGAGAAGATTGCTATTATTGCGATAATAGTTAAAAAGGCTGGCTTTAACTCATGCCAGCCTTTCCAGTGAGCTCTGTGCAAGTCGGAGTACCTTCCTTGGTGAAGATATTTGAATTGGTTAATTGCTAAGAGAGGTGCACATCTCCCCCAGAAATTAGCCATGATAATGGCAGTGGGAGCATATTTTTCTAGTTTGATTAAAGCGCTGATTTGTATGAGTAGGATGATAATTAAGGATTGAACTCCTATAGACCCAACTCTGCTATCTTTCATCGCTTCTAAGCATCTAATTTTGCCAGCAGATAGCCCGTCAGAAGTATCCATGAGTCCATCTAAATGAAGACCTCCTGTTAGAACAATGCCAGAAGCGACAACAAAAAGAGCTATAGATTCTTTTGGCCAATCTAAATCTGACAGTATTAGCCAAATAGAACCTTGGATGAATCCTATTACTATCCCGATTAACGGCGCAAAACGTGCAATGCGTTCAAACCTAGGTTTAATAAAGGGAAAGCCTGGAAGAACTGTGTAGAAGATCAATGCTCCAGCAAGATCTCGGAACCAAGTTGAATTAATCAGAATAAGCTCCTTTCTAGATGGTAAAAGCTCAAAGTAGGGTGATTTTCGGCCTAAATTTTTAATTGACTTTCGCCATTTTTGCAAGGTGCAATGTGTTTAGTTTTCAAATAGAGGCTCAATGCCCTAAGACTCGAGCAAGAGTTGGGCGCATCAACACTTCTCATGGCTCATTCACGACGCCTAGGTTTATGCCTGTAGGGACCTTAGGGACAGTTAAAGGAGTTTCTGTAAACCAGTTGGTCGAAACTGGAGCTCAGATGGTTTTGGCAAATACATATCATCTGCATTTACAGCCTGGAGAGCAAATAATTCAGGAGGTAGGCGGAATTCATAAATTTATGGGATGGGAACGGCCAATCCTCACCGATTCAGGGGGGTATCAAGTTTTCAGCCTTTCAAAGATTAATAGGATTAATGATGAAGGCGTTTCCTTTCGGAATCCTCGTGATGGTAGTCAAGTTCACTTGACGCCTGAAAAGGCAATGGAAATTCAGATGACTCTCGGTTCTGATGTGGTAATGGCTTTTGATCAGTGTCCTCCTTATCCAGCTACTGAGAACGATGTAGAAGAAGCCTGCGAAAGAACACATACTTGGCTTGCTCGATGTGTTGAGGCCCATAGCAAATCAGATCAAGCTCTTTTTGGAATTATTCAGGGTGGATGTTTTCTTAATCTTCGAGAGAAGTGCGTAAAAGATATCTCGGATTTTGATTTACCTGGGATTGCTGTTGGAGGAGTCAGTGTGGGAGAGCCAAGTGAGGAAATTCATAAGATTTTGCGGCATGTTGGAATTCTGCTGCCAGAAGAACGACCTCGCTATCTCATGGGTATTGGTAGTTTTCGAGAAATGACAATTGCAGTTGCGAATGGAATGGATATTTTTGATTGCGTGATCCCAACTCGATTAGGTCGTCATGGGACCGCTTCAGTAAGGAATGAAAGGTGGAATTTAAAAAATGCGCGATTTCGTACCGACTATGAGCCTTTAGATAAAACCTGTATTTGCGAGGCTTGTCGCAAGCACAGCAGGGCATATCTTCATCATCTTGTGCGTTCTGGTGAGCTTTTAGGACATACGCTTTTGAGTATCCATAACCTTACAAATCTGCTTCGATTTACAAGCTCTATGGAGCAAGCGATTCGGGACGGTTGTTTTTCAGAGGATTTCGCTCCTTGGAATTCAGACTCGATTGCACATCACACGTGGTAGCGTCGGTGAAACGCCCATTAATTCTTAGGGATGGCAGGCTTTACTCTTGACATTTTGGCTCAACTTCCGGAGGCATACCAAGCTTTCGCTCCAACAGTTGACGTTCTTCCACTAATCCCTTTGTTTTTCTTCTTGCTGGTTTTTGTCTGGCAAGCAGCAGTAGGCTTCCGCTAAAGCCACTAAATAAAATTTATCAAGCCTTTGCTCTTTGATCAGAGTTCATTTGGTATGAACCCAAACCACTAATAATGGTTTGGGTGTTTCTCATGAAATCAATTAATTCGATCATTTTGCCTTTAAATAATACTTATGAATTACTAATTACATTAAATATTTTTCTTTACTCTAGGAGAGGTTTAAATTGGACGATCTAAACATAGTTGATTAGCAGCGTTCTCTACAGAACTCTCAATCAAGTCAGCAAGGTGCAATGCTCTTGATGCTTGCTTGCCGTCCACTGCTGGCTTCTCACGGCCACGTAAGCATTGCAGAAAGTGTTCCAATTCTGCATATAATGGTTCTATGGATGTGGTGCTTACTTGTTCGACAAAGCCGTCATTTCTATAAAGTAATTCACCATGATCAGCTGAGTACCACTCATGAGCCCGACGGTGAATGTGTAGGGTGTGATTTAGAAAATCTGTTTCAACAAGACTGCCTTTGCAATGAGCGCTTAGTTTCCGAATTTTTCTATGGCTCATTTTGCTGGCACTAAGACTTGCTACAACTCCGTTTTTAAATCCAAGAGTTGCATTTACGTAATCAATTGGACCAGCTGCGCTTCTTCCTCCTACCGCTGCCAACTTCGTAACGGGAGACTGGGCTAGTTCCAATACAAGATCTAGATCATGGATCATCAGATCTAGGACTACGGACACATCGTTGGCACGATCAGCATGAGGACTATGTCGTCTGGCTTCTAGAACTACAACTTCTTCATTGGCGACTACTTTGATTAACTCCCTAAAGGCTGGATTAAATCTTTCAATATGTCCAACTTGGAGAAGACACTTTGCCTGGTTGGCAGCCTGAATCAGAGAGGAGGCTTCTTCTTGACTTGCAGCTATTGGTTTTTCTATTAGTACATGTTTCTTTGCTTTCAGGCAATCTATGCCGACTTTGTGATGAAGCAAGGTAGGCACAGCAATACAAACTGCTTCTACTTCAGTTAGAAGACTCTGATAATCCTGAAACCATTGGCACCCGAATTGTTCATTGGCAAGCCTTCCTCTCTCTTCGTCTGGGTCAGAAACACCAATTAGTTCCGCATCTTTGAGAAGGCTTAATACTCGAGCATGATGCCAGCCCATATTGCCGACTCCAATAACTCCAACCTTCACTGGAACCATGGATCTGGACATGCGAGCGAAATGGACGTCACATTGATTATCAACTATTTATTTCCCTCTGGATCATTTTTGGGCATTAATAGCTTTACAAGATCGATTCTTGGACCCTTCATAGAGCAAATTTCAAATTTGATACCGTTGTGCGCAAAAGTTTCATTAGCTACAGGAATATGTTGAAGATTTTCAAGAAGAAATCCTGCAAGGGTGTGATGGTCATCTGACTCAGGTAGTTCGAGATTCAGTTGACGATTAAGTTCAAGTAGTTCTAGATCGCCTTTAACAAGCCATTGATTGGTTTGACCTTCTACAGGTTTTAATAAGGCTTCTTCATGGTCAGCCTCAATTTCATCACCCACAATTTCCTCTGTGAGATCTGCTGCCGTGACAAGACCTTCTGTGCCCCCATGTTCATCTACCACTACCAATAAGGGATTGCCATTGCGAAATAGTGGGAGTAACTCAGATAAGGTTCTTGTTTCAAGAACCATTTTTGCTCGCTGGAGAAAGGGATTAAGAGGAGTATCAGGTCTCATTGTCCCTTTAGAGATTGGTTCTGCGAGTTGTCTTAGGTCAATTAAGCCTCTTACATCATCTAAGGAATCACCTATGACTAAAAAACGAGCATGACGGGTGCGATGAACTTCTTGCATCAATTTTGAAAAGCAGACATCTATTGGCAGTGTCACCATTCCTGAACGGGGGACCATGACTTCGCGCACTTGGGTGTCACGAAGTGCAAAAACTCCTTCGAGAATATTTTGTTCGTCTGGGCGAAGCCCTGTTACTCCTCCAGTCTCGATAAGTGTTTCGAGTTCGCCTGCTGATAAAGCTGGAACAAGAGAGTCCCACTTTGTGTTTAAGCCAACTAGTTGTAGGAGCAGGGATGTAAATGCTTCTAATAGAGCTAGTAAAGGGGCTAGTGCTCTCATGACTGCTTCTAATAGAGGAGCTAGTCTGAGAGCTGCTACCTCAGGCTTGTTAAGAACAACAGCTTTTGGGAGCACTCCTGAAATGATTGTTGCAAATAGAACAATGAGTAAAAAAAGTGCTATGTCTCCAACCCTATTGATGGCTTGATTTGAAGGCCACCACTTGCTGCTGAGTTCCCTCCCAATCCAACCAAGCGTTACTAGGGCAATGCTCCCGCCAAGCTGGGATACCATTAGTGCACTTCTTAAGCGACGTTGGAGTCGATTGATCGACTTTGCACCTGATTTTTTCTCTTCAATTAACCGTTGAACTCTGCTTGGACGAACTCTTAAAAGAGCTATCTCTCCAGCGGCAAAAAAAGCTGGAAGAATAAGCAATATGCAGAGGAAGAGAAGTCTCATTAAGGAGTTTGATGGGGGTCGCGAGGATCGAACTCGCCTTAGCCGAATTATGAGTTCGGTGCATTCACCAGATTGCTAGACCCCCTTTGGATGGAGATTCAATTTTGCTTGATGATAATGAACAGTATGCAGGATGAACAATTACGGTTGAGGAAGAACAAACTAGGCAATGCATCTGTGATGCACAAGCCACTATGACTATTTCTATAAAAACCAACGATTCTTCTAATGACAAGCTTTTAAACATGCTTGCTAAGGATGCTTACCGCTTTGGTGACTTTCTTTTGGCTTCAGGACGAAAGAGCCACCATTATGTCAATTGCAAACCAGTAAGTCTGAGTGGCATGGGACTTGAATTGCTTAGTAATGCTCTTTTAGAACATGTTGAAGAAGATGCTTTGGCTGTTGCCGGACTCACTTTGGGAGCAGATCCCCTGGTTAGTGGCGTAGCAATGGCAGCTTCTCAAAAGAGTCGCTTACTAGATGCCCTTATCGTCCGCAAAGAACCTAAAGGTCACGGAACAGCTGCTTGGCTTGAAGGGCCTACTCCTCCTTCCGGAGCTTTAATTACAGTTTTGGAGGATGTTGTGACAACTGGTGGATCGTCAATGAAAGCAGTTCATCGCCTCAGAGCAGCTGGCTATCAAGTAAATCGTGTGGTTACGATTGTTGATAGGCAAGAAGGAGGTCAGGTAACTATGGAAGCAGCAGGCTTGGAATTGATTAGTCTTTTCTTGCTGAAAGATATTGCTAAACATGCCAGTCTACTTTTGCAATGAACCTTGACAAGCCACTACTTTGGGATCAAATGATGCCTGTTTTTAGGCTGAATGGAGATGGAGTTAAGAGTTTTCTACACGGTCAAACTACAGCTGATTTTCTACAAGGTACGATAAATTCTTTTATACATTGTTGTTGGTTAAACCCTATCGGAAGAGTTAGGGCACTTCTAGAAGTTCGCCTAGAACATTCTGCAGCAGATATTTTAGTTTTAGGTGGAGATATTAACGATTTAATTAGTGCCTTTGAAAAAATCATTTTTCCTGCAGATAAAGTAACATTGCAACCCATTCGGGAGATTAGGAGGGTTCAGGTTTGTGATCCGAAGAAACCCGAACGTTTTGCGAGTGTCTCATGGTTAGAAATTAATCAAAGTTTATCAAAAGAATATCGAGATCTTCCTATAGCAAGTTCAGCAGAAGTTGAAGAATGGAGATTAAGAATTGGCTTGCCTCTAGGTGATTTTGAATTAAATGGGAAAAATAATCCTTTTGAGTTAGGTCTATCGGATTTGGTAAGTTTAGATAAGGGTTGCTATTTAGGGCAGGAAACATTAGCTAAGTTATTTCATGCTGGAAAAATAAAACAACAATTAATGTGCTGGTCTTCCCAGGTAAACATCCCAATAGGAGCAACTATGAAGAAATCGCCCCTGTCATCGAGTGAAGAGAAAAAGGTCGGACTAATAACCTCATCTTTTATGGACTCTAATGACCAATCAAGTTTTGGACTTGCGATGATCCATCATTCAGCTCTGATGGATTCCTCTCTTTTTCTCCTTAAAGACCTGCACTGTCTAGATGAAGAAAAATTAGAAATATATCCTCCTCTTGGGTTTGTTGGTTTAAACCAAAAGTCCTAACTTTTAGGTTCTATCTCAATAGAATCTTTGCTTAATAACCATTGTGAAACTGACCAGGTTGCAAGGCAGTCATCTGCATTATATTTGAATAACTTCTGCAAAGTATTCTTTGCTCTTTTTGAATTTTGCGGGGAATTTCTCCATTGACGCCACCAAAAAAGAGCCTTTGCGCCTTCTGCTCCTTTATGGCTCCATCTAAAGCCTGTCCAATGAGCTACCGTTTTAAGGCCATAGTTTTTTAATGGCAGCCTCCAATTTTCTCGCAGTCGAGCATGAATATCAATAAAACGACCTTTTAGATCATCAATTTCTTCCATTGATGAGCCTGCTGACTTCGCAAGACGTAAAGCACTTATATTTTCTGTTTCCCCATAATGAATAATTGGCCAGTTTTTATAGTGGTTAAGCATAGATTTCACTCTTTTCCAGTGGCAGTATTTCCCGTGTTCTATAAGAGTAAGTATTGGATGGTATTTTGCTGAACGAACATTCCATTTGTTAGTATTGTTATTTTGCTTCTTGATGCAAATAAAACCATGCAGAAAATCATCATTTATATCTGGATCTGATTCTATATCATATATCAAAACGCCAGGGCTATCTATTAGTTCTGGTATAGATTGTTTGAAGTTAATTCTTTCTTCTATGCCAATAAACTGTACTTTTGCTTGGGCTACTATTTCTGCAGAGATTTTCTGATGCTGTTCTCCATAGATTTTCAATTTATTGCTTAGTTCACTGGGATCTGTTTTGGCGAGATCTTCTACACTATATAAACCTAGGTTGTTTAATATATCATTTCTTTTAGACCCAATTCCACTAACCTCGCTTAGGTGGCCTTTCTGATTCGCTTCTTGGTTGCAGACTTTTTGCCAGCAGCATATAGAACATTTGCGTCGATCAGAGATCAATGAAGGTGGCGAACTTTTGTTAATATCATCATTTAATTGGATTAGTGACTCTGCAAGTTGTTTCCTAATGCTTTTATTTAGGAATACTTTTTGACATTCTAGCTCATTTCTTACTTTTGAAATTACCAACCCATTTGAGACATCAGATCCTTGAAATTGTTCGAGTAAAATACCTGTGAAAGTTAAGATTAGTTTGTGCTCTCGTAGAATTTTTTTACCTTGACGTGCTATTACAGGTCTGTATGAAAAATCTCCCCAGCAACTTGTTCCTTGAATGCGCTGTAGAAGAGTTGGATGATCTTGTAAAGACTCATTATTTGGTCCAATTCCCTTAAGCCGTAAGCCTAGAATTGCTTCATTACCTTTTTTGCAAGCTTCTAAACCTTTCCCAGGTTCTGTTTTTATCAGCGCAGCAATACTTTTTTGTTGATGATCTAGTTGGAGAGCTCTATGAGCAGACCAAATTCGCTGGGAGTTGTCTCCGTAATGATCAAGCCATGCTTTTCGTTTACAGCGAATCCAGCTGCGAAGCATGTGACTTGTAATCACACTTGTATTTTGAGAAGTGTTTCTCATAGCCTGGCGTTACGTTGCTTGCCTTTTAGATCAAGCTGGTCTAACCCTTAGTCATGGTGAAAAGTCCGCTGCGGTTAAGTCCTGCTCCTCTCCATTTTGGTACAGATGGATGGAGGGGGGTAATAGGAGTTGATGTAACTCTTGAAAGGGTTTTATTGGTTGCTTCTGCCGCTGTAAGGGAACTGGAATATCGTGCGCCTTTAGATTTAAAAAGTCGTCAGGTCATTATTGGTTATGACAGAAGATTTCTCGCGCCTGAGTTTGCTGAAGTAATAGCTTCTGCTGTAAGAGGTTGCGAGTTAGAGCCGCTTGTGACAACAAGTGCATTGCCAACCCCTGCTTGTAGTTGGGCAGTCAGAAAGCATCAGGCTTTGGGGGCTTTGGTTGTGACTGCGAGTCATAACCCGCCTGAGTGGTTAGGAATAAAGATTAAGGCTCCTTGGGGAGGCTCAGTTGAGGGTGATTTCACCGAGGCAGTTGAGAAGAGACTTGCTGCAGGTGGAATAGGGGTTCCAATAGAGGGTGTGTCTCAAAAGTTTGATGGAAGAAAGGAGCATCTAGATGATTTGCGGAAGAAATTTGATATTTCCGCTCTTCGTTCTGGACTTGAATCAATGGGCGTAAAAGTAATTATTGATCCAATGCATGGTTCGGCAGCGGGATGTATTGGTGAGATTTTTGATTGTACAAATACAAATCTTTTTAAGGAGATTAGAAGTAATCGAGATCCTTTATTTGGGGGTACTCCACCTGAACCTTTAGAACCATATGTTGCAGAACTAATTAAGGAAGTAAGTCAGTGTTCCGCTAATGGACAGCCTGCAATGGGTTTGATATTTGATGGAGATGGAGATCGAATAGCAGCTATCGATGAAAAAGGTAGGTTTTGTAGTACTCAATTGTTAATGCCGTTGCTTATAGATCATCTTGCGAGTGTAAATAAGACCCCTGGATGTGTAATTAAAACAGTAAGTGGTTCTGACTTGATGAGTATTGTATCTAAAGCTTTAGGTCTTGAAGTCCTAGAGTTGAAGGTTGGCTTTAAGTTTATTGCAGCGGAGATGCTCTCAAAGAATGTTTTAATTGGAGGTGAAGAATCCGGCGGAATTGGTTTTGGTGGGCATTTGCCTGAGAGAGATGCTTTGTTTACCTCTTTGCTTTTATTGGAAGCTATTACTCAAGGCGGTGTTTTGTTGGGAGAAAGATTAGATGATTTAAAGAAGATCTATGGGGATAGTTACTATGACAGGGTTGATATTCGATTAAAAGATTTGGATGCTAGAAGACGATTAGAAGCTTTTCTGAATTCAAAGCCTCCATCCTTTGTTGCAGGTCAGAGAGTAAAAGAAGTAGTTTCTATTGATGGGATAAAGTTGCGTATTGATAGATTACATTGGTTGATGTTTCGTTTTTCTGGAACAGAACCATTATTAAGAATTTATTGCGAAGCACCTACTAAAAAAGAAGTTGATTTAGCTCTCAATTGGGCTAAAGAACTTGCGCAAAAAGTATGAGCAAAAGATATTTACAAAAGACTACTTTAGTCGTTGCATCAGGAAACTTAGGGAAAGTGAAAGAATTCTCTTACCTGCTCTCAGAATTTCCATTCTTAGTGAAACCTAAACCAGAAGATATTCAAATTGATGAGACAGGAGATACCTTTGTTGATAATGCTCGTTTAAAAGCTTTTTCAGTAGCCAACATAACGAGAGAGTGGACTCTTGCTGATGATTCCGGATTATGCGTGAATGCTCTTGGTGGAGCCCCTGGCATCCATTCAGCAAGATATGCAGAAACTGATGAGGACCGGATTAAAAGGTTACTTCAAGAATTAAAACCTTTTAATGATAGGTCGGCTTATTTTAGTTCAGCCCTTTGTTTAGCTGCTCCTGATAATAAAATTCTAGTTGAGGTCCAAGCAAAATGCGAAGGACTGATTACTAAAGAACCAAGAGGAAGTAAGGGTTTTGGTTATGATCCTATTTTTGAAGTAAATAACTGCGGACTCACTTTCGCTGAAATGAAACTCAGTGAGAAGCAAGCACTTAGTCATAGAGGGAAAGCTTTTAGCATGCTAGAAGAAAGATTGGCAAATATCCTGTAAATGTGATATCTATTCTTGTGAAATATGCATAGTAAGCTTGTTAGTTTACTTAGATATTTGTTATTCAGCAACCCACGTTCCATGGAGTCCATGTGGGATTGAGAGGGGGAGTTCTATTACTGCTTCCTCGTGAAGATTACTTGCATTTAATATTACTAGGTCTGTTCCACGACGACAGCCATTCCACACTAATACAAGAACCCAACCATCATCTTCTAAGTTTGAGTTTGGTTTGGGTACCATGAGTGGCTCACTTACAAACCCTCTGGGGGCACAACTCCAAAATAATTCTTCATTACTTTTGAGATCTATTTTTTTAATAGATTGGAGCGGACCATTCCCACACTTTTTAGCTGCCGATGCCATCCAGCTATAGCTTCCTTTAAGTCCTACGAAGCGTGGATTAACCATTGCAAATTCGCAGCATTGTGGACTTAGCTGTGTTGTCTTGACTTTATTATTTTTACTATTTATTTGACATCTTTTGAGGATCCCCTCTGGTATTGAATCAAAATTAATTTCTCGAAAGTTTTCTTCTGGTTCGATGGAAGGAAAATCACGATAGTAAATACTGTCTATAATTATTTCCTCACCTTCTTCCCATGCATTTAGATGATGGAAAACAAATCCATCAGGAGCATCTAATTCTCTCGGGGATTCACCAGCGAAGGTCCCTGAATTGCGTGGAATTAACCAAAATTTTGCGCGCCCATTTTTTTGTGATGATAAGCATTGGCCTGCACCTTTTTGGCCTAAAAGGAATGGTATTGGATTAAAAGCAATTGCATTTTGCAAAAAGATTGCCCAGTTCGGTGTTATGGCGAAGTCATGAAGAAAGGCGAACCCATTAAAAGTATCTTGTCTGTCACTAATTAGTTTCCCGGAATTTGTTCCATCGACTTCAAACTCCATGAGTCTAATGGTGCTTTTTGGTCCCGTTTTAACTCCAAAGGAAACCATCCTCTTTTGTCCGTAATGTCCTGGATCAAATCTTGGGTGAGCACTAAATGCTTCACCTTTTTTAAGTGTTCCTTCAAGGTTAGAAATTCCCTTTGTCTCCAAAGTAATTGGATCTAATGCATGAGGTTCTGCTGCCTCCCAAAGAGCTAATAAGTCATTTCCAAGCTTGACCACATTTGTATTGGCAATGTTCTTCAGCCGGACATCAAAGGCATTTTTCATTATTCCGCCTTCTTTTTGGGTTCCAAAAACTCCTCTATAAAGAAATTTCCCTAATACTTCTTCTTCCTGCCAGGCTTTAGTTCTAACGAATCGATTGGTTAGATTAACTTCTCCATTGCTGAATTGAACAGCAGAGATCATTCCATCTCCATCGAATGGGTGATGGACCCAATGGCCATTTCTTTCTAGACGGCCTGGACCGTTTTTATAAAAAAAGCCATTCATTTCAGTAGGGATTTTCCCGCGACTTGCTTTTAAAGAGATATTTGTTAATTCAGCTTCTACATTGCCGTAAGCGCTAGCCCAGTCTTCCCTATCAAATTGACCAGAAGCTCTTTTGGATGAATGATTCAAGAAAGGTTCTTCCACGAATTGATGCTTTAGCTATTAGTTCATATTCGCGTAAATCGAATTTGGCCGTGAGTAATGCTTTGAAGAAAAGATCTTTAATTATTTTGCCCAGCTTGCTCTAGTACCCCTTTGCTACTTGGAATTGCATCTGATCTTCTCGGATCAAATTCAGTGGCCATTCTTAGTGCTCTGGAGAATGCTTTGAAACATGCTTCGACTATGTGATGTGAGTTGGTTCCACTTAATTGCTTGATATGCATAGTTAGTCCGCTGTTGTTTACAACGGCGACAAAGAATTCTTTAACTAGTTCAGTGTCATAGCTTCCAATTTTTTGGGCTGGAATTTCGAGCTGATAACTAAGGTGGGGCCTTCCTGAACAATCAAGAACTACATGTACTAAGGCTTCATCTAGAGGCGCAACAAAATGACCGAATCTAGTAATTCCTTTTCGATCCCCTAAGGCTGTTGCCAAAGCTTGGCCAAAGGCAATACCAACATCCTCATTGGTGTGATGATCGTCTATGTGAATATCTCCTTTGGCTTTTGCTTCAAGATCAAACAATCCATGGCTAGCTATTTGTTGAAGCATGTGGTCTAGGAATGGAATACCTGTAGAAACTTTGCAATTGCCACTGCCATCAAGATTGAGACGCAACAACACGTCTGTCTCCTTAGTGGTGCGATGAACATTCCCCTGACGTGATGATTTCATTTCTCTTGCCTATAAGTTGAGCGCATATTGCATTAATGTAATTACATCCCATTAATGCAATAGCCAGCATCAACGTAAAGAGTTTGACCTGAAATACCACTTGCTAAGTCACTTAGAAGGAAGGCCGCTGTATTTCCCACTTCTTTTTGAGTAACAGTTCTGCGCAAAGGAGCTTTCTCCTCAACATTATGAATCATTTCTAGAATTCCCCCTATAGCAGAGCTAGCCAAAGTTCTTATAGGACCTGCGCTAATTGCATTGACTCTGACTTGTTTATCAGCGCCTAGCTCAGCGGAAAGATAGCGAACTGAAGCCTCTAATGCTGCCTTTGCTACACCCATTACGTTGTAATTTGGGATTGCTCTTTCCGCTCCCAAATAGGTAAGAGTGACTACACCTGCTCCTTCGGAGAATAGAGGTTTTGCATGTTTGCAAAGAGGTGCTAAAGAATATGCGCTTATCTCTAAAGCTCGTGAAAACCCCTCTGCAGTTGTGTTGCTGTAATCACCAATGAGTTCTTCTTTACCAGCGAATGCCAGACAATGCACTAATCCATCTAATTGTCCCCAATTTGATTGGATTGCATTAAACACTTCTTCGATCTGCGCTTGATTTTGAACATTTAGTGGCAGGAAAAGACTGGGGTTGAGGGGAGCGGTCAGTTCTTTTACTTTTGCCTCAAACCTGCCTTTTTCATCAGGTAGGTAGGTGATTCCAAGATCGGCACCGGCTGCGCTTAGTTGTTGAGCAATGCCCCAAGCAATAGAGCGATTATTTGCAATGCCTGTTACAAGAATCTTTTTGCCGCTTAGATCGAGAAGCATCTGAAAGAATTTTTGTTGAATTAGTGTGATTCTCTCCTATATAGGGCACTGCTTGTAAAGAATGCCCTTATATCGCTACTAATCCATTACAGCCCTTTTTATCCGATCATATGGTTCGTACATTTTCCACAATGCTTCCTTTGGGGACAAGGCTCCCCTCCTTTGATTTGAAAGTTGTTCAAAATTCGACTTTGTTAGATCAAGACCAATCAGGGGGCCCAGGCACAATCAGCAATAAAATGCTTAATAAGAAACCTATCCTCTTGATGGTGATATGTGCTCATTGTCCATTTGTAAAGCATATTGAGCCTCAGATCTCAATGTTAGATCATGACTATGGAGATAAGGTGCAAATACTTGCTGTATCAAGTAATAGCTTGATTACTCATCCTCAAGATGCGCCTCAGCAATTAGCCCTTCAGGTAGAAAAACGTGGATGGAGGTTTCCCTATCTCATAGATGAAGAACAAGCTCTTGCTAAAGATCTCAAGGCTGCGTGTACCCCCGATTTCTTTTTATTCTCAATGCAACAAGATAATCAACAAAGGTTGCGCTATAGAGGTCAGTTAGACAGCAGTAGACCAGGAAATAGACTGCCCGTAAATGGATCTGATTTGCGCTCCGCTTTGGATGCTGTTTTAGAAGGCAAAGAAGTTTCTTCAGATCAACAACCTTCTATTGGGTGCAATATCAAGTGGCACCCTGGACAGGAGCCTTATTGGTTTGGATGATTCCCTCACTAATTACCAATCGTTTTTTCCCAGGTCGTAAGGTTATTTTATGCAGGTCCCACCTTTTAGTCTTTCCAAGCAGCTTGCCAATCTTGCGCCTGAACTTGATATTGCTATCTCGAGGGTTTTAAGAAGTGGCCACTTCATCGGTGGTGAAGAAGTTGAGGCTTTTGAAGAATCATTTGCTCGGACCCTTGGGGTCTCTAATGCAGTCAGCTGTAATAGTGGGACAGATGCCTTGATTCTGGCTTTAAGAGCTCTTGATATAGGGGTTGGGGATGAGGTAATTACTTGCTCATTTAGTTTTTTTGCAACCGCCGAAGCAATTAGTGCTGTAGGAGCCAAACCTGTTTTTGTTGATGTAAGTGATGATGATTATTTACTTGATCTTTCGGAGCTAGAAAAAGCTATAAATTCGTCGACAAAAGCAATAATGCCTGTTCATCTTTTTGGTAGACCTGTAAATATGGAGAAGTTGTTAACTATTGCAAGAAAGTATAAATTAAAAGTCATCGAAGACTGCGCGCAGGCTGCTGGTGCCAAGTGGAACGGCTGCTCAGTTGGTAGTTGGGGCAATATTGGTTGTTTTAGCTTCTTCCCTACTAAGAATCTTGGAGCGGCTGGAGATAGTGGAGCAGTAGTTACTAATGATGCTTCCCTTGCTATGCGGATGCGTCACCTTTCAATGCATGGAATGCCAAGTCGCTATTTGCATACTGAATTGGGTTATAACAGTCGTATGGATGCTATTCAAGCTGCGGTATTAAATGTGAAATTACCAAAGCTAATGGGTTGGATTGATCAACGTCAGGCAGTTGCTAAATACTATCAAGAGATGCTTGGTGATTGTCCAAGTTTGATCTTGCCTGCCGAGTTGGATGAAGAGAATGCAACGCATTGTTGGAATCAATTTGTAATAAGAATCAAATCTTTTTCTGACCAAATTGAAAACTTCGCTAGGAATCAAAAGCCATTCAAAGACAAATACTTTTCCTTCCCAAACAATGAAAATCCTCGGGATAGATTCAAGCTTGATCTTGAATCAGAAGGAGTGACTACAATTATTTATTATCCTATTCCTATTCATCTACAACCTGCATATGCTGACTTAGGATATAAAGTCGGTAGCTTGCCAAAGACTGAGAAACTTTGCTGCGAAGTGCTTAGCTTGCCAATATTTCCTGAAATCACTAAGGAACAGCAGGACTACGTTATCTCTAGGGTTAAAACAATTCTTACTGAGTAAGATTAGATTGATTATTAAAATTAATTAGAAAGCTATTTTCCATATGAGACTATAAGTACTTTCCTAATTTTCTATTAATTGACAAGCTCTGTACCATGCAGTAATGCTTTTCCCATCTAGGAGTTCATTCCCGCTTGAGATGCATTTATTTATTTCGCTTTTGCTCATAATTAATACTTCAATATCTTCGTCATCATCTCCTGGAGGTGGTTCAGCTATATGCGTAAGATTCCTAGCTAAATACATATGAATGATTTCATCGGAATATCCTGGGCAAGGACACATTTGCCCAAGTGATTCCCATTCATATGCTTCATAACCTGTTTCTTCTCCAAGCTCTCTTTTCATTGAGCTAAGAGGATTTTCTCCATCTTCTAATGTGCCTGCAGGAAATTCAATGATTCTTCTGGAGATCGCGAATCTGTATTGTCGGAGTAGTACAAATTTCCCATCATTAGTTTGTGGAACTGCTAGTGAAGCGCCTGGATGTTTGATTGATCCAAATTCTTTTTCTAAGCCCATTGGCAATCTGATCTTATTGATCTCAAACCTAATTTTTTTAGCTTGTAATGAAGCCTTTTCTTCGATAAGGACTGAAGGTTCTGTTGGAGATAATGGTGTCATGTACAAATTCTTTGGATACCAGCATGTCTTTTTTAGCAATTACCTGATTATTTGGTCGTCAGGAAAGTCTCATTTAGGCCAGTCCAGCTTGGTTTTTATGAACGGAGGTTGTGATTCTTTTTGGGTTAGAGCTTCTCCTAATGGCACTATGACAAAGCTTCTTGCTAGAAGTCGTGGGTGCGGGAGTATTAGATCTTTCTGATGTACTTGTAGGCTTCCCCATCCTAGTAAATCTAAATCTAGAGATCTTGGCCCCCAGCGGATCTCAGTAGTTTTGCGATCTCGGCCAAAATCTTTTTCGATTTTTAAAAATCTTTCTAACAGATTTCTTGCTGCAGATTCACATGGGATTACAGATGCCAACCTTTCACCATTTACAACAAGAACAGCATTGATATAAGGATTTTGCTGACTGGGTCCGCCTATTGGAGTTGTCTCATACAAAGATGACCAACACCATTCCAAATCATTGGAATGCTTGTCTCTATCTGTTTTTTCACCAGTTACTTGAGATAGCCAATCTTGAATAACTTTTTGCAGGATAGGTCTTACTGCAATAAGCGTGGAGATTGGTGGACCAATTGGACTTGGGAGGTTGGCACCTAGCCCAACAGCAAGAAGATTTGGTTCCTCGAAAGTCATGAGAATATGAGCCGATCAGCGAGACTGGTAAGGATTTGATTGGTTGGGGGCATCCAATGGCTGCAAGCGGATCAACCGCTAAGGAAAGCATCTCAAGGCCTTCAGATTTAATGGCCAAAGGGATGGCAGATCGCGCCTTTCCTTTGGCTGCGATTACAGGACATGGAACTCTTAAGTTGGCATTGATGCTTGCAGCTGTAGATCCTGGGCTTGGAGGGGTGATCATTGCTGGTGGAAGAGGCACCGGTAAATCAATCCTGGCTAGGGGCTTGCATGCACTGTTACCTCCTATAGAGGTTCTTTCTTTAGATTCTGACAGCGAAGGAGAAAAGCAACTAGGGTCTCCTTTCAATCGGCCAATAGGGATCAATCTCGACCCCAAAAATCCAGACGAGTGGGACGAAGCAACTCAGATATTTGTTCAGGCTCAACAAGGGACTGAGGGGAATATTGATTTTGAAGTACCTACTCGAGTTATTCCGGCTCCCTTTATTCAATTGCCGCTAGGAGTGACGGAAGATCGATTGGTTGGCGCAGTTGATGTGACAGCCTCTTTGGCTAGTGGAACTCCAGTTTTTCAGCCAGGTTTGTTAGCTGAGTCTCATAGAGGTGTGCTTTACGTAGATGAATTGAATTTGTTAGATGATGGAATCGTAAATTTGATGCTTGCTGCAGTAGGAGCAGGGGAGAATCGTGTAGAGCGTGAAGGTTTAAGCCTGAGCCACCCTTGCCGTCCACTTCTTATAGCTACTTACAACCCTGAAGAAGGAGCAGTTCGAGATCACTTGTTAGATCGATTTGCAATAGTTCTTTCTGCTGACCAGCTGATTACTAATGAACAACGTGTAGAAATCACCCAATCAGTTTTGCAACATGGTCAATGCAGTGAAACTTTCTCGAAATTATGGGCTGAATCAACTGAATCACTGGCCACACAGCTTTTGCTGGCTAGGCAATGGCTGACAGATGTCCAAATTACCAATGAACAAATTGAATATCTTGTGAAAGAGGCTATTAGAGGAGGGGTTGAAGGACATCGATCAGAGCTATATGCAGTGCGAGTTGCTAAGGCTCACGCGGCATTAGGTGGAAGAGATAGCGTGGATGCTGACGATTTACAAGTGGCTGTTCGGCTTGTAATTGCACCCAGAGCTCTTCAAATTCCCCCTCAGGATGAGCCAATAGAACCGCCTCCCCCAGAGGATCAACAACCCCCCCCTGAAAAGCCTGAAGATGACAAATCTGAAGACGATCAAGATCAAAACGAACAGGATGAGGAAGATACTCCTGAAGAAGAATCTTCTCCTCCGATTCCAGAAGAGTTCATGCTTGATCCTGAAGCATGCGCGATTGATCCGGATCTCTTGCTTTTTTCAGCAGCAAAGTCCAAAAGTGGTAATAGCGGGAGTAGATCAGCTGTATTGAGTGATAGTCGTGGCCGTTATGTCAAACCTATTTTGCCCCGCGGACCTGTTAGACGAATTGCAGTAGATGCCACATTAAGAGCTGCGGCTCCCTATCAGAAAGCAAGAAGAGTTAGGCATCCAGAGCGAAAAGTAATTGTTGAAGAAGGTGATCTCAGAGCCAAGCTTTTGCAAAGGAAGGCAGGGGCTTTGGTCATTTTTCTAGTAGATGCAAGTGGTTCTATGGCTCTAAATAGGATGCAAAGTGCAAAAGGTGCAGTAATTAGGTTACTAACAGAAGCATATGAAAATAGAGATGAGGTCTCTTTGATTCCATTTAGAGGAGATCAAGCTGAGGTGCTCTTGCCTCCTACTAGGTCTATAACAGCAGCAAAAAGACGATTAGAAACAATGCCTTGTGGAGGAGGGTCCCCTTTGGCCCATGGCTTGACTCAGGCTGCACGTGTTGGGGCAAATGCTCTTGCAACTGGTGATTTGGGACAAGTCGTTGTAGTTGCAATAACTGATGGCAGAGGAAACGTACCTTTGGGCAAGTCCTTGGGACAGCCAGAACTTGAGGGAGACGATCCAATAGACTTAAAGCAGGAGTTGCTAGATGTGGCGTCTAGATATAGAAATCTTGGTATTAAGTTGCTTGTTATAGATACTGAACGAAAGTTTATTGGGAGCGGAATGGGTAAAGAGCTTGCTGAGGCTGCTGGTGGTAAATATGTACAACTTCCTAAGGCAAGTGATCAGGCAATAGCTGCAATAGCGATGGATGCAATCGGGGAGGTTGTGTAGTTAAAATGACTTCAATATTTCTTCAGAGGGTTTAAGCCAGTATTGATACTTAAAGGTTTTATTTACTTTGACTTTGGTGGATAAACTTCTTCAAAGAATTTTCCAAGACCAATAGTGACACTCCTGATTGCAGACATAAGTTCTTCGTCACCCATTATTTCATTTATGTCACCCCCAATGATATCTATTTTCTCTGATAAAGACCTAGCATTTTCTGCGGTTTCTGTGATGTTATTTAATGTATCTGGGTTATCGATTGCTGAGAGTATATTATTGATATGAATAGTTGCTTTTGTTATTTCAGATATAATTGGAGCAGCTCGATTCATTTCTAACTTCGCTTGAAGAATAAGGTTTTCTAGTTCTTTTTGAGTTTTATCAAACTGCTCTGCTGAACTGACTAGATTATCAATAATATCCTTTTCTCCTGCCTTGCGAACTAATCGTTCAATCTCGGTTGTGAGTGTGGAAATGCTAGTTAAGGGCTGCCCTTTAATTGTGTCACCTGCACATAGCATTTTTTGACTAATACAACCTTGCTCAATTGGTCGAGCTGAGTCCTCAGGTAGTAGAGCTCCTTGACTAATTAGTGTGATTTTGACATCACCACCCAAGAGAGAGTTTTTTACTAGTTTTGCGATTACTGGCTTAGCTAGCAGTAGATCAGCATTATCAATATTCAAAATCGCTTGAACAGTTTCAGGTTTAACAGTGATTTCTCCAACTGACCCTATAAGTATTCCTCTATAAGTGACGGGTGAACCTTCTGATAATCCACTCGCGTCTGAGAAGTTTGCATTCAGTACCCAAGCTTTGGAACCTAGTCTTACCCCTCTAAGCCAAAGAAGGCTTCCAGCAAAAAGGATTATCCCTCCTACGAGCGATAATCCAACAATCGCATCACGAAAACTCCGACGCACTGAATTCAATTGTCTTCTGGTTGCATTGGCCCTTGAAGGTTACCGTTGCGAAACTGATTTACAAATGGATTTTTACTTTCTCTGAATTCATGTATAGAACCTTCCCATTGGAACTTGCCTCCATATAGCAAAAAGATTCTTTCTGATGACCTCTCAATAGTGCTCAAGACATGACTTACAACAATTGAACTCCCTCCTGCCAAAGTTGTTGTTTTAACGATCAGGTCTTCTATACGCGTACACGCTATTGGATCTAGACCTGCTGTTGGTTCATCATATAAAAGCAATGGCAGTCTATTGTTTCGGTCTACAGTCTCATTGATTAATGCCCTCGCGAAGCTAACTCTTTTTTGCATGCCCCCACTTAGTTGCCCAGGGAATTTGCTGGCCACATCGAAAAGACCGACTTCTTTCAAAGCAAACATCACTTGTTGATGGATCTCTTCGTTATTCAAAATCCCACTTCTTTGTAATAGAAAGCCTACATTTTCTTCAACTGTCAAAGATGCTAATAGAGCTGGGTTTTGAAATACAAGCCTTACATCTGGAGGATTACTTTGATCTAGCCTTAGGAAAGTCTGTTTTTCGCCGAATAAACAAATGTGACCTTTTGTTGGCAAGATTAATCCTGCCAAAAGCTTAAGAATGGTTGATTTACCGGAGCCTGAGGGGCCAACTATGGCCACTCTTTCTCCAGGTTTCATTTTAAAACTGATTTCATTCAGTACAGGAGAACCCTCCCACTGCTTTGATAGACCTTGCATTTCAACCATTGCAGGGGAGTCCGGCACTAGATATCTACAAAGGCAAGTTATTTATCTCACATTTGCCTGGGATGTTCAAATGCACAAGCTTCTTTAGAGTTGTAAAAACGTCTTCGGGCGAGTCACTTCAGCAGATTTGACCTCTAATCATCCAACTCCTTCTAAACGTCGATCTAGAGGGCGCTCAATATTCAGGCGCTCTAGACGATCTCCACAAGGACATCATTACGATGCTTTGATGATGCGTTCTGTTCGAGCGATTCGATGGCTTTTGCCTGGCTTAGTGGTGAAGCGATGGATGCTCATCTCTGGCTTGGGATTGCTTTTGGCATTGGTTGGATTAGCCATTTGGGCAGATTTAAGGCCAATTTATTGGAGTATCGAAACTATTTTTTGGTTTCTGACTGCGATTACTACTTTTTTGCCTAGAAGTATTACTGGCCCTTTGATTTTGATAATTGGAGCGTCTCTTTTGCTTTGGGGGCAAAGTCGCAGTTTTGGTTCTATTCAACAGGCACTTGCGCCAGCTAAAGATACTGTTTTAGTGGATGCCCTTAGAGCCAAAAGTAAACTAAATCGAGGCCCAAATATTGTTGCTATTGGGGGAGGTACTGGCCTCTCAAGTCTTTTGAGTGGCTTAAAAAGTTATAGCAGTCGTATTACAGCAATTGTGACTGTTGCAGATGATGGTGGAAGTAGCGGAATTCTGCGAAGAGAATTAGGGGTTCAGCCACCGGGTGACATTAGAAACTGTTTAGCAGCGCTTTCAACTGAGACTCCTTTGCTAACTAGGTTGTTTCAGTATCGTTTTTCTTCAGGTAGTGGGTTAGAAGGACATAGTTTTGGAAATTTGTTCCTATCGGCTCTAACTGCGATTACCGGTAGTCTTGAAACGGCAATCACAGCATCCTCTCGAGTTTTAGCTGTTCAAGGTCAGGTTGTCCCTGCAACGAATGTTGATGTTCGCCTATGGGCTGAACTTGAGAATGGTCAAAGGATTGAAGGTGAGTCTGTAATTGGCAATGCTCCTAGCCCAATAGTAAGGATTGGTTGCTGTCCAGAGAGACCACCAGCATTGCCAAGAGCTTTGTCGGCAATAGTTAATGCGGATCTGATTTTGCTTGGCCCTGGGAGTTTATATACATCTCTTTTGCCCAATCTTCTTGTCCCAGAATTAGTGGAGGCTATACAAAAAAGCAACGCACCCAAGTTATATATCTGTAATTTGATGACTCAACCTGGTGAAACTGATGGTCTTGATGTCACAGGCCACGTGCGAGCAATAGAAGCTCAATTAGCTAGTTTTGGCATTACTAAGAGAATTTTTAATTTTATTCTGGCTCAGGCTGAAATCGAACCATCCCCTCTTCTTGATTACTACAAGGCAAGAGGTGCCGAACCTGTGACTTGCGATAACAGAACACTTAATTCCCTTGGTTATGGGTTGATACAGGCTCAGCTCCAAGGAAGAAGGTCTATTCCTACTTTCAGGCATGATCCACGAAGTCTTGCACTGGCAGTAATGCGCTTTTATCGGAGGAGTAAAACAGAGTTTTAATAAGCATCCTGCATTTCATAGAAGTCAGGTTGAACGTAATCTTTGCGTAATGGCCATCCCTTCCAGTCTTCTGGCATAAGAAGCCTTTTGGGGTGAGGGTGACCATCAAAGTTGATTCCAAACATGTCGTAGGTTTCCCTCTCCTGCCAGTCTGATCCTTTGAAAAGTCCGTAAAGACTAGGTACTTTTAAATCTCCATCTCTTGCTAGGAAAACCTTTAGACGAATTTCTTTGAGTGCAGCATTGTTCTCCTCAAATTGATTACTTATCATTTCTTCTAGTGAAATTAAGTTGTAAAAGCAAACCAGATTCTGACCTGGACCCTCGTCATAACCTCCTTGACACTGTAAATAATCAAAACCATATTCTTTGAGGGCATATGCAGTTTTTTTTAAATCAGATGCCTCTATTCCAATTGTCTCTACACCTAAATGGTCCTCTTCAAGGATTTTGTGATTAAATCCTTTCTCTTTAAGCCAAATACTAATAGGACCAGCCTTGATTTTAGATTCAGAAATCTCTATAGAATCATTAGGAATTGTCTTGCCAATCTCCTTTTCTTGATTGGTAGTATTGTTGTCTTTTTGGGTCATTAGCTTTCTTGAGGTGGTGAATTAAGCATGCTTTCCATTTCAGTATCCTTTTCATTAATAACGTTTGCTGATGATTCTTTAAGAGCCTTTTTCTGACTCTCAGAGCTTAGATATGCGCCAGTTACTAGAGGATCTATTCTTTTCATTTTATGATCAATCGTGAAGTATCTATGTGTTTGCTCCATTTTGCTTCGCTCTAAAACTGATTCGTTCCCAACTTTTTTCCGCAGCTTGATTACAGCATCAAAAATAGCCTCAGGTCTTGGAGGACATCCAGGTAGATAAAGGTCGACAGGAATAAGTTTGTCAACGCCTCTAACAGCTGTCGTTGAATCTGCACTAAACATTCCACCAGTAATAGTGCAAGCACCCATAGCAATTACATACTTGGGCTCTGGCATTTGTTCATAGAGCCTTACCAGTGCAGGTGCCATTTTCATTGTGACTGTGCCAGCGACTATTAAAAGATCTGCTTGTCTTGGAGAACTTCTAGGTACTAAACCAAATCGATCGAAGTCGAATCTAGAGCCAATTAATGCGGCAAATTCAATAAAGCAACAAGCTGTTCCATATAGCAAAGGCCATAGGCTGCTTAGTCTTGCCCAATTGTGGAGATCATCAAGACTTGTGAGAATAATATTCTCACTGAGTTCGTTCGTAATACTTGGGGCACCAACTGGACCACAAGTTGCCGAGCGAATATCGCGTATCGCTGTGGTAGATGGTTGTTCTGTCAAGGAATTAACTCCATTCAAGTGCGCCTTTTCTCCATGCATAGGCTAATGCCACAACAAGTATTGCAATAAAAATCAGTGCTTCAATAAAAGCTAATAGACCTAGCTTATGAAACGCAACTGCCCATGGGTAGAGGAAAACGGTTTCAACATCAAAAATCACGAAAACAAGAGCAAACATGTAGTAGCGAATATTGAATTGAATCCACGCTCCACCTATGGGTTCCATGCCAGATTCATATGTAAGTTCTCTTTCCCCCTCCCTACTTCGAGGTGCAAGCAGTTTGTTTGTGATTAAAGCGAGAACCGGGACAGCCGACGCGATTAGCAAAAACCCGAGGAAATATTCGTAGCCAGGAAGAGAAAACATAGATATTGGTTATTTTTGATGGATTCCCACTAAATAGTAGATCCCTTTCCCCTTGGATTGGAGTAATACATATAGTGTTGTGTGGATGTGGAGAGGATTGTGGGTGTTGAGATCCAACCCTTAGGCGATCCGCATAATTTCAGTAAATTAGGTTCTGATGTTGTTGAAGCAATGTCTGAATCTGAAACAGAAGATGGAATGCTGTCGATTGAGGATCGAAGCAATCATAGGTATGAGTGTCGAAGTTGTGGTTATATCTATGATCCTGCTGAAGGTGTCAAAAAGCTAAGTATTTTTCCTGGCACAGCTTTTTTGGAAATAGACAAGGCAACTTTTCGATGTCCTGTCTGCCGCCTAGGGGTTGATTCATTTAAAGATATTGGCCCCAGATCAGCACCAAGTGGTTTCGAAGAAAATCTAAATTATGGTTTTGGCATCAATAACCTGACGCCAGGCCAAAAAAATGTCCTGATTTTTGGTGGCTTGGCTTTCGCTTTTGCTTGCTTTCTCTCTCTTTACTCCTTGCATTGAACTTCTTTAATTTTTCCATGAAACGCGTGCTTTCAAAATCAATCAATTTCGTCCTTGTAATCGTGTTAGGACTTTCTTTGGGAGGCTGTGTTTCGTCGAGGCTTCCTGTTGCAAGTTCCAGCCCTTGGCAGGAAATTCAGCTAAATACAGATGCAAATCCTTTAGATATCAGTTTTGTTGATGACAAGCATGGTTTTTTGGTTGGCACCAATCGCCTTATTCGTGAGACATACGATGGGGGTAGAAATTGGGAAGAGAGGAGTCTTGACACATCTAGTGAGGAGAACTTCCGATTAATTAGTGTCGACTTCAATGGAGAGGAGGGATGGATTGCTGGTCAACCAGGCTTGGTCTTGCATTCCACAGATGCTGGGAAGAATTGGGCACGGTTGTCGCTAGGAAATCAACTTCCAGGAGAGCCTTATCTGATTAAAACAACAGGTTCAGACTCTGCTGAATTAGCTACCACTGCAGGTGCGATCTACCTCACCCATGATGGAGGGAAAACATGGGCAGGCAATGTTAATGAGGCTTCAGGTGGTATTAGAGATATAAGACGAGGATTAAACGGAGAATATGTAAGTGTTAGTAGTCTTGGCAATTTTTATGCAACCTTGTTGCCAGGCCAGGAAATGTGGCAGCCTCATCAGCGTGCAAGTAGCAAGAGAGTCCAAACCATGGGATTTAAGCCAGATGGATCTCTGTGGATGCTCTCTAGGGGTGCAGAAATTCGTTTTTCAAGCAATACAGATGATCTAGAAAATTGGGGTAAGCCGATTATCCCTATCGTTAATGGTTATAACTATTTGGACCTTGCCTGGGACGTAAAAGGACGCATTTGGGCAGCAGGAGGCAATGGAACTTTGTTGGTTAGTGACGACGGAGGAGATTCTTGGGAATTAGATCCAGTTGGAGACGTCCAGCCAACGAATTTGATACGGATCCTCTTTGACTCCAGTCCCCAACAGGAAAAAGAGATTGGTTTCGTTCTTGGGGAACGAGGAACTTTGCTGCGTTTGGATTCGCAAAACTCGTGAAAAAATAAAATTGCGCAACGCTCTGTAACCACCGTCGCAACCATTCCCATACTTCAGCGGCAGTCTTGATAGGATCATCAAGCTGATACGCATGAGGCTATGGCTGCCGGCTCTACGGGGGAACGCCCGTTCTTTGAGATCCTTACTGACATCAAGTTCTGGGTTATCCAAATCGTAACCCTGCCAGCTATTTTCATTTCTGGGTTCTTGTTTGTGTCAACAGGTCTTGCCTATGACACATTCGGGACACCAAGACCTGATGCCTATTTCCAAGGTTCAGAGACAAAAGCTCCAGTTGTGAGCCAGCGTTATGAATCCAAGTCCCAACTAGACCTGCGTCTGAAATAAGACATGACACAATCTGCCCCTCTCCAATCTGATCGCGTCTACCCGATTTTTACGGTTAGATTTTTTGCTGTGCATGCCTTGGGAGTCCCTACAGTGTTCTTCCTAGGTGCGATTGCTGCCATGCAGTTTATCCGTCGCTGATTGATCGCTATTACTCGCAATGCAAGTAAACCAAAACCCCAACAATCTGCCTGTTGAGTTGAATCGCACGAGTCTCTACCTGGGGCTACTGCTGACCTTCGTAATGGGAATTTTGTTTTCCAGCTATTTCTTCAACTGAATCTTTGGAATTATGAGCACCAAACTGAAGGGCCCAGACGGTCGTATTCCTGATCGACTCCCAGACGGAAGACCAGCCGTATCTTGGGAACGGCGTTGGACTGAAGGCACTCTGCCTTTATGGCTAGTTGCAGCTGCTGGTGGTATAGCAGTCATTTTTGTCCTTGGAATTTTCTTCTATGGTTCCTATACCGGCGTTGGTAATGCTGGTGGCCTTTGAATCAAAGGCTTTTACTACATTTTAGGATTTCTAAAAACTTTTGATTTCTCAAAAAGGCTGACTTACCATAGTCAGTCTTTTTTTGTGGGTTTAAAAATTAGTTTTTGAACTTCCCCCAGTATTGGTTGGTTAAAAGATCGAGTTTTGTCCTAGTTTCTGAGGGCACCATTTCTTTTGCAGTCATCAAACCAGTTCTTAGGGCTTGATGTGCAGGGCTCGAAGGTCTTAAAGATGCAAGCTTTTGAGCCGTTGAAGCAACAATTTTGGAGGCTAATGCTGCGTTGGCTCGGAGATTTTCAAGGACCATGTTTACAGATACATTGTCTTCTTTTTCATGCCAACAGTCGTAGTCTGTGGCCATTGAAAGAGATGAATAGGCAATTTCTGCTTCTCTTGCTAGCCGTGCTTCTGTGTGATTTGTCATGCCAATAACGGCACATCCCCAACTCCTGTAAAGGTTTGATTCGGCACGTGTCGAGAAAGCAGGTCCTTCCATTGCAAGGTAAGTGCCGCCTCGATGTAACTGTCTTCCTTCTGGCATAAGTCTTTCTCCTTCTTCAGCCAAAATTCTTGACAAGGTGGGACAAAAGGGATCTGCCATAGTTACATGGGCTACTGCTCCTTCCGTAAAGAAAGTCACAGGTCTTTGATGAGTACGATCAATAAATTGATCAGGTACAACTATGTCTAGAGGTCTTATCTGTTCTTTAAGGGATCCAACGGCTGAAGGAGATAAGATCCAGCGCACACCGAGTGATTTCATTGCCCAGATATTTGCGCGATAAGGGATATCTGTAGGGGTATATGTGTGATGTCTTCCATGTCGAGCTAAGAATACGACTTCCATACCTCCTAAATTGCCAAGCCTTAGTTGATCTGAAGGATCCCCAAAAGGTGTTTTGATAGTTAATTCTTGTACATTGTTGAGTTCATCTATGTTGTAGAGGCCGCTTCCGCCTAATACCCCAAGTCGTGCATTTTGAGGATTAGAGAAATCTGGATTTTGCAATTAATCTCGCTCAATTAAATCTATTCTAGCTGCTCCTATATATGGTTGTAGTTATCCTTTGCCTTGCATGTAAAGATCATTTGAAATGATTAAGATTAATAATAAAAGTATCCTTGTTAAAGTTGAAATTTATTTATTTAGCTGCTTAGCTATTCTAGCCTTCCTTTATATACTAGTATAGTATAGTTTAAATAGAGTGAGAGGATTTCTGTGAAATAATATGTTGTGTATTTCAATTGTTTTGTCATTCTAAAGCACCTTTAATCTTTTGCTGGAGAGCTGAAAATTAATGCTTATTCGACAAAAAGGAGTATCTATAATAATTACGAGGTTATTTATGCTGGCCATTTTAACCTATGACAAATAGAATAAAATCACAATGAATTGGAAGGTTGTTCATGATTCATGCAAAAAAATATTATTAGCTCTTTGGCTAATTGATTAGGTCAATGAGAATGAGCAATCAACAAATTATTCTTGCCGGTGGAGGGCACTCACATGCCCTTGTCTTGAGAAAATGGGCGATGAATACTCGTCTAAGGCCTGAAGGAACCATAACACTTATTGATCGTAATAGCATTACTCTTTATTCTGGAATGTTGCCTGGCTTAATAGCAGGTCATTATAAAAAAAATGATTTATCAATAGATTTGAGAGCTTGGTCAGCAAGAGCTGGGGTTGCATTCATAATGGCTGAAATAGTTGGTGTTGATTTAAGAAGAAATTTAATTTTGTTAGATGGTAGACCACCTATTTATTTCTCAATACTTAGTCTAGATATAGGATCTGAGACTAAATATTTAAACCAATACTCTAAATCTGAAGAATTAAAAAAGAGTACTTCAATTAAACCTTTCCTTATATCATTGGACTTTATCCAAAATGAAGATGAGAAATCTCTATCAATTAAGTCAAGCGCTTTTAGAGTAATTGGTTCGGGTCTTGCTGCTATTGAGGTTGTTTTCGCTTTGCGTCGCCGTTGGCCTTTAAGAAGGCTAGAAATACAAGCTGATATATCAAAAATAGCACCTCCACTTAGGCAAGGTTTGGCTAATTCTAAGGTTAAGATAATTCCTAGAAAAGAGTCAATTGTGAATTCAGCATTGCTCTGCACTGGTAATGAAACGCCCCATTGGATTAAAGAGACTGATTTGAAATTGAGCACTTGTGGAAGAGTGATCACTTATAAAACATTGCAATCTATTGAATATCCTTATGTATTTGCCGTAGGTGACTGCGCAATTGTCAAAGACAACTTTAGGCCTGCATCAGGAGTTTGGGCGGTTCGTTCTGCGAATATCTTGGGTGCTAATCTTGCTAGATTTAGTAAGCATTCAAAACTCCTGCATTGGACTCCTCAAAAAAATGCTTTACAATTAATTGGTGGATTAAGTCGTAAGAAATCTCATTCAGTCGCTTGGGCGATTTGGGGTAAATGGATATTTGGTCCAAGTCATTTTATTTGGAAGATTAAGCAGAGTATTGATCAAAGGTTCATGAAAAAATTTCATATAGCTCCTTTAAATATGAATACTTCAGAATTAATTAATACTCATATGGCTTGTAGAGGTTGTGCAGCTAAATTACCTTCAGAACCTCTGCAAAATGCATTAAGAATCGCAGGATTAGATAACTTGGCTAGTTACCCTCAAGATGCTTCTTTGGTTCCCTCATCAGGGTCCTCTGAAAGATTTTTTCAAAGTATTGATGGATTTCCCTCATTAGTTAGTGATCCATGGCTCAATGGTCGTTTGACAGCCTTTCATGCTTGCTCAGATCTTTGGGCTACTGGGATTTATGTGTCTTCCGCTCAAGCTCTGATAACTCTTCCTGCTATTCATGAGAGTGTGCAGCAGGAATTGTTAATTCAAAGTCTTTCAGGCATTAACTCGGCCTTAGCAGCTCAGGGAGCAAAGCTCATTGGTGGGCATACTTTAGAAGCACGGAGTGATAGCCCTCAACCCAGCAGTTTAGGTCTTCAAATAGGTCTCACAGTGAATGGAGCGTTATCGCTAAATTCCCAGCCTTGGATGAAAAGCGGACTTCAATCAGGTGATGATTTAATGATTAGTCGCGGCTTGGGTTCGGGAGTTATTTTTGCAGCAGCAATGTTGGGCCAAGCCTCCCCTGAGGACTTAGATAGTATGCTTAATCAATTAAATTCTAGCCAGCATACATTGTTGGCCAATTTAGTAGGTAAAAAAGATGAATCCACAGGCTTGCCACTAGTTCATGCGTGTACTGATATCACTGGCTTTGGCTTACTTGGCCATTTAGAAGAGATGCTTTTAGCTAGTAATTATCAACGTTTAGCTTTAGGTCTCGCGCCATTGAGTATAAGACTTGATGCTCGTTTTATTCCCTCTTTTAATGGAGCCTTAAGTCTTTTTAAACGTGGCTTCTCTAGTACACTTGCACCTTCAAATAGAAGAGCTTGGAGATTGCTATCACATCAAAATAAGCTAGCAAATATTCACTTAGAATTAAATGGAATTGTTAAAGATAGTGAGAAATATCAAGGGATTATGGAGTTAATAGTTGATCCCCAAACTTGTGGACCTTTGGTTTTGGGATGTTGTAGAATTACTGCGAAAAAATTGGCTTCTGAAGGTATTTGGAAAAAAATTGGAAGTGTGGTTTAGTCAAGTCTTATCTTATTATTTTTAGGGACTATACTTTATTAAATTTAAATCTAATTCTTGTCAATTTCTAATGCCCTAAGTCTTCTTAGCTCTTTACCAAGTTCGGGGCCAGGCTGCCACCCTTGTTTCAAAAGATCTTTTGCAGTAATTGAAGATTTAATCGATTTCCAGCGTGTAATCCATTTGAAAAGTTGTCGCCAAAATTTCCCGCCATTCGAGATATAAAGTGCAATCGAACCATCTTCCCAACCTCCGCTTTCAATAGCAAAAGTCCATTCTGAAGAGGTCCATATTAAATATGCCTCATTCCTCTGAATTGTTAATAAATACTTTTCTAAATTAAGATAGCCAGAAATCAAGTCTTGTTGATTCTTTGGTATTTGTAATCTCTTTGCAATTTTGTTAGGGTCTCCAGCTCCTATTATGAGTGCAGTTAGTTTTTCAACTTTCAACTTGCTAGCTCTTCTCATTCTTCTTTTCCAGAGCATGTCATTTTGTAATTTCTTATCTAGTAATAAAAAGCCACCCCATGACTTTAGATTCTTAAGTGCTAACTCCCATGGCTCATTTCTTAGTAATAGCTCTAGTTCTAATCTTAATCTTGTACCTAGAGCTGGTGGAACCTCATTTGGAGTGCATTCTTCTCTGAATTTCCAAGGCCATTTGTGCAATGTAGACTTGATTTGATCTATAGACTGATCATCGAGATTAAGGTTTAATCTTGCTGAATATCTAGCTGCTCTGATGACCCTAGTTGGATCTTCTTGAACACTTAATTCATGAAGAAATTTAAGTTTTTTTTTCTTAATAGCATTTTCTCCTCCATATGGATCAATAAGTTGCATCTCTGAGAGTTCTATTGCCATTGCATTGACACTGAAGTCCCGACGGCCAAGATCTTGAAGAAGAGATGAGCCTTTTACTACTGGATTTAAGCCTGGTGAGTGATATTTTTCTAATCTTGCTGTGGCTAAATCTATTGAAAAGCCATCTACGGTCATTTCTACAGTGTTGTATTGGACATGTTGCTTTATATTTTTGACTCTTTTGGGTCCTAATTCTTTCGATATCGCTTTGCTTAATTTTGTTGCTGAGCCTTCTACTAAGAGATCTATATCTTTACCTTTTTGTGACACTCCTTCATTGTGTATTCTAATTAGTTCGTCTCTTACAGCACCTCCCACAATTGCAATTGGACCCATACCTAACTTGTCAGCTATTTTTTTAAATGTAAATAGTAAATCGTGTGGCAAGCCTGGCCATTCAAGTTTCAATTTTTTTTCTAAAGGGCTCTCCATAATCATAAATCGTGGCTTTTTCTACATTTGCCAGAATTGAAAAGGACTGAGGTTAGTTTTCATTGAATAATTTCGATAGGTGCTAGGCGAGGATCGAGGATTTTTGGTCCCATACCCTTAAATTTCACAGCAATTGATATTTTTTCTCCTTCCCCAAAAATATGGGTTATTTCCCCAGCTCCAAAAGCTTTATGTAGTACTTGATCTCCAATAGACCAGGCCTTTCCTGGTGATGGACCAGTACTTCGTTTTCTTATAGCATTTTTTGGATTATTGATTGAGAGACTTGATTTGTCTGCCGGATTCTCTGGGCGATCTATTCGGGTTTGCCTGTCGAGATTTCTTGTTCTTCTTAAAGCTGTTCCGCCACTAAGAGGGATGTCTCCTTCTACAAGTTCTTCAGGGATTTCAGACAAGAATATTGAGGGCAAAGCTGGTTCTCGCATTCCTCCCCACATCCTTCGTTCTGTGGCATGTGAAAGGAATAGTCTCTCTTTTGCTCTAGTTAGCCCTACATAACAAAGTCGTCTTTCTTCTTCTAATGAAGCAGGGTTGTCAAGCGAGCGATAGCTTGGAAATAGACCTTGTTCCATTCCGACAAGGCAAACGATAGGGAATTCCAACCCTTTGCTGCTATGAAGCGTCATGAGGGTTATTCGGTCTGCATGAGTATCTTTGCTGTCTGCATCACTAGCTAAGGCGGCAGAAGAAAGAAAGCTTTCTAGATCTGCCATATCATTTTCTTCTTCAAACTGAAGGGCTGCATTTACTAATTCCTGCAGATTACGACGACGTTCTTCAGCCTCATCAGTTGCAGCAGTAATAAGCTCATTTAGATAACCACTTTTTTCCAAAACTAATTGAATTAGTTTAGATGTAGAGGAATGTTCTATATGAGATTGAAGATAGTTAATTAATTCTGAGAATTGCAGTACTCCTTTTGCAGATCTTCCGGATAATGTCCTTACTGCTTCGGCATCATTCACTACATCCCAAAGAGGTATTCCTAATTGATTTGCTGCATCAGTTAGCCTTTGTATTGTTGTTTTTCCAATTCCTCTTCTTGGGACATTAATAACACGTAGTAGACTTACACTGTCAGATGGATTTATTAGAAGCCTTAGATAAGAAAGTATATCCTTGATTTCCCGTCTATCATAAAAACGAAGGCCTCCAACAACAATGTATGGTATTCGCCATCTAACTAATGATTCTTCTAAAGTCCTAGACTGAGCATTGGTTCTGTAAAGAATAGCAATATCTTTCCAGTGCAAATCAGAGTTTCCAGCTTCAAGAATTCTTAATCGATGTATGACTGCTTCTGCTTCGGCGATTTCATCATCACACTTCGTCAATTTAATTAGTTCTCCAGTTCCTCTGGTTGCTCTTAATACTTTGTCGATTCTTTCAGTGTTATTTGCGATTAAAAAATTTGCTGCTTCAAGAATATTGGATGTAGATCTATAATTGTCTTCTAATTTCACCAGAGTAGATGCTTGTTGATCCGGAGTTTTATCTCCAAAGTCTTCTTGAAATCCCATGAGAATTCTAAAATCTGCCGCTCGAAAACTATAAATACTTTGATCAGCATCTCCTACCACAAATACAGATCTATTATTCCACTTATCAAATAAAGAAGGGTCCTCACCATTAGTTACTATCAACTTTAGTAGTTCATATTGAATTCTATTAGTATCCTGGTACTCATCGACCAAAAGATGCCGAAATCTTTTGTGCCAATAGTGCCTAACATCATGATTTTGTTGAAGTAACTGAACGGGCAAAAGTAAAAGGTCATCAAAGTCTAAAGCATTATTGGCGGCTAAAGAATTTCGATAACGTCTATATGCTTGAGCAGTCAGTTTCCCTCGTTGCCCTTCTGCTTGTATTTCTAATTGATCTGGCAGAAAACCTTGGTTTTTGGCATTACTAATTGCCCATCTTATTTTTTTTGGTTCAAACCTTTTAGGGTCAAGTTGCATCTCTTGAGTAACAATTTCTTTTACAAGACTCTGAGAATCAGATTCATCATATATAGAAAACTGTCTTGTCCATCTGTAGCCTTCTGGGTCTTTAAACTTCTCTATGTCAAAACGAAGTAGGCGTGAGAAAAGTGCATGAAAGGTACCTATCCATAGATCTTTTGTAATCTCTGCATAGACTTGGTTCCTTAATAAACGTTGATCAGCAGAGGCTAAAGTATTCCAAGGCTGGCCAAATTTTTTATTGGCCAGTTCTTTGATGAAAAGTATTTCCAATCGTTCTTTCATTTCACGAGCGGCTTTATTTGTGAAAGTCACTGCAAGAATTTCACTTGGGTCTACTCCATAGCAACTGATTAGATGAGCTATGCGATGAGTAAGGGCTCTTGTCTTCCCGCTCCCTGCACCGGCGACAACAAGTAATGGACCTTTGTGATGATCAACTGCACATCTTTGAGCAGTATTTAGACCTTCTAAGAAAGTAATGTTAGGTAGATTCATTGCTGTATTTGATTCACATTGAGTTTTGGGATAGGGAAAGGTAATGCTTAACTATCATCTTATTGATTCAATTATTTTCATGACCTGATTTCAAGTGCTCAATAATTGTTTTGAGATGATTTAATTCGAGATTCCCTTCAAGACTAGAGTTGATTTTGTGTGTTGGTATTTGCAGCTTTCTAGCGTTTTCAATTAATGCTTGTTTTAGTCTGTCTCGATATGCAGAAATTTCTTCAATTGATTGATTTAGATCGTCATCAGTTGGTTTTGTCATTGATCTATTGCTGTAATTTATATTACCTTGATATGCTAATTTTACTTTGGGATAGCTTTGAGAGACCTTAATAAAATAGATTGTGTTCATATTAAGTGTAATTATTGATGATGAGCAGGCCACCCTTCTATCGGATAAAACACGTTTCTTGAATGATTTGGGTTACGAACCGTTGCGGACCATCAGAAGAGTGGTCTTAGTGGAAAATCAAGAAGTAGGTTGTTAGATGGTGGTTTTCCTTACGGAATAAAGTCACTTGAATCACGTTCTTGCTTCGGCTGTCCGAAATTCCTAATGCTTGATGCATTTTCCCGTGCTGTTGTTAGTGCTGACGCTAAAGGCGCTCCTATAGGAACAGAAGACCTTGCCAATTTACGCAAGTATGTTGCTGACGCGAATAAGCGTATCGATGCGACTCTTGCAATTACACAAAATGTCTCTTGCATTGCTGCAGATGCAGTTGCAGGAATGGTTTGTGAAAATACTGGCATGACTCAGCCTGGTGGCAATTGTTATCCAACTAGAAGGATGGCAGCATGCTTAAGGGATGGGGAGATCATTCTCAGGTATGTAAGCTATGCCCTGCTTGCGGGGGATTCCTCGGTACTTGATGATCGCTGCCTTAATGGTTTGAAAGAGACCTATCAGGCTTTAGGTGTTCCACTCTCAAATGCAATTCGTGCTGTTGAAATCATGAAGATTGCCACTGTTGCAATAATGACCGAAACGAACACAGGACGCAAAATGTTTGAGGGTATTAATTCTGGATCAGGTGCCCAGTGTAAGGAGATTGCTGCAGAAGCAGCTTCTTATTTTGATCGAGTTATCACCGCTTTGAGTTGATAACCGGATCAAACCATTCTTCCTTTGAGAGCGTTTTTGTATGAAATCAGCAGTAACAACCGTCTTGACAGTTGCTGATGCGGCTAGCCGATTCCCAAGTATTAGTGATATTGAAGCTGTTAAGGGCTCTTTAGATCGAGCATCAGCGAGAATGGAAGCTGCTGAAAAGCTCGCTGCTGGGATTGACAAGGTAACTACGGATGCCGTGGATGCCGTGTATGGGAAAGGGTCTTATGAACAGACTAATAAAGACAAGTGTGCCCGTGATATTCATCATTATCTGCGTTTAATTAATTATTGCCTCGTTACGGGTGGTACAGGCCCTCTAGATGAGTGGGGCATTGCTGGTATGCGTGAAGTGATCAGAGTACAACTTTTACCTACTGCGGCATATGTTGAAGCTTTTACTCATATTCGAGATAGAGTTTGCGTTCCTAGAGACATGAGTCCCCAAGCGGCTGCAGAGTTCAAATCATTACTGGATTATTTAATCAATGCACTTGCTTAATACTTGAATTCAAGTTCATGCTTCAAGTTGATTTAATCTATAATGTGATAATTATAAAATACCTTCTATAAAAGAGTTTTTATCTGTTTAAAGCATTCCTTTTTCATTGTATGTTGATCTGAATTCATATGAAGAACAGTCAAGCTTCTACAGGGAATAAATCATCTTCTGAGAGCATACCCTCATTGGAAAATTTGTTCTTAGATTATCACCATCCCAATCCAAATATTAATTATAAGGCTTATCTTGATATGGTTAAATTTTGGCCAGAAGAATCAATGGTGAGATTAATTGTTGATCTAGGAAGTCAAAATGTCCATCTCAGAAGAAAAGCCGTTAAGGCTTTGGGAGCCTTTGGAGATAAAGCATTGGAACCGATATTAAAAGTTTTTTTTTCTACTAAAAAGGAAGAATTGCGAACAAGTTGTCTGAAAACATTGGTAAAGATAGTTGCACTGGAAAAGTATAAAGTGATGCCTCATGGACTAAGTCGAGTTCTAAACTCGTGCTTAAATGATCCAAGCCCTCAAATCTCATTAGCTATGATTTCTTTATTAAGGCAACTAGGGGTTTTGGGACTTCCCTTATTGATTAGACAGGTAAAGAGTAAAGATCTTTTGAAGGCTAAGGCATCTGTAACTGCAATTGGAGAGATAGAGCATCCATCAGCAAGAGAATGTCTAAATCAATTATATGAGGATAAAGAAACTGATATCCTTATTCGAGAAAGTGTGAGGTTTTATATAGAAAATTCAATAAATGAAATTACAGCTATTTGAAAACATATTCATGAGACCTTCAGGTATTCAATTTCTTAATCGCGAGATTTAAAATAGTAATAACTTGGGCATCAGTTTCTTCTCGAGAGATTTTTTTGAGTTCATCTATCACTTCTTTAACCCCCGACTTCATTAAAGATAATGCGGCATTTTTTCTGACAACAGCATTCGAGTCTTTAAGTGTTGCCAATAGAAGAGGTTGTGTCCAGGTTTTTCCTTCGAGCTTTCCAAGCTGGATAGTTGCCTCTGCTCTAACTTCATAGGAGGGATCTTTGAGGGCTTGTGTGAGAAGATCCTGATCGATTGGATCTTCAAAGACATGAATGAGCTCGCCAAGTGCTGCAATAGAAGCGGCTCTGGTTGCGACATGTTTTGATTTAGCGGCTTTACGGAGAGCTTGTGGAGCTTTTGCACCTATAAATGCCAGTCCCCATGAGGCGAGTCCGCATTGCATAGCATTACTATCTGGATTGGTTAAGACACTAATTAAGGGTTCGACTGAGACTTCACCGAAGATTGCTATAGCTCCAACAGATGAGCCTTGAACAACAGGGTCATCATCCTTTATGACGGCTTCCAGTAGATCTGGTAGTGCGCTTGGGTCGCCAATTAATTTCAGGGCTTTAGCTGCGGCACGCCTTACTGTGACATTAGAGTGCTTGCGAAGAGCGTCTTTTAGTAGTGGCAGTGCAGATTGGCCTATGACCCCCAGACTTTCTGTAAAAGTGCGTCTTAGAAGCCCTCTTTTATCACCTAATCCTGCAACTATGAGATTTAAACGTTTCTCATCAGCTTGAAGTATTTGACCTCGCCTGAGTTGTGATTTCAGTTCAAGCGCCAATTCATAGGCTTCCGTTTCTGTGAGGATGAGTTCCTTCTCAAATATTTCTTTTGAGGATTGTGTTGACAACTCTTTTGCTCAGTGCGATTTTCAATACTATGAAAATATAAAACCCTATCGATCTTACTGCTCAGCAATAAAATGAAAAATAATGTTGAATTTCGATCAGATCCTTTTCATTATTTGTCTTTATAAAATATAAGCCTAATTTTATTTTATACAATTTCTTGATTGATTTACTCTTATTGTTCATTGTATCCTAAATTGTTAGTCCAGCTCCATTATGGATGTTGAGAGTGAAGCATGGTTCATTCGACAATCTACCTATCCTTACAAAGGATGAGGTGTTTCAGATTCTTGACAAGCCAATGCATCAACTTGAGCTCTCTAGTGATTACTATAAAGCTGTTTTCCATTCATTAAAATATCCAGGTGCTGATACTGAAGAAAAGCTTTTGCAATTACTTGATTCTAGTATTGAAGATAGTTGTGTATGCTTAGCGAAGCGAAAGGCTATTGAAATTCTAGCTCGTCATGGTTGCAAAAGAGCTATACCATCTATTCGCGGTTATTTAAAAAGTAATGATCCTTATTTAGTAGAGAATGCTGCTTGGGCATTGCAAAAACTTGGCTGTAGAGAAACTTCTTCTATAAATTTGATCGCTGAATTGCTTGACAATCCAAATCAGAATAGAAGGCTTTTGATCCAATCTTTATCTGGTATGCAAGCTGTATCAGTGTTGGATAAAATAAAAAATCTATTACATGATCCATCCACTTCTCCAGGGGTTCGGGGAGCAGTAATTGTTGCAATAAAGAAATTATCTGGTGACTCCCAGTACATTAAAGAGCTTGCTAAATTTCTCCTATTACCTAATCAAAATACAAGGCAATGTGCTGTTAATGATATTATAGAAGCAGGAGAAATTAGTTTGTTAGATTTAATTTTAAAAACACCAGTCGCTCCCTCCTTTAGAATGCGAGCTTTAGATGTTCTTTGGCCAGAGAATTGTCTAAAATTTAATGAATTAGAATTACTTAGGTGTCTTGATGATTTGATTCTGGATAATCCAGAAAAGTTAAGCCTTGCAAACGATTTCTTGGGATCTCAAGAAGACAGTTTCTATATAGATCAGTTCTTCTCCACCGATTTTCGTAGAGCATATACTGCATTGAAAGTGATCTCAAATAGAAAAGTAGATGAAATTTGGCCCATTCTTTATCCTAAATTAGGAGATATGCGAGTTGATTATGGAGCGCTTTACTTTTTGATGATACTTTTTAGAGTTAAAGATAGATGGAATCAAGAGCAACTTCAAGAAATAAGGGGAATTATATTGCATGCACTTGGTAAAAGTTGGCCAGCTATGATTAAATTTAGACCTGCTGCAATTCTTGCTTTGTCTAAGCTTTTCCCATCATCTTCAGAAGAATTTTTACCCCAATGGATTAATCAATATTCCACTTCTTTTTGGGCTTGTAGATATGCAGCTCTAATGGTAATTGATCGGATTCTAGGTATGGGTAAGAATAAATCCTTTGTTGAGTATCTTTTGGTTACTAGAGAAGATTCAAATAGGTTTGTAAGAGCTAAGTCTGAGGAATTGCTTTTTAAATATCATTGTGAATAGGGTCGTATATGTACCTATTTGCTATTTAACCATGTTGCAGTGATATTACCTCCTAACGATTTAATTTTTTTGAAATGCAGTGGACCAAACTCTGAACCCCAAAGCTTCTGTCCACTACTGATATCAAAACCTTCGTCAAGGCTATTCCAATCCTCTCCATTTATTTCAACATAACTTGTTAAATAAGTCAACTTATTATTCATCTTAATTGTACATTTGTGACCAGGTTGAAGGTGGCCTCTAAAAAAATCACCTCTGCCTTTAGTGAAATACATTGAACACCCTTCTCTTTTTGTTAGAAGATGCGACTTTATTTCACTTAGGATTTCTGGGTAAAACCCACCTCCTGCAATCCTTTCGGCGTTCTTTAGTTTGTAGTTCTCTACAATAATTAAATCATCAATAATCGATAATTGATGCACACCTTGCCTGTACGGCGACCAAGGAGCATGATCATAGCTTTGTTCAGAGTAGAACCATCCTCCTTTCATTATCGAGTTCTTTAATGGTCGAAAGTAAATTTTTATATGGGCATATTGCTGTGGATTTTGTTGAGCTTGCTTAAAATTGGAGTATTCGCCTGAAATCGACTTTGCAAATTTTATAAGAGTATTAGAAGAATTCATGATTAGATTAACTAGTGCCTTTATTTTTTTCGGAAATTTTTAGTTCTGAAGCGTATGAGGTTTGTATAACACCTTTTTTGTTTTTTGTAAAAACCGCAGATGATCTACATCGTAGATTATCTGAGAGAAACCAAATACGTTCTTCAGTAATTGAAGTTTCATATTGGTTTTTGATGAGGATTATTCCTTCGCTAACAATGTAGCTTGATAGCGTGAGGTTTTGTTCTGTATAACCTTGGCTGTTGATTATTAATCCTTCTGAGTTATTCATTGCAATAGGGATTAAGATGCTGGAGCCAGACCTTTTGGCTTTATTTTCGTTTTCTGACCAGTCACTCTCAGCTTCCCAATTCATTATGAACCCTGATGAATATTTGTTTTTTAGATGAGAATATTTATTTATTAAATTGGTTACCTTTGGTTCATCTTTCTTTAACCGTTTAATTTCTATTTGACTAATTACCTGTTCAAACTGCTTAAAAGCTAGTGAATGACTACTTCTCATAGATCGCCAGTTGCCTTCACTCTTACAAAAGAATTCTTCAATTTCCATTCATTTCTTCTCTATCGGCTTCTTTATTCTTACTTTCTTCTTGGCTACTTGCTTTTTGGATCATCCGAACCATTGCGTCCACCACCATTGGAACTTTTTTCCCTGATGGGGTTTGTGAAGCTTGCTCGCCAGGGCTGTCATCGGAAGGTGGACGAAGTAAGGACATAGGTTTAAAAGTGATTCGGGGAGGCTCCAAAATTGAGTGGCAACATTTTTCTGTCAAAGGTGTTAGAAGTGGTAGTTACTCTTTAGGATCATTTTCTAGTGAGTAAGCTAATTCGAAGTTGGAAGAAAAGTACCTTGTTGAAATTTTAGGTCTCATAGAACTTCTTGTACCACTCTGCAAAGCGTTGAATCCCTACTTCAATAGGAGTAGAAGGGTGAAAGTTAATCCAAGGACAA
>QCFO01000006.1 GCA_003280225.1 Prochlorococcus sp. AG-363-K07 | reverse complement strand
TTCCCTCATCAAGTGGGAAATCAACGCTATAAAAGCTGCTGCTACTAATAATGCAAAAATCGATTGTGGTTTCAAAAGTTGCTCAGCTGTTTCATGAAGTAAACAAGGAGCGTCCAACAAAGATGCTGTTACAACTTTGGGCCATGAATTCATAACACCCGTGAACAGCATCATCAGATCTGTCATTGCTGTTCCCAAAAGACATGACAAATAAAAACCTGCGCCAATCCTCCAACGAGTACCTAAACCAACAAATGCAAGCGGCAAAGCTATGGCTTCTACAGGTAAATGCAAAATTGGATACTGTCTCAACCAACCCCAAAACAAGCAACCCCCTAGCCAACTACCACTAACACCAACTAAAAGCGAACCTGCCTCAAAATATTTCGTACCGCCAAATTTCACCAAAGAAAGTCCGCCAAACAAAAGAGCAAAGGTGAATAAACAAGCTGACATTGGATGTAAATGAACCCATGGCGCTTGCAAAAACACCGGCAAAACAACCAAAGCACTCCCCCAAAACTGCAGGGTTTTCGGCTTTGAGAGATAACCTTCAGAAAAGTCTGAAGGTTCATGAATCGGAAAAGAATTGCTCAGGGGTTACTTAAGTGCAAAGGTTAATTAAACAAAGGTGGCTGTTCTCAGTAAACCGATAAGGTCTTGACCTCCCAATTTCAACAAATCCAAAGAACCTTAGAAGACCATCCTGCTCAAAATGAATTTTTTAAAAATAAACGCGATGAAATTCGCTTAGCCCCCAGCAGCATGACCAAATGAATGAAGCCACTAATACACTTGAACTAATAGAAGCTTGCTTCCGTTCCTTGATCATTGGAGGAATACAAGGGCTCACTGAATTCCTGCCTATCAGTAGCACAGCTCATTTAAAGGTTGTCCCACTGATGCTGGGCTGGAAAGACCCAGGCATCTCAATGACCGCAATACTGCAACTTGGAAGTATCTTGGCTGTAATTAGTTACTTTAAAACAGATCTCCAACAAATCCTTAGAAGCACTTCATCAGCTTTCAGGCATAGAAAATGGGGGACATTTGATTTTCGTCTTGGTTTGGCTATATGCGTTGGAACTAGTCCGATCATCCTAACTGGAATGTTAATCAAATTATTCTGGGATGAATATGAAAATTCTTTTTTACGTAGCATTCCTTCTATTGCTTTAATTTCCATTCTGATGGCTATTTTACTTGCAATTGCTGAGAAAAATGGTACTCAAACAAAAGACATGAAAAAAATATCAATAAAAGATGGTTTACTCATTGGGGTTGGTCAAATACTTGCACTAATTCCTGGAGTATCTCGCTCAGGAATCACTTTAAGCACTGCACTACTACTTGGTTTGAAACGACAAGATGCCGCAAAATTTTCTTTTTTATTAGGCATACCTGCAATCAGCTTGGCTGGACTAGCAGAACTTAGTGAGGTTTTACGTCAGCCATTTACACTTTCTCAGGATTTCTTGCCACTCTTTTTTGGACTTAGCTCTGCGACAATTGTCTCATGGCTTGTCATTGACTGGTTATTAAAATACTTCCAGAAAAATAGCACTTGGATATTTATTATTTACAGGTTACTTTTTGGATTATACTTGCTCAATTGGTATTGGGGAATAACATCTAGATAACTTACAAGGCATTATCTCTCTGTGTGGACTGAAGTTTCTGATACTCTTAGTGACGAAGCACTGAAAAGTGGATCAAGGAACCGCAAACCTTTACCTGCAGAAGTTGAGTCAGTTGACCCAGGCTCAATTGGAGAAGATCTTGGGTTTGAAAAAGGCGACAAGTTGTTAAGCATAAATGGAATTCAACCTAGAGACTTGATTGACTATCAATTTCTAATTGTTGAGGAGGAGCTTGATCTTGAAGTGCTAGATGCAAAAGGGGAAATTCATCACATTCACTTTGAAAAAGAACTAGATGATGGCCTGGGGCTAAATTTTACCGAAGCCTTATTTGATGGATTGCGTCAATGCAACAATCAATGTTCTTTTTGTTTTATAGATCAACAACCAGAAGGTCATAGAAAAACTCTCTACCTAAAAGATGATGATTTCAGGCTAAGTTTCCTTTATGGTTCGTACCTAACACTCACTAATTTAACTGAATCTGACTGGGAAAGAATTGAATCACAACGTCTTTCTCCTCTTTTCGTCTCTGTCCATTCTACAAACAAAAATTTAAGATCTCTATTACTAAAAAACCCACGTGCAGGGCTTCTAATGAACCAATTGCATTGGTTTGCAGAACGGAATCTACAAATCCATGCTCAAATAGTTCTTTGTCCTGGGTTAAACGATGGTATTGAATTATCACGTACTCTTAAGGATTTAGCGAAATTTGCTATAGGTACATGGCCTGTAATTCTTTCTACAGCAATTGTTCCGGTTGGGCTTACACGTTTTCGTCCTCAGAATGATGGGTTAATTCCAGTAAATAAAGAATGTGCTGAAAAAGTGATCAAACAAGTAGAAGAGCTTCAAGAGAAATTCAAAGAAACTATTGGATCTAATTTTGCTTGGCTATCAGATGAATGGTATTTAATTGCTGGAAGACCACTACCACCAAGATCTGTTTATGAAGATCTTCCCCAACAAGAAAATGGAGTAGGGACAATCAGAGCTTTCTTAGAAAGTCTTGACCTTGCAACTTCAAAGCTCCCCTCAAAAGCGATGAAGCCGCAAAGAGTGAGCTGGGTAGTGGGTCGACTCGTAGAAGAAGCACTAATCCCAGCTTGCAACAAGCTCAGAGAAGTGGAAGGAGTGAATTTACACTTATTTGGACTGCCCAGTCCGTACTGGGGGCAAGAGCAAGTAGTTACAGGACTATTAACTGGTAATGATTTATTAGAAGGATTAGCTGGAAAAGAGCTTGGCGACAAGCTTTTGCTGCCATCAGTCATGTTGCAACAAAACCATCCTGTATTTCTTGATGACATGTCTCTCAAGGATATTGAGGATGCACTTCAAGTCCCTATACGAATCGTGAATGGAGCAGATGACATCGTGGCAGCAATAATCGAAGATTGAGAGAAAAGTGCCTAAAATATTAAAAAATCCGATTATCAGTGAGACTAAAGACTGCGAAAATACTTTTTATAGTTGGGGTGCTACTCCAAGGAGGAAATTCTATAAGCGCAGATGAGCCTAGAGATGCAGAGTCAATAGCAACGAGTGGCCGCCATTCTTCACTGACTAAAACGGATCATATTCACTATGAGATCTCATTCACTGCAAAGAGGAAAGAGAACGCAAACGTCAAAATTGCTCAAGAGTCCAATCTGCAATCTAATGTATTCTCAAAAATATTACTTAATAAAAATGATACTACAAAATTAAAGGCCAAGCCGCATTTATATCTACCCAATCAAAGTGCAGATATGCGAGTCAAAGAGTTGTACCCTTTAAGAATTGAGCAGGTCGAACAGTTAGTAGAACAAAACAGCCCAGAACTTGATATTTATAGAAGAAAGATTGAACAGGAAGGATACAACTTAAAACAAACTAAATCTGGATTATTACCTACAATTGACCTGAATGCATCCCCTCAATACTACGTAGGAGATGAATACAATGATTCGAAAGCAGATACTAATAGTGAAAGGTTAAAGACATCCCTATCAATAGAACTAAACTGGAGTTTACTTGACCCTGCAAGATCAGCAGAAATAGCGGCAGCAAAAGACAGTTATGAAAAAGCAAAAGCAACTTATTTGATTAAATTGAGAGATCTCCAACTCCAGGCTCTTAATACTTATTTCTTACTCCAAAAGTCTGATGAAGGTGTGAGAATTGGAGAAGAGTCAATACTTGCATCAGAAATTAGTTTGAAAGATGCAAAAACAAGGTTTGAGTCAGGACTAGGGACAAAACTAGAAGTTCTCGAAGCCGAAACTCAGCTTGCACGTGACAAGCAACTGCTGACGAGCAAACAAGCCGATCAAAAAATAAATCGAAGCTCTCTTTCAGAAATATTGAACCTGCAAGAATCAATTAGGCCAAAAGCAATATCACCTCGTCAAATTATTGGTTTCTGGAATTCTACATTAGAGGAAAGCATATTCTCCGCATATTTATTTAGGGAAGAACTCAATACTCTAAGACTTGATATTTCAATAAATAAAAGCAATGCGAATTATGCACTAGCAAATAGCCAACCAAAAATTAGCTTGTTCAACACTATAAGCAAGTCTTATACCGAAGGGGAATATGCTTCCTTAGATGTTGATGGTTCATCATTCAATAACACAGTTGGAGTAAATGCAAAGTGGAGATTCTTTGATGGAGGAAAAGCGAATGCGAAATACAAACTCAGTAAATCCAAAGCGAAAGAGTCAGAAGCTCGATTTGCAAATAAAAGAAATGCAATTCGGCAAGAAGTTTCAGAAAGCTTTTTCAAGCTAAAAAATGCAAGTCAAGACCTTGTCACTAGCAGACTAGAAATCATCTCAACCAAAGAATCATTAAGACTCGCGAGACTTAGATTCAAGGCAGGGGTCGGGACACAAAGAGAAGTTGTAAATAACCAAAGAGATTTAACGGCCGCTGAAGTACGTTATAGCGACGCAATAACTAGCTATAATACAAATCTAACTGAATTAAGAAGAAAAACTGGCATGGATTATGTAGCCTGTGAAAATGACACTAAAGTTCCAATTCAAAAAATAGAGATCAGCAATGATGATTTATCAAATTCATCTTTCCCAGAGAGCAACGTGTGTTCTAACATGGCTATCAACAATCAAGATTAAGTGTTTTAGCTGTGACAAATGAGCTATCTAGACAACAAATAGAATCTTTAAATGAGCTGATTGACTTAGTTGCAAACAAGCAGCAAAGTGACTTTGGCCATATGGTATCCAATCTAAAAAAAGACGGGTCGTTAATCACCGAATGTGACCGCTGGAGTGATAAAACAATTGTAAAAGGAATTAAGGAAATAACATTTGAGAAAGAAGGAATTCTAAGTGAAGAAGGCTCACAAATAATCCCAGAGACTCCTGCCTATTGGGTTGTAGATCCTTTAGATGGAACAACTAATTTTTCTGCTGGTATCCCTTATTGGGCTATCTCAATTGCACGATTTACCGATAGCCAGCCACAAATAGCCTTTTTAGATGTACCACCTCTCAAGCAAAGAATAATTGCCATACGAGGAAAAGGCGTTTGGCTAAATGAAAAAAAACTAACTAATCAATCACGTTTTTCAACCAACAGTTCTTGTGTATCACTTTGCAGTCGTTCAATTCGGATTCTTCAACGGAGACCAGAGAAACCTTTCCCAGGCAAAATACGTCTTCAAGGGGTTTCCAGTTTGAATATGGTTGGGGTAGCACTAGGGCAAACAATTGCTTCTTTAGAAGCAACCCCAAAAATTTGGGATCTAGCATCAGCTTGGCTAATCCTTTCTGAACTGAAATGTTCAATAAAATGGCTGGATAAAAATCCATCAATTCTTCAAGCTGGTCAAGATCTAGAGTCAGTAAGTTTTCCAGTACTTACAACTCGATCTAGTAGTGAGCTTACAAAGTTCTCTCCATGGGGAGAGTTGCTCATGGAAAGTTGGATGGCAATACAAGACAAGTTTAGATAGAAGCAGAAATCTAACAATCAAAATACAAGAAGCTTTGAAAAAAAGATCTATTACTTCGTAAATTAGATAGTTCAATAGCTCAAATAAGCGTTATAAAAGAGCATATTGAATTACCCAGAGCGTGACACTTCGTTGGCAATATAAAACTAGATGGCTAGTAGCAAGTTTGTGGAATGCTTATGAACGTTGGGCAAAATGTGATTGTGTGGACCTTAGTGCAGCATTTGCCTATTACACACTTCAATCCTTCTTTCCTATCTTATTAATCTCACTTTCTGTAGCTTCATGGTTACTTGGACAACAACAAGGACTAGATCAACAAATCATTAATATTGCAGCTCAAGCACTACCTCCATCAGTAGTTGAACTAGTTGATACAACTTTAGTCAAACTTGTCAATCAAAGGTTTGGGGCAGGAATCTTAGGGGCAATGTTTCTTATGGTCACAGCAGGAAACGCTTATTTAACTCTTCAAAGAGGCGCTGATCGACTGTGGGAAGATGTCTTGCCAAAACCCACACTTCCAACTTCATTACAAATTCAAGCCTTTAGATTCTTAAGAAGCAGGGTCGAAGCCTTTTTTGTAGTTCTACTCATAGGTCTGTTAGTAGTCATTGATCAAATCAGTGTCAATATTCGCATGATTCCAGGGGCTGTTTTAGATGATCTAACCAAAACAAGTCCTTGGTTGGCTAAGTCATTAACCAACTTCCCAGTAATCGAAGTAGGACAATTTGTTATTCCAGTCATTGGCTTATCAATCATGGCATTACTACTTCAAGCATTATTACCCAGCAGAAGAGTGCCTTGGAGGCCATTAATACCCGGCGCAGTAATGATTGGAACACTCTTAACAATTCTGAACCTTACTGTTAGTCGCAGTATTCTCTCTCTTGGGTCACGTTTTCAAGCATATGGATTTATTGGAGGAGTACTAGTACTAACTTTGTGGGTATGGATGATTGGCGTAATTATTTATTTTGGCCAATGCTGGAGTGTTGAACTAGCTAGCAGACCAATAAATCGAAAGAAGAGCCAACAAATCTATGAAGTCAATTAGACTTCTATAAACGATACAACTTGACTGATTTAAAAGTGAAATGACAAGGCCTTCTCCTCTTATCTGGCTTACTCTGATACTTTTATTTCTATTGCCAACTGCCGCAGGAAGATTTCTAATTGATCTAGCAGGAGGTTTATTGCTTATCTTCCTTGCATTGCCAATTTTATTGGCAGGAGCAGGCTGGCTAGGATGGCGTTATCTCCAATCCAAAATGATCACCTGCAACAGCTGTGGAATCAACTTTCTGAATCTTTCTAATCAATGTCCTGCATGTGGTGCAATTATTAAAGTTCAGTCTGAAGAAGAATCAAATAGTTCCATTCCTGCTAGTTCTGCAACTATTGATATCACTGCAAAAGGAATAGATGAAATTGAATAGAGCCAATAAAATTGATATCTACTTAACTTACAAAATAAAGATTTGAGTAATAAAGTATCAGGATTCAACTAAATCATCGATGTCAAGTTCTACAACCTCTTGCTCTACCTGTTTCAATAAACTCTCACAATGTTCTAAATATAAGTTTCCCCTTAGATAATATGCCTGCAGGTCTTCAACTGCCACATGATCACTTTGCAAGTTCTTAAGAACATCATCAAAACTATTCAAGGATTCCTCGTAACTTAAAGTACTTAATTTCGATTTAAATTCTTCAAGAGAATTAGCTTCTTTCTGCAGCTTATCTGGTTCTGATTTGGCTTTAAAAGATTTTAAATTCTTAACTTGATCATTAGAATCTTGCGATTTTGATTTTGGCATATTGAAAGATCAGTTCAATGGATTTGATCAACGATGGAATCAACTTTACCATTACTGAGTTGAATAGTGATTCTTTCTTTCACGCTAACATCTTCCAACATCTTTATTGTTTTACCTGAACTATTACGCACAATAGAGAAACCACGTGCAAGCCACATATATGGTGATAATGCCTTTAACAATTCCTTTCTCTGCATAAGAGAATTTTTTTTTCTTGAGACCACAATTGTTGGTCCTTCCAATCTCCAGGTATCTCTTCTATCAAGCAAGCGTTGCTGCTCTCTTTTGAGAAACCATTGAAAATAATCTTTCAGTCGGTTTTTTCTCTGCAAGCAATGCTCAACGGCTATCTCCACGCTTGGCAATAAATCCACAATTGCAGCTGTAGGAGTTGCAGCCCTGTGATCCGCTGCAAGATCAGCAACGGTCAAGTCATCCTCATGACCCAAGCCTGTTACGACAGGAACTGGAAAATCAGCTATCTCTCTACAGAGATTTTCATTATCAAAAACCATAAGATCTTCTCTATTCCCTCCGCCCCGCGCCAAAACAACTGCATCAATTTTTGATGTTTGATTAAAGTCTTTCAAATAACACAAAGCTGATTGTATTTTTCCAGCTACATCCCCTTGCACTGGAATTGGTAAAACGAACAATTTTGTTAAAGGCCATCTTTCCTTAGCTGTACGCAAGATATCTGCCAATGCCGAACTAGGAACGCTCGTGAGAATAGCTATGGACTGTGCATACTTAGGCAAGGGTCTTCGTCTTTGAACATCTAATAAACCCTCTTGTGTAAGCAAAGCTTTTACAATTTCAAACTTACGAAGCACAGTTTTCATGCTTGGGCGAATATCAAAAATTTGGACTACAAGGCTTGCTCTTGCTTCCCAAAAATTTAATTTCCCAACAATCAATACACCATCTCCCTCGCTTGGCGAAAAATTCACTTTTTGCAGCTGAGAAGACCAAATTACACCAGAAATACTTGTCATTCCATCAGTTAAATTAAGCCACAGATGACCCTTCTTTAACTGAGATTTTGAAACAGTTGCCTCGAGCAAAAAACGTGGAGCAAAGCCCCTCTCTAATAATGTTCCTATGGCTTGATTAAGCTCAAGAACTGAATAACTTGGAAGAGTTTTATCTTTCAAGACGTCGATATGCAAAACCCCAATAAATACAAATAAAGAGACTAATAATGGCTATTAATTGACCCAAAAAATACTGTAATTGAGTTGAAGCAATTACTAGGATTAGAATAACACTGCTCAGCAGCCTGGCACCATCACGTCGATTACTAACGAAAAACTTAGCCACAGGAAAATTTCAGTCATTAACGCCCTCCATCATATTAGTCGTAAATCTAGAGCCTCCTCAAATAGATGATGAAGTGCAAAAGAATGCTCAAAAAACGTTTCAAAGAGAAAAACGTATTTTGTCAACCCAGACCTATCTGACCCAGGATGCCCTGCCCAGTAAGTAATTCTGTACTCAATCCGATCACAATCCCCACCATTGCCAAACGACCATTCCAAGTTTCTGCAAAAGTGACGAAACCAAAGCGTGGCTCAATATTTTCCGGCATGAAAGAATGTTGATTATGAATCAATTCTAACAAATATAAGGTGAAAGGTGGCTATTAAGGCGGATTTAAACCGTCGCAAGGTAATCAGCATGTTTATTTCAAACCACTCAATCAACGTACATGCCTAGCTCCATCAACTGGGGCGTATTCCTCACCGGTTAATTCTTCATAGATAATTGCCGGCAAGCCTGTTTCAAACATGGTCTGCAGAGCCTCCTTGAGGTATGGATTCCATCCCCCTGTACTCACCTTCCCATGACGAACCGTCCAATCCCAAGTGCCTTGGAGATCTCTAGGGATGCGGCCCTCCCGATCTCTCCTGGCAACTAAATCTAATGACTCAACAAGTCCAACCTGCACTGGCTTTTTGCCATAAGAAGGAGTAAGGCTCAATTCAAGCCTCACTGGATCTTCTTTTAATAAGCGCAAACGAAACCTTGGAGGCAACTTCACCGCCTTAAGGACTGCGATAACAATGCGAGTTCTTTGATCCAACATGTACTCCTTTTTCAGGTCCTATTAAATGGCCAATCGGCACTGCATACATAATTTATTCGGCAGATGCCTCTGTTGAATGCGGTGGATCTGTATCTCCAGAAAAACGAACCGTAAGCAACTCCTCATCAGTGATACGACCATCTTGATCTAAAAGCTCAGGATGGACAGTCAATCTACCGGTACGATCTTCCGTGGAATTCGTACGCTTGACTGAATTCATTGTTAACGCTTGATGAGCTCCTAAGCCCCTTCCCATTACACGAAATGCTTGCCAAAGAAGTAATAAGACGGCAATCCCATACAAAACTGGAAAAAAAGAGGTAAGCATGGCAGAAACTTAAACAATAAAAAGCCTTAGAAATAGAAGAACTACTTTTATCATTACTTGTATTCGGCAAATGACGCCATTACGCTTAATAGAGTATCAAGAGGCAATCCCAAATAGAAAAGCAGAAAATCAATAAAAAATGAGCTATCACCTGTCGCATTAATTAATAATATATGGTCGGATCAGTTCTAAAAGGTCCTCTCTAATCCACTTTCTAGTCGAAAAATTAAAATATGAAAATGCGTACTTTTTAATCTAGCGGCTTTATTTAAGTCAAACACTTTCTAAAATGGATGAAGTAAGTGGGTTTTTGAAATAACCATGAATGCAAAATGCAACGACAAATACTCACAAGAACCCTTGAAAAAAAATATATTCAAAAAACTTCTGAAGAGATCTCCTGGACTCTTAATTGTAGTTCTTATAATTGCTGGACAGACAATTTCGAAAAATATTTTTGCTAATACCGTAAAAGCGCAACAATTAAATCCACTCACCAAAAAATCATTTGTATCAACTGCGGTGGGCCGAAGCGGCACAGCAGTAGTGACACTGGAAACACAACGAAGAGTTTTTTCAAGACAAAATTCTGCTTTGCCACCTGGTTTACTCTTAGATCCTTATTTAGAAAGATTATTTGGACTCCAAGGGACAAACGTCCCTCGCACGAGAATTGAACGAGGACAAGGCAGCGGTGTCATTTTTTCCAGCGATGGGTTAGTCCTAACAAATGCACACGTAATTGAAAAAAGTGATCGACTAATGATAGGTATGTCAGATGGACGAAGAGTACCAGGTCGAGTTTTGGGACTTGATTCCCTAACTGATCTAGCTGTTATTCAACTAGAGGGATTGGGCCCATGGCCGACTGCTCCTTTAGGTGATTCCGATAAATTAGTAGTAGGGGATTGGGCGATTGCAGTTGGCAATCCATACGGGCTAGAAAATACAGTAACTCTTGGCATAATCAGCAATCTCAATAGAAATGTTGCTCAACTAGGGATTTCAGGAAAAAGATTAAACCTTATTCAAACTGATGCAGCAATCAATCCTGGAAATTCTGGGGGGCCTTTGCTCAATGCAGAAGGAGAGGTGATAGGAATTAATACACTTGTTCGTTCTGGACCTGGCGCAGGGTTAGGTTTTGCCATACCGATTAACCTTGCACGGCAAATTGCCCAGCAAATCATAGAAAATGGTAGCGCTAGTCATCCAATGATTGGTGTAAGCCTTTCAGCAGTTCCAATGGGTCAAACAACCAAGGACACAAACAAAGTAGGGGCCCTAATAAGGTACATAATCCCTGGAGCACCAGCAGCTATTGGAGGATTAAGGATTGGAGATATCATCATTGCGGTAGGCAAAATTAAAATAAAAGAACCCAAAGATGTTATCCACCAAATTAATAAGAATGGATCCGATAAAGCTCTCAATATAACTATCAAAAGAGGGGAAAAAGTAAAAATACTTTCAATTACTCCAATAGAAATGAATGCTTTAAAAAACCTTTAAAAGTATAAATTCTAAATGAATTATTTTCGTTTCTTTTTTTCTTGACGCTTCCTTTGGCGATCACGATTTGCTAATCGTTTAGCTTCTCGTTGTGCTATTGCTAATTGCTCTTGCATTAATTCTTTTTCTTCCTTTTTTTTAAGTTTATAATAATCATAGTTACCTCGGTAAAGTATTAATTCACCTTCTCTTATCTCAACTATTTTATTAGCAACATTCTGAATAAAATATCTATCATGAGAAACTATTAGTACAGCACCTCCATACTCTTTTATAGCTAATTCAAGCATTTCCTTTGAAGGAATATCTAAATGGTTTGTAGGTTCATCTAAAACCAACAAGTTTGATGGCCTTACTAACATCATTGCCAATGCAAGACGTGCTTTTTCCCCTCCACTAAGCTGACCTACTGTTTTAAATACAGCATCATTACTCAAGCAAAAACTACCCAAAAGTGAACGAATTTGGGTTTGAGTCCAACTTGGAACAATTTCGTAAAGGGTATCAATGACAACCTTCTTCAAATCAAGAGCTTCTGCCTGATTCTGTTCAAAATATGCTGGCAGAACATTATGTTGGCCTATTTTTACTGCCCCATCATCAGCCTGCTCTAAACCCATAATTAATCTTAGCAAGGTCGATTTGCCTGATCCGTTAGGTCCTATAAAAGCAATTTTATCTTCTCTTTCTATCTCTAAATTAGCACCTAAGAATAATATATTGTCACCATAACTATGAGTTAGATCTCTAACTAATGCCACTTCTTTACCAGAGCGAGGAGAAGAAGGAAACGTAAATGATGGTTTGGCCGAATTGGCACTTGGCATCTCAATTCTTTCTATTTTACCTAATAATTTTTCACGACTTTTGGCTTGAGTACTTCTAGTTGCACTAGCCCTGAATCTATCTATATAGGCTTCTTGTACTGCAATTTCTTTTTGCTGACGCTCAAATGCAGCTCTAGCGGACTCTTCCTCTTGTTCTTTTTGCTCTAAATAAGAAGTATAATTACCAAGATAAGTTCTAGAAATTCCATTATGTGTACTGACAATTTGAGTACATATATTATCTAAGAATGTCCTATCATGACTAATTATAATCATCGCAGAGCTTTGTTGTAATAGATATTCTTCGAGCCATTTTATTGTTTCTATATCTAAATGATTAGTAGGCTCATCTAATAAAAGTAAATCTGGATCCTGGAGCAAAATCTTACCCAAACCAATACGCATCTGCCAACCACCGGAGTAATCACCAACAAATTTTTCTGCGTCATCTTTAGAAAAACCAATTTGAGGCAAAAGTTTCTCAACCTTAGCCTCTAATTCGTAACCATGTAATGCTTCGAATTGTGTCTGAAGAGAACCTAAATCTTTAATCAAAGAATCTAAATATCCTGAGTCATTCTTGGCTGTAATTGACCCCATTTCTAATTCTACTTTTCGTAACCTACTTAAAACAGCGGACGCATCCTGAAATGCTTTAAACAACTCTTCTCTCACAGTTCGAGACGGATCTACGTCAAATTCCTGCTGCAAATAAGCAATGTGAAATTCACCCTGACGAAGTACTAAACCATCTGTGACTTCTTCTAAACCTGCAATAATTCTAAGTTGAGTCGACTTCCCAGCCCCATTTACCCCAACCAATCCAATACGGTCTCCTGGCTTCACTTCCCAAGTGATGTCCTTGAGCACCTCACCTGTTGGGTACACCTTGCTTACCTGTTCAAGTCGCAGCACTGTTCCAACAAATCAATGAATACATCATCCGTCTTGGATAAGTTGAGAATGGAATCAAATAATGCTGATATACAACCATGCTCAGACTCGAACAAATTACTGCCTTAGCTCTAGCTGCAGGCCTCGCGATTCCAAGTTATTGGTTTTTTTGGACTATGGCCGGTGGTGGCGGTTATGACCGCCGAGACACTCGAGAAACTCCCATAATCCATCAAAAGGATACAAAGACATTGCCAAAAAATGCTATAAGCCCCCACGAGCTTTAAGAAGCCATTGTTTTGTTTCGTCGTCATCAATATCTGCCAAATAAGCCTTTACTTCATCTGAGGTAACAGGTAAGCCCAAGTTCTTACCAATTTCACAGATAGCACTTAAGGCGCCCTGCGGATCCTGCAAAGCCTGACGAAACAACACTTGCTTGTGATGAGGATCAGACTTGATGCGCTTGTAAAGCTCAGCAACATTACTACTCATAAAAACCACTCTGTAAAAACCAATTTCATTTAAGCGACTTTTGAACCAATACCTAAATCATGAAACTTTTCAATGTCACTATCTCGCAGACCAATTGCTGAAGCATCTTTCATACTTCTTGCATCCATGCATAAAACTTTGCGCAATTGAGCAAAGTTTGCAGCCTGAGCGGTTCTGCCATCCTGCGTAGCCCAATATTCCGCCCGTTGGAGAACATGATGCAGGTGAGTAAGAAGATATGGACTAATTACTGCAGATACCAAAACATGAGTATTTTCGGAGTGACTCTGACGTCTCCGAACAGTTCTATGTGATTTTGACTCTTTAGTAACTGCAACTTTTCTAGAGCGCTTAGAACGCACTGATGAAGGAAGGCTTGGCTTAGTCATTGAATACTCCTTTAGCTGACTGGATCCGAACTTTGAGCCTCTGAAAGCTGACGACAGTCATCACCAACCTTTTCAAAGCACTCAAGAGCTTGAATACTGATCGTTGTTAAAAAGCAGATCACTTCAAGCAGCATAATACTGGATACTACCCTTGCACACATATGTACACTATTAATTAACCAGTACTTTTGTCTAGTCGTGGCCACTCGACAAAATTCTTCTAACGGAAAACCGAAATCTCCGAGAGTTCAAGTGGTGCTGCCTGAAGAATTGTGCAATCGACTCTCCGCTTTAGCCGCAAGAGAGTCTCGAACCGTCAGTAATATGGCAAAAGTACTTATTCAAGAAGGGGTAAAACAATACGAAGAGGTACAAATTACCTCCGGAGCAGAAGCCTCGTCACTTTCTATAACTAGTACAGAGGGTTTTCGCTCAGCGCTTGAAGCACAAGCTTCTCGTAGATTAAGAGGAGCTCCTCGACGTCTGCGTCTGAAACGTCCATAAGAACAAATCAGTTCAATCAAACCTGATTAGCCTAAACAGGGTCGGCTCTAATGCCTAATACTGCTGAGCTCTTAGCGCCTGTTACTTGAGGTAAATTGCCTGGATACTTACGCACATGCCACCAGGCCAACAATCCAAAAGACAAAGCCTCTCTCGCTTGTACTGGGATACCTAGCTCAGCCACAGACACCACTCTTAAACCTAGACATCTCTTCCTCAATTCACTCAACATTATAGGGTTATTACAACCGCCCCCTGAAACCAATAATTCAACTGGGCGAATCTTGTGAGCAGCATAAAAATTATTCAAGTCATTAGCTACCACAGCAGCTGTAAAAGCAGTCAGAGTCGCTACTACATCCTCTCCGGTGAGATTAGCCATCCCCTTCATTCGATGTTTTAAATCTCGTCTCCCAAATTGTTCTCTGCCTGTAGATTTGGGTGGATTCCTCTGAAAAAAAGGTTCTTTTATCCACCTTTGAATGATTAGTTCGTCAGCATGTCCCTGAGCTGCAATTAAACCATTTACATCATAAGTAAGCTCCCCATTAGTTATCTGGTGAACCGCAAAATCAACGAGTGTATTCGCAGGTCCGCAATCCCAACCAACAACAAAAGCATATTGATCAGGTCCATTTTCAGGCGGAATAAAAGTGAGATTGGCTATTCCCCCAAGATTTAAAATTGCCCGCCAACCTTTGCCTGCACCAAATAATGCAGCATCCATTTTTGGTACCAAAGGGGCTCCATGACCTCCTAAAACAACATCTGCAGCTCTGAAGTCAAAAATCACAGGGCAATTCAACAATTGTGCAAGTAATGGCCCTTGAAGCAATTGCAGGCTTCCCCCGCTATGAATGGCAGTCGGTGGAGAATGCCAAACAGTCTGACCATGACAACCAATCAATTCTGCCAACCCCTTTGGATCACAAGCCAATCCAGCTTGAGCATGTAGCCCAGTAATTTCTTCTGACAAATTCAACCATTCCTTACTGGATACCTTTAATCCCTGACCGATATCAAGAACTAACTGTCTTAAATCATTGGGATATGAAACTGAAGCTATATTCAGATATTTCCATTTTGGCTTCGAAGGATTCCCAGTAAATTCAGCTAAGACAGCATCAACACCATCTGCACTGGTGCCACTCATTAGCCCCAATACCCGCATAAATTAGTTAGAGGTTGAATCTATGGATTGTTGATCTTGTACATCTTCATCAGACTCTAAATCTTGTGGCAATGCTTCAGGTAAAGCTTCTAAAAATTGTTTTTCTCCCATAACTACAAGAACATGATCTTTTTGAAGAACATATGAAGCTGGTGGAGTCATCGCTAAATTTTCAGCTGGTCCAGCGGCTAAAACAAGGACTTTATAATCTCGACGAAAATTAAGCTCCCTAAGTGATCTTCCTACGAAAAGCTCTGGGACTGATATTTCTTCAATACCTGTTTGATCATCTAATTCCAAACGTTCTATCAGATTGGGTCTAGCAAGTTCCAATCCCAACCTTTTCCCTTGCATTCGAGAAGGGAAAACAACCCTATCTGCCCCAACTCGAATTAACATTTTCTCATGCAAATCACTAGTAGCCCTTGCAATAACCTTCCTGACTTGACTGCCTTGGCTATCTTTGACAATCAATGTAGTCGTAATACTGGCTTCGATCGGTTCGCTAATACCTACTACTACTGTTCCCATTTCTAAAACACCCGCTTCACGCAATGACTCCTCTTCAGTTGAATCCACTGTTCTAGCTTCAATAGAGGGCTCAAGCTGCCTCAATTCATCAACCGCTTTCTCATCCTTATCCACTGCCAAGACCTCTTCTCCATTACGAATCAATTCTCGGCAAACTGCACTGCCAAAACGACCGAGCCCTACAACAGCAAATCCGCGTTCTTCACTCTCCTTACGGGGAGACCACTGCCACCAATCACTCATTGTTTCTCCTCAGAAAAGACAGATTAGACATAAAGCTCCTCTCGGGGATAGCCCACTCGATTGTGTTTGTGCAAACTTCCTCTATTCAAAGCTTCCCAGATAGCACTTAGCAACAACAAAATACCCAACCTTCCAACAAACATCCCCACCACAAGAACAAACTGTCCGAAATGTCCGAGATTCTCTGTAACACCAAGATCAAAACCCACCGTGGCGAAAGCAGAAACACAAGTGAATAGCATCTCCAAAAAAGAAAAAGAATCTTGTTGACCGAAATTGCTAGAAATACTAAGCACCAAAGCCATCATTAATACAAAAAGTAAGGAACCTACAGTGATGCCTACAGCTTTTAAAACGACCTTGTCATCGATTTGACGATTACGTAAAATAATATCATTCTGCCCCCTTAACGTAGAACGTGTGGCAGCCATCAGAGCTGCCACAGTTGTTGTTTTTATTCCACCACCAGTTCCACCTGGACTTGCTCCTATAAACATCAAAGCCATTAAAAGTAAAAGTCCTGAATCAGAAATTGTTTGTGTTGACAAAGGGATACTTGTAAAGCCAGCAGTTCTTGCACTGATTGATTCAAAAAACACAGCCGGAAAACGATCTTGCCATGGAATTTCTGCAAAGAAATTTCCATTAGCTAAAGATTCAGTCACAAATAATCCAAATGTTCCAATAAAAATCAAAAAACAAGATGTTCGCAAAACTAATCGCGTATGAAGGCTCAACTGACGCCGGTTTAAATTTCTTCGATGCATCCAAAGGTCACTTGTTACTCTCCAGCCCAAACCACCAAGAATAATTAATGTAATAATGACTAAATTAACTACCCAATTGGTTCTATAAACTTCCATACTATTTGACCAGAGGCCAAAGCCTGCATTGTTATATGCAGAAATGCTATGAAACAAAGCAGCCCAAAGCCTTTCTCCAGTATTTGAAATGTCATTAAATCCAAAGCAATAAAGAATACTTGCACCGATCAAAATTAGAACCGCAGCAGTAAGTGCAATACCCCGAAAAGTCCTACCAACGCCGCCAACACCAAATTCATCCAATGTTCCACCTCGATCCAAGCGGCAGCGCAACTCAGTTCCACTGACTACAAATCCTTGAAGGAAAGTAGTAATAGCCATTAAACCCAATCCTCCAATTAATAGCATTCCTGCAAGTACAACCTGGCCAACAAAGGTCAAATCCTTACCAACATCGATAATTGTCAAACCTGTGACGGTAATTGCTGATGTAGCGGTAAAGAATGCCTCCCACAAACCAACGCTGCCATTTGAACAAATAGGTAAAGAAATAAGATATGTACCCAAAAGAATAACTAACAATCCAGTAACAACAGTGAATTGGGGTACCGTCATATGACGGTACCAAGTTTGAGTCCTAGATACAGCTTTAGAAAGAGGCACTTCTCAATAGCACAGTTGATAATTTTAAAAACAATGTTGCCATCTTAATAGTTGCAAAATCTAGCGTATTCATTGTCCTCCGTATTTCCAAAGAATTAATCCTGGAATAATAAAAGTCATTAATACTGTCAAGCCGATTCCATAACGTGTAACATCCAAAAAGCGATAACGACCAGGTCCAAAAACCATCAAATTAGTTTGATATCCCATAGGGGTAAGAAAAGACTGACTGGCGCCAAACAAAACTGTTATCAAAAGAGCAGTAGGAGGCAAATCCATATTTCCTGATAGTTGTATTGCCACAGGTGCAAAAAGTGCAACCGAAGCTGCGTTACTAATTATTTGAGTCAAAATGGTCGTTGCCAAGAAGACCATTAATAAAGCTGTATAAGTTGGTAAGTCTGCCAGCCAATACTCAAGGATGCTGGCTAAAGCATCTGCAAGACCAGTGTCTTGCATAGCAACACTAAAACTAGAAAGAGAACCTAAAAGAAGAATTACATCAAGCCGAACAGATTGTTGAACTTCTTTAGGACGAATACACCCACCTATAACCATTGCAATGACGGCTAACAGAACCGCAGCAACCAGAGGTAAAGAAGTAACAGTGGGAACTAAAAGCATCGACAAGGCAATTCCTATCGCTATTGGCTTACGGCTAACAGTTGGTAAATCACTTTCTAATTGATCCAATACAAGCAAGTCATTACTTGCCTGCAAACCCCTAATAGAGTCAAGAGGAGCCTGTAACAACAAAACATCTCCCTCCTTCAAAACCGCTTGACCAAGTCTCTCTTGAACTGTTTGCTGCCCACGTCTCAGTGCTAAGACAGTCGCATTATGCCGTTGACGAAAGCGTAATTCACGCAAACTCGCTCCAGCCAAAGTTGATCCTGATGGGAGCAAAACTTCCACAGTTTTCTTACCATCCCCTGAAAGAATAGATGTTTTATTTAATGCATCACCAGAAGTTCTTTGAGCCAATTGGACTGTATGTTCCTGCTGCAAACGCAATAAATCTCCTCTAGTAACACGCAGCAACAACCGATCTCCAGGCTGAAAGGTCCGATCAGCTAAAGGAGGTAGGAGTCTTTGCTGACCTCTTTGCAACTCCAAAACATCTACATCAAAACGCCGCTGCAAACGACTGTTATGCAATGACTGTCCTACCAAATTTGAATTATCAGGAATAGTGACCTCAGTGAAATAACCAGTTTGATCAATGCTTGCTACAAGTTGATTTGTATCACTCCCTCGATCTGGAAGTAGACCTTTAGGAGCTAACAACATGTACAAAGCTCCAACTATCCATATCGGGACACCTATTGCAGTAAAACTAAATAACTCCAAGGAGCCATAACCTAGTTGCTCACTAATATCACTGACCAACAAATTAACTGAGCTGCCTAACAGAGTAAGAGTGCCTCCTAAGACTGTTGCAAAGGAAAGGGGCAGTAAGACTCGCGAAGGAGAAAGACCTCGGCGAATACACCAGGCTTCTATAACGGGCAATAATGAAGCTACCACTGGAGTATTTGGAACAACTCCTGAAATTGGAGCCACTACAAAACCCAATAATGCAATTAAACGTCGCGGAGTTCGAATTCGTTCTGAAGCAATTAATTCCCTGAGGCGATCTAAAGCTCCACTTCTAAATAATGCTGCAGAAACTGCAAACAAACCCATCAAAGTAATTAGAGCAGGGCTGCCAAAACCAGCTAATGCCTTTTGTGGGGTCAGAACACCAGTGGCAATTAGTAAAGCAACACTCAAAAGACCAGTTAGTTCCGGAGCCAATGCACTGCTGATGAAAAGCACCACAGCAAGCAATAAAACTGCAAGCGTTATTAGCGCTTGCGGATTCTGCATCACAGCGTTTAGCTCACTCATACTCACATTTAAAGTTTTGCATTAAAGGCAACTCAGAACTAACACCCCAAAACTTTTCATAGAGCCAAAGCTTAAGACCTTGTAAACCTGCCCCAGAAGTAGCAGATACATAAATCACATTGTTATCCATACAACTAATTTCCTCAAGTGAGCTACTTTCACAACAATCAATTTTATTAGCAATCACTTGACGGCAAGTATTAGCATTTAATGAGTCAAGGAGTTGATTGACAGTTTTTAAGTGTGAGCGCCAATTAGGGTTGGAGAGGTCCACTAAAAGTAATAAGACATCTGCATCAATAGTTTGTTCAAGAGTCGCTTGAAAAGCCTCCATCAAAGTTTCAGGCAACTCGCGAATAAAGCCAACGGTGTCTGTGATCAATACTTGCTTAGGAGCAGCACAAGCCTGAGGCAAGACCAATCTGCGAGTTGCTGGGTCTAAAGTTGCAAAAAGTTTATTCTCGACAAAAACTTTACTTTCAGAATTTAACCCACATAAAGCATTTAACAAAGAAGACTTTCCCGCATTGGTGTAACCCACTAGTGCAGCAGAAGGCAAGTTCTTTCTGCGTTGACGAATCCTGGAACGATGCTGTTTTAGTTGTTTTAACTCTTTAACAAGACGTTCTATACGCCTCTCGATTGCTCGACGATCTTTCTCCAATTTAGTTTCACCTGGTCCTCGCGTCCCTATTCCACCACCTTGCCTAGAAAGACTCTTCCCCCGACCGATCAACCTTGGCTTCCTATATCGAAGTTGAGCCAGCTCAACCTGAAGACGTCCTGTCGAGGTAGAAGCCCGTTTTGCAAAAATATCAAGAATCAATTCGCTCCTATCCATCACAGGACAAACCAAGACTCTCTCCAAGTTCCTGGCTTGAACAGGAGTCAATTCTCGATCAACAATAACTAAATTTGCATCTGTTCTTCTTACTGCTAAAGCAACTTCTTGCAATTTACCCATACCCCAAATGGTTTGCGGATTAAAAGATCCTTGTTTTTGACTGACTATTGAGACTGGGCTAGCTCCTGCACTCCGCACTAAACCTTCCAACTCAGCCAAGTCACGCTGACTTTTACTTACATCCTTAGAATTGAGAGTGAGTAATAAGACTTTTTCCTGTGAACTAGAACGGTCCACAGATACATCATTTCGTGAAATCTGCTCAGGTAACGAGGCTTCACATAAAGCTCGCAAATCCTTCTGTTCACTCACAATCCAACCTCTATCTCCCTTCTGATCAAGAGTCCAAATTGACGCAGATTTGAATCCACTGGTCTGAGCTATAGGCGAAAATCTCAACCAAAAAATTGGCAACAGTTCTAAAGCAACCATTGAATCTCGTTGATCTGGATCCAAACCTCTTCTTACCGTAGAAAAAGGGCAACTAATCAAACGCAAACCTCTCATTGCACCAACTCTTTTCTGCGGGTAATAAGAAAGAAATTGCTCAGAGCTTTCTAAAGGGCCGACGCAAAGAAACCGAGAAAGTCCTTTCAGGTCAATCAGAAGATGGAGAGATTGGTGCAAATCAACAACTTCTTCAGCAAGACGATCAAGAGTTGAAAAATCAGCACAGTTTTTCAGTGGATGCCTTCTATGCAGAAGACTGTCTAAGCGTCTTCGTTGGGAGTGTCTTAATCCCTTGAGCCTTCCAATTAGGTGGGCCTGTTTCAATTACTTAAAAACCAAGCACTAGCTGATCTCAAACCTAACGATTTACTGGGAGTTCTTAGCAAATACGTCATCCTTCTAATTTGAAAAGCCAAAGGACCTGAGATTGTTAATCCTAATCCTGTAATGGTTGCTTCTCCTATACCCAAACTAAGCATTTCACCCAAATCACAATACTGAAATGGAATTAACATTTCACAACGTCTAAGGGCTAAAAGGTTTTGAGCAGCAATTTCACCCTGCTGGATAGCCACTTGAGCATTCGAAGGGAATGGTTCCTTCTCAAAAATTGCCACATCTCCTAATGCAAAAAAGTTTCGAGTCCCAATAACCTGCAAGTATTCATCAATAGGCAATCTACCATTTTTCAATGGCACTTCAGGACACAGATCTGGAATAGAAGGTGTTCTACCAGCTGTACAAATCAAACCGTTATGCCTTAAATCAAAGGATTGAACATCTTCGAAACCAATATTTTGAAGTTGAACAATGTCAGCACTTTTTGGAATTGCAGTTGTATTAAGATGAACCATAATTCCTCGCTTTTGCAAAGATGATTCAACCTGTTCTTGATTAAAAGACTGACCAAATGATAAAACCTTAGATCCCAAATCAACTAAGTGGATCTTGACCTTACCATTAAATATATCAGCAAGCTTACAAGCTAATTCAACACCTGTTGGACCTGCTCCAATAATACATAATGACTTATACTTAGAAGTACTTTTCTTAATCTTATAAATCAACTCTCTTAGCTTTATTGCATCTTCCAAATCATTAAAAGTTAAAGCATTTGATTTAAACTTAAACTTGCTGATACGATGTGAAATTGAACCAGTACAAAGCACAAGTTCTGCATATTCCAAAGTTAAGCCTGATGATAGTTCTACTGTTTGATCTTTAGAGTTAATTCTTACAACTGAATCTTGAATATACGATATGCCACGAGATCCAAGTAAAGACTGATAATCATATGTGACTTCCCAGTCCTGAATCTCACCACTTAAAATCTCATAAAGTAGAGGTAGAAAAACAAACTTTGATCGTGGCTCAATTAAAATCACATGAGGTTGGGGGCGATTACCGGTTAAAGAAACCACAGTTTTTAATCCAGCAAAGCCTCCACCTATTACGACAACTGGGCGAACCTTTAGAGATTTCAAGGCCATAGGATGAGGGCCTGAGATTATCTTGAAACCTTACGCACTCTCAGAAAAAACGCGACAGTGGATGATGAGTACATGACCAAACAAAACCAACAAGCAAAGACTTCTCCAGTCAAGAAAGCTCACGACACAGATACCACTTCAATGCTGGATCTTCCCATTGAAGTGGTACGGGATCACTTAAAAAGTCTTTGCGCCGAAGACAGACTTGCCTGGGCATATGAACACTTCGATATGCAATTTGCCCTTACAACAAGCTTCGGAATTCAGTCAGCTGTTCTGCTCAATATGATTCATAACCTAAAAGGAGGTTCCAAAATACCTGTGATATGGATCGATACTGGCTATTTGCCTAAAGAAACTTACCTATATGCTCAAGAACTTTGTCAACAAATGAATCTCAATATCAAGGTATTTCAGAGTTCCATCTCACCAGCAAGAATGGAGGCCCTCCATGGGCGTCTATGGGAAACAAATTCCATCGAAGATATGGAGAAATACCATCTCATTCGCAAAGTAAAGCCCTTAGAACTCGCATTAAATGATCTCAAAATTCAATGTTGGGGAAGTGGAGTAAGAGGCGGACAAACAGATCACAGGAGGTCCATGACATATCTCGATGCAATTCGTGGACGGCTTTCGTTAAGGCCACTACTTGATTGGAGTCAAAAAGATATTTTTTACTACATGCAAAACAATGGATTATCTCAACATCCTCTTTTTGAAAAAGGTTACTCAACAGTTGGCGATTGGCATTCAAGTGCTCCTGAAGGTAGTGATAAGACTGGCCGTAATACCCGCTTTGGAGGGCTCAAACAAGAGTGCGGAATCCATGTGCAAGGTGTTATGGGAGAAGGAATCTAATTGTGAAAAAAGTGAGACAATGTTTATTAATCGGCAACAGCAGATGGCACTGGGCTACAAAAAAAAAGGAGAAGTGGCATTATTCCCATTCAGATCCAAATCCGCTAAGCATTCCCGACGACCAATTGCCATGGATCAAATGGGCTGCAGTAGGACCTATCCCGAGCAATCTTTCTCTCAATCCTGCTAACCGCATCAATGCTAATGATGTGCCTTTAAAAAACCTCCCACCATGGTTAGGAGTCGATAGAGCCCTTGCAGGATGGGCTGCTTTCCTATACGCAAAGGAGTCAAACACGAACTTTCCTGGACTTATAGTCGCCGATGCAGGAACTGTTTTAAGTATTACCCGTATCACAACAACTGGTGACTTTAGTGGTGGGCAGCTGGTTGCAGGATTGCGCTTGCAACTAGAAGCCATGGCAACTGGCACTCAAAATTTATGCAACCCCGGTCTTGCAATTTCAACAATTGAGCAATTCCCCTTCAAGACATCTGAAGCAATGCAAAGAGGAGCACTTCAAGCATTGATAGGAAACTTGATTCAGATCGTAAAAGAAAGCAATATGGAACTATGGCTATGTGGAGGAGACTCCCAGTTATTACTAAAGGAATTACAAAAACAAAATATTTCTACCATCTACAAGCCAAATCTAGTTCTCGAAGGAATGGTGAGATTGTATTCACAAATCACTCTAAATCAAGATCCATAAGGATTTGCTTAGCCATCGTTGCAGCCTTAACCTTTCTGTAAATTAACTCAAGTTTTCCTTGAGAATCAACAACAAACGTTTGCCTCATCATGCCCATATATTCTCTTCCCATGAATTTTTTCAAACCATAGCTCTCATACTTAGCTGCCACTAAGCAAGGTTCAGGATCACTCAGCAAAGGGAAAGGCAACTGATATTTGTTTATAAACTTGGAGTGTGACAAAGCTCCATCCTTGCTAATACCAAGAACCTGAATATTATGTCTAGAAAAATCCTCCCAAAGGTCCCTGAAATTACATGCTTCCTTAGTACAGCCTGGAGTGTCATCCTTCGGGTAAAAATAGATAACCACTCTTTGGCCTTGAAATGATGACAAGCTTATGCCAGTCCCATCTTGATTCAGGAGGTTGAATTCGGGTGCTGGATCACCAATCTGAAGTGTCATTACGGCCTGCTAAAGCGACTAAAACAAGCGTAGTCGCACTTTGGCTCTTTTCAGTACAAGGAGCATTGAAACCAATTACGAAAGAAGAACTTGAGTGGTCCAAAAATATGCCACTAAACCGCTCTAGACAATTCCAACATTCAAGGGGGTATGTGCGTGATGCATTATCTCAAATCTGGCAAGTTCCACCTCTTTCAATCCCCCTAAATGCCGCGCCAAGCCAGGCACCAACACTTGAAAAGGGCTGGGGATCAGTAAGCTTTAGTCATTGTGCTGATAGTCTTTTAGTTGGCTGGTCTAATAGCAAAATTGGAGTAGACATAGAGCCAACTCAAAGATTAATCAAAGCCTCTAACTTAAAAGAGCGTTTTTTCTCACTACAAGAAATCAAGGAATTGAAAAGATTCAGTCCTCAAGATTTGACTAGTGAAGTTTTGAAGTATTGGGTTCTTAAAGAAGCAGCAATAAAATGGCAAGGTGGAAGAATATCTTCTGATATCTCTAAATGGGAGATTAGCCCAGCTTCTAAGCTTGCAGTTCATCATTCAATGGGATACAAAATAGGAATACACCAAATAACCTATTCAAAATGGCACATAGGTGTTGCACTCAACAGAGAACATACTGATTTCTCTCCAATAATCTGTGATCATTGTCTATCAACTATGACTGATAAAATAATCTAATCTTTGGGCATATAAAGTTCGCCAATGATTTTCTTATGAGTTACCTTTTGAGTTATTAGTTCTCCCCGACATTTTTCCATTAGTACTCTAATCCTTTCAATCTCACTATTAGAAAAGTTTGACTTTAAAAAGTTTAGAAAAGGTTGATTCTCACTAAGCCAACATCGCACAAGTTCCTCATTAACATGAATTGGAATAACCTCATACCATTCTTCCACTTTATAAGCCCAACCAAGTTCACTTAACTGACTCAAAAGTGCTCTTTCCGTGTTACTAGAGTTTAGATATTTCTGCTCAAGAGAAATGATTCTATCAATAAAGTCATTATCAAAATTTAAAGAATCTCTCTCAGAAATTATTGGCAGAATAGATTCTATGGGGCCTAATGTCGGAAAACTCAATAATAAAGAAAGTCCGGAGTTAGGAGCACATTTTCTAGTAATTGCTTCCCAATATTTGAGAATATCTTCAGAAATAAGTTGGTGCTTACTTATTCGTCCTCCAACCCATTCAAATTGCAAATCAGAAGACAATTGAATGAGTGATTGCAAACCATTAACCATCAATAATGGCCTATGTATTGGATCCAAAATCTCCAATTCGGCAGACAATCTAGATAAATCATTGGCATTCACCCCTAAAAGGCTGACGCCCCCCTCTGGAACTTCTTTCAAAGGCTGCAAAGCCCATAATAATGAACCTCCTATGACCAAAACGCGATCATTAGGTTGTAATGAAATACCAAGCCATAATTTCTCCGCAAGTTGCTCAAGCCGCTGCCCGTGCAAATCACTCTGACGCTGAATCCATCGCTCAAGCTGTGAAAACTCAGGGCCACTAGTGATTGATGGCTTAATGTCTTGAGCAAATTCAAAAGTTGCTGCCATCTGTGCCGCTCTTCTCTCTAAGATAATTGACCTACGCTTGCCTTCCCATCCTTGGTTAGTAGGGTGCCAGAAAACTTCTCCTTGCAATGAGTTAGGCAAATACTGTTGCGCAATCCAATGCTCTTGAAAAGCATGAGGATAACGATAACCAAGTCCATCCCCAAATGCATCTTTATCTCTATGTGAATCCCTTAAATGACTGGGAACCTCGTCAGACTGAGATTGTTGAACGATTTTTCTTGCTTGAAAAAAGCCTATCAGGCTATTGCTTTTATCAGTTGACGCTAAATAAAGAGCTGCTTGAGCTAAAGCATAAATTCCTTCGGGTAAACCAATCCTTTCAAAGGCAGCTGCACATGCTTCAACAACAACAATCGCATGGGGATCGGCCAAGCCAACATCTTCCCCTGCGGCAATCAACATACGTCTGAAAATAAATCTTGGATTTTCTCCTGCTTCTAACATACGAGCCAACCAAAACAAGGCAGCATCTTGATCAGAGCCACGTAAAGACTTAATAAAAGCACTAATAGTATCGAAATGCATATCACCTTGCTTGTCATAAAGAACTGCTTTTTCTTGAATAGATTCCTCTGCAATATGAAGATCAATTTTGATCAATCCATCTGAATTAGTAGGTGTACTTTCAACAGCGAGTTCAAGAGCATTAAGTAGGCTACGTGCATCACCATTGGCAGTCTTAACTAAATGAACAACTGCATCATTCGTTATTTCTACTTGTTTTTTACCAAAACCATTCTCCACATCTTGAAGTGCACGCTTGACTAACTGATGCAAAGCATCTGGTTCCAAAGGTTGTAGTCGAAATAATCTTGAACGACTAACTAAAGCTTTATTGACTTCAAAGTATGGATTTTCAGTTGTAGCACCTATCAGTATCACTGTGCCATTTTCTACCCATGGCAAAAGGGCATCCTGTTGCGCAGTATTAAATCTATGAACTTCATCAACAAATAAGATCGTTCGGAGGCCATGCCTTTCTAATCTTTTTATCGCAGCTTCAACTTCCTCCCGAAGTTGCTTGATCCCCGCTAATACAGCATTCAAAATCGTGAAATTTGAACGAGTATTAGCAGCAATAATTCTTGCCAATGTAGTTTTTCCCACCCCTGGAGGACCATGCAAAATCAGATTTCCTACTCGATCTGCAGCTATAGCTCGTCGCAAGAGTCGACCTTCTGCCAAAATTGCTTTTTGACCAAGAAAATCATCCAATGTTTTAGGCCGCAAACGATCTGCCAAAGGAGCATTACGCTTCTGAATTTGCTGTCCTGAATAGCTGAAAAGATCTTGACTCAAGAACTGTAAGAAAACCCATATTCTCTCTCCATAAAGATCATGCAGTGAGACACTTTAAATAATCGAAATTAATTGATCAGGTGATTACTGATGGTCGTGTCATACCAGTCCTTTTACTGATTTCAGCCAAGGAATCGATATTGGAAATTAAATCAAACAACGCACGCTGCGGATCAAGGTGAAGGTCACCGTTAGAGGCCACAAATCTCTCTAAGTAAACCCTTAAAGTTGCTCCTTTTGTTCCTGTACCTGAAAGACGAAGAGCGACACGGCTCCCATCCTCTAATAAAATTCTCAAACCTTGTCCTTTGGTAAGAGAAGAATCAACAGGGTCTAAATAACTAAAATTATCAGCCTGAGTTACAACACTTTTGCCAAAAGACGATCCAATTAAAGACGGGAGCATTACCTCTAGCCGTTCATAAAGCTCATAGGCTGACTGACTAGAAACCTCCTCATAATCATGGCGGGAATAGTAATGCCTTCCAAAATGATTCCAATGTTGTGACATTAAATCTTGCACTGAACATTTCTTTTTCGCCAGAATCTGCAACCAAAAGAGTACAGCCCAAAGACCATCTTTCTCTCTTACATGATCACTTCCAGTACCAAAACTTTCCTCTCCACAAAGGGTTATCTGCCCAGTATCTAAAAGATTACCGAAAAACTTCCAGCCAGTAGGAGTTTCAAAACAACTTATTCCAAGCTCATTTGCAACTACATCAACAGCTGCACTAGTTGGCATCGAACGTGCAACTCCAGCAAGGCCTGAAGAATAAGCAGGTACACAAGTTGAATTAGCAGTTAGTACCGCAAGACTATCACTAGGATTAACAAAGCAAGCTTTACCTAAAATCATATTTCTATCGCCATCTCCATCACATGCCGCTCCAAAAGAATATACATTTCCTTCAAGCAAAAGATCAGCTAATTCTTTGGCATATGTAAGGTTTGGATCAGGATGACAACCTCCAAAGTCTTCTAATGGAACTGAATTACGAACAGTACCTTCTGGCGCATGAAGCATATTCTCCAATATGCGTTTTGCATATGGACCAGTCACTGCATTTAAGGCATCAAAAGCAATAGGAAAGTCTTTAGAAATGAACGAACTAATTTGATCAAAATCAAAAATTTTTTGCATCAACTCTATATAGTCAACAATGCCATCTATTACTTCTAATGTCATTGAGCCCAGAGAATATTTTGCTACTGAATCAATTGGTATTGAAGGATAATCAATGATTTTATACTCATCTAAAACTTGAGTCTTTTCATAAATTCTATTTGTCAGGGATTCACTTGCTGGTCCCCCATTTGCACCATTTAGCTTTACACCGAAATCTCCATCTGGGCCGCCTGAATTATGACTCGCAGAAAGAATAATGCCTCCTATAGCATTATGCTTACGAATCAAATTCGAAGCTGCTGGAGTGGATAAGATCCCATCTATCGTAGTAATGATTTTTCTCAAGCCATGAGCAGCGCCCATGCGAATAATTACGTCAATTGCTCTGCGATTTCCGTAACGTCCATCACCCCCTAAGACCAAGGTTCCACCCTGTACTCCCGGTAAAGTACGAAATATTGCTTCTACAAAGCTTTCAAGATAATGAGGTTTTTCAAATTGCTTACTACTCTTTCTCAAGCCAGATGTACCTGGCTTCTGATCTGTAAAAGGGGAGCCTAACTTAACTACATATTCCCGAGGTTGTGAATTGGCAATAGAGCTCGACATTGTTCAAAAATCAAATCAATAAAGGACCTGCAAAATTCTCTCTAGAAATTAGTGCGGCATCTCTGAAGTACTCAACATTGCCACAAACCATAGAGTAGTGAGAATAAGCACTGTTATAACCCCAGAAGCAATGCCGTAGTTAGCAATGGCAAATGGAACAGCTATTGGGACAAAAATTGCCCCCACCATAGGAGTTAGCGCTACGAACCATCGCAACATGTCTTTAAGGCATTTTTTTATGGAAGCGAATCAAAACCATTCATCATGACCTTGATCGCTAGGGTTGGTGTTATCTATCGGCGTGCGCCTTTCAAATTTCATAGTGATATTTCGCGTTTGATTACCTTCCAAATCTTTAGCTTCAATGGGATATTCCTGGAGACCATCCCGAAACGGAACCTGCAGGCGAAATGTGCCAGCACTTGATAGAGGGACCTCTTCACCTCCAATAGTGACAGAGGCTGATGGATCCGTAGAACCATAAACAACTAACTCTGAATCAGCAACAAGCCAAAAAGGACGCTTCCTGGCCATAACTCCTCCTACGCCGGATTCATTGCGACCGCTAGCCCATAAACCTGAGCCTGAATCATTCAGAGAACTATCAAAATTGGATCCTCCATTGTTCTCTTGGAATTCCTCAGAACCAATCCGCATCTGACGAAAATGAGTCGTAGCACTTTGATAAAGGCGCTCATGTAGACCACTGTCTCCTTGATCATTAGATCCAGTGAATTCAGGAGGAACTGTGGAGGCAGAACTCTGATCCAAGCTAAAAGGGACAAATTGATCAAGTATCTGACTACTGGGAGAGAGAGACGGAACTCTTGCTGTTGAAGAAAAAGCAAGCGATATCCATCTTTCTCCAGAGCGATAACCCAGTTCTACTCGATAATCCCTATCACTCAATGGAATTGGTAAATACCATTCAGTGTTATGGCTATCAACTGGAACTTCTTGCAAAGTTTGTCTATGAGCTGTTCCATCATTAATCCCAGTTAGATCAGACAAACGCAAACACAGTCGATGGGCCCCTTTAGATTGTGCTCGCTTACGATCCGACTCTGAAATCTCCCAAAATACGTAGGCCCATTGTGGATCTCTTGGAAGAAAAACAACTCGTGTTTCCGATTGTGATTTATTAATTTCACTGCCCTTAGAAGTTTGTTCAGGTGCTCGCCAAAAAGGTAAAGAGACCTTTTCTCTTTCAGCTTCTAACTTCTTGTGTTCATAAGCAATGATCTCCTTTACTAACAAAGCCTTACTTTTGCGACTATATAAAGGAACGCCCAAATCACTAGCCTTAAGGCGGAGCTGACGGAGCGTGAGACCAGCCAGGGCATTTTGATCTTGGGTCACGACTAAAAAAAAATTCCACTTTTGTTCGGGATCAGTATGTGCTCTAACCATGGTCTAGAGAGCATGTGGTCAGGATCTACTGACTCCAAGGAAACGCACCTAAAGCACTCTTAAGAGCAAAGCGATTGCTATCAAAGGGTTCTAATCGAGGAGCGAGATAAAGCACAAAGAGATTTTTTTGACTGTTGAGGTACCTCAAGACACCTCTTGCACGAAAAACAGCGACATAGAAAGTTGTCTTGCCTTGGTTTTCCAACAATGTGCATAAGAGGAAAAATCCATAGCGATTGCTATCTATGATTGTATTTTGTCTTCAGTTTTGCATCAATTAGGTGCTGAAGAGTTAACTCAAGAGGTCCAATATTCAAATCAGCAGCCATACTCTCTAATTGATCTGCAGCAACCGCAAATTGTTCATATAAGACAGAAATGAATGCTGTTTGATTCTCTAAAGCAGGTTGTGATACAAACCAATCCAAACGTTGCTTTTCCTTAGGCAAAAATGAGGTCGATTCATTTCCCATCACCTTAAAACATTCCAGACAATGCGCAAGAATACGTAGATGATGCTTATCAATACTGGATAAGTTAGTGCTTTCAATTAGTTCAATATCTGCTTTAGATAATGGACTAGTTTGTAAGACTTTGTTAGTCATTTATAGAAAGTCGGTGTAATTTGAAAGCCACACGAATGGCCACTTTCCAAACTCCATTGAACCCGTTTAACTTCACAGTCAGGGAAGACATACCTAATCAATTCTAATTCTTGGTCACAAATAACTGGATAAACTTCAGCAATACTACGTATTGAACAATGAAAAGCATTTAGATACCAAATGGAACCATCCTTGGAAGTGTTCAATTCTGTCAAATATCCCTCCTCATTTCTTAACTGATTGAGCCTTTTTAAACGTAAGGAAAGCGGGCCAGTACCAATCTTATTACGATAAACAATTGCCTTCTCAAGCATTTGGGAATAAAGGACTTCTTTTATACTTTCGGAAGAATATTTAGATTCGATTGAAGCGAGTAGATCAACTGCAAACTGACCTATTCCATTCATATTATTAAATACATCATACCCTTGAGAAGTCAATTGCCATAAATTCACTGGCCTGCCTGGCCCATCCGCAGAAGAACTTGCCTGAACCAACCCCTGATCCTCCATACTCCGCAAATGACGACGCATTGCCTGTACCGAAATTCCTGTACATGTTGCAAGCTTCGCAGCACTAGCTTGACCCTGCCTTAAAAGAAGACTCAAGGTTTCTGCTCGCGTCTTACCTTCTACCTCAGCATTCATTCGAGGGTAGGTTCACCTATCTAACTCATACTAAAAACAAATCAATTTAAATGTAAGTCTGTCAATTTTGTTTTACCTTAATCCTGTAGAACTACTTAGTCCCGAACAGCCTACCCTGAGAAAATCGCTTCTGAGCTTAATCCCAGTGGCTAGCCTCTAAGATAGGCTATTCATAAAGAAACCTATCGGTTTCGTATTTGACCAGTCATGATCGGGTGATGACAGCTAATTCTAAAAGAAGCAAATGAGGGCCTCACCTAGTCCGGCGATACGAAAACCAATCTGCAATTCCTCATTGCTTACTGCCCACTTTACAAAAGTTGGCAAGCAAAACTAAATTCGAAAGATTATGCCATTATCCAGACTCGAAATCAAAAGAACGCTCCAAAAGTTCCAGAGCTCAAGAAATAAATTCCATTCTCATCTCTCATGAGCAGCAAAACACCGGTTGATCAAATCGTTTCTAAGCCATATAAATATGGATTTATTACTGATATAGAAACTGAAAAAATAGAAAAAGGAATAAATGAAGATATTGTGCGATTAATTTCGGCAAAAAAAAACGAGCCAGAATTTCTATTGAATTTTCGTCTAAAAGCATTCAAACAATGGTCAAAAATGAAAGAGCCCAATTGGGCAGATTTAGGTTATGGGCCATTAGATTATCAAGATATTATTTACTACGCGGCACCAAAGAAAGCAGAAAAGAAATCAAGTTTAGAAGAAGTTGACCCTAAATTACTTGAAACTTTTGACAAACTAGGAATTCCATTAAGCGAGCAAAAACGTCTTTCAAATGTGGCTGTGGATGCAGTTTTTGACAGCGTATCAATAGCCACTACATACAAGGAAAAACTTGCTGAGCATGGAGTTGTATTTTGTTCAATCACGGAAGCTGTAAATAATTACCCTGAATTAATAGAAAATTATTTAGGAAGTGTTGTACCAATTGGTGATAATTATTTTGCAGCCCTAAATTCAGCAGTTTTCAGCGATGGCTCGTTTGTATTTATTCCTAAAGGAGTTGATTGTCCTATGGAATTATCTTCCTACTTTAGAATTAATACGGGAGATGCGGGTCAATTCGAAAGAACACTCATTATTGCTGAAGAAAGTTCGACAGTTAGCTATTTAGAGGGCTGTACAGCTCCTATGTTTGACACTAATACTCTTCATGCAGCCGTAGTTGAATTAATAGCTTTAGATCATGCCTCTATTAAATACTCAACTGTACAAAATTGGTATGCAGGGAATGAGAAAGGAGTAGGTGGTATCTATAATTTTGTCACCAAACGTGGCCACTGTAGAGGGACTAATAGCAAGATAAGTTGGTCACAGGTGGAAACAGGTTCAGCTATCACTTGGAAATATCCAAGTTGTATCTTGCAAGGTCAAGGATCTATAGGTGAATTTTATTCTGTAGCTCTCACAAATAATCTACAAAAAGCTGATACCGGCACAAAAATGATTCATATTGGACCCAATACAAAATCTACCATTGTAAGCAAAGGGATCAGCGCTGGGAAATCCAGCAATAGTTACCGCGGTCTAGTACAGATTGGTCCAAAAGCTTCAGGAGCAAGAAATTATAGTCAATGTGATTCAATGCTGATTGGAGACAAAGCAGCAGCAAATACCTATCCATACATCAGATCCCAAGATCCGACTGCAAATATCGAGCACGAAGCAAGCACCTGCAGAATTTCAGAAGATCAACTGTTTTATTTGCAAAGTCGTGGAATTGGGTTTGAAGAGGCAGTATCAATGATGGTTAGTGGTTTCTGCAGAGATGTATTCAACCAACTTCCTATGGAGTTTGCAGCTGAGGCTGACAAACTTCTTGCTCTAAAGCTAGAAGGTTCAGTTGGCTGAACCTCACAGTTAAGTTCCTACTTCTTATCACCCTCAAACTATTCTTTCAAAGTGAATCGACGAGACAAAAAGCTAATTCTCAAAATTGTTGATCTTCATGCAAACGCAGAAGAGCAGCCAATTCTGAAGGGTTTGAATCTAGAAATTTATAGTGGTGAGATTCACGCAATAATGGGTCGTAATGGCAGTGGTAAAAGTACTCTCTCAAAGGTTATTGCTGGCCATCCTGCATACACTGTCACTTCAGGGAGAATCATTTTTGAAGGGGATAACCTTTTAAAACAAGAACCAGAAGAAAGAGCAAGAATAGGAATTTTCTTGGGATTTCAATACCCAATAGAAATTCCAGGAGTAAGCAATGTTGAATTCCTACGGGTAGCAACTAACAGCCGAAGAAAAGCATTGGGGCAGGAAGAACTGGATACTTTTGAATTTGAAGATGTTGTAAAAGAAAGTTTAGACATAGTTCAAATGGACCCAGCATTTCTAGAGCGAAGCGTTAATGAAGGCTTCTCTGGAGGCGAAAAGAAAAGAAATGAGATACTACAAATGGCTCTGCTAAAACCCAAGATTGCAATACTAGATGAAACGGATTCAGGACTAGATATTGATGCACTGAGAATTGTTGCACAAGGAATCAATAAACTCACACATCCCAATACAGCAACATTATTAATTACTCATTATCAAAGATTGCTAAATGAAATAACACCTGATTTTGTGCACGTAATGTCAGGAGGAAAGATTGTACGCACAGGTAGTAAAGAATTAGCTCTTGAATTAGAACAATCGGGATACGACTGGTTGGAAAATAATCCGAAAATCGAGGAGCCAAGCAAATAATGACTCAATGTAATCAGTGGTTATCAGAATTAGCATCCCCTGAGGGTCTCCTAGCAGATATTCAACAATTCGGAAGAGAATCACTATTAACCAATGGTTGGCCCACTCAAAAACTGGAATCATGGAGACTCACAGATATCAACAAATTTAGCAAGATACTGAAATTACCTTTAAATACTATTCATACTAAAAGGAGAGATAATAATGATAAAGATTGGGCTTCAATACCCAATAACGCCATACGAATTATTCTAGAACCAAATACAAACTCTTTGAATTCAAATGAACTACCAACTGGTGTAGAACAACTCACCCAAGAAGAAATAGAAAAACACCTCAATGTGCAATTACAAGAAAAAAAAGCCAATCAAAAAAAATCTAGTGCTTCTATTGCAATTAATGATGCTTCGACATCTAACATTCTTGGTTTAAAAGTAGTTGGGCAAAAGATACCAGGGATAGAAATCGTCATGCCTGCAAAAAATCATACATTAAGTTCGACCAAAATGTTACTTATTTTAGAAGAAAATACAAAGCTTGACTTACTACAAGTTGCTATTGGCGAAGGAGATTCGGCCCATAGTCATTCTCTTGAAATACACCTTGAAAAAGAAGCAGAACTAAACCATGGCTTTCTAGCTCTAGGAGGAGGTGAAGCAAGTTGTCTTACAAATATTTGCGTTAAACAGAAAGAATTCAGCCAATATTATTTTACTTCAATACAGCATGGATGGTCGATAAGTCGTCTAGAGCCTGAAATCATCCAATTAAGAGGAAATGGAAATACAACATTAAATGGTTTACAATTAACCAATAATCATGAACAAATAGCGACTCATTCTTATGTTCGCTTTGAAGGTCCCAATGGCTCCCTGAATCAATTACAGAAGGCTGTTGCAAATCAAAATTCCCATTCTATTTTCAATGGAATCATTTCAGTACCACAAATTGCTCAAAAAACTGATGCCTCTCAATTAAGTCGGAATCTTTTACTTTCCAAAAGAGCAAGAATTGACACAAAGCCTGAATTAGAGATCATTGCAGATGATGTACGGTGTGCACATGGCGCAACAATTACACAACTGCAAGAAGATGAATTATTTTATTTACGTAGTAGAGGTATATCCGCAAAACAAGCAAATTCACTAATACTCCAAGGTTACTGTAGAGAAATTATTGATAATCTTCCAATATCAGCTAATCGTTGGGACATACTTAATCAACTTCTAAGCAATATCAAATAATGGAAATAGATACACTAAAAATTGCTGAAATCACTAGAAAAGACTTTCCTCTTTTTAATAATCAACCTGTAAATAAAGAAAAGTTAATTTATTTAGATCATGCAGCTACCAGCCAAAAACCGATCAAGGTAATTAAAGCATTGGAAAATTACTATAGTTATACCAATGCCAATGTTCATAGAGGGGCGCATCAATTAAGTGCTCAAGCAACTGAAGCCTTTGAAAGTGCCAGATCAATTACCGCAAATTTTTTAGGCGCCAAGTCCTCGAATGAAATAATCTTCACCCGTAATGCTACTGAAGCAATTAATCTCGTTGCTAGAGCATGGGGAGACTATGAACTGAAAGAAGGAGATGAAATCCTAGTCAGCATGATGGAACACCACAGTAATTTAGTTCCTTGGCAACAATTAGCATCACGAAAAGGCTGTCATTTAAAACATGTTGGTATCACTAAGTCAGGTGAACTAGACTTGAATGACCTAAAAAATAAAATAAGTCATCGGACTCGTCTAGTAAGTCTTGTCCATATAAGTAACACTTTAGGCTGCTGTAATCCAATCGGAGAGATTACTGATTTAGCCCATCAATACGGTGCCTTAGTTTTAATAGATGCTTGTCAAAGTCTAGCGCATCAACACATGAATGTTAACTCACTCAATATAGATTTCTTAGCTGGTTCATCTCACAAGCTCTGCGGGCCAACAGGAATTGGATTCTTATGGGGTCGCGAAAAGCTGCTAAATGAGATGCCACCATTTTTAGGGGGAGGAGAAATGATTGAAGAGGTTTTTCTGGATAAAAGTACCTGGGCTGATCTACCCCATAAATTTGAAGCAGGTACTCCTGCAATTGGAGAAGCAATAGGGATGGGAGCGGCCATGCAATACCTTCAGGAAATAGGAATAGACAAGATTCATTCATGGGAACAACATCTAACCAAATACTTATTTAACAAGCTCAAATCAATAGAGGGAATTAATGTATTAGGCCCCGATCCTGAAATAAAGTCCAATCGAGCTTGCTTAGCTACTTTCTACCTCAAAAATATACATTCAAATGACATATCAGAATTGCTAGATTCAAAAGGAATTTGTATTAGAAGTGGACATCATTGTTGTCAACCTCTACATCGTTACTACGGCATCAGTGCAACAGCAAGAGCGAGTCTAAGTTTTACATCAACGATAGAAGAAATTGATTATTTTATTGATGAGCTCTACTCGATAATTAAATTTTTAAAAAATAATAGCTAAAGGCCAAGATATCTTCTGAAAAATTGTTCAGTTTTTTCAAGTACCTTAATTTTCACTCTACTATCTTTAAACCCATGGCCCTCTTGATCGAAAGTATATAACTCTACAGGAACATCTTTTGCCCTTAGTATATCAACCATTTTTTGAGTCTGACTCGGCAGAACAACTTTATCTTTCATGCCTTGAAAGAATACAACAGGACAATTAATTCTTTCTGCATTATTTAAAGGTGACCTTTCATAATACAAATGCCTATTGTGAAGCAAGGGTCCTAAAAGATGATCTAAGTAACCCTCTTCAAATCGATGTGTTTCACGAGACATAGCTACTAAATCACTAACTGCATAACGGCATGCTCCAACACTAAATACATCTGTAAAGCATAAGCAGGAAAGAGTAGTGAAACCACCAGCACTACCACCTTCAATAGCCACATATTTATTATTTGCCTGACCAGAAGCAACTAAAGCCTCAGCAGCAGCAGCACAGTCAAAAACATCCACCTCACCCCAACTTCCCATCAAACGTTCTCTATAACTTCGACCAAACCCAGTTGAACCCCCATAGTTGACATCTACCACACCCCAACCTCGGGAAGTCCAGAATTGGATCCCTAGATTCAATCCCCTAGTAGCCATGCTAGTAGGGCCACTATGACTTTTAACTAATAAAGGGGCAGGATGACCATCCCATTGTGCTGGTGGGTAATACCAAGCATGAGTCATTCTTCCTTTAAATCCCTTAAACCAGAAAGACTCAGGAATACTTATTTGACTCTTATTTATTACTTCTGGGCCAAAGATTGTGTGAATCCAACTCGCATCATTTAAATCAATTTCCAATAATCCAGGTTGCGTTGTGGCATTGCTCCCAATGGCTAAAATATGATCTTTTTTTGCATCTAGGCCAGTCAAATCATCAAAAGGTTGCTCAACCTTGGTCACCGAACCATCTAGGCTTAATAAATCAATTTGCCAACTCGCATTTTTACAATTTAAAGAAACTAATCTTTCCCCTGTGAAAGCGGTAGTAGTTAAACCATAAATCCATTGAGGGAAGGCAGTTTCTGCCTTCATAGGCCAAGGATAACTCCATCCAACTGATGCATCATCATCAATTTCGAAATCATGAATCATCAAATTCCACCAACCCTGACCATCTTCAGAAACCACAAGTTCACCACTAGATAACCATTGAGGCTGAAACACAGAAGTTTTATTGCACTTCTCTCCAATAGAACCTGCTAACAATTTTTTCTTCTCTATGAATCCTTTCTCATCAAAAGAGCCCAACCAAAGCGCACTTTCCTCCCAAGGCATAGAAGGTTGCTGCCACTCAACCCAGACCAAATGAGCTCCATCCGGACTCAAAGCAGAATAACCAGCAAAATCCAATGGCTCGTAGATATAAATGGGAGCTTGATCTGATTGGTCTAGCAAAAATGCGACCAAAAAGTCTCGCCCATCTTTCTCCATGATTCCTATCCATCTTTGACGGAAAGGATCAATCAATCCATCAGCAAGTAAATAGTCACCCTTTGCAGAAAGACGGCGAGGAGAATGAAGCGATTCAAGTAATGGATATTCAGTGTGATTGACTCCAGAAAGACCCTTCCAAACTTGACTCCAAAGACAGCCATCTAAATCATCGATCCAAGTCAAAAGAAGCTGATCACCCTTAACAAAACTAGTCAAAGCCCCCCCTCCATAAGTATGCACTCGGGTTCTCAAATCAATTGGAGCTGGAGTCAATTCTTGTGGAGGCAATCCCGATTTTCCCCAAGGACGAATGAATGCAGTGGTTCTTCCGCCTTCATTAGGCCGTTGCTCTAACCAAAGACTCCATTGATCAACCAGCCTCGGTTCTTTAAGGATTGGTTGCTCGCCAAGAGCTGATGCTGCTGAAAGAGGTTTCAAGGATTGCAAAATGCTTCAAGCCTAAATTCATTCTTATCTATCGTGAATTCACTTCAAGCAAGCAAGCAAGTGTGCGTACAATCATGAATATTGAATGAGAATTATCATTGGCCAAAAGCTTCGCTGGGTTGGCAAGAAATGCCGCGAAAAATGGGACTGCCATAACTGTGCCTAAAGAGGCACTCGAAGTGGCTCCACTCGAAATTCACACCCTTGGGAACAAAGTTTTACGTAAATCCGCTCGCCGCATAAGCAAGGTTGATGAATCCATAAGAGACCTAACTAGAGACATGCTGAGGAGCATGTATACAGCTAAAGGTATTGGCCTAGCAGCACCGCAAGTTGGAATACACAAACAGCTTTTAGTCATTGACCTTGATCTAGAAAACCCTACGACACCTCCTCTTGTCTTAATCAACCCAGAGATAATTTCCTCAAGTGCATCAATAGACACATATGAAGAAGGATGTTTAAGCATCCCGGAGGTATATCTAGATGTCATCAGGCCATCATCAATCAAACTAAGCTTTCGAGACGAAATGGGCCGTCCAAAAAAAATGAATGCAGATGGACTGTTAGCAAGATGTATTCAACATGAAATCGACCATCTAAATGGTGTTCTCTTTGTAGACAGAGTATCCAATCACGAAGATTTAAACATCGCGTTAAAAGAGCACGGATTTGACAGCAATGATGTTCAAAATATTTAATGAAAGAATTCAATCCTAATTATGAACTAAGGAAGTGATGCGAGCCATGAAAGATCAATCTAAATTCTCAAAAACTAAGTAAACATTGCCTTCTTCACCTACTTCCTATAGCCATTAAGGGAAAATACTGAGAGAATAAAAGCTGAATTGGATTTAAATAAATGTCTGGGAAAACAATTTTTGGTCAAATCATTAACCAAGAGATTCCATGTGATGAGGTCTACAGTGACAAGCACTGCATTGCATTCCGAGATATTCAACCCCAAGCTCCTGTTCATATTCTTATTATTCCACGAAAAGAAATTGATAGTCTCAGGTCGGTTGAACTAGAAGACCAAAATCTTTTAGGTCATTTGCTTCTAGTGGCGGCATCAATTGCAAAATCAGAAGGTCTTGATGACTGGCGCACAGTGATAAACACAGGCGAAAAAGCTGGGCAAACTGTCTTTCATTTACACATTCACATTATTGGTGGGCGCAACTTAAATTGGCCTCCCGGATAATGGATCAGGAAGCAATACAGCAAAATCCTGAGGGTAAAAGACAACGTCGAATCAATACAATAAAAACAGCTAAAATGATTAAATTGGAAGTCAGCTCTTGATTATCTAGTTAAAGGAGGGATCCTTTAAAAGAAGATATTCAAGATGCGATGAAAATCCCAAATAAGAAATTGAAATCTAATCCAACTGAGCAAGAAAAGGATCAGTGGTTCTCGACAAGTGAGCTATTGGAGTACTTGGGTATATCAAAGGCAGAGTTGGATCAGCAATCAGAGCTACTGAACGAAGGGATCCACTACAAAAGAGAGATGCCTAACAAACCAGGGAGTCAAGTGCTGTGGAGGATTGACTTAGTTGATGAAGTATTGTGCTTACCAATTCCACCACTAGAAAAAGAAGCAATGCTCAAAGCCATGAATAATGATATTACTTGTAATTAAAAAAGATGCTTTATTAAATAAAAGCCAAATAAATAAAACAGATCATTTATTTACTTACTAAATAAAAAGAGATAAAAATCCCCTTACACCCTCCTAGAATTAATTATACAATTCCATTTGATCACTCGATTAGAAATAAAGAAAAAATTATGGATGTAGACAATAAGTGATGCTTGAATAAGAAACAAAATGAGTCAATTCACTAAACACCTTCTTTATGACTTGACTTGATAAATATAATCAGAACATGAGCAACTCAATAATTGAACCCCAAAAGGGTTTCAATAGTCAACTAGGCAAGCTAAGACGTTTGGCACAACCATTCTTCTTGCCTTTAGATCAAGGAAATGGGGGCCAATTCATATGGCTACTAATATCATTGATTTTCTGTGTAGGTGGCTTGGTTCTAGTTTTTCTAACTGGAATAATAGAAACATTTGAAAAATTTCAACCTATTTTAACTCAAAAATACTTTGGTGGAGTCTTACAGACTATAGAAACCATATGGAGCAGTTGGTGGGGATGGTTATTCTCAGCACTTTTTTTTCTAGGCTCTACAACATTTTTTAGTTTTCGACAACAACTTCGAAATAGACTCTGGAGTCATTGGTTATTACTAGGGATCATAGTTTTAATGTTATTAACTGTAAATGGAATAAATGCTGGGATTGGTTTTATTGCACGGGATCTTACAAATGCCCTCGTTGAAAAACAAGAAGCAGGGTTTTACAGGCTTCTTGGAATTTATGCTTGTTGCTTTATAGTTGCATTGCCAATTCGTGTCTCACAATTATTCTTTACATATAAATTAGGAATAATCTGGCGAGAATGGCTATCACGTAGTCTAATCTCAGACTATCTAAACAACAAAGCCTATTATATTTTAAACCCAAATGATGAACAAGAAACTGATGTAGACAATCCAGACCAAAGAATTACAGAAGACACAAGAGCATTTACAGCACAAAGTCTTTCATTTACAATTGGAATTTTTGATGCTCTATTAACATTTTCTTTTAATATATTAATTCTTTGGAGTATCAGTGAAAAATTAACTTGGGCCTTATTTATCTATTCAGCACTTGCAACAACAATATTAATCATAGCTGGAAAGAATTTAGTCAGAATTGACTTTGCTCAATTGCGCTATGAAGCAGATTTCCGTTACGGTTTAGTCCACATTCGTGACAACGCAGAGTCCATAGCTTTTTATTCAGGTGAAGATCCAGAAAAAGCAGAAACACAAAGAAGGCTTGGAAGCGTAGTACGTAATTACAACCTATTAATTATCTGGAGAGTCATTATTGATGTAATCAGAAGATCACTCGGATATGCCGGTATTTTCTTCCCCTATTTAATTATGGCAGTTCCTTACTTCCTTGGTGAAATTGACTATGGAAGATTTATCCAGGCAAATTTTGCATTTAATATGGTTGAAGGATCACTATTTTTTATAGTAAATCAAATTGAGGAGCTCTCAAAGTTTACTGCTGGGATCAGTCGATTAGAAGGATTTCAATCAAAAGTCGAACAAGTAAATAGTAAAAGTGAGACTGTACCAATTCCAGAAGACTCCTATGCAGATTCAATACTTATTCGGAATGCAGATTTATGGCCGCCTGGAGCATCAAAACCTATTATTCATGACTTAAATATTAGCATCGAAAAAAGCGACAGACTTCTTGTTGTTGGCCCATCTGGATGTGGAAAAACATCTTTACTTAGAATGATATGTGGATTATGGAAGCCAGAAAATGGAACTATTGAAAAGCCCAATATGGGAGATTTATTATTTATACCCCAAAAACCTTATATGATACTTGGATCATTAAGAGAACAATTATGCTATCCAACAGAAGAAAATAAATTTAGTGATGATCAATTAAGATCTGTTCTATCAGAAGTAAAGCTAACTTCACTAATAGACCGTTATCCTGATCTAGATGTGAAGCAAGACTGGCCTAGGATATTGTCTCTTGGAGAACAACAGCGGCTAGCATTTGGTCGATTATTATTAAATGCTCCTAGATTTGCGGTCTTGGATGAAGCCACAAGTGCATTAGATGTACAAACCGAGGAACATCTGTATAAACTTCTAGCAAAAAGGGAGCTAGCTTTTATTAGCGTGGGCCACCGTCCAACCCTTATAGAATTCCACTCAGCTGTGCTGGAATTAATCGGAGATGGTAGTTGGCGTCTTGCATCTACCACAAACTTCGACTTTAATACCCAACGAAAGAGCTAAATGAACTCCCCTGATCCAAATTTGTCAGATAAAAGTGATGGTGATGATGTATTACCAGTCAATTCAAAAGTGATCGACAATCAAAAGACTGATACAAGTGCTACAACTGGAGATGTCCCTGCTTTTGGCTGGAGTGCCTATGCCGAACGAGTCAATGGAAGATTTGCAATGATCGGATTTACAGCGATCTTGCTTATTGAGGCATTAAGTCATACAACCTTTTTACATTGGGCAGGACTGGTGTCATAAACGGACCATAAATTTTGTGTTTATCCTTGCAAACGGATAACTTCGACAATCCATCTTCCATCTCTGCTAACTTGAACCGCCAAAATCTGCCCAGAGTTATCTAAACTAACTCGACGAGGTATACCTTTCGGACTTAATTCAATACGCTTTAATGTTCCTACTGAGCGCCTATAAATCATCAATTCAGTTTGATCATATCGTTGTCTAATCAGAGCTAATCTCTCTCCATCACCACTGACACTGACACTAATTGGTTGTGAATCAGCTCTATTTAATCCGGGCAAAGGAACTTTTCTACGAGTAGGAATATGAATCATTTCAATTTTATCTTTACCTTGAGAATTAACTAATGAAACCAACCATTCTTTTCCCATAGAAGGCTCTCTTTGACTGGGATAAATCTGTTCTAAGGATTCATTAAAACTTCTAACTGGTCTCATATCTCCTCGAAAGCAACCGCCAACGCTAAGAAATAAACATAAAAAAGAAACCCTAAAAGAAAGTTTATAAATAGATCTAAATTTCATTACCTGATAACCGGTGAAGTTGTGTTAGAAATTCTCCCCCTCGGTTGATCTGATTCGATTGTCTTACTTAAATCAAATAATTCAATTCGCCACTTCCCTTTATCAGCCATTTGAATCGCAACTTGAGTCGCATCCGGAGCTAAGCTCAATCTCAGTGGAATTCTTTCTCTAGGAGTTAAAAGATGATGACTGCGACCCGTTAGGCGATCTTCAATGATTACCAAACGCCTATTTCCCCGTTGCGCGATCACTGCTAAATACCTTCCATTCCAACTCAACGAAGGAGAACTATGAGGTTGATTCCTCGACAAATGTCTTAAACGAAGAACTTCACCATTCCTCAGGTCCCTTAACTGAACAGAGAGCCTACCTTTGTACTCAACTATCAAAGCTAACTTTTGACCATCACCACTTAAAACAGGGTCTTGCTGACTACGAATTTCCAATGAATCTTGAAATCGCTCAATCCTGCTCCCACAACTAGAAAGGAGCAAACAGCTCAAAAAAATTACAATTTTCTGTAGGTCACTTTTAACCAAAATTTAATCGTCAAACATAGAACTGTTATCTCTCCTTCTTGGCTTAGGTGACTGGTCACCGGTACTAGGTCGTTGTTGAGAAGAAAAGTCGGAAGAACCTCGAGCAGGTTCTCTCTCATTTCGCTTAAAACGTGAAGAAGTTTGTCTGGTTGGAGTATATGCCGCATCTTCAGCCTGTTGGCTAGTTGAAGTTCCCTGACTTGTACGAGATCTCTTAAAAGATGAATCCTCTCCTCGGTTGGCAGATCTTCTTGATTGATCATCAAAATTCCTTCTTCTACTGGAAGTTTGCTCATTTAAGGAAGGACGGCTTCCTCTGCGTTGGTCAGTACGAGCATTTCTCCTTTGACCAAATGAGTCATCACTCCTCGCCCTCTCATCATCATTGGCACTAAAGCGGGACATTCTTCTAACTCGCTCCGAATCGTCTTTCCGTGAACCTGAAGATTCTGATGATCGTTCACGAACAGATCGACTTGCCGCTTCTTCTGGGATGGCTGCCCTAGAAGAACGTCTTGAGCGATACAAATTGTCTTCTGCAGATTGCAAGTCGCGATCTTCAAATGATGAAAATCTTCTTCGAAAAGGTTGCGATTCTTCAAATTGATCATAAGAATCTTGATCCCATCCATCATTTCGTCCTCCTCCAGGCATCCGAGCTGGAGCGGGCTCATCATCAAAATAAGAAGAACGTCTTGCCTGATCAGTAGCAACACCCCTCAATCGAACGCTCTCATAAGCGAAGAAAACGGTTGTGCCTGCAAGTAAAAACTGACCAAATTGAAGGATTGGATCCAATCTCCAACCCTGAAAAAAAAGAATCCCACCACAAAGCAGGCCTATCGCTGCAAAAAAGACGTCATAGTCTCTTGCTAGCGCAGGTTTAAAAGATCGCAAGAAATAAAGACCCGCGCCACTTACGGCGAGGACAATTCCCACAATGCTGGCCCAATTAAGACTGGCATTGACCAAAGTTGCGCCCCCTATTAATGACCGGCAATGAGGTCAAAGATCAACCTCATTGCGCCTAGTCTACGAAGTACGCCTCTATTGACTAGCGTCCTCGGGCCAAAGCATCTTTTTGACTAACCCATAGCAAAAAGGATCCTGCAGGAATAACAATGAGAATTGCGGCACCTACAAGGCTGTACAAAAGATTGGCGGCAGAAGGTGTCATAGCAGCTGCTAATTAGACCAAGACAATATCAGTATTACGGATTACCTGCGTGTTTATACGATGTCCCCATACATGCTTTGAGGTTTGTGACGTCTTTTTTTCTTAAAGTTCTGCCCATATTCAATCCTTTACTGGGTTTTTTGCTGGCTGCTTTCACGCTGAGCTTTTTGATGAGGATTGTCCTCACCTGGTATCCCAAGGTTGAGATGAAAAAAGGATTTTGGATTTTGATTAGCCTTCCTACCGAACCAATTTTGGCTTTCACCAGGAAAATAGTTCCTCCTATTGGTGGAGTTGATGTAACCCCCGTTATATGGGTCGGTCTAATAAGCCTCGTACGTGAATTAATCGTCGGTCCTCAAGGGGTTTTATCTCAAATCCTCTTACAAAGTCAAAGCTTGAGCTAAATGAGGTTTCAATTACAAAACCTCACCCAAGCATTTCCTGTTCTACAAATTTCGTATGTACATCACCATTTAAAAATTCATCCCGTTCCAAAAGAGTTAAGTGAAAATCAATTGTGGTTGGTATGCCAGTGACTGCACATTCATTAAGAGCTCGTTTCATCCTCTTCAAAGCAGCATTCCGATCATTACCCCAAACAATCAATTTCCCAATCAAAGAGTCATAAAAAGGTGGGATGTCATAACCCGTATAAACATGGCTATCTACACGAACCCCAGGCCCTCCAGGGGGCAGCCAACCAGTAATACGCCCTGGAGCAGGCCGAAAATTATGGGTTGAATCCTCTGCATTAATACGGCATTCAATCGCATGTCCTCGTAAAGCAACTTGATCCTGAGTGACACTGATTGGCTCCCCTCCAGCAATCCTTAATTGTTCTGCAATTAAATCAATACCAGTAACCATCTCAGTGACAGGATGCTCCACTTGAATGCGAGTGTTCATTTCCATAAAGTAGAAATTTCCTTCTCTATCCAGCAGAAATTCAACTGTTCCAGCGCCCTCATAATTAATACTTTTTGCAGCTGAAACAGCAGCTTTTCCCATCCGAATTCGTAAACCAGGATCTAATGCTGGGCTAGGAGATTCTTCTAATAGCTTTTGATGCCTACGTTGAATTGAGCAATCTCGTTCCCCAAGATGAACAACATTGCCATGCCTATCCGCTAAAACCTGAACCTCCACATGTCTAGGTCGGTCAATGAATTTTTCCATATACAATCCAGGGTTACCAAATGCTGCTTCTGCTTCACCCTGAGCGGCCTTAAAAAGGTTTTCAAGATGTTCTGGACCATTTACCAAACGCATGCCTCTTCCTCCTCCTCCAGCTGTGGCCTTAATCATTACTGGATAACCCATACCTGTGGCTAATTCCGCTGCCTCATCTGGAGTACTCAACAAACCCTCACTGCCTGGAACAGTAGGAACTCCTACTTTCTGCATTGTGGATTTTGCAGTGGACTTATCTCCCATTGAGCGAATGGCATCGGGAGAAGGTCCAACAAAAACAATGCCATGATCTCGACAGATCTCAGCAAATCTGTCGTTCTCAGCTAAAAATCCATAGCCAGGATGAATGGCATCAACGCCTCGAGATGTTGCTGCGGCAAGAATGTTGGGAACATTTAAATAGCTTTTGCTACTAGGAGCATCTCCTACACACACTGCTTCATCAGCCAGTTGAGCATGCAATGCATTGCGATCAACAGTGCTATAAACCGCAACGGTCGCTATACCCATTTCCCTGCAACTGCGGAGAATTCGGAGCGCAATCTCGCCACGATTTGCAATTAGAACTTTGCCTATAGGCATCCAGATTTATTTGATCCTTTAGCCGGATCGTATCAGCGCTTATACCCCTATAAGTATTTGAGGACATGTAAGGTTGCCCGTTATGATCTTTTTGGACTAAGTCAGCGGGACTCAGTTTCCCATGCGGATGTGGTGGAATTGGTAGACACGCACGTCTAAGGAGCGTGTGGCTTCGGCCTTGCGAGTTCAAGTCTCGCCATCCGCATAAGTGTTTTTAAAAGTTGACCTCCCTATCACCATCTCAAAGCAATCAAGCTTCTGTTGCAGTGGTGCTTGTATCTAATGGCCCTGGTGAATTGGCAACTTGGGTAAGACCCCTAGCAGAAAAACTACATTCAGAATTATTAATGAGACCAAGAGGACCAGGCTCAGCACAAATCAGCCTTCGTCTCGTCTTAGTTCCCTGTCCAAATTCAACCGGCCATGAAGTAGCTGCAGCAAAAGAATGGGGACAATTTGAAATCATCACTCCTGCTAAATCTTTTTGGAAACTATTAATTCACCCCAAAAAGTATGCATATTGGCCTAGCAAAGGAGTAGTCGTTTTTCTTGGAGGAGATCAATTCTGGAGTGTCCTTCTTTCCGCAAGACTTAAATATCGTCACTTAACTTATGCAGAGTGGAAAGCGCGGTGGCCTCAATGGAACGACAAGATTGCAGCGATGTCACCAAAGGTACTTCTTCATCTACCAAAACGTTTTCACAGCAAATGTAATGTTGTTGGTGATCTAATGGCAGACATTAATGATTACGCAAAAGAAGAAGAACCACTCGCAAACGGAACTTGGATAGCCTTAATGCCAGGGTCGAAGAAGGCAAAACTATGCGTTGGAGTTCCATTTTTTCTAGAGGTAGCTGATCATTTAGCCCAACAATTGCCAAACGCAAGATTCTTATTACCAGTTGCTCCAACTACTAGCGTTGAAGAAATCACATATTTTGGCAGTTCCAAAAATCCAATCGCAACAAAATATAAATCAAGGATTACAACTGTTACTCACAGGACAGGGAAAAAACAATGGAGAAAGTTAATTACTCAAGAAGGAACTGAAGTCTATCTTTATGAAAATTCACCGGCACATAAACCACTAAGTCAATGCCATCTTGCATTGACTACTGTAGGAGCAAATACAGCAGAATTAGGAGCGCTTGGTGTCCCAATGATTGTAATTGTACCTACACAACATTTAAATGTAATGCAGGCATGGGACGGTTTTCTAGGAATTATAGCTCGACTACCTGGCTTAAGAAGATGCATAGGGCTATTAATAACTCTTTGGCGAATAAAAAACAGAGGTTATTTAGCTTGGCCAAATATATCTGCTGGTCATCTAATTGTCCCAGAAAGGGTTGGCAAATTAGACCCTTATCAGATTGCAAATGAGGCTCTAATTTGGCTTAGATCCCCTCAAAGATTACAAGGGCAAAAAAATGACTTACAAAGCCTGCGAGGGAAGCCAGGAGCAGTCAAAGCAATGTCTAAGGAAGTAATAAACTTACTTCCTAAGTCTATAAATGGTGTAAAAATAACAAAAATTTCCAAAAATGCAGTAAGTGAAACGGATAAATAACGAAGCTAATAATACAAATTATGCATTTTGATATCCAGAAGTTGATAGTTATTCTTTACCAAGGATCTTCCAGTTCATTGCCATCAAGTTCAGGAAAAGGATCTTGAAGTCTTTTTTGCTTATCTACATCAAAGTCCAATGGTTCAACATCCAAAGGGTCTTCCTCTAAGGGCTTAGGTCGTCGTGAAGAAGAGATCGGCCTAGAAGCATAATCATCTATTGAAGATGATTGATAATCCTGAGAATTGTTATTTATATTATAAGTATAATTATCTTCTATAGAGCTATCAAGATTAGGCATATTATTTAATTTGGAATCATCTATATATCTACGTTTTTCATTTATAGCCTCTTGCCTATCTTCCAGTTCAACATATTCCAATTCCTCTTCATCAGAATATTTCGAACTGGTTTTAGATCCAAGTATTTTTTGGCTATCTTCTACATCTTGACCAGGAGTAAGTTGATTCTCAACAGGGACAAGATTAACCCTATAACGATCTCTTTCTTGTTCTTCCCAGCTAGAACCTCCAACCCCTAACTTTTCGAGAAAGCCGCTATTAAGTTGTTTCAGTTTTTCCTCAGAACCTTCGTAAACAATAATCCTATCGGCACCACTGCTGACAATCTCCTCTACTGGAATTTCCCAAGTACTCAGAACTCCTTCTCCTAAAAGAGGCACTCCCAAGGCACCCATCACCAATGTCGTCAGTTCTCCAGTTTCAATATCAAAAGAAAATCCAAGAACACGTCCCAACTGTTGTCCTGATTCTGTAATTACCTGACAATTAATCACTCTGCTATATCTTTCTGGAGTAAATCCTTCACTAAGAGAATCAACAGAGTCAACAAGAATTACATCTCCAACCTGCCTAATTCGATCAAGTGGCATCCAACGTGGAAGGCCAGGCAGAAATCGAGTCAAAGGATTATCCCTAAGTCCCAGAGCAACGACCTCTCTCCGATCGATATCAACAACAACCTCTCCCACAACTCCTAACCTGCGACCTGTATCACGTGTTATCACCTGAGTACCCATCAACTCTGAGCGCAGCCAAAGACGGTCGCTAGGAACGGTATCAAGTGGATCGTTTTGGGATTGAGTGCTAATCAACGAAAACCTTAAAAATGAGTGAATACAGTCATTATTTGAAGATGTTAACCGGAAAAGATTTCAGGCAGCATCGGGCAAACCAATAACTTGAGTATGAAAGCCCCTAGCCTGAGTGACTCCAATTGTGCGATTTGAGGCACCTATCATTGGTCGTCGATGACTAACAACCAAAAATTGAGCCTGTTCTGCTTGACGAGCAATCAGTGATGACAATCGTTCTACATTGACCCCATCCAAAAAGCTATCAACTTCATCTAAAGCATAAAAAGGAGATGGTCTAAATCTTTGCAAGGCAAACAGAAAACTCAAAGCAGTTAAAGACTTTTCTCCTCCAGACATTGCTGCCAGTCTTCTAACTGTTTTCCCCTTTGGATGCGCCACTAATGTCAAGCCACCCTCTAAAGGATCAGCTTCGTTATCTAATTGCAAATGACCATCTCCTTCGGACAAACTGGCAAAAATCTCCCTAAAGTGCTTATCAACAGCTTCAAAAGCCTCCATGAAGGCCTCCTGACGGAGCGTCGCAACAGTTTCAATGCGAAGCAAAAGTTCAGATCTTTCTTCAGTCAGAGTGTCCAGTCTCTCGACTAATTCGCCAAGGCGTTTATTCAATTCATCAAGTTCCTCAAGCGCAAGCATATTGACAGGCTCCAAAGCCTCCATTTTTGCCTGAATCGCTTCTAATTGTGATTGCAATACTGTTAACCCAGCACTCCTAATCTCATCAGAAATTTCCGGCAGTGGATCTGGAAGAGCCTTTTCCAGCTCATCCAGACGATTACGTCCGCTTCGAAGCTCTTCGGCTAAAGAAACAAGTTCTTCGCGAAGACGATCAAGGTTCCATTTAGCTTCTTGAACCTCTTGCCTATCTTTTGCTAGCTGAGCTTCCGCTTCATCCCTAGCAAGTCTCTGCTCACCAAAACGACTTTGCAAGTCTTTTTGATTCTTTTCAAGCTGGCGCCTCTGCTCTTCCATCTTTGTCTGCTGGCTTTTCCAATCGTGATGAGCTCTAGCAAGAGATTTGACTGATTCTTGTAATCGTTTTTCTTCTCCTTCAAGCACCTTCTGTTGGTCCTCCAGCCTTTCTAAAGCATGGGTCCTTTCAGCTTGCAGGCTAAGTAATTCATCTCTTTGACGTCTCGTTTCAACTAACACTGAATCTGCATCCTCAAGATTTTTCTGCAAAAGCTTCCAACTTTCTGAAGAGTCTTGATTATCTGCAAAACTTTCTTGGCCTTCTAATTGCTCCAGTTGAAGCAATAACGGTTTTAGCTCTTTCCTAAGCTCTTCAGAGCGAAAATGATACTGATTTTTTGTCTTACTTAACTCTTGAATTCTCTCGACACGATCATGATGGCGCTGCAAGAGTGGTTTGTTAGAAATTTCAGCTGCAGTTTGTTCTGCTTCTAAAGTGGCTTTGCGTTGCTCCAAACTACGTAATACAGGAGTTAAGTTGTCTAACTCCTGACTTAATTGAGCTTGCTTCCTTTTACAGCTAACAAGTGTTTCACCAACCTCTAGGAGTCTTTTCCTAATCGGCTCAATTTCATCCCTTTCTTGACTGCTACCAAAACTAAAGCCAATTCCTCTTCCTGAAAAGCTTCCTCCGGTCATTGCTCCACTCTTCTCAAGCAGTTCACCATCAAGAGTTACAGCTCTTTGATAACCCAGTTGAGCTCTAGCTGAACATAAATCAGCAAAAACAAGCGTTTCTCCAAAGACATGTGCAAAAACATCGCTATAAATTGGATCACAACTAATCAAATCAACGGCTCTACCAATTAGTGCCTTGCCATCAGTAGTGACGGGGACAGATGGGCCTCGCTGGAAAACATTCTTTCTTCTAACAAGGGAAGAATTCATCTTGTTTAAAGGCAAAAATGTTAAGCGCCCAGCCTTTTTAAGCTTTAACAAGTGAATCGCTTTTGCGGCAATTTGGTCGTCATCAACAACTACATGCCCAAGTCTTGAACCTGCTGCAACTTCCAAAGCAAGCCTGTGAGAATCTTCTACTTCTCCTAAATGAGCAACAAGACCATGGATACCTTCCAGTCCTGCTTCAAGCAAAAGCCTTAAGGCTGAAGTTCCTCTAGTTTCTTGAAGAGCTTCCTTACGACTTTCTAAACGAGCAACTTGATTCTCTAATTTTGTCTGTTCTTGCTCTAAACGACTACGTGTCCTCTGCTGAACTGCTAATTCATCAACAAGTTGACTAATACAAGTCTTCTTTTGAATAATATCTTCAAGAACTTGTTGACAATCTTTTTCTCTTACATTGAGGTGGTCAGATAATTCTTTATTCTGAATTAAATCCTGCTTTTCTTCTTCTGCAAGCTCCTTCTCTCTCATCTCGATCTGTAGTAACCTCTCTTCTAATTTTTGCAATTCACTTTGTAAAGGTTTGACATTATTATGTAACTTTTGGCGAAGCATACTTCTTGCACGTTGATCCTCAATCCATGCACCAGAACGACCAGCAACCTCACCCAACCTTCTACGAGAAACTTCAACCGATGCTTCTGCATCTTTACAGGCCTGTTCAGCCTCTACTAACAAATTATCCTTACAATTCTGAGATTTTTGAAAAATTTCTTCCTTAATTTCATGTCGGCGTTTAATTAAGGATTGCCGTTGAGATTGTAAGTTCTCACCTTCAGTTTTATTGATATTAGCTTGCCTGTCTAATTCACGAAATTGTGTATCTAAACCTGCAAGCTCACTCTGCACTCTCAATAGCTTATCCTCCCCTAAAGCTTTCACATTCTCTTGAAGAGTCTTTAGTTTTCCTAATGAATTAGACAAATTTTCCTCTTGCTTCGCAAGAGAAGCTATATCTCTAGATTCTTGCAGGATCATACTCTTTCGCTTTGCATCTAAATCAAACAATCCTTGTTTCGCAGATTCATAAGATAAAACCAATTCTTGTTGTTTACCAAGTTGAAATTGTATTTTTAACTCCTTATAAATTCTTGCCTTTGCACAATCTCTTTCCAAGCGATGGCGTGCAGCTAGCAATTCTTGCTCAACAATTCTGCAACGTTCTTGTCTCTCATGAACAGTATCCAACTTTAGACGTGTTTGTTCTATCCGGTTATCAAATAAAGCAACTCCTGCAAGCTCATCAATCAAACCCCTTCTATCTTTATTGCTCATCGAAACTATGCGAGTCACATCACCCTGCATGACTACATTGCTACCCTCAGGGTCAATTCTCAAGCGACGTAATTGAGTCTGCAATTGTTGAAGAGTACAAGTCTCCCCGTCTGCAGCGTAACTAGAGCTATAAGAACCACCAGGCATCACTTTCAAACGTCTTGTGACCGTCCACTCTTTTTGACCTGACTTAATCCAGGGACCTTCTTGAGCTTGCTCTAAACCTTCTTCAGCCAAATCAGGCGACCAATCTGAAAGATCAAACTTGACACTTACAACAGTCTCAGCAGATTTGCCAGCTTTGAGAATGCCGCTATTTACCAAATCGGGCAAGCGATCTGCACGCATACCTCGGCTAGTAGCTAAACCTAAGCAAAAAAGGACTCCATCAAGAATATTGCTTTTACCAGAACCATTTGGTCCTGTCACAACCGTAAAACCCTCCTCAAGAGGGATTGTCATTGCCCCCCCAAAGGACTTGAAATGCGCTAGCTCTACCTGATTGATGTAAACCAACAAAAATCGGGCTAAGAGTATCCAGAGATTAGCGAAACCTGCCAGAAGCTCAAGCCTTATTACTTTTTGGCTACTGCATCTGAAATCGAAGAAAAACTACAAACCAAATTTTTGATAAGAAGCAGTCCAATCATTTCTTCGCTATGGAGTTGGATCTCAATCAAACCATCTTCACTAGTAGGAAGCTTTCCAACAAAACATCCAAACTGCTTTCTTGTGGCCACCCCTCGATTTCCAGATACAGGTCGACCTAACGTCTCAAGCCAATCCAATTTATGAGGAGGCAAAGAAACAACTTGCTGATTTGGCCCATCTAATATCAGAAGATTAGGCAACCTCCAAGTTCTACAAACATTTCCATCTTCCAAAAGCAAATCAAAGTGAATACCACCTGGCAAACCAGAATGTTCGAGGAGAGCCCATCTTTTTTGACTAGGCATGTGAGAATACTTTGTATAAAAAAAGGTTTATTTTTAAGGAAAGAATTAAGAAATAGTTTGAATACAACTAGCCTGTATTAAATAAGTAAGGATTTTTGAAAAATGGACAGCAAAATACATCCCTTAAAAAAGGAATTTGCTTAAGCTCCACATTGACAGGATTTTGGAAACAGAGGATATTCCTCAGTTTCCAAGAATGGTTTAATCCTGCGGAACAAATCTCAAGGCTATTAAAAGCAAGCTTCCAGCACCTGCTATAGATGCTGCAATCAAGCCAAGAGAAGTAGGAAGAGTACCCGAAGCAAAAAGAATTCCGGACAGGCCAACGTCCATGATCGCCAAGTAAATTACTAAAGACGTCTAGCACTAGAAGTATTTATTAGGCAATAAATGTAAGCAAAGGCGACGTTTGGTTTTTCTCAAAACACTCAAGCAGATCGCGTTCAGAAGACTGACAACCAAGATCCTGACTTAGTTGAATATGGAAAAATCAAGGACAAAAGGTTTCAATAATGGTCAAGTCTTCCTAAGCTCTGTGAAACCATCAGGATCTTATGGAATCCACGAATTCCGCATCCTGCGAAGCTAGAACTGAACTTGAAGATTCCCCAGAGAAGGAGCCTGATCTTTCTTCTGATCAATGGTTCAGTGAGAGCTTTGAAAGCTTGCTCCCCAAAATTCAAGAGAGATGGCCTGATCTAGCCAAACAAACTCTCGAAGCCACAAGAGGCAGCCTTGATGAAGTAATCAAAGTGATATCTAAACACTCGGATAGAACAACACTCGTTGTTCAAGAACAATTAGAGGAACTTTTAAATTCTGCAAGCGACCATACCCAAGAAATCGCAACTAACCTTGAGCCATTAGAGAAACAATTAGAAGAGCTTCTAGATGATTTAAACAAAACACTGCGGCCAAAAATCGAACAGCCCATTAGAAAACAACCACTCATGGCTATTGGTATTGCAGCAGGACTAGGCATGCTGCTCGGAATGGTGCTTGCTGGAGGGAGAAGAAACTCATGAGCGAATCCCAAAAAAATCGAGGACTTGGAGCAGCCGCAAGAGTCACTGCATTAGCCAGTTCAGTAATGGACCTGCATGTAAGAATCGCTCTTCAAGAAATGGATCGTGAAAAAAGACGCCTAATCAGTGGAGGCATTTTTCTAGCTATGGGAGGATTTTTAATGTTATTTGCCTTATTAGCAAGCGAAATTATTTTAGTAATTTGGTTGCAGGATATATTAAGTTGGAAAATAGAATGGACTTTAATTTTACTTGCATCAATTAATCTTTCACTTGCAGGCATTAGCCTGAGGATTGGAGGTCATTTAGTGAAAGGTCCATACTTGCCTGAAACCCTACAAGGAATATCCAAAACCACCAAAGCTGTTCTAGGCAAATCATAACTTTTACCGAATTAAATATTGCATCCAACGACAATCTATACCCCCATTGCTAACAGGAATTTTACGACTGGATTTCATTCGAAGAAAAGGCGACAAATCTCGATTTCCACTCAATAGCCAGAATTGCCAACCAGATGCCCGACTCTTCAAGAACTCGCCTAATTCTGAATAAAGAGATTTCAATTCTTCTGGTAAACCAATTCGCTTACCATAAGGAGGATTGCAAACAATCAATCCTCGCTGTGGAGTAAGTAAAAGGTCCCTAAAATGTAGATTTTTAATTTGAATCAATCTCTCTAAACCCGCCGAACAAATATTTTCTTGTGCTTGTTTTGCTATCAATGGATCATGCTCACAACCAATAATTAAGGGTAAATCTCTACCCAAGCATTGAAGCGACTTTGCTAACTGTTTCTCTTTCATCCAAAGATTCTCATCAAAATCAATCCAATTCATCAACAAAAAAGGACGATTTAAACCTGGGGCCATTCTTAATGCTGAAGATACTGCCTCAATAAGTAACGTCCCAGATCCACACAAAGGGTCCACAAGTGGCATATCAGCATCCCATCCAGTCATTTCAATTAAACCAGCCGCAAGATTCTCCTTCAAAGGCGCAACCCCCATCGCAGGCCTATATCCACGCTTATGCAAACTTTCGGCTGAGCCATCTAGACTCAAAACTGCGCCTTGAGAATTTAAATGTACATGCAAACATAAATGTGGCTGTTCAAGATCGATAACAGAGCGCTTACCCCAAATATCTCTTTGAAGATCTACTAACGCATTCTTTACTTGCAAAGCTGTAAAATGACTATGGTTTAAATGCTTAGAACTCCCTGATACATCTACCCTAAAGCTAGTCGAGGGAGGCAACCAATGCCTCCAATCAAAAGCCTTTTGGATCCCGATATATAACGACTCTGGATCATCACAAGAGAACCTAGCAACTTCACGCAAAAGACGAAAAGGCAAACGAGCCTTTAAATGAATTCTATAAAAACAAGCAGTATCAGCTTCAAAAGCAACACTCCTCTGACGTAACCGTACAGACTTAGCCCCAAGAGTTAACAGCTCCTTCGCTCCTTGATCTTCCATTCCTGGTGGAAGTACTGCTATTGCCTGCATTGTCTATTCCGATTATTCAACAAAATACTTTTTCTAAAAAATCTAGAACAATACCTGCAAGAATATCGTCGTCCATTTTTTTGGACTAGGTGATCCACACCAGTATCTCGGACAGCGGTTCGATTCCGCTCAGCTCCATTTCATATTCCAAGGGGCTGCAATGGTTTCGACGGGGTATGAGGAGGGTGACTGAAGCCTGCTCGGTAAGAGCAAACTCGTAACTGCGAACAACATCGTTCGTTTCTCCCGTCAGACTGCTCCAGTAGCTGCCTGAACTTCTTGAGGAGATGGGGTTAGATCAGCCTTATCACCCAATTGATCCACGGGGGCTGGAAGGCCTCCTAAAACAATTGACATTAAAAAATTAGTCCCCATCACCCAGGTCCGACGGTTTCGCAAGGGCCTGTTTCTTAAGCCAGGGCATCGCATCATCCAGAAAATACAAATAAGTACTCTATGAGCCTTGCAATGAGATCTATCCAATCGACTTATGAAACAAAAATATCGACCTAACAGAAGAGAAACTGCACCTAGAAGTCACTAAGTAAATACGCCTATGCGTTATAACTGCAATCCTCAGATAATCATTGGCAATGCAATCACAGGGCGCTTTCTCACAAGTAGGTCTCCAAGATCGTCTAAAACAATTCGCTTCAAGTAAATGGGAAAAACTAACTGATCGCCAAAGAAAATATGCCAAAAAGGCATGGGGGATACTGACTTACAAGTGGCGATGGCAGATCGCGATGAATATTCCATATCTTGCGATTTTTCTGTTAGATAAAACCGTTCCAAAAGTTCATGAGTTCGACATGGCTTTACTCGCGACAATTACTTCCAAGCTTCCACTCCCAGCTTTCATATCTTCATTAATGGGATTAGGCTGAAGATAACTACACAATAGTTTCATTTGAAAAGCGATATCGTAAGAACAAATAGCATCAAAACTTATCCCAGCAAAGAAAACAGAATAAATTCGAGGTCAGTCAAACAATAAGCAGCTTATCCAAAGTCTTGAATATCGCTTACATGATTAAGAGATTTACCATAAGCAATTTCGTCATATTTGTATGAATTCTTTTACATTTTTCAAGAGAATAACTCTTTTAGAGTAACACAATCAGCTTCTAATAAGAAAAAATTTAGTTTTTGAGAAATTACACTAGCCAAAGAATATAGTCGGCAAAAGGCTATGAAATATATAGACTTCAATCACAAAACTCAATATAAATAGTGACTCTAATCTTACTAAAACACTCAAGAAACTGGCCTTTATACTAAGAAAATGCTACTTAAGAGTGTATGTTCTAAATATGATTGCTATCCGAAGCAGCGAAACTATAAAGCTTCTGGTGAGGCTTCAAAAAAAACTTTCAAGAAGAAGGAAAAGATCGCTTCTTCTTCTTGTGCCAGTGGCAATTTTGTCAGGGTTATCAGATGTATTTGTAGTAACACTTGTAGCTCGTTTATTTAATGTTGTAGTAGGGGTACCAAACAAGCCAGCCATTCCCTTTGCAGATGTTTTCACAGAAGATCCACGCATCAAAGTTCTAGGATTAGTAATCTTATATATACTTAGTAATTGGATCGCATCTTTCTTAAAATTATTTTTAAAAGGATGTCAATACAGGCTCAAAAGTGGAATTTGGCAAGACCTTTCTGAACTGGCCCAGCACAAAATACTGGCTCAAAAATACGAATTCTTCCTTGGAAGGAAACAGAGTGACTATGCTACAACTGTTTTAACTACTATCTCTAGGATATCAGATCTTGTAGTACTACCACTATTGCAATTAATTAGCAGCTTGTTTGTGGTAGTTTTTCTTTCAATATGCGTTTTGATAATTGCAAAGACAGTTGCATTAACATTAATAATATGTATGTTGATATGCTTCTTGACTATTTCACTGAGTATCACACCATTTGTTAGATTTGGATCTAAAAAAAGAATTGAATTTGAAAAAAATACTAATAATATTCTTGTTGAATCGATTAGAACAATAATTGATGTTCACTTAACAGGTTCAGAACAATATTTTGAAAGGAAATATTCCAAAGCTGGCAGAAATTCTATGCCAGTTATGTGGAAAGCAGAAGTCCTGCCAGAAGCTCCTAGAGCGCTCGTTGAACCTTTTGGAATTACCTTAATATTTGGGCTTGGGATGATCCCAATATTGATCAATAGTTCAAATATTTCAGATATAGCGAGAACAGTACCATTTCTTGCAACAATTGCTGTTGCTTCATTAAAACTAACTCCTCCGCTTCAAGATTCACTGAAAGCACTAACTTCATTAAGAGCTGGATTACCAGACCTCAAGGAAACACTCAAACTAATTGAATTACCTACTGAAAGGTTGACACTACGGTCCAAAGATGTTCCTTCACCAAAAGGTATTGAACCTAGGACAAGTATTAGACTTAAAAATTTAACCTACCGCTATCCAAATAGCAAAAAAGATGTACTTAGTGACATCAATATCACTATCCAAATAGGTTCTCGAGTCGCATTTGTAGGCAAAACAGGAAGCGGAAAAAGTACTGCTGCAAATCAACTTTTAGCTCTTTTAAGACCTACTCATGGTTCAATAGAACTTGACGGAGTTGAATTAAGCGACAATGAAGTTCCTGCTTGGCAAGCATGCTGTTCATATGTTCCTCAAACTATCAATTTACTGAATACAAACATTATTGAAAATATCGCATATGGACTTGAACCAGAAAAAATAAATGAAGACAAAATATGGGAATCCTTAGAAGCAGCTCAACTAGCTGATCTAGTAGCAAATATGCCGCAAGGAATTTATACACGAATAGGTGAAAATGGCATAAGAATATCTGGTGGACAAAGGCAAAGATTAGCCATAGCAAGAGCCTTTTATAGAGAAGCTAAGTTTTTAGTTTTGGACGAAGCCACTAGCGCTCTGGATAATAAAACTGAAGCCGAACTCATGAATGCAATTGAATATATTGGAAGGCGATGCACATTAGTCATAATTGCCCACAGATTATCCACTGTAATTAGAGCAGATAGAATTTATGAATTCGACAATGGTAGAATAAAAGCATCAGGTAATTTCAATTATCTTAGGGAAAACTCAGATAGTTTTAGAGACATGACAAATATAGAAAAGGGTAATGGAGAACAGTCTCAATATAGCAAGATTTGCTTATCTTAATTATTCTTTAGTTCAATCTCATAATTCTCAGAAAAATTGAGGCCCTGATCACCTCCAGATCGAATCTTAATATACAAAAAATAATCATCTTTATACTAGCAAAAAGTTTATCTTCTTATCTTATTCACATGGAGTTAGATCTTTCCACTACTAGACATTTAGAAATCATATTAAAACAGTAATTATCTATATATAAGCCTATAAATTTCATCCGCTGTTCTTTTCCAATTAAATAATGATGCTTGAAGAGGTCCTTGTTCTTGAGCTTTATGAATTAAAGAATTTGAATTTATTACCTCTTCAATAGTACTTGCCATCATTTCAGACGAAAGAGGGTCCACAAAAATTCCTGCATTGCCTACAACCTCAGGCAATGCTCCACGATCTGATGAAATCACAAGAGTTCCGCATGCCATAGCCTCCAAGGCCGGCAGGCCAAACCCTTCCCATAGACTCGGAATTATTAAAGCTCTGCATTCCTGAAGCAAATTCACCTTGTCAATATCATCAATCCATCCTTTCCACTCGCAATCATTAGCTACATTTAACTCTGATGCAAACTCTTGCAAAACCGGTGTATATCTTGAATCAAATGGTCCTACAAAAACCAATTTATAATCTTTGTTTGAAACCATAGAGAACGCTTTGATTAGCCTTTTTAAATTCTTATGCGGATTATGCCTACCAAGAACGAGGAAAAAATTGCTTCTTTTATGCGAGCCTGGATAATATTTAGTCGAATCAAAACCTAATCTAATTGGAATAAGTTTTTTCGAAGGTACTCTCAATATTTGATTCATCTCTCTGCAAGTTGCTTCTGAATTACACAAAACTAATTCTGCCTGATGTAAAACTATAGGTACATATGAAAGATTATAAGCCAGTAGTAAAGGCTTACTGGGATAACGAATTGGTATCAAATCATGAGCTAAAACAATAGATCTGATCTTTTTAAATAAAGGTGCTTCTGGTAAAGGAGAGAAAAAGATATCCAGGTTTTCTTGTCTCATGATCCTCGCAATATTGCGTTGCAACCAAAAAAGTCTTCGCATATGTCCTGCCGAGCCATCTTCATAAGACAGATTAGATGGTACGAATATGCTTCTATCATTACTTGGTCCACCTGGAGCAAGTAATTTAAACTTTTCAGAAGAAAGATTAGAAATCAAATTTTTAGCAACTACACCAATACCAGTGTCCTTACTAGATAAATAAGTCCCATTAAATAGAATCTCAGACATATATCCAACGTAATAGAAAAACGTTCACTCTATTAAGGACAAGCTTAAGAGTTACCCAAAACTCTCATAGGGAATGCTCGGTAGGCATCTAATCAGCATGGCACTACATCTAGTGTCATTAGCGCAAAATACTACTTTATTGTTGCTATTCAAGATAGTTTCTCATTAGGAAGCAACTATTAGCTCAATCCAGGACTTAAAATCTCAGACACGTCAGGATAAGGTAATGACAGCGACTGCTCCTAAACTTGAGGTTCAGACACCTGCCGGGAGAAACGAACTTCCTCCCCACCTTGATGAGAATCTTTTAACACCAAGGTTTTACACTACAGAATTCGACAAAGCGGCCAAAACTGACCTGGAAATAGCCCGTAAAGATTTCGAGGCAATATTCAAGGAGATGGAAGCTGATTACAATCTCAAACATTTTGATCGAAAAGCTTCTCTCGATAGACTGCAGGAGCTCTCTCCTAAAGACAAGGCTATCTATGAGAGTTACTTAGTTAGATCAGTTGTCTCAGAATTCTCTGGATTTTTGCTTTTTAAAGAGATTTCCAACCGATTCAAAAAATCAGGTCGTACGGAACTAGGTCAATTCTTTACTTTTCTTGCCAGAGATGAGGCACGGCATGCAGGCTTTTTAGGACGAGCACTAAAGTCTGAAGGAATTAACGTTGATTTACCTAATTTAGGTAAGAAACGAGCTGCGACTTTTTTCCCTCTCAGCTGGGTTCTTTACTCCCTTTATCTTTCAGAAAAAATTGGATATTGGCGTTACATCTTAATTAATAGGCACCTAAAAGCTCATCCAGAAAAAGCTTGTGCACCATTATTTGATTTCTTTGAACCTTGGTGCCAAGACGAAAATAGACATGGTGACTGCATAAATCTCATGATGCGTTGCTGGCCGGGTATGACAAAAGGATTCCGCGGAAAAATGCTCAGTCGTTTTTTCCTTTGGACAGTTTTTCTTACTCATACTCTGACTGTCTGCGAAAGGGGTGATTTCTATGAACTTTTAGGTATAGACCCTGAACTTTTTGATGAAGAAGTAATTATCCAAACCAATAACACCTCTAGGAATGCATTTCCATGGGTCTACAACTTTGAAGATGGACGATTTTTGCAAATGAGAACTGAAATATTGAGTGCATTCCGTAAATGGAGAAAAAGCTCTGGCATAGCAAAACCAGTAGCGCTAAGCAAATTCATATCATTAATAATTAGACAATTTGCTCTACCAATGCAAAAAACTGACGCAGTCAGATATGTATAAAATAAACAATAAAGTTATATACAACCGGATCTCTAAATAAGAATTAGATGGAACTATATATCGAAGGGGCTTCCAGGTTGTGCTTTAGTACTTTTTAAATAATCACCAAACTGCATTTCATACACTTCATCTTCATTTTGAGTTTCCACTTCAAGAGGACCTATTGCTTTCGCTATACATAGCAGCGCATAACCTCTTGCCTGCATCTCTAAAGATAAACCTATTCCATCTCTTTGATCGATTTCACCTGATAGAACCTTGACAGCACAGGTTGTACAGCAACCATTGCGGCATGAGTAAGGAATCTTTTCTCCATTAGCCTCAAAAGTACGAAGAATATATTCTCCCTCCGGAACATCAAAGGTTACTTTACGACCATCTTTGCGATAGTGAATCGTGACAGGATGAAGTGGAGGTTTCATTGAATAAAAGATTTATAGAGATTAGCCATAACCTTATAAAACCAAATAGATCGATTAATAAAGTCAGAGAATGATGCTTTCATTAAATACTAATATCCCTAAAGACTGGTCCTGGAGGCAAGCCACTCGCAAATTCACGTAATTGCTCTAAATCTAATTCCGCAGTAATACTTTCTCCTCCAAAACGCAACTTAAGCCAATTAATTGCTGTGATCTCTTCTGCAACCACGCCCTCTAAGCCAGAGCCAGGCAAATTAAATTTACGCACCAACTCAGGAGAAAGATACCAGAAAGGTACATTATCTCCTTTACGCTTACGCCGTTCTTGAACAGTTTCACGCAATTGGCCATTCCCACTCAGCTGGCCTAATGGCGCCAATAACACATGAAAAGATCTCACCTCTGACATAGAAAAGATTTGCAAAGTACAGTTCCAATAAATCTTAGTTGGAGATTGGTCTGATTTGTCGCTTCAATAACACACTCCCTAGACTAACTCTGGGAAAGAAGTCTAGAGTAAAATATATGTATATGCATGGAATCCATTGCTAGGGAGGCTCCAAGCAATGTGAGGTCAAAGATTAACAACTTAAAAAGCAAAGATAGAATCCGCCTCAGGCAATAGACTATTATGGAGGGATAAGCAAAAAATCAAAAATGATTAATTTTCTTTTGGGAACACATGAGTTTTTAGGAAATCATACTTTTCCAGAATTTTTAATTGGTTATATTTTTGGTGCTGCACTAATAATAGGTGCCCCAACAGTCTTCCTTCTATTGGCTTTTACTAGTGCACTAATGAAAACTAATGGGAAAATGGGAGGCTATAAGGAATATGAAACTTACGGAAAGTCATCTCTGAATGATTGCCCTCCATTTATTCTCCCTGACCCAACGAAATAACAATTCTTTATTGTAAATAAAGTAGTGACTACTAATTCAACCGGATAAAAGCTAATTGAAATTCAAAACTAATAAGCTTAAACAGAAATGGCTCTATTTCAAACAGAGACATATCTCAATACAAAAATTCAATCCAGATAATAATCAAAAAGCAACGGTAACTGATCTCAGTCATGAGATTGATAAAACAGACAAAGAAATCAATCAGATAATCAAAGAACTATTTCAACTTTATCAAATAAGAATTAGAGCTATCTTTAAAAGTGAAACGTGGCTCAATAAAATACAAAAACATATTTATCTTCCAGTCATTAAAGAATCTACGTCTGTTTATACACAAAAACTTTTTCGGCTTCATGCAAGAAGGAGAATTCTGATCAATAAGCGAGATAAGCTGACTGGGAAATTCTACCAAAGAAGAATTCAAAGATTTTTACGCAATTTAATGCTCATTATTACAACTATTCTTACAATTTGGATTATATGTATTGGAATTATAACTGCAATTTATATAATTCCTATATTAATTGGAATTTATTTATTTTTTTCATTATTTAAAAATACACTCTAAATAGTCTCCGACATCATTAAGACTTCTTATTGTAAAGGAGATTGCTATCGAGGATAATCAACAAAGCCAAAATCTATCTACGGATTCTTATCTCTAAGATCAAAAGTTTGTTTTTCTGTAGGTTTTTGGCCTTCGATTAAAAATGAGAAGAAGTACAATATCCTTCCAAAAACTGGAACCCAAAAGGTTTCGTAAAACCTTTTCATAGGATTAAATCGAACCATAACAACTAATTAAATTAGTTATATAGTAATTGTTTTGAACATTCGATATAGATTATGTAATCGAATAGACATAAAACATCGTATTGTGTATCAAGTTCATCTATCTATTATCACTCTGAGTATTAGTCTTTTTAATCTCGATTACAACATTTTAAATGCAATTCCAAGGTAATCCTCTGACAATGCGAACAGAGTACTTGCCAACTACGATCACATCAGCTTTGCTAGGAGGTAAAAATTCAGAATAATGAAAACCTTCAGCATATGATTCTCAATTAGAGAATCTGATGTTATTGTAGAATTAACTATTCAAGTAGAAGAGTTAGGCATTCAGAGTTATTTTGAACCTATGGAGAGATATTTATAAAAGAAGGTCTCAATCAATCATCTAACATAGCTACAAAATAAAATGTCCACTCAAGTGAGAAATTACAATTTAAGTATGGATCATTGCATATATATCACTTTTCGGAATTAGAAGAGGCTGATTGGCTCCGCTATTCAGCAAATGCAAACAAAGAGAAAGAAGTCCTGGATATTTCAGGCTGGAGTATCTACTCTTTCCTGACTTTAAGATCCTAAAAATAGAAGTACTCCTTGTGAAATCATGAATCTGAGACTATAAAATTTATGATTAAAAGAATTAAAAGGTTCAATTAAATATCTTCTTCTTCATCTAATGATAAATAGAATTCTGTGAGATTTTGTAGCATGGCGATTACAACTTGATTTGAGCATTTAGTCTTTTCTTGTAATCTAATACATGCCTCCTTAATTGTTACAAAAGCGTCTTCACAGATTTCAGTAAGCTCTTCTTGGGTGTAATTGGTCAAAAGACTAATTCCATTATAGTGAGTCATATTTTAAACTAAGTGATCAAGACCAGTCAATTACCGATCTGAGCAAGTCCATCATTTTAATTTCAACTACTAATGCTGAAACTGCAACTACTGCAACAGCAATTTATTCTGTGGTGTGCGGGTGGATGAGCATAGTAAGCGGGAATTACATTTTGTTCTATAGATACAAAGAGCCTACTTTATTAAAGATATATATGACTAAAAATAATTGAACGAGTTACCTTCTCAGCTCTTAATTAATTTTGCATGGAAATTGAAGTAAGAAGAAAAACAAGATTATCGGTATAAACATGGGATATGTAAAAATTTAATAGCTAAAATCAATTCCAGCGCAGTTGATTATCCATTAAGTAGTTTAATCGGCATTTATGTGTACATAAGAGTTAAATCAAGGCTATTACTGGGTTCTCAATTAATTGACAGGCGGTATTTCGCGGTATAAATATTTTCTGGGAGCTCAAAACCCAGTCATTGCAATACCCCGGTATAAAAGCGGTATAAAACGATTAAAAAGTAAGACTTCAAATTGGCTCAATAGTCCACAAAAGAGTTGATTTATTTCATAGAAATCAGAAAACTGCGCATATTTAAAAACAAGGTTGACAAGTTAAAAGAGGAATTCTTTTTTTGATTTGCTCCTAGTGCAATCCTCTCAAGTTTCTGCAAGCGTTCGTTCTGCATCGCTATCTGTTCATTTTGAATCGAGACAAGCTTCCTTAATTCTTTGTTCGAAGCTTGCAAATCATTCTTCTCCTTCATGCTGATCAAAGTTGGCTTGTTGATCTTGCCAAGCTTGAAAACAAACCCAACTCTTCCTGACCATCGATCTTGGGCATCGCCTTGGTATTCCTGATTATTAGGAATGATTGAAGCTGCCCCATTTAATGTGAGGCGGTCATTTATTCTTGAAGCACATCCACCAGATAAGGCATAATTTCCGCCATGAGTTCCAGTCCCTACTCCACAAGACAATGGAGAATCTTCTGGGACTGTAGGCAATCCAGTTAATGCAGCACTTAAAGCACCAACGTTATTAATTGATTGTTCAACATCTCTGCCTTTAATCAATAATTTATCTGTGATATTAATTGGCACTCTATTTCCACTTGAGTTGGTTCCCCACAAATTTAATTTCGTGTCAGTTTCCTCGAAATTTAGAGAATTTGCACCAAGACTATATGTATTCCCATTCTTCCTAATCAGTTGACGTTGATACATCCCATCATAATCAGTAGGGCTTGAACTTTGTATAGTCCAAGTTGATGTGTCTAAATCAAATGATCTTAAGGTCCCGCCACCACTTCCATCATCAAAATAGATAGTTGGATCGCCTGTTATTTGGTTTATATAAGTATTTTCTGTGTCATAAGTCAGGTTAGACCCCGTTAATGTGCTCCGTAGTTCACTTGCCCCTGTAGAACTATTAATTGTATAAATCTGGAGAGAATTTCCTCCATCACCCTGTATGACGCCCCATAAATCCCATTCTGCCTTTGCAGGTTCTATACCTAAAAGAAGAATTACACTAGCAATTAAAGAAAAAGATATTTGACGAAGATGCATTGCAATTGAAGCAATAGATATCAGCAAATAATGGTCCAAATTGACTAACTGTCTAGACGATCTAGCCACTAGAGGGATTGACTCTAGAAGGATTTAAATCATCATCAAATCATTCACGACACTTTCCAGAGTCGAAACATTAAAAACAGCTAGATCAATTTGTGTCATGATGATCAAATATTATTGAGAAAATAATATGTTCGAATCCAGTGGTGCGAGCGCGATATGTTACAAACAAATAGGCATCAAACCCCTTGCAGTACAATGGATTTCAATCAAGTTGTATAGTCGGCATTGATGTTGATATAAGCAAAAACATCAGTCATAGCAATGCATCTACTAGTACAATTTACCGGTATATTAGTGGTATATTGTCATTTTAGTCGCTGAGAATTCAGTCATAGAGCAACTACCGGTATAAAAGCGGTATATGACCACTTCATGTAGGTAATAATTTATTAGTGAAATACTTTTTATTGATTATCAGTTTCTTTGCTTAATGTTAATTGAATTTGTTATCAAATAATTTAAATTTTTCTTTTCTGACGTTTATATACTTTTCAAAAACTCCTAAAAGTAATTAAAGAAAATACATATATCCATGAAGAGCATATAGACAGTCTAGAGATACTAGGCAAAGTATGCTTAATCATAAATTTAATATGCGCCGTATCACTTCTTCTGCTCTCGCTAGTGTAATTCTTTTTTTAGGAGGAACGTCTGTTAAAGCAGATTGGGATAATTGGGCGATAAAAACCAATAGGACATACTGGGTAAGAGAAAACACATATGTTGATCCATCGGATCCTTCACAGGGAGGAGATCCAGGTTATTCTTCATACTATATTGACGTCTATAAATATAATTCTGTAACGGGTCAGGAAAACTTAATCAAAAGTTTCAGGCAAATGGAAGATTCAGACATAGGTACAAATGATTGGAAAATGAATCAGGTAAATTCTTCGAAGTCTAACTATGACAAATCGAATGGAAAATTAAAATTTAAAGCAACTAGTAGCAATAATCAATATGTATATGACATTAAAAATAATTCGTTTTCTACAGAATCTTTTACCGCTCTTGAGAATGAAACTAGCGCATATAATATTTTATATGAGATGCCTACTGTAACTTCTAATGGCAGTGGTGGATATAAAGTAGAAATAGATGGTGAAAAAATTATAGAAAAGAAATCTAATGGTGAATTACATATTGGTGAAAACTCATGGATTACAAAAGAAGAGAATGGCAGACAAAAAGTTTGGGCAAAAGATGCAAATGGCAATTCAATACCCATTGACTACACCAATGGAACAAAACTCTTGATTAATGGTAGAGATGTCGATCAAGCAATCGACAATGTTGGTGCATTAAGTGCTGCTTTAACAGGATTACCAACTGTCCCTCAAGACTCACCTCTGGCATGTGGTGTTGGTGCTGGTGCTCATAGTGGTAGCAATGCACTTTCTGGAGGATGTGCAAGCACAATCAACGAGAGATTAACTTTTAACGCTGCTGCGTCATTTATCCCTGCCAATCAGGAATATCAAGGTACTGACAATTCATGGTCAGGTCGTGCTGGCTTTGTCTTTCAACTTGGCAAGATCACTAAACCAACTTTGATCAGTATGAAAGAGAAAAAAGAATTGAAAGCAGAGGTTAAAAATCTAAAATCAACAAACCAAGAGTTAAAAGAACTTCTTGCACTACAAAATCAAAGATTAGAAAAACTTGAACAAATTGCTTTAGGTAATTTCAATTCAAAAGAATTGGTTAGTGATCGACAATAATGTTGTATGAAATTATTAGGTTCACGATTTGAAAAATATGGTTTATTTGGAAAACATCTCATGAGATCCCAGTCAGAGTAGTACTACCGGTATAAAAGTGGTATATTAGAAATCTTTATCTTTCAAATCCTTTGTGCTGCAAGGGATTAGAGGTTAAGTGGTGTAATCGGCATTTATACGTACATATTGATCTGACAAGTCACATCCCCAAGCGATGCCACAGCCCGAACCATGGCCCAAGTCCAGAGCAATCTCCACACAATCATCTATTAAATATTCTCCATTCATTCTTTCTCGTATATAAGAATTGGTTGCATTTCGATCAAATGCTAATGGCTGACCAAATTTAATAAGTTGATGCGAACCAATTGCGAGAGAAATCTGATCAACTGAAAAGTAGCTGTCCAAGCTCCCCGCAGCTGCAACAATGCGTCCCCAATTCGCATCACAACCATGGATAGCAGTTTTAACTAAAGACGAGCTGCAAATAGCACGAGCAATCTTTCTTGCGGCTGAATCAGTCTCAGCACCTTTTACTTCGACCTGTAGCAAGCAATTAGCCCCCTCACCATCACGAGTAATTGCCTTAGCTAAATGTTGAGCTACCAGTAATAAGCCATTTTCGAGAGTATCCCAATATTCACGGGGTAATTCATCGCCAGCTGAAAAAGCAATAAAAGAATCATTCGTGCTTGTATCCCCATCAACTGTTATCGCATTAAAAGAACCATCAGCCACTCTATGAATCATTTTCGACCAATAGTCAGCAGGAATGGATGCATCACACGTTATATATCCAAGCATTGTCGCCATATTCGGATGAATCATTCCTGAACCTTTTGCCATTCCACCAATACGCACAGGACGTCCATCAAGACAAGCTTCATAAGCAATTTGCTTCTTAACAAGATCTGTTGTCAGAATCGCAGTTGCTGCATCTTCACCCCCAGCTTGATCCAAATCTTCAACCAAATGATCTAAAGCATTTATCAGATTCTCTATAGGAATGGGTTCGCCTATTACACCAGTTGAACACATCAATACTTCTTCCGTTTTGAAATTCAGTAAGTCCGCAAGTTTTTGAGTTGCATATACGCTATCGACAAAGCCACGCGTTCCTGTGCATGCATTTGCTTGTCCGGAATTAATCAACACAGCTCTCACTTTCCCTGACGCTACCTTCAAACGTTCAATGCAAAGATCTATACAAGCCGCTCTCGCTAGAGATTGTGTAAAAGTTCCGGCACAAACCGCCCCTTCAGGCGCAACTAATAACGCAAGATCAGGTTTGCAAGAAGACTTCAACCCTGCTGTAATTCCAGCTGCTATAAACCCCATGGGCACTGTTATCCCACCAGCGATAGGAGACCACAAAGAGTTAGACGAGAACTTCAATTCTTCTAAAGCCAAGCAAACCTTTCCTTATCCTGCGTCATCATGCGCGTAATTAACAACCAAGATTCTCATTTACGCTGGCATGGTTCGCAAAGGCGTATCGGAATAACAGGAGGAATTGCTTCTGGTAAAACCAGCATTGGAAACTTTCTCCAACAAGAAAAAGGCCTCCCAACTATTGATGCTGACCTGTATTCACACGAAGCTCTAGCCCCAGGGGAATCTACCACCATCACTGTAATTAACCGATATGGGCCTCAAATCATTAGTAAATCAGTAGACGACAAAAAGCATGTGGATAGACAAGCATTAAGCGAAATTATTTTCAATAATCCAACTGAACGCCTTTGGCTAGAAAATCTGATACATCCAATAATTATCAATAAACTAAAAAATGCAATCCTTGCAAATCACGATGCACCAGTCATAGCCATCATCATCCCACTTCTATTTGAAGCAGGTTTAACAGCACTATGCAGTGAAATCTGGGTGGTAAGCTGCACACGAGAACAACAATTAGAGAGGCTCATTCAAAGAGATAATCTAAGTACTTTTGAAGCTCAGCAACGTATTCATGCACAATGGTCTTTAGAAAAAAAAGTCACACTTGCAGATGTAGTAATTAATAACTACCAAGGATCCGAGGTTTGGCAAAACCAGATCAATACTCTTATATAAAAGTTTTAAGCTTTAAGCTTCTTCGAAAGAATTTGATTGGCCAGCCTAGGGTCCGCTTTACCAGAAGTTTTCTTCATTAACTGACCAACAAAAAAACCTTGAAGCTTCGTCTTCCCTCCTCTAAATGCCTCCACTTCAGTAGGAAATGTAGCTAAAAGTTCATCTACTATTGAAGAAAGAATTTCAGGATCACTAATCATGCCCAATCCACGTTTCTCAACAATCAACTTTGGTGAGCCACCTTTAGTCAACAATTCAGGCAAAATTTCTTTTGCAATTTTTCCGCTAATCACTCCGTTTTCAATCATCTGAATCATTTCTGCTAATTGTTCTGCTTTCAATGGCAACTGTGAATAAGTCAATTTTTGGAGATTAACAAAAGCTGCAACATCGCCTGTTATCCAATTAGAAGCAGATTTAGGATCAACACCTGCTCCGACAACACGTTCAAAATAATGAGCCATCGAAAACTCATCAGTCAGTACACGAGCATCGTATTGAGAAAGACCAAATTGATCAGCATAACGATGTCTTTTTTCAGCAGGTAGTTCAGGCAATTCTGTATGCCAAATATCACGTAATTCTTTGCTGACCTCTATAGGGCCCAAATCTGGATCAGGAAAATAACGATAGTCACTACTACCTTCTTTAGATCGCATACTCTTCGTTAGCTGCTTAGCCTCATCCCAAAGACGAGTTTCTTGAATAACTGCTTCACCAGCTTCATACGCCTTAATCTGACGTTGAATCTCATATTCACAAGCCTTCTGTATTGCTGAAAATGAATTCATATTCTTTATCTCAACCTTGGTTCCAAAAGGCTCATTTGGACCAGGCCGCACAGAAATGTTGACATCACATCGCAGAGAACCTTCTTGCATATTGCCATCAGACACTCCTAAATATCTCATGATTCGACGAATCTCTGAGGCATACTCAGCAGCCTCTCTGCCTGTCCTTAAATCAGGCATACTAACAATTTCGGCCAATGCAACACCGGCACGATTGTAGTCAACAAGAGAATGGGTGGAGCCAGCTAATCGATCACTCCCTGCATGCACAAGTTTGCCTGCATCTTCTTCCATATGAAGACGTTCTATTCCAATTTTCTTGATATATGTATCCTTACCCTTCTCGGCAACTTCTACTTCGATCCATCCATCCTCAGCAATCGGCTCATCAAATTGTGAGATCTGATAATTCTTAGGTAAATCTGGATAAAAATATTGCTTCCTATCGAATTTGCTGTGCTCGGCAATCTGTAGATTTAAAGCCATAGCTGCTTTCACAGCATATTCGAGCACTTTCTCATTAAGAACTGGCAAAGTTCCTGGAAGACCACACACCACTGGATCTATATGTGTGTTCGGATCATCTCCAAATGCAGTTGAAGCAGAAGTGAAAATTTTACTGTTTGTTCCAAGTTGAACATGGGTCTCCAAGCCAATGACCGGTTCCCAAGCTACTTTCGATGGAGTCATTAATCTGCGCCTAGATTTATAAATCCTATGGAAAAGCCTATCGACTACCAAGCACAAATTAATCTAAAACATTAAAAGACATATAAACAACAATCATGGCTTCATCGACCTTAGAGCCACTGACCATTCTTGGTGGGGGGTTAATGGGTCTGGCAATAGCTTATGAATTAGCCAAACAAGGTCGAAAAGTTGAAATCCTGAGTCGACGTAGAAGCGAAGCTGCTGGTTTCGTTGCCGCCGGGATGCTTGCTCCCCATGCAGAAGGACTTGAAGGAAATTTACTCAAACTTTGTCAGCTCAGTCTTGATAGAATTCCAAAATGGATTGAACAGATTGAAGCGGATAGTGGAATTCAATGTGGACTAAAAAATTGCGGAATCGTAGTTCCTTTCGCATCTAACTTGGAAAGAGATTTATATCCCACTGCTCCTTTTGGTATAAACCTCACTCGCAAAGAACTAGACCATGAAATACCTGGACTGGCTTCAGGCTGGGAAGCAGGTCTTTTATTCAAACAAGATGGGCAAATCGATAATCGTCGACGATTGATGAGGGCTTTAGAAAAAGCCTGTGTTGAACTTGGGGTGCATTTTCAAGAAGGAGCTGAAGTCCTCGAGTTAATACACAACTGTCAAGAATTAAAGGGAATCAAAATGCGAAATGCAAATGGAGAAATCGAAACTCTTTATCACAGGGAAGCAGTCTTATGCTCTGGTGCTTGGAGTCGTCAAATCTTTAAGTCAATCCCACTGTTCCCTGTAAAAGGACAGATGTTCTCTTTACAAGGACCTAAAGGGGCACTGCAAAGAATCCTATTTGGACCAGGTACATACTTAGTACCTCGAGAAGATGGTCTCATCGTAGTTGGAGCAACCAGTGAAAAAGAAGCTGGCTTCAACAGTGGGCTTACTCCAAGCGGTCAACGTAAGCTAAAACATGGCGTAAAAGCACTCCTACCTGAAGCTAATAATTGGCCTCAAATGGAACAATGGTGGGGTTTCAGGCCATGTACACCAGACAAAAAACCTTTATTAGGTCCTTCTGAATTAAATGGATTATGGCTAGCTACAGGGCACTACCGCAACGGCGTTCTGTTATCAGCAATAACAGCAGAATTACTAAGTAAATGTATTTTAGAGAAACAAATTAATTTTTATGAAAAAGAACTACTAAATACATTTACACTCAAACGATTTATAAAGTTATAAATACTACTTTTAATAATTGATCAAGCCTCAACCCGCCACGTTTGATCTGAAGGTGTCCAATGATTAACTTCTGAAGGGTCAAACCAGAGAGCTATCTCAAAAGCTGCTGTTTCTGGACCATCAGATCCGTGAATTACATTACGGCCAATGTTAATAGCTAAATCCCCTCTAATAGTACCCGGTTCAGCCTCAAGAGGCTTTGTACTTCCAATAAGCTTCCGAGCGCTAGCAATTACACCATCACCTTCCCAGACCATTGCCACCACAGGGCCACTTGTAATGAAATCAACCAAACCAGAAAAAAACGGTCTATCGCGATGCACTCCATAATGATTTTCGGCCAACTCACGAGTAGGGATAATCTGTTTCAGAGCCACTAATTTAAACCCTTTCCGCTCAAATCGACCAAGTATTTCGCTGACCAAACCGCGTTGCACACCATCTGGCTTAATGGCAATAAATGTCCTTTCAGAAGTCATGCAAAGAAAAAAAGATCATCAGGCTATCGTCATGGGCAGACTACCCACTTGGCAAGTCAAAAACCTCATAAGCTATAAGAAAAGTTGATTACATCAACAATCTCCTAAAGTCAATTTTTGCAATTCACTGATCCTGCCATTCTGACCTTGACAAAAGTCACGCCCCATTCAGAAGCAAGCGATTGGACTATCGCTGATAGTTCGAACTTATATGGATTACATCGTTGGGGAGAAGACTATTTCTCGATCAACGAGAGTGGAAATATAAATATCAGCCCGAAAGGACAAGAAAGTGCGAACCTTGACCTACTGGATCTAATAAAAGAACTAGAGGGGCGCAACCTGAAACTACCACTTCTTATAAGATTTGACGATATTTTAGAAGACAGGCTTGTGCGGCTACACAAGGCATTCGAACAAGCAATCAAAACATATGACTATAACGGTAAATATCAAGGAGTTTTCCCTATCAAGTGCAATCAACAACGGCACGTAGTTGAGGAATTAATGACTTGTGGACGACGGTGGCATTTTGGCTTAGAAGCTGGTAGTAAAGCAGAACTAGTGATTGCACTCTCGCTCCTAAATGATCCAAAAGCCTTACTTATCTGCAATGGCTACAAAGATGAGCGCTATATAGAAACAACTATCCTAGCTCGTCAACTAGGCCGTAAGCCAATATTAGTAATTGAACAAGTAGGTGAAGTAGAAAGAATCATCCAAGCAAGTAAAAAATTAGGAGCAGCACCTATCATTGGAATTAGAAGCAAACTGTCTAGTCGCAGTGTTGGTCGTTGGGGTAGTTCAATCGGAGAGAATGCAAAGTTCGGATTGTCAATCCCAGAAATTTTGATAACGATTGAAAAATTGCGTTCTGCGAATTTACTAAATGATTTACGGCTAATGCATTTTCATCTAGGGAGTCAAATTAATGATGTCGGCATCCTAAAGGATGCCTTGCAGGAAGCTGGGCAGATATACGTGGAGCTATGTAGATTAGGGGCACCGATGGGACACCTTGATGTTGGAGGAGGATTAGGTGTTGATTATGACGGTAGTAAATCCGCCACACAAGCTTCTACGAACTACTCTCTTCAAAATTACGCAAATGATGTTGTAGCCACTATTCAGGAGTGTTGCAAAGCAAATAAAACTACTATGCCTACTCTCATTAGTGAAAGTGGTAGAGCCATAGTAAGTCACTTTTCAATTCTGGTTTTTAACATACTGGGAAAGAGTGATGTATCATCACATGTTCCTCCAGCTACAGACAAAGAGCCACTAATCGTCTACAACTTGCGCGAAACTCTCAAAACTATTACAGAAATACTAAAAGCATCAGCTATAGATCATTCCAAGCTTCAAGAAGCCTGGAATGATGCAATTAAATTCAAAGAAGATGCACTCATTGCATTTAGACTTGGCTATATTAGTCTCTCTGAAAGAGCTATTGCTGAGCAACTCACCTCAGCTTGTGCTTATATACTAGAGAAAGGTTTAACAAAATCAAATAAAGTTCCAGAAGACCTCAAAAGATTACGATCTACCCTTTCAGCAACCTATTACGCAAATCTTTCAGTATTTCGTTCCGCACCAGATACATGGGCCATAGATCAACTCTTTCCAATTATGCCAATACATAGATTAACCGAACAACCTAATCAACTAGGACATTTTGCAGATCTGACATGTGATTCAGACGGAAAGCTAGACCGATTCATCGATAATGGCCAAACAAAATCATTGCTTGAACTGCATGACATCAAATCTAATGAAAATTACTTCATTGGTCTATTCCTTGGAGGAGCATATCAAGAAGTAATGGGGAACCTGCACAATCTCTTTGGCAACACAAATTCAGTTCATCTTCGCTTGACTGATAATGGAGGATACAAAATCGAGCATGTAGTGCGTGGAAGTACTAAATCAGAAGTTCTGGAAGCAATGCAGCATGATCCTGAAGAATTACTTGAGCGAGTTCGCATTGCAAGTGAAGAGGCTATTGAACGAGGTTACTTAAAAATTAGTGATGCACAGCGACTAATGGATCACCTCGAAACGAGTCTACGTCAGAGCACATATCTACATACATAAGTCATCATGTCAAAGACGATTTCAATTCCTCTAACGCAAATGCTAGTGCAGGGTTAAGTGCCTTCCCATCACGACCTCCAGCCTGAGCTAAATTAGGCCTCCCACCACCACCTCCTCCACAACGTTTAGCTATTTTTCCAATAAACTGTCCTGCTTGTAAACCAGTAGCAATTATCTCTGAACCAAACGCAGCCACTAAAACAACCTTGGTTAAATTATCTACATCAGGAAGACCACCTAAAATGACTGCCGAATTCTGACCTAATTGATCTACAAGATTAGTAGCTGCCAGTTGCAAAGCCGAACCATCGACTCCATCCAGTCGTTTTACAAGAAGCTTACTATTCGAAAAAATAGTCACTTGATTCAAAAAAGTAGTGACCTTAGCAACCGCTAGTTCCTCACTTGCTGTAGACAAAGCTTTGGTTTTCAATTTTAAGTCACTTTGAAGAGTCTTAATCCGATCCAAGAGGTCAGATGGCTGAGTCTTAAATTGCTCACTTAGGCTCCTAACCACAAAATCTCGTTCATTTAAATATTCCAAAACTGCCTGACCTGCAACTGCCTCTATGCGACGAATACCTGCTGCAATACCACTTTCAGAAATAATCTTAAAAAGACCTATCTCAACTGTATTTGCAACATGTGTTCCACCACATAATTCCATAGAGACTCCTGGTACATCAACGACTCGGACTGTCTCACCATACTTCTCACCAAACATAGCTACAGCACCAGCCCTTCTGGCTTGTTCTATACCCATCTCACTAATATTTAAATGATGGGCGTCTGCGATCCATAAATTAATTAGTTTTTCAATTTCATCTAATTCATTTTGAGTGATTGGCCTAGGAGAATTAAAATCAAAACGCAGACGATCAAAATCAACTAATGAACCAGCCTGCGATATATCTGATTGAACTACATTCTTAAGTGCAGCTTGTAAAAGGTGAGTAGCTGTATGATGAGTTTGAGCTCTTCGACGAGCAACTGAATCAACCCGAGCAGTAACTAAATCACCTACTTTTAATGCCCCTTTTTGAATACAACCTACATGAACAAAGACATCCTGAATCCTAGTTACCTTATCTATGCGAACTAAAAGATCCTGATTATTTTTATCTGTCAATAAACCACAATCACCTATTTGACCACCTGCTTCTGCATAAAAAACAGTTTCATCCAAAATAATCTGAATATAATCTCCCTCACAAGCTTGTTGAACTATCTGTCCATTGGTCACTAATCCTATAAGTCTACTGGAATGATCTAAACTCTCATAACCCAAGAAACTAGTTGCAGGGGCTTTAGTAGCTATTCTCTCAATCGCATCTTGAACAGTCAGATCAACAGTGACACTTGCCGCTTTTGCCCGTTGACGCTGTTTGAGCATTGCATTTTCGAACCCTTCTAAATCAACACTTAAATTATGTTCTTCTGCTATCTCCTGAGTCAGTTCTAATGGGAACCCGTATGTATCGTACAACTCAAATGCTTTATCACCAGTAATATTAGCTTTTCCCCTTAGAAGTAAATCACTTAAAAGCTTTTCACCTCGTCCAAGAGTTTCTAAAAAGCGACTTTCTTCGCTTTGCATCTCTTTAAAAATCACATCACGCCGATCTAATAGTTGTGGATACGCCGATTGCATCATCTCAATAGCGATAGCACCTATATCAACAAGAAAAGGCTTCCGGATTCCAATCAATCGTCCATGACGAATAGCTCTACGAAGTAGCCTTCTTAAGACATATCCTCTACCTAAATTACTAGGCTTAACGCCATCACAAATTAAATGTGTCACTGCTCGTACATGATCAGCAATTACTTTTAAAGATATTCTTGTCTTATTATCTGATAAATTATAGTTGACATTCGCTAATTCGGCTCCTTTTTTAAGTAAAGGGAAAATCAGATCAGTTTCATAATTATTAGGAACTCTTTGCAAAATTTGAGCCATTCTCTCAAGCCCCATACCAGTATCAATATTACAATTTGCTAGTGGTGTCAGGGAACCTGAATCATCACGATTGTATTGCATAAAAACCAGATTATAAAATTCTATAAAACGAGTATCGTCTTCTAAATCAATATATTTATCGCCTAATTCAGGATGAAAGTCATAATAGAGTTCAGAACATGGCCCACATGGGCCTGTAGGACCTGAACTCCAAAAATTATCTTTTTTACCCATACGAATAATTCGCTCTGGCTTCACTCCAACCTCCTCTCGCCATATCTCCTCAGCCTCATCATCATCTTTAAAAACACTAACTACAAGATTCTGTGGATCTAAACCAAAAACATCAGTACTGAGCTCCCAAGCCCAATAAATGGCTTCTTTCTTAAAATAATCTCCAAAAGAAAAGTTCCCAAGCATCTCAAAAAATGTTTGATGTCTTGCTGTTCTTCCGACGTTTTCGATATCATTAGTGCGAATGCATTTCTGACTAGAGGTAGCCCTTGCAGCTGGACGAGTTTGTTGTCCCAAAAACACTGGCTTAAATGGCAGCATGCCAGCAATAGTTAGAAGAACAGTGGGATCATCAGGTACTAAAGAAGCACTAGACAAAACTTGATGGCCTCTGTCAGCAAAAAAAGTTAAAAATGCATTTCTGATCTGCTCTCCAGACATAGGGTTTGGCGATGATGCTTCAGCCATAGCACAAATGGGGATGTAATAACAGTCTGACAATCAAGGTTGCTCAGAAAGCTTCTAAGCTCTATGTATCATCTCATTTAGTCCCTAAAAAAAGTGAGGGGAACTATAAAATCCTTATGTAATGGCTTATAAAAGAGAATTAAAACTCTATTAATTGATCTGATCGGAAGAATGATCAAAGCCTCATCAGTAAGACTATCCAGAAATAAACCTTCAATGAACGACCTAGAAAGTCAATGACCTGGCATCATTAATAATGGAACCGCTCTGGTGGTTGTTGCTACTTCTTAAAAAGTGGACTCAACTTAAAGGAACTCCAGTCATGACTTCCGCGTCGCGGCCATGAGCCTGCTGCACGCTACCTGGCTTCCAGCCATTCGTACTCCGACCAGTTCTGGTCGCCCAGCGCTTCTTGTGTGGGCAGATAATTGGCGTGTGGCTTCACCTGATGGCCCTGATGACACTCCAGCTCAACATCCCTTTTCTCTTAAGCCAGAGGATCTTCGTGACTGGCTGAATGACAAGGATTTATTACCAGAGGGCATTATAGACGCAACGGCTTGCCTCACTCTTCCTAGCAGAGCAATTAAACCTAAAAAATGTGGCAAGCTTTCTAAAAACAAATCACTAGAAACAAAAACAAATCAAGTCAGTTGGACTGGTCTCCCTCTTCAAGCTGGAGAGCCTATTCCAAATAAATTTGAATGGTGGCCTTGGCAAGTACAAGGACTAGCAATAGAACCAGCTGCTGCTGCAAAATGGTTGTCCAAACTACCGTTGTCAGGAGATCACCCTGATCTCGGAGAAGAGCTGCGATGGTGGAGTCATCTGCAGAGATGGTCTTTAAGTGTCATTACCCGTGGACGTTGGCTACCACAAGTTGAATTTAGTAAAGGAGAAGGCTACCCCCATAGAGCAAGGTGGGTTCCTCTTTTAAACCGAGAAGATGATCGGCAACGGTTAGAAGAACTAGCAGCTAGGCTTCCACTTGTAGCTACATGCGCTCTACCATGGCGAGAGCCAACAGGAATCAGAAGTAATCGAACAACTCGCTTAAGACCAGAGGCAATGCGAGCAGCTAATCCTGTCGCATCATGCAGGCCACGTAGTGGTCGCCTACGTGTAGCCAACCTTTTAGAAGAACTCGTAGATGCTCAATTGCGTAAAGGATTTACAGCAGATTTCAATGACCTGGATCCCTTACTATCCTCTTGGCAGGAAGCTCTTGGCTCTGAGAGTGGAATCATCACTCTTACAGATGAAGAAGTCCAACGTCTGGCAACAGCTAGTTCTCATTGGCGAGAAGGTGTCACTGGCAATGTAGCTCCTGCCCGAGCATGTCTTGAATTATTTACCCCACTCCAAGGAGAAGATCTATGGGAATTACGCTTCGCATTACAGGCAGAAGCAGATCCAACCCTAAAAGTACCTGCCTCATCAGCCTGGGCTACAGGAGCAGAGTTTCTACAACTTGGTGAAATCAGAGTTGAACATCCTGGTGAGATTCTTTTAGAAGGATTAGGACGAGCATTAACAGTTTTTGAACCTTTAGCCAGAGGTCTTGATAGCGCAACACCTAAATCAATGAAGTTAACACCTGCAGAAGCTTTCGTAATTGTGCGAACTGCAGCTACTCAACTCCGCGACGTTGGCGTAGGAGTCGAACTCCCACCAAGTCTGTCAGGCGGATTAGCTAGCCGTCTTGGCCTCTCAATCCAGGCAGAAATTTCTAAAGCCTCTCAAAGCTTCACACTTGGAGAAAGCCTGAGCTGGAACTGGGAGCTAATGATTGGAGGAGTTACGTTGACACTACGTGAACTAGAGCAGTTAGCTGACAAGCGAAGTCCCCTCGTAAATCACAAAGGTGCCTGGATTCAATTAAGACCAAACGATCTAAAAAATGCTGAACACTTCTGTAGTTCAAATCCTGAACTCAGTCTTGATGACGCGTTGAGGTTAACAGCCACAGAAGGGAACACACTAATGAAACTTCCAGTCCATCGCTTTATCGCAGGACCGAAGCTTCAAGGTGTTCTAGAACAATACCATCAACAAAAAGCTCCTGACCCTTTACCAGCTCCTGATGGCTTTGTAGGGCAACTTAGACCTTATCAAGAAAAAGGTTTGGGATGGTTGGCATTCCTGCACAGATTTGATCAGGGGGCTTGTCTCGCTGATGATATGGGTCTAGGAAAAACTATTCAATTACTTGCTTTTCTTCAACATCTGAAAATTGAACAAGAATTAAAACAACCAGTCTTACTTATTGCACCAACTTCAGTACTAACCAATTGGAAACGAGAAGCGCTTTCCTTTACTCCTGATTTACAAGTTTATGAACATTACGGGCCTAAACGACCTTCCACAATTGAAGAACTTACAAAAGTAATCAAAAACATCGACCTCCTTTTGACTAGCTATGGACTAATGCAAAGAGATTGCGAACTGCTAGAAAGCATTAACTGGCAAGGCATCGTCATCGATGAAGCACAAGCAATTAAAAACCCAAATGCAAAGCAAAGCAAAGCAACACGTGACATAGCTAGAGCCAATAAAGCCAACAAGTTTCGCATTGCCTTAACTGGAACACCTGTTGAGAATCGGGTGAGTGAACTATGGGCTTTAATGGATTTTTTAAATCCCAAAGTTCTTGGCGAAGAAGAATTCTTTCATCAACGATACCGACTTCCGATCGAACGATATGGAGACATCTCCTCACTACGAGATCTCAAAGCTCGCGTTAGTCCTTTTATCCTGAGGAGACTTAAAACGGATAAAGCAATCATCTCCGATCTTCCAGAAAAAGTTGAACTAAGAGAATGGGTAGGACTCAGTAAAGAACAACAGAATCTCTATCATAAAATTGTTGAAGAGACCCTAGATGCAATCGCTAAATCCCCTAGGGGACAACGGCATGGCAAAGTTCTGGGCCTACTAACTCGCCTCAAGCAAATATGTAACCACCCTGCTCTTGTTCTGAAAGAAAAAAGTGTCAAAGAGGATTTTCTCGAACGATCTGCCAAGCTTCAAAGACTAGAAGAAATATTAGAAGAAGTGATCGATGCGGGAGATAGAGCGCTTCTTTTTACACAATTTGCAGAGTGGGGCCATCTTTTACAAGCATACCTACAACTAAGATGGCATTGTGAGATTCCATTCCTACATGGAAGTACAACTAAAAAGGAGCGTCAAGCAATGGTTGATCGTTTCCAAGAAGATCCACGAGGGCCACAAATCTTTTTGTTATCACTTAAAGCAGGTGGTGTAGGACTCAATCTCACACGCGCTAATCATGTCTTTCATATTGATAGATGGTGGAATCCTGCTGTAGAAAATCAGGCGACAGATCGTGCTTATCGAATTGGACAAGAAAATAGAGTTATGGTTCACAAATTTGTGACAAGTGGTTCAGTAGAAGAAAAAATAGATCAAATGATTCGACAAAAATCCAGACTTGCAGAAGATATTATTGGCTCAGGCGAAGATTGGTTAGGTAGTCTTGGGGTTAGTGAATTACGTGAACTTGTTAGCTTGGAAGAGACTTAAGCAAAATGACAAATTCGTCTAACAATAACCAGGAAATTACAACAGCCCTAAGTGAAAAAGGTTTAGGGAAACAGCCATGGTGGGTTGAACAATGGATGGAGTTAATTAATTCCTACAGATTTAAAAAGCGACTTGAAAGAGCCTGGGGATATGCAAGAGAAGGTAATGTGACTTCTATACGTTTTGAAGGTCGTAGAGTACATGCAAGAGTACAAGGAACAGAAGAAGACCCTTACAAAGTTAAACTTTGGCTAGATGTACTGAATGATGAAGATTGGAGTTATGTATTAGAAGCATTAACTCAAAAGGCTCGCTGGTCAGCCCAACTTCTTGCAGGAATCATGCCATCTGATATCGAAAGAGCCTTTGCAGCAAGTGGAAGGCGTTTATTTCCCTTCAAATTACAAGAAGTGCGTAGTGAGTGTAGTTGTCCTGATAAAGCCAACCCATGCAAACACATCAGTGCGATTTACTTTTTAATGGGTGATCGCTTCAGAGAAGACCCTTTCGTTCTATTTCAATTAAGAGGAAGAACGAGATCAAAATTACTTGCAGATTTAGCAGAAGAGAGACAGAAAGTTCTAAAAACATTAGCGGAGAAATCTCTACAAGAAAAGAATGAATCTCCACACTCTCCAAAAAGAAAACCAGTATCTCCTCATTCAGCTTTGCTCAATCCAAGTCTTTGGTGGAAATATGAAGGCAACCTTGATGTTGATCTTGTTGTAATTACTCCCTCAATGGAAGGGGATACTGGGATAGATTCGGCAAAAGAACTACCTCTAGCTGAAGACCCCAGATATCTTGATGCACGTCAAAAATTTACTAATCACCTACGTGAACAAGGGCAAGTATTAGCGCAACAAGCTATGTTACAAGCTATGGCATCAGATGATTGAAAATTCTTGGCTTACTAAAAAATCCTTAAAAACAGCAAGCCAAATATTACGCTCATATCACAATACCTTTAATCAAGCACTAATACCCTTCGCGCAGAATTACCAAACCGAAATAAAGCTGGCAATAATCCTTTTCAACCTACAAGCCCCAGTTATCGCACATGATAATTCAACAGAGCCACACATTATATATGCAAATAAAAGTGCACTCCTACTTTGGGGTAGATGTTGGGATGAAATGATCGATTTACCTTCCAAAATGACGGCTCCAGAAGAAGTACGTTTAGAACGCAAAGCAATGCTTAACGCTATAACCAAAAACAATGCAATCAAAAATTACGAAGGTATAAGAATTAATAAAAAAGGAGAGCAATTTCGCATTAGCAATGCGTGTATATGGATGCTGGAAAATGAACAAGGTGGTGAGATTGGTCAAGCGGCAACTTTCAATTCTTGGTGCAAAATTCAGTAAATCAACTCATAAGATTTCCTCAATTACATCATCTTCACCAAATTCACTAGATTTTTAAAGTTTCCAGATATTCCTAAGTTCAGAAAAAGCATAATTAAGTTGCTTGATAACTTCCACTCAATACTGACAATGTTACTTAAGATCAAAATAAAAAAGCATGCAAAGGAGAAAGCTACTCGGAGCAAGTACCAAGGCACTTACTGGTGCCGTGGGAGCTGGTTTACTAAGTGCTTGCACAATCCGCAAAGAGGAGACTAGAAACACTAGTGAACTTCCACCAGTGCGTTGGCGTATGGCTACCAGCTGGCCTATATCACTGAACACAATATATGGAGGTGCCGAGAAAATCAGTGAACGTGTTTCCGCACTGAGTGGTGGAAAATTCGAAATCAAACCATATGCCGCTGGTGAGATAGTTCCTGGACTTGAAGTACTCGATGCAGTGCAAGTAGGATCAGTAGAATGTGGCCATACAGCAAGCTATTACTACAAAGGGAAAAATCCATCATTTGCATTTGGGACGTCAGTACCATTCGGCCTGACAGCGCAACAACAAAATGCCTGGCTTTACCAAGGTGGTGGAATAGAAGCACTAAACAAAATATTCTCTGATTTTGGTGTGATCAGCTTCCCTGCAGGAAATACAGGCGCACAGATGGGTGGATGGTTTAAAGAAAAGCTTGATGGGCTGAAATCTCTTCAAGGACTAAAAATGCGCATTCCAGGATTAGGTGGCGAAGTCATGGCAGAGTTGGGGGTAAATGTTCAAGTACTCCCAGCCGGGGAAGTCTTTTTAGCTCTTGATCGAGGCGCAATTGATGCAGCAGAATGGACTGGACCATATGACGATGAAAAACTTGGTTTAGCTAAAGCAGCTCGCTATTACTACTATCCAGGTTGGTGGGAACCTGGCCCAACACTCAACGCAATTGTCAATCAAAAAGCTTGGAACAAACTTCCAAAGCAATACCAAGAAATCTTTAAAACTGCCTGTTACGAAGCAAACCTGAATATGTTGAGTGAATATGACGCATTAAATGGGAGTGCTTTGCAAAGGCTACTAACAAATGGTACCGAACTAGTCCCATACGAAGACACAATTCTAAAGGCCGCTAAAGAAGCTTCATTTCAGCTCTACGCAGATATTGCTGCAAAAGATAAAAGCTTTAGCAAACTCTTCCTTGATTGGAAACAATTCCGTACAGACATCTCTACATGGAACCAAGTGAACGAATTTTCCCTCTCACGATTTAACTATTTATAGAAGCAAAAATGCACAAAAAAAAATTGCTTCAAATCGCAAGTCAAATAGACAATATCAATCGTACAGTCGCAATACTGGCGAGGTGGTCTGTCTTAGTAATGCTAGGGTTGGGATTCTGGAACGTCATTGGGCGATATTTAGGAGTAGCTATTGGATATAATCTAAGCTCTAATGGACTCATAGAAGGTCAATGGTATCTATTTGATGTCATATTCTTGCTCGGATTAGGGTGGACTTTACAACGTCAAGGTCATGTAAGAGTAGATGTTCTACAAAGCCGTTGGAGCGAAAAGAAAAGAATAAAGCTAGAACTAGTTGGCACATTATTTTTACTCTTACCATTTGCACTAGGTGTAGCCACTATTTCAATTGAACCAACTATCCACTCTTGGCTAATTGGAGAAGTCTCTCCCGACCCAAATGGATTGCCACGATATTGGATTAAGACCCTAATACCTATAAGTTTTCTATTCTTATCTCTACAAGGTATTGCAGAAGGAATTAAAAACTGGTCAAAACTACAGGACTCAAAGTTGCTGACACAATCAGTCAATAGCCATAAGGAGAACAACATTGATAGAAATTGAATTCCTTGGTTACGTAATTGCCCTCGATCCGACAGTGATCCTTGGACCAGGAATGTTTTGTAGCTTGGTCATAGTTCTTTTGACAGGATATCCAGTTGCATTTTGCTTAGGGGGAATAGCAGTCATTTTTTCAATCTTGGGAATGGGCGTAGGTGTTATTGATCCCTTATTCGTAACAGCTCTTCCCCAGAGAATTCTAGGCATAATGGCTAACTTCACATTGCTCGCAATCCCCGCCTTTATTTTCATGGGAGCAATGCTTGAAACATCGGGGATTGCTGAACGCCTATTAGAAAGTATGGGCAAACTTCTTGGTGGAATTCGTGGAGGTTTAGCTCTAGCAGTTGTAATTGTAGGTTCATTACTTGCTGCCACGACAGGGGTAGTGGCAGCAACTGTGACCACTATGGGACTAATTTCCCTGCCTGCAATGCTCCGAGCAGGCTATGACCGTTCTTTAGCCACTGGCGTGATTGCAGCATCAGGAACTCTCGGGCAAATCATCCCACCAAGCATTGTATTAGTAGTCCTTGGAGACCAGTTAGGAATTTCCGTTGGAGATCTTTTCCTAGGATCATTAATTCCAGGCATACTAATGGCTAGTGTTTTTGCTATATATGTACTAGTAATTACAACTCTTAAGCCAGAATTAGCTCCTCAGCAAGGTTCTATAGAACTATCACCACTACAGATATTACAACTTATTCGAATCATGCTTCCACCACTTGGACTCATCTTAGTGGTACTTGGAAGTATCTTTTTTGGAATAGCAACTCCTACAGAAGCAGGAACTCTTGGAGCAATTGGAGCAATAATACTAGCAGGAATACACAAAGGTTTTAGTCGGAAAGCACTTTCACAAGTATGTGATGAAACTATGCGGACAACATCAATGGTGATGGCAATTTTACTGGGTTCAACCGCATTTAGCTTGGTTTTCAGAGGTGTAGGTGGGGATGAACTGATAGCAAATATTTTAATTAATTTACCTGGTGGCAAAATCGGATTCATGATATTCAGTATGTTAATTATTTTCTTTCTAGGCTTTTTTATTGACTTCTTCGAGATTGCATTTATTGCAGTCCCATTACTACTACCAACCGCTCGACAATTACTTGGTCCAGAAGCTCTACTTTGGTTAGGAGTAGTCATAGGAGCAAATCTTCAGACCTCTTTCCTGACACCTCCATTTGGCTTTGCTCTCTTTTACCTAAGAGGTGTTGCTCCAAAATCAATTACAACTAAAGAAATCTATATGGGTGCACTACCTTTTGTTGGCTTACAGATTTGTGTTTTATGCCTCATAATCATTGCTCCAAGTCTCGTCAACTGGCTTCCGACTTTATCCTGGTCTTAAACTGACTTGACTAATTAAAAATTTCTCTTTTTCAAGTCTCAATTATCAGCTGCAAAGATCCCATGCACTCTCCTAAACAAAATATCATTGCAAAGACAAAGTTAGAACAACGCCTGTCCCTACAATGTGAAAACATAGGGCCAGACACAATAGTAATCAGATCACTCGACTGGGACCGTAGCCGTTTTGATATTGAATTTGGACTTCGTAACGGAACAACCTACAACAGTTTTGTTATCAAGGGAGCACAAAATGCCGTAATTGATACAAGCCACCTGAAATTTAAAGAGATATGGCTACAACTCCTTCAAGAAAAAATTAATCCAAAGTCCATAGACTATTTAATTGTCAGTCATACAGAACCTGACCATTCGGGACTAATATCGTATCTCCTAAAAAATAATCCTGAAATTACAATTGTAGCCTCTAAAGTTGCAATTCAATTTTTACAGAATCAAATCCATAGAGATTTCAAAACAAAAATTGTTAAAAGTGGGAGTGAGCTTGATCTAGGAAGAAATCCAATGAGTGGCAAAGAACATAAGTTAGAATTTTTTAGCACTCCAAATTTGCATTGGCCAGATACAATTTTTTCTTTCGATCATGGCAGTCAGATCCTCTACACATGTGATGCCTTCGGACTTCACTATTGCTCAAATGATCTTTATGACAACGAACCTGATCTTCTTGGTCCCGACTTTAGGTTTTATTATGATTGTTTAATGGGTCCAAATGCAAGAAGTGTTTTACAGGCTCTTAAAAGAATCAGTGAATTAACTTCAATCAAAATAATTGCCGTAGGTCATGGTCCCCTCCTTAAATATCACATCAATCTATGGACAACTAACTATCACAAATGGAGTAGTCAAAGAAGTAAAGGAGAAAAATATGCAGTTGTTTGTTATCTCAGTCAATATGGTTTTTGCGATCGACTCAGCCAATCAATAGCTCATGGGATAAGCAAAGCAGCAGCACAGGTACAACTTGTAGATTTGCGTGGAACAGATACACAAGAACTAAGTAATCTAATTAATCAAGCAGAAGCCATAGTTGTCCCAACATGGCCAAATGAACCAGATTCAGACATTCAAAGTTCGATTGGCACTTTATTAGCAGCCTTAAAGCAAAAACAATGGGTAGCTATTTATGATGCATTTGGTGGTAATGATGAACCTATTGATTCATTAGCAAACCAGATGCGAGCGCTTGGACAAAAAGAAGCATTTGCACCTTTACGAGTGAAAGCCGTGCCTGATGAAAATACATTTCAGCGGTTTGAAGAGGCCGGAACAGACTTAGGACAACTCCTCAACCAGAAAAAAAGTATTGCACTAATGAAAAGTCTTGATGGTGAACTTGATAAGGCCTTGGGAAGATTAAGTGGTGGACTATATATCGTAACTGCTAGTCAGGGAAAAGGGAAAAGTAAACGCAGTGGGGCAATGGTTGCTAGCTGGGTTAGTCAAGCAAGTTTCAAACCACCTGGACTAACTGTCGCAGTTGCTAAAGACAGAGCAATAGAAAGCTTGATGCAGGTTGAAGATCGATTCGTAGTGAATATTCTCAAAGAAGAGAACTGCCAATCATTGCTTCGACACTTTCTTAAACGATTTCCACCGGGAGCCGACCGCTTTTTAGGAGTCAATATATTAGATGAGACGGCCTTAGGTGGACCTGTTCTAGCAGATGCATTGGCCTTTTTAGATTGTCGGGTCTCACAACGGCTCGAAGGCCCAGATCATTGGATAATCTATGCAATTGTGGAGCAAGGCAACGTAGCAGATACTGAAGCGATTACGGCCGTACACCATAGGAAAGTAGGGAACCACTACTAATGAAAGACAAAATCATGCAGTCTTCTCAAGAAAATCAAAATCAACTACAAGTTATCACTATTCCTATAGAGCCAGGACTAATCAGCTTGAGAGGATTGAGTCCTAAACGATTACGGTTTGAACTTGAATATGCACTTGAAAGAGGTAGTACTGACAACTGCTTCCTATTTAATAGGACTAAGACTGATCAATGTTTACAAAATAGTCCCATCCTTGTTCATCCCCCTGGCGATATATATTCCAACGCGTTCATTCCAGAACTTTCAAAGAGCTTACCAAATAACACAAGGAAATTGAGAGTAATCGTCGGCCATGTTAATCCAAATCGAGTGAAATTATTAAAAAAATTAAAACAAAATTATCCCGAATTGGAGTTGATCAGCTCTAATCCAGGTGCGAAATTACTGGAAGAATTATGGGGCCAAGAGAAGCATCTCCTACCAGGAGAAAAAAGCAATCTACCTGCAGAAAAATTGACATTTCCTGCTATACAAATTATCAAGCAGGAGCAAACATTAAACATTAATGATTCTTACCAGCTCAAACTAATTCCAACACCAACTCCTCGATGGCCAGGAGGGTTGCTTGCTTTTGAAGAAAAGCTAGGTCTATTAATGAGTGACAAATTTTTTGCTGCTCACATTTGCACAAAAGAGTGGGCAGAAGACAACAGAACTATGAGCGAAGAAGACCGTAGACATTTCTACGACTGCTTAATGGCTCCGATGGAAAGTCAAGTGAGCAATATTGTAGGCAGACTAGAAGAACTTGATATTAATAGTATTGCCCCTGGGCACGGACCAGCTATAGAAACGAGTTGGCGAAGTTTAGTGAACGACTATCAGCGATGGGGGGAGGCTCAACAAAAATCACTAATCCGAGTCGTTTTACTCTTCGCAAGTGCCTATGGGAATACAGCGTCAATCGCTGATGCTCTAGCAAATGGATTAAATCAAACAGGTGTTCGTGTAGAAAGCCTTAATTGTGAATTCACTGCCACATCAGAATTAACTAAAGCCATTAGAAAAGCTGATGCCTATCTAATTGGCTCTCCAACTCTTGGTGGACATGCACCAACACCAATAGTTTCTGCGCTAGGGACGCTACTAGCAGAAGGAGAGCGAAATAAACCGGTAGGGATATTTGGTAGTTATGGATGGAGTGGAGAAGCCTTGGATCTACTAGAAAATAAACTAAGAGATGGTGGCTTCAAATTTGCATTTGAACCAATCAAGGTGAAATTTAGTCCCGACTGCTCAATGGTTAAAAAACTAGAAGAAACAGGTACATCCTTAGGTAGGAAACTTTTAACACAACAAAAGGTAAATACACGTCGTGCTTCAGGAGGAATGAGCGATAGTCGCAGTGACCCAGCAGTAGTCGCACTAGGAAGAGTTGTTGGCTCCTTATCTGTCTTAACTGCACGCAAAGAACAAGGTAATGAAATACTAAGTGGAGCGAT